>NZ_JAAGWH010000085.1 GCF_010682105.1 Modestobacter muralis | reverse complement strand
GCGCCGCACCTGCTCTACCCGTCGCTGATGTTCCGGATCAACGCCGTGGACGTCGCGGCGGCCGGCCCCGCCCCGTGGCGCACGGTCGAGCGGCTCATGGAGGAGGCCGAGGCCGCGGGGACCCACACGTTCCCGCGGAAGAAGCCGATCGTCCGCCCGCAGCGCAACCCGCTGGAGTGGCGGGCCAACCTGACCCAGCTGTCCAACGCCGACGGCACCGCTGTCGACGGCACCGACGTCGACCAGCTGACCCGCGG
>NZ_JAAGWH010000084.1 GCF_010682105.1 Modestobacter muralis | reverse complement strand
GGCCGGCGCCAGGCCTTCGACGCCTTCGACTTCATCAAGCACCGGACGCCGGGCTTCGAGGAGTCCTACATCGTCGACCTCGCCCCGCAGATCGGGATCCGCGAGACCCGCCGGGTGTTCGGCCGGTACCGGCTCACCGAGGACGACGTCCTCGACTGCGCCGACTTCCCCGACACGATCGGGGTCAACGGCTGGCCGGTCGAGGCGCACGTCGCCGGCACCGTG
>NZ_JAAGWH010000083.1 GCF_010682105.1 Modestobacter muralis | reverse complement strand
GCTGCCGAAGCCGAAGGAGATCCACGACTTCCTCGAGCAGTACGTCATCGGCCAGGACAAGGCCAAGCGGACGCTCTCGGTCGCGGTCTACAACCACTACAAGCGCGTGCAGGCCGGCGGCGCCGGCGGGCGGGACGACTCCGTCGAGCTGGCCAAGTCCAACATCCTGCTGATGGGGCCCACCGGGTGCGGCAAGACCCACCTGGCCCAGACGCTGGCGCGGATGCTCAACGTGCCCTTCGCCATCGCCGACGCGACCGCCCTCACCGAGGCCGGCTACGTCGGTGAGGACGTCGAGAACATCCTGCTCAAGCTGATCCAGGCCGCCGACTACGACGTCAAGCGGGCCGAGACCGGCATCATCTACATCGACGAGGTCGACAAGATCGCCCGCAAGAGCGAGAACCCGTCGATCACCCGCGACGTCTCCGGTGAGGGCGTGCAGCAGGCGCTGCTGAAGATCCTCGAGGGGACGACGGCGTCGGTTCCCCCGCAGGGCGGCCGCAAGCACCCGCACCAGGAGT
>NZ_JAAGWH010000082.1 GCF_010682105.1 Modestobacter muralis | reverse complement strand
CCGACGGCATCGCCGGTCCCGAGGACCTCGCCGGCAAGAACGTCTGCTCGGTCGAGGGTTCGACCCCGGCGCAGAACATCCGGGACAACTACCCCGAGGCCACCCTCACGCTGTTCGACGTGTACTCCAAGTGCGCCGACGCCCTGACCAACGGCCAGGTGGACGCCGTCACCACCGACAACGTCATCCTCACCGGCCTGGTCGCCGGCAACCCCGAGGGCTTCGAGCTCGTCGGCAACCCGTTCACCGAGGAGCCCTACGGCATCGGGCTGGAGCTGGGGAACACCGAGTTCCGCGACTTCATCAACGACGTCCTCGAGGAGTCCTTCGAGAACGGCGACTGGGCGGCCGCGTGGGACCGCACCGCCGGCGCCATCACCGGCGAGGACGCCCCCGAGCCGCCGCAGGTCGACCGCTACTGATCCCCGGGGACGCCGCCGGGCGGGTGCTGACCCGCCCGGCGGCGTCCCGCCGGTCCGGCCTCGGGAGGAGGCGCCGTGCAGTTCTTCGTCGACAACCTCGACCTCTTCTGGGACGCGTTCCTGACCACGCT
>NZ_JAAGWH010000081.1 GCF_010682105.1 Modestobacter muralis | reverse complement strand
CGGCGACCCGTCGAGCGCCCAGTCCGCGCCGCGCCGGGTGTGCCCACCCTTGGTCGCGACCAGCACGCCGGAGGTGTCGCCGCCCCACGAGGCCAGTGCAGCGGCCACGAGCGACTCGTTGTGGCCGAACTCCCCCTCGTCCCGGGAGTAGGCGTCGGCGGTGTCGATCAGCGTCACCCCGGCGTCGAGCGCCGCGTGGACGACGGCCCGCGCGTCCTCGGGGGCGGGCCGGGGGTCCTTGGTCGACAGCGGCATGGCGCCCAGGCCGATGGCGCTGACCTGGACGCGGCCGACGGTGTCGTTGCCGATGGTGCGCTGCTGCACGGGCTCCTCCTCGTGGACCGACGGTTGCGTCGTGCCCCGCGGGTAGCGTCGCAACCGTGCTCGGGCAGGTGCGATCGTGACGTCGCTGTTCGACGACCCGGCGCCCGACGCCGGTGGCGCCGTGGTGGACACCGGTGCGCCGCTGGCCGTGCGGATGCGGCCGCGGGGCCTCGACGAGGTGGTCGGTCAGACCCACCTGCTCGGCCCGCGCGCCCCCCTGCGCCGGCTGGTG
>NZ_JAAGWH010000080.1 GCF_010682105.1 Modestobacter muralis | reverse complement strand
CGGCGCCGCCCGGCGCGCCGCCGGCCCACCGGGGTCCATCCTGGTACCGCTCCACCCGGCTCGAGACGAGGGACGACGAGGTCCATGGCCGACCACATCCTGGAGATGCGCTCCATCACCAAGACCTTCCCCGGCGTGAAGGCGCTGGAGGACGTCACCCTGGCCGTCGACCGGGGGGAGATCCACGCGATCTGCGGTGAGAACGGCGCCGGCAAGTCGACGCTGATGAAGGTCCTGTCCGGCGTCTACCCGACCGGCAGCTACGACGGCGAGATCGTCTTCGACGGCGAGCCGGTCCGGTTCAACGGCATCCGCGACAGCGAGCACGTGGGGATCGTGATCATCCACCAGGAGCTCGCGCTCGTCCCGTACCTGTCCATCGCCGAGAACATGTTCCTGGGCAACGAGCGACGTGGCCGCGGCGGGCTGATCGACTGGAACAGGGCCAATGCCGAGGCGGCCCGCCTGCTCGCCGAGGTCGGCCTCGACGAGAACCCGGTGACCCCGGTGGGTCAGCTCGGCGTCGGCAAGCAGCAGCTGGTGGAGATCGCCAAGGCGCTG
>NZ_JAAGWH010000079.1 GCF_010682105.1 Modestobacter muralis | reverse complement strand
TTGTGTGACCCAGCCGACAGCGTGCAGGGCCTTCCTACGGCACGGCCCGAGGTCCGGGCAACGGCTTGTCGCACTAGTCGTTGGTGTGGTAACGACTGCAGCACGAGCACATCCGGCGGCCGAGGAGTGGCATGGACGACGTCGACCCGGCAGCCGCCCTCGCCGGACTCCGCGACCGGGCCGCGATCGCCGACGTGCTGGCCGCGTTCTGCGAGCGGGTCGACGAGTACGACATCGCCGGCCTGGACACGGTCTTCACCGCCGACTGCGCCACCGACTACGGGCCCGGCCGGGGCGGCCCCGTCTCGGGGCTGGCGGCCGTCCAGGCCCGGATCGGCCGGGGGCAGGCCGAGTTCCGCCGCACCCACCACCAGCTGGGCCAGAGCCGGGTGCGCCTCGACGGCGACACCGCCGAGGCCGCCACCTACGTGACCGCCACCCACGAGCACCGGGACGGCGCGCGCTCGCGGGTGCACCTGCGCTACCTCGACCGGCTGCGGCGGACCCCCGCCGGGTGGCGGATCGCCGCGCGCACGGTGGCCGCGACGGTCGTCGAGGGGATGCCGGGCACCGCCTGGGTCTGGGT
>NZ_JAAGWH010000009.1 GCF_010682105.1 Modestobacter muralis | reverse complement strand
CCCTGCGGGGCGCAGACCTGCACGGGGTGAGCCTGCGCGGTGCCTACCTGATCGGGGCCGACCTGCGGGGCGCGGACCTGCGCCGGGCCGACCTGCTGGGCGCGGACCTGCGGGCCGCGGACCTGCGCGGCGCCGACCTGACCGGCGCCCTGTTCCTGATCCAGCCGCAGCTCACCGCGGCGACCGGCGACGCGGCCACCCGGCTGCCCGCCGCGCTGGGCAGGCCGGGGCACTGGGCGCGGACCTCCGAGCGGCGCCGACGGTGACCGCGCCCTAGCGTGTGCCGGTGCACCTGTTCCGGACGAAGTCGATCGAGACCATCACCGCCGACGCCGGTACCGGCGACGACCCGGGCAGCGGGCAGGACGGCGGCGTCGGCCGGCTCCGGAAGACGCTCAGCGCCCGCCACCTGATCGGCTTCGGCATCGGCGTGGTCATCGGCACCGGCATCTTCACCCTGACCGGGGTGCAGGCCCGGGACACCGCCGGCCCGGCCGTCGTCCTCTCCTTCGCCGTCGCCGGCGTCGTGGCCCTGCTCGCCGCCCTCTGCTACTCCGAGCTGGCCAGCAGTGTGCCGACCGCCGGCAGCGCCTACACCTACGCCTACGCCACCACCGGTGAGCTGCTGGCCTGGGTCATCGGCTGGGACCTCTTCCTGGAGTTCGCCCTCGGCGCCGCGGTGGTCGCCCGCGGGTGGTCGGCCTACCTGGGCAACCTGCTGGACCTGCCGTCCTCGCTCTTCGGCGAGGGGGCCGCGGTGGACGTCGGCGCTCTCGCCGTCGTGCTCGTGCTGACGGCGGTGGCGGTGCTGGGCGTCAAGGAGTCGGCCCGGGTCACCAGCGTGCTCGTCGTGGTCAAGGTCGCCGTCTGCGTGTTCGTCATCGTGACCGGCGTCTGGTTCGTCAAGGGCGCCAACCTCACCCCGTTCGTACCGCCGGGCCGGCCCGCCGAGGGCGGGCAGGGGCTCGACCAGCCGCTGCTGCAGTGGCTGGCCGGTCTGGAGCCGGCGACCTTCGGCGTCGGCGGGGTGCTCACCGCTGCCGCCGTCGTCTTCTTCGCCTACACCGGCTTCGAGGCGGTGGCGAACCTGTCGGAGGAGACGAAGAAGCCCTCACGGGACATCCCGCTGGGGCTGCTCGGCACGCTGGGCCTGGCGACCGCGCTGTACATCGGCGTCGCCTTCGTGGTGGTCGGGATGGTCACCTACACCGACATCGACGCCGGCGCCCCGATCGCCGATGCCTTCGACCAGGTGGGCCTGGGCTGGGCGTCGGCGTTGATCTCGATCGCGGCGGTCGCCGGGCTCACCTCGGTCATCCTGGTCGACCTGATCACCGTGAGCCGGATCGGCTTCGCCATGGGCCGTGACGGCCTCCTGCCCCCGGTCGTCGCGAGGCTCAGCCCGCGCACCGGCACCCCGGTGCGGATGACACTGCTCTTCGCCGGGCTGGTGCTGGTGATGGTCCTGCTCTTCCCGCTGGCCGAGCTGGCCAACCTGGTGAGCATCGGCACGCTGTTCGCCTTCGTCCTGGTGTCCGCCGCCGTCCCGGTGCTGCGCCGGACCCGACCCGACCTGAACCGGCCGTTCCGGGTGCCCTTCTCCCCCGTCGTCCCGGTCCTGTCGGTCCTGGCCTGCCTGTACCTCATGGCCAACCTGAGCCTGGAGACCTGGGTCCGGTTCCTGGCCTGGCTGGCACTCGGCCTGGTCGTCTACGCCGCCTACGGCTACCGGCACTCCCGGCTGGGACTGGCCGAGCGGTCCGGGAAGGGCTGACGCTCGAGCGCGACCGGCTCAGCTGTCGGCGGCCGCCGGCTCGGCTGCGTTCACGACGCGGTGGCAGGCGGCGCAGGTGCCGAAGATCTCCAGGGTGTGCTTGACGTCGACGAAGCCGTGCTCGCCGGCGACCCGGTCGGCCCAACGCTCGACGGTGGGACCCTCGACCTCCACCGTGCGCCCACAGCTGCGGCAGACCAGGTGGTGGTGGTGAGTGGTGCTGCAACGGCGGTAGATCGCCTCGCCGTTGTCGGTGCGGATCGAGTCCAGCTCACCGTCGTCGACCAGGGCCTGCACGGCCCGGTAGACCGTCGACAGCCCGATGCTGTCGCCGGCGGCGCGCATCCGGGCGTGCACCTCCTGGGCGCTGTGGAAACCGTCGAGGGTGTCGAAGACGGCGACCACGGCGGCGCGCTGGCGGGTGTTGCGGATCATCGCGGCATCGTCTCACCCTCGACCGCGCAGGTCTCGGTGACCGGTGTGGCGACGTCGTGGGACACGTGCGCCAGGGCGTCGCGCACGATGTGCGCGACGTGCGGGTCGACCAGCGCGTAGTGCACCTCGCGGTGCCGGCGCTCCCCGACGACCAGGTCGGCGCCGCGCAGCACGCGCAGGTGCTGGGAGACCAGCGGCTGGGGCGCACCGAGGGCGTCGACCAGCTGGTGCACGCAGCGGCTGCCGTGCTGGTCGAGCAGCGCGATGATCGCCAGGCGCATGGGCGCGGCCAGGGCGGCGAGCAGGGAGCTGGCCGCCTGGACCGCGACCGGGTCGACGCCGGGTGCCTCGAGGGTCTCCCGGCTCGGTGCGGCTGTCATCCCATCACGGTAGCGCCATGTGAGAACTGTTGTCGACTGGGTCGGCCCGGTCAGGCCGACAGCGCGGCGGAGACGGCGTCGATGTTGGCCTGCATCCAGGTGACGTAGTCCTCGCCCTCGGGCAGCGTCTCGGTCACCGGGACGACGGCGACACCGGCGGCCTCGGCGGCGGCGAGCACCTGCTCGGTCTCCGCGCCGGTCGTCTGCTCGTTGTAGACCAGCGCCGCGACCTGGCCGCCGCTGAACAGGTCGAGGGTCTCCTGCAGCACCGCGGGGGCGACGTCGCCGCCCTCCTCGATGGCCTCGGAGAACTCCTCGGGCGTGCGGTTCTCCGCACCGAGGGCGTCCAGCAGGTAGTCCGGGACCGGCTCGGTGATCGCGACGCCGGCGCCCTGGGTGCCCGGCCGCGCCTCGGCCTCGGCGTCGATGAGGCCCTGCACCTGCCCGGCGAACTCGGCACCCCGCGCCTCGTAGTCCCCGGCGTGGTCGGGGTCGACCGTGCTGAGGGAGGAGACGAGCTGCTCCGAGAGCTTCGCGACGGCCTCCAGGTCGTACCAGACGTGCTCGTTGAGCTCCTCGCCCGCTGCCTCGGCCTCAGCCTCCCGGCCGGACAGCTCGACGACGTCGATGACGGTGGCCTGCGAGTCGCTGGAGGACAGCAGGGTGCCCATGAAGTCGTCATAGCCACCGCCGTTGGCGACGACCAGGTCCGCGTCGGCGACGGCCAGCTGGGTGCGGGTGTTCGCCTCGTAGGAGTGCGGGTCCGCCGACGGGTCGTCGATGATCGAGGTGACCTCTACGTCGTCGCCGGCGATGGCCGAGACGATGGCGCCGTAGACGTCGGTCGAGGCGACGACGGACACGCCCTCACCGGAGGACGACGGGGACGACGCCCCGGCGGCCGACGCGTCGTCCGAGCCACACGCAGCCAGCAGCAGCAGGGACGACGCGGCGACGGCGGCCGACACCGACTGGACCAAGCGCATGAGTTCTCCTAAGAATGACAACGGTTACCGGTAGCATAAGCGGCGTCGGCATCTGCTTCGTCCACCGGGTCGCCGGACGTCCCAGCCAGTGCGCCGGCGACCGGCACCGGTACCGCGCCGACCGTTCACTCCGGACTTCGACATCGGCCGCGGTGCCGCACGGCGCCTCGCCGGTGGCGGTGGCCGACGACCCCGCCCCACCGGTGCGCCACCGCAGCGCGACCTCGTCGTCTTCGCGGTCATGGCGGTGGTCGTGCTGTCGGTGACGGTGGGGCTCAGCCGCCACCTGTTCACCGTCGGCCTCGACGCGGAGTACGCCGCGGCCAGCGGGCTGCCCGTGCTGCGGCTGGACCTGCTGCTGGCCGTGGTCACCGCCGGCACGGTCACGCTGTCCATGCGGGTGCTCGGGCTGCTGCTGATCAGCGCACTGATGGTGCTGCCCGCCGGCTGCGCACAGCTCGTCGGCCGCAGCTCCCGGTCCAGCCTGGCCATCGCCGTCGCCGTCGGTCTCACCGCCTCGGTGACCGGCACGGTGCTGTCCTTCTACGCCGACACCCCGTCGGGGGCGACGATCGTGCTGGTGACCGTCGCCGTCTTCGCCCTGCTCGCGGCCGGGCGGACCGCCACCCGCGCCCCGGCCCGGTGGCACCACCCCGACCGATCCGGCGGCGAGCCGGTGCCGGCCGCCGCGGACAGAGGTGGCCACCGCCCTCCCCGGTCAGCCCCCGAGCAGATGGCCGGGGCCTGACCGGCGGGCCGAGGTCGCGACCTCGGCCCTCCGGTCGGTCACTCCCCGGCGGAGCCGGCGGTGCTGCCGTTCTCCTGCTCGCTGCTGGGCGCGCCCACCCACACCGTCTTGGCGTTCATGAACTCGCGCATGCCCAGGTCGGTCAGCTCGCGGCCGTAGCCGCTCTGCTTGACCCCGCCGAAGGGCAGGTCGGGATAGCTCGACGTCATCCCGTTGATGAACGCCATGCCGGACTCGATGTCACGGACGAACTGGGCCCGCTCGCCCTCGTCCTCGCTCCACAGGTTCGAGCCCAGGCCGTAGGGGTGGCTGTTGGCGATCTCGATGGCCTCGTCCAGGCTGTCGACGGTCCACAGCGCGGCGACCGGGCCGAAGACCTCCTCGGCGTAGAGCCTCATCTCCGGCGTGATCCCGGTGAGCAGCGTCGGCTCGTAGAACCATCCGGGCCCGTCGACCTCCTTGCCGCCGACGACGACGGTCGCGCCCTTGCTCACGGCGTCGGTGACGTAGTCGTGCACGTCCTGGACGCCGGACTCGGTGGCCAGCGGGCCGATCTCGGTGGCGGGGTCCATCGGGTCCCCGACGGTCAGCTCGCCGATCTTCTCGGCGAACAGCCGGGTGAACTCCTCGGCGACGTCCCGGTGCACGAAGAACCGCTTGGCGGCGATGCAGGACTGCCCGTTGTTCTGGTTGCGGGCGGTGGTGGCCACCTCGGCGGCGGTGTCCAGGTGCGCCGAGGGCATCACGATGAACGGGTCGGAGCCACCCAGCTCCAGCACGGTGGGCTTGAGCGCGTCCCCGGCGATCGCGGCGACCGACTGCCCGGCCGGCGCGCTGCCGGTCAGCGTCGCGGCCACCACCCGGTCGTCCCGCAGCACCCGCTCGATCGTCCCCGACCCGATGAGCAGGGTCTGGAAGACGTCGGCGGGGAAGCCGGCCTTGCGGAAGAGCTCCTCCATGTACAGCGCGGTCTGCGGCACGTTGCTGGCGTGCTTGAGCAGGCCGACGTTGCCGGCCATCAGCGCGGGGGCGGCGAAGCGCATCGCCTGCCACAGCGGGAAGTTCCACGGCATGATCGCCAGGACGACGCCGAGGGGCTGGTAGGTCACGTAGGCCTGCTGGGCGTTCACCGCACCGGCGTCCAGGTGCTGCGGCTCCAGCATCGCCGGGCCGTGGTCGGCGTAGTACCGCAGCGCCTTGGCGCACTTGGCCACCTCGGCCTTCGCGCTGGTGAGCGTCTTGCCCATCTCGGTGGTCATGAGCGCGGCGACGGGGTCGGTGTCGGCGTCCAGCACGTCGGCAGCGGCGCGCAGCCAGCCGACCCGGTCCTGCACGCTGGTCCGCCGGTAGCTCGCGTAGGCCGCGGACGCACGGGCGATCTTGTCCTCGAGGACGTCGTCGGTGAGCGGCTCGAAGGTCTTCAGCGTCTCGCCGGTGGCGGGGTTGATCGTGGCGATGGCCATGGGGGTTCCTCCCGATCGGTGGGCGACGGCCGGCGTCCGGTGCTCGGGCGGCCGTGCCCTCTGCACCTGCCCGCGACCCGCCAGGGCAAACGGCGGCCCCGGACACGCCGGCGTCCGCGCCGACCGGCCAGCCGCGGGCCGCTGTCCGTTCACCCGGGGACCGCACGCCGGTCGTCCGGCCCCGCAACAGTCCCGGACATGGCCATCGATGCCCCGCTGTCCCGCCGCACGCTCCTCAAGGGCGGAGCCGTCACGGCCGCCGCCCTCACCTTCGGCGGCCTGTCCGCCGAGGCCGCCCGCGCCGCCGTCGCCGAGACCGCCCGCTCGGGCGTCTTCGGCTTCGGCGTTGCCAGCGGCGACCCGACCGCCACCGAGGTGCTGCTGTGGACCCGGGTCACGCCCGTACCCGGCGCTCTGCCCGGCAGCGGGGAGGGGCCCCGGACCCAGGTCCGGTGGGAGGTCGCCGAGGACGAGGCGTTCGGCCGGGTCGTCCGTCGCGGCACCGTCACGACCGACGCGTCGCGCGACCACACCGTGAAGGTGGTCGTGAACGGCCTGGTGCCCTACACCCGCTACTGGTACCGCTTCACCGCCAAGGGCGCGACCTCCCCGGTCGGCCGCACGCAGACCGCCCCGGACGAGCCGGGCCGGGTCCACGCGCTGCGCATGGCGTTCGTGTCCTGCAGCAACTGGACCGGCGGCTTCTTCACCGCCTACCGCGGCATCGCCGCCCGCGACGACCTGGACTTCGTGCTGCACCTGGGCGACTACCTCTACGAGTACGGCAACGACCCGCGCATCGCCGGGATGGCCGGCTCCGGTGACCGCTACGGCCCCGACGCGCTGGTCGGCGTCCGCGACCACCAGCCGGCGACCGAGATCGTGTCGCTGGCCGACTACCGCCTCCGGCACGCGCTGTACAAGACCGACCCCGACCTGCAGGCCACCCACCGGCAGCACCCGTGGATCGTGATCTTCGACGACCACGAGATCACCAACGACGCGTACGCCACCGGCGCGGAGAACCACGAGCGGGACGACGACCCGGACACCGCCTACACCGAGCCGGGGAAGCCCGCGGGCATCCGCCCCGAGGGCGACTTCCTGGCCCGCCGGGAGCGGGCGTTCCAGGCCTACCTGGAGTGGATGCCGATCCGCGAGCCCGCCACGTGGCAGCCCGAGCCCAGCCAGGGCCGGCAGTTCTTCCGCCGGTTCAGCTTCGGCGACCTGGCCGAGCTGTCGGTCGTCGAGACGCGGCAGAACCGCGCCCAGCAGGTCCCGGCCACCGTCGGCGGCGCGGTCAACCCCGCGCTGGCCGACCCGCGCCGGCACCTGCCCGAGACCGAGCAGATGACCTGGCTGACCCGGGGCCTCACCGCGAGGCGGACGGCGTGGCACCTGGTGGGCAACCAGACGGTGTTCGCCCGCGTCTTCGCCGTCCCGCGGGCCGGGGTGCTCGGCGGGCAGGTGTTCAACACCGACCAGTGGGACGGCTACCAGGCCGACCAGCGCACCCTGCTCGACGCGATGGCGGCCTCGGGCACCACCGACCCGGTCGTGCTCACCGGCGACATCCACTCCTCCTGGGCCAACGACCTGCCCACCGACTGGGCCAGGTACCCGGTCGACGGCAACTCGGTCGGTGTGGAGTTCGTCTGCCCCTCGATCACCAGCAACGGGTTCAAGGAGTCCCTCGGCAACTCCGCGGCCGCCGCCACCGCGACCACCGCGGCGTTCCAGGCCGCCAACCCGTGGATCCGCCACCTCGAGGGCATCGGCCACGGCTTCACCGTCCTGGACGTCACGCCGGAGCGGGTGCAGGCCGACTTCTGGTTCATCCGCAGCAACGGCGACAAGGGGCTGGCCGTCGACCCGCGGCTGGACCCGCAGGCCACCGTCGGCTACGAGACCTCGTTCGTCTCGGTCAAGGGCAGCCGGAGGATCAGCGGCCCGGTCGGCCGGCTGGGCGCCCGCAGCGACCAGCCCCGCACCGCCCGGTGACCCCGGTACCGCTCGCCCGGGGTCCGGGCGAGCGGGACCCTCGGCGGCGACCTAGCGTCGGCCGGAGACCTCCGGCACCGTCCCGGGTGGCCGACGACGAGGAGGACCGATGTCCGGCTCCAGCCGCATCCAGCACCCCGACTTCGCCCGCAAGGTGGTGCCGGCCGAGGAGGCCGCCGCCGTGATCGCCCCCGGGGAGACGGTGGGGATGAGCGGGTTCACCGGCGCCGGGCACCCCAAGTCGCTGCCGCCGGCGCTGGCCCGCCGGATCAGCGACGCGCACGCCGCCGGGCAGCCGTTCCAGGTCGACCTCTGGACCGGGGCGTCCACCGCGCCGGAGCTGGACGGGGCGCTGGCCGCCGTCGACGGCATCGCCCGGAGGCTGCCCTACCAGTCCGACCCGGTCACCCGGGAGAAGATCAACACCGGCGGGATCGACTACCTCGACGTGCACCTCTCGCACGTCGCCCAGCTCGCCTGGGAGGGCTTCCTCGGCCCGCTCGACATCGCCGTCGTCGAGGTCAGCGGCATCACCGCCGACGGCGGGCTGGTCCCGTCGTCCTCGGTCGGGAACAACAAGACCTGGCTCGACCTGGCCGACCGGGTGGTGCTGGAGGTCAACTCCTGGCAGCCGGCCGCCCTGGACGGCATGCACGACGTCTACTACGGGACGGCGCTGCCGCCGCACCGCCGGCCGGTCCAGCTGACCCATCCCAGCGACCGGATCGGGGTGCCGCACCTGCGGGTCGACCCGGCGAAGGTGGTGGCCGTGGTGGAGACGCACGCCCCCGACCGCAACACCCCGTTCAGCCCGCCGGACGACACCGCCCGCGCCATCGCCGGGCACCTCATCGAGTACCTGGAGCACCAGGTCTCCCGCGGCCGGCTGCCCGCCGGGCTGCTGCCGCTGCAGTCCGGTGTGGGCAACGTGGCCAACGCCGTCCTGTCCGGGCTGCAGGAGTCGCGGTTCGAGCAGCTCACCGCCTACACCGAGGTGGTCCAGGACGGCATGCTGGACCTGCTGCGGTCGGGCACCCTCACCTTCGCCTCGGCGACCGCGTTCTCGCTGAGCCCGACGGCGATCGAGGAGTTCACCAGCAACGTCGAGGAGTTCCGCGACCGGATCGTGCTGCGCCCGCAGGAGATCAGCAACCACCCCGAGCTGGTGCGGCGGCTGGGCGTGATCGCCATGAACGGGATGATCGAGGCCGACGTCTACGGCAACGTCAACTCCACGCACCTCATGGGCAGCCGGATGCAGAACGGGATCGGGGGCTCCGGCGACTTCGCCCGCAACGCCTTCCTGTCGGCCTTCGTCAGCCCGTCGACGGCCAAGGGCGGGGCCATCTCGGCGATCGTGCCGATGGTGTCCCACGTCGACCACACCGAGCACGACGTGGCGGTCATCGTCACCGAGCAGGGGCTGGCGGACCTGCGCGGCCTGTCCCCCCGCAAGCGCGCCCAGCAGGTCATCGAGCGCTGCGCGCACCCGGACTACCGGGCGATGCTCACCGACTACACCGAGCGCGCCCTGCACGGGGCGCACGGCCGGCACACCCCGCACCTGCTGGACGAGGCGCTGAGCTGGCACTCCCGGTTCCTGCAGACCGGGAGCATGCGCCCGGTCTGAGCTGCGGGTCAGCCGGGGAGGACCTCCTGCTGGGACCACAGCAGCTCGCCGTCGTCGGCGTCGGGCTCGGCACCGGGCGCGGCCTGCTGGCCGACCACCAGCACCGAGCGGGCGACCGACCGCAGCCCGGGCACGTCGCCCAGGGAGTCCCAGCCGCGCGTCCGGGCCAGCCCCGCGAGCGCCTGCCCCAGGTCGCCCTCCCCCGCGCCGGCCAGCACCGCGGCCTCGTCGGTGACCCGCAGGTCGTGTCGCTGCAGCACCGACACGTCGGTGGTCCCCGACGTCGCCGGCACCACCGCGACGTCCGGCACGGCGGCCGGCACGTCCACGCCGGTGTCGTCCTCGTCGGTGTCGGCCTCGTCGGTGTCGGCCTCCTCGTCCTCGGCGTAGGCGTGCAGGACGCCGAAGGGGAAGTCGTTGCCGGTGAGGTCGAACTGGGCGTCGGCGTAGGCCAGCACCGCCGGCAGCAGCCGGTCGTTGGCGGCGAGCACCTCGGGCACGCCGTCCTCGCCGGTCACCGCCGACACCGCCGTGGCGTGCGCGGTCACCGCCGCGGCCAGCTCGGCCGCGGCGGCCCGCAGCCGCTCGGCGTCGACGGGGGTCCACTGGGGGAAGTCGTCAGCCACGCCGCGACCGTACGGCGTACGCGGCGGCGTCAGCCCTGCGGCGTCAGCCCTGCGGCATCGTGATGATCGGCTTGACGACCTCGCCGCTGTAGGACGCCTCCATCGCCTCGGTGATCCGCTCCAGCGGGAAGTACTCGACCAGCCGGTCGAAGGGGAAGCGCCCGGCGGAGTAGAGGTCCATCAGCGCGCCGATCAGCCGCGGGCTCCGGCCGCTGCCGCCGAGGGTGCCGACGATCGACTTCCCCCACAGCGTGCTGAGGTGGTCGACGCTGAACTCCGCCCCGGCCGGCGCGCCACCGATCAGCAGGCAGGTGCCGCGCATCCCGACGGAGTCGACGGCCTGCCGGATCACCGGGAGCACGCCGGTGCACTCCAGCGCGAAGTCCGCCGGCCCGCCGCAGATGTCGGTGACCGCCTGCACCGCGTCGGTGTCCGAGGCGTCGACGACGTGGGTGGCGCCCAGCTCGGTGGCCAGCCGCAGCCGGGAGGCGTGCCGGTCGACGGCGATGATCGTGGTGGCCGCGGTGTTGCGGGCGGCCATGACGGCGGCCAGCCCGACGGTGCCCACCCCGTACACCACCAGCGAGGCGCCGGGCTGCGGCCGGGCGGAGTTGAACACCGCACCGGCGCCGGTGGCCAGGCCGCAGGCCAGCGGGCCCATCAGCTCGACCGGCAGCCCCGCCGGGATCGGCACCAGCGCGCTGGCCGTGGTCAGGGAGTGGGTGGCGAAGGACGACTGGCCGAAGAAGTGGCTGGCCAGCGGGCCGCCCTCCGGGGTCGACAGCGCCGAGGGCCCGTCGAGCCGGTGGCCGCCGATGACCAGTTCGCCCAGGCGCAGGCAGTAGCGGGGCTCGCCGTCCAGGCAGTTGCGGCACTGCCCGCACCACGGCCAGCCGATGACCACCGCCTGCCCCTCGGCCAGGCCGGTGACACCCGCGCCGGTGGCGACGACGGTGCCGGCGCCCTCGTGCCCGAGCACGCCGGGCAGCGGGAACGGCATGTCGCCGTCCCGGGCGATCCCGTCGGTGTGGCAGAAGCCGGTCGCGGCGACCCGGACCAGCACCTCGCCCGGGCCCGGTTCGTCCAGTTCGACGTCCCGGACGACGAACGGCCCGTGCTGGGCCTCGACGACGGCGGCGGTGACCTTCATCTGGCGCTCCCCGCACCGGCGCGGTGGACGACGGCCACGCCGGTGCGCCCGCGGACCGTCGCGCCGTGGGCAGCGCTGCCCGCGGCGTGCCCGCAGTCTGCCCCCGACCGCGGTGCCGAGCGCGGGCGCGACATCCGACTCGGCCGGCGGCTCAGCCCAGCGGCGGGACCACCTTCCGGGCGGCCAGCTGCCCGAACAGCTCCACGAACCGGTCCTCGGTGTCCAGGCAGTCGGCGAACCCGGCCTGGCGCAGCTTGATCGTCGAACTGACGTTGTCGAAGCCGGAGATGAAGATGAACTCGCCGAACTCCCAGCCGACCAGGTCCTCGAACGGGGTGGGCACCAGGTCGTGCCGGGCCACCAACCGCTCCCACACGTCGCGGCGGCCGGCCATCGCCTCGGCCAGCGGCACCGGCTGCGGCTCGGCGTGCTCCATGCCGAACGCCCGGGCGAACGCCGGGAACAGGTGCCGCCAGCGGACCTGGTCGCCGTTGGTCACGTTGTAGACCTCGCCGTCGGCTGCCGGCGTCGCACCGGCCCACACCGTCGCCCGGGCCAGCAGCTCGGCATCGGTGACCTGGTAGAGGGCGTCGTAGGCGGCCAGGCTGCCGGGGAAGCGCAGCGGCTGGCCGAGCTCGCGGCTGATCGCGGCGTAGACGGCGATGACCATCAGCAGGTTCATCGGGTTGCCGACGGCGTAGCCGATCACGCCCTCGGGCCGCAGCACGGTCAGCCGGAACCCGCGCTGTGCGGCGACCTCGCGGAGCAGGTCCTCCTGGTCGTAGTAGAAGTTCGGCTGCACGATCCGCGGGTCGCGCTCCTTCGCCGGGGTGTTGAAGAAGCCCATGTGCGCGCCGTAGGCCTTGCCGCCCTGGTAGAGCGTCACGTGCTCCAGCGGCGCCCCGGCCGCGGCCAGCCCGTCGAGGGTGTTCTGCAGCATCCCGACGTTGACCTCCGACAGCTCCGCGGCGGTGGGCCGCTCGGCGTAGGCGCCGAACACCAGGTGCGTGGTGTCCCGCGCCGCGGCCAGCCCCTCCCGCGTGGCGTCGGCGTCCCGGAGGTCGACCGCCAGGTGCTCCCAGTCGGCCTCCCGCGGCGCCCGCCGGCTGACCCCGCGCACCCGCCGTCCGGCGGTGACGTACTCGGTGGCCGCGGCGGCGCCGATGACCCCACCCGCGCCGGTGACCAGCACGCTGCCCTGCTCGCTCATCCCGCTGTGCTCCCTCGTGTCGACTGCTGCCCCGACCAGTGCCCGGGAGGGCGGCGCCGAACCGGTGCCGTGCCAGGCTGGCGGGGTGGGCATCGAACGCACGGTCCGGCTCTCCTTCTCCGCCGACGCCCGCGCCGCGGGGACGCACACCAACCTCTCCGCCGTCCGCAGCGACGGCCCGGTGCTCTGGGTCGCCGGTGACGAGACGGCCACGGTCGAACGGCTCGTCGCCGACGACGCCGGCGACTACGCCGGGCAGGCCACCTTCCGGCTCGCCGACCTCGTCGACCTGCCCGGCGAGGACGACGACGAGGAGGCCGACGTCGAGGGCCTGGCCCGGCACGGCGACTTCCTGTGGGCCGTCGGCTCGCACAGCCTGCGCCGCCGGCAGGTCAAGGCCCGGCACAGCGGGGAGAAGGCACTGCGCCGGCTGGCGAAGGTCACCGGGCAGGCCAACCGGCAGGTGCTGGTGCGGATCCCGGTGGCCACGGTCGGCGGTCTGCCCACACCGGTGCCGGAGCTGACCGTCGACGGCGTGGTGCACCGGGCGGCGGTGTTCGGCGCGCACGGCGACGACCTGCGCGAGCTGCTCGCCGACGACGAGCACCTCGCACGCTTCCTGCCGATCCCGGGCAAGGACAACGGCCTGGACGTCGAGGGCATCGCGGTGGCCGCCGACCGGGTGTTCCTGGGGCTGCGCGGTCCGGTGCTGCGCGGCTGGGCCGTCGTGCTGGAGCTGCGCCCGGAGGTCGACCCCGACCACCCCGGCCGGCTCCGGCTGCAGCCGTTCCCCGACGGCCGCGGCTACCGCAAGCACGTGTTGCGGATGGCCGGCCTGGGCGTGCGCGACCTGTGCCCGCACGGGGACGACCTGCTGGTGCTCGCCGGCCCGACCATGGACCTCGACGGCCCGGTGCGGGTGTACCGCTGGCACGACGCGCTCACCGTCGACGTCCCGCAGGTCGTGCGCGGCGAGGAGCTGACCGCTGAGCTGGAGCTGCCGTTCGGCGACGGCGACGACCACGCCGAGGGCATCGGCCTGCTGGGCGGGGACCGGCTGCTGGTGGTCTACGACAGCCCCGCACCGGCCCGGCTGCACGAGCACGGGGTGGACGCCGACGTCGTCCGGCTGTCCACCTCCTGAGCGCGGGTCAGCCGTCCGGCGCGGCTGCGGAGGATCAGCCGCCCAGTGCGGCGAGGGTCGCCCGGACCTCCGCGGCGGTGACCGGCTCGACCGGCAGCTGGGACAGCAGCGCCGGCACCTCCTCCGGGAGCAGCCCCTCGGCCAGCAGCACGTCCAGCAGCCGGTCGGCCTGGGCCAGCGGCACCGGCAGGGTGAGCCCGGACCCCCGCACCGCGGCCTCGGCCAGGAACAGCGCGCCGGCCAGCTCGTCGGCCGCCGGGCCGGTGGGTGCCGGCACGGGCGCCGCGGCCCGGGTGACCGCCTCGGCCGCGCGCACCAGCGACAGCGGCAGCCCCTCGGCCTCCACCTCGACCAGCGGCACCGCACCGATCGCGGCCAGCACGAGGTGCTCGGCGTCGATCCGCAGCGGCGCCTCCCACTCCCCCACCCGCACGAGCTCGACCAGGTCGTCGCTGTTCTCGCCGAGCTCGTCGAGCAGCTCGGCCCACTCGGCGGTGCGGGTCGCCCGGGCCCGCTCGGCGGCCTGCAGGCAGGTGTCGAGCACGAAGGGGTCGATCAGCTCGCGGTCGAACCGCTCGGCGTACAGGACGCCGTCGGCGCCGAGTGCGTTGAGCGCGTCCTGAAAGCTGCCGGGGCGGGCGTCGCCGAGCTCGAGCCGGCCGTCCTCCTCCGCGCCGAGCGGCTGGCCGTTGGCCGCACGGGCACCGAGGGTCGAGCCGCTGGGCACCAGCCGGCCGCGCACCCGCTGGACGTGCGGGTGGTCGGACAGCCCCACCGCCCAGGCGCACGCCTCGGCGATCAGGGCCGGGGTGCGCTCGCGGAGCACCTCACGGCACAGCAGCGCCAGAGGGTCGGGGCCGAAGTCGCTGTCGATCACCTCTCCACCATGCCCGCCGGGACGGCGTCCCACCCCAACGGCCCGGCTGTGCGCGGGCTGGGCAGCGGATGTGCGCGCGCAGGCATAGCGTGAGCCGGGACAGCCGGACCCGCAGCGAGCCCTGGAGCAGTCCATGCGCGCCGACCAGCACCGTCCCCGTCACCTCCGCCGTCCGCTCGCGGTCGCCGCCGCCGCGGCCGCGACCGCGCTGCTGCTGCCGGCCAGCGCGGTCTCCGCGACGCCACCGGGCAGCGCCCAGGTCGCCGTCCCCGACCTGGTGGGCTCGGGCTCGGTGCCCGTGCGCGGCCTGGACCTCGACGCGCTGACCATCCCGGAGCTGCAGCAGCGGATGGACGCCGGGCAGCTGAGCGCCGTCGACCTCACCCGGGCCTACCTGGCCCGGATCGACGCGCTCAACGGTGAGCTGGGCGCGGTGCTCAGCGTCAACCCGCACGCCCTGGACGACGCCGCGGCCAGCGACGCGGCGCGCCAGCGGCAGCAGGGGCGGGGCCCGCTGGAGGGCATCCCGGTGCTGCTGAAGGACAACGTGGACACCGAGGCGATGCCCACCACGGCCGGCTCGCGGGCCCTGCTGGGCAGCGAGCCCGACGACGCGACGATCACCCGGCGGCTCCGCGAGGCCGGGGCGGTCGTGCTCGGCAAGGCCAACCTCTCCGAGTGGGCCAACTTCCGCGGCGCGGCCTCGACCAGCGGCTGGAGCGGCGTGGGCGGGCAGACGGCGAACCCCTACGTGCTCGACCGGAACCCGTGCGGCTCCTCCTCGGGCTCGGCGGCCGGGGTGGCGGCCTCGCTGGCCCAGGTCGCGATCGGCACCGAGACCGACGGTTCGATCGTCTGCCCCGCCGGCGCCAACGGCGTCGTCGGGCTCAAGCCCACCCTGGGCCTGGTCAGCCGCACCGGCATCGTGCCGATCTCCGCCGAGCAGGACACCGCCGGTCCGATGGCCCGGCACGCCGTGGACGCCGCCCTGGTGCTGGGGGTGCTGGCCGGCACCGACGACTCCGACGCCGCCACCGCCGAGATCCCCGCCGACCTGGGCACCGACTTCGCCGACCTCGACCTCGACGCGCTGCAGGGGGCCCGGATCGGCGTCTGGACGCTGACCCCTGAGCAGTCCGCGGCCGTCGACGACCAGACCGAGGCCGTGTTCGCCGCGGCAGTGAAGCAGGTGGAGGCCGCGGGGGCGACCGCGGTGCCGGTGCAGCTGGCGTACCAGGACGAGATCGGCGCCGGGGAG
>NZ_JAAGWH010000008.1 GCF_010682105.1 Modestobacter muralis | reverse complement strand
ACCCCGGCCCTGCTCGCGGAGTTCAAGCGCGACCTCAACGCCTACCTGGCCGCCACCCCCGGCGACCACCCCGCCGACCTCGCCGGGCTGATCGAGTTCAACGCCCAGGACCCGGTCGAGCTGGCCTACTTCGGCCAGGAGCTCTTCGAGCAGGCGCAGGCGGCCACCGTGCCCGCCGACGACCCGGCGGTGCGGGAGACCCGCGACCGGATCCGGCAGCTCGCCCGCGCCTCCATCGACGAGGTGCTCGCCCAGGGCGCCGGCCCCGAGGACGACCTGGCCGCGGTCGTCGGGCTGAGCAACACCCCGGCCTGGCAGACCCGCTACGAGTACCTCGACGGCCAGGCCGACGTGTTCGTCTACAGCACCTCCGGCCCGGCCGCGGTCGCCGGATACCCGAACGTGTCGGTGCCCGCCGGCTTCTCCGGCCCGCGGGAGACGCTGCCGGTCGGCGTCTCGTTCTTCGGCGGCCGCTGGGCCGACGCGGCGCTGCTGGACATCGCCGCGGACTTCGAGGAGCAGGCGGCGGCCCGCGAGGCACCCGGGTACCTGCCCACGGTCGGCGCCGACCCGCAGGTGGGTGAGCCCGAGCCGGGCACCTGACCCGCACCGGAGGTGGTCGGGGCACCGTTCGACGAGGAGCCCCGGCGTGTCAGCGGGACGACCGCTGGGCACCGGTTGTCCATGACCGGATCGGACACGACCCATGCCGTCGGCGTGGCAGGCACGCCCACGACCGTCACCGCCCACCCAGCCCGGTGGCTGAGGGCCGCCGGCCACCCCCCCCCCGGCATGACGGTGCTCCTAGACGACTTCCACGCCGCCCTCGCCGCGGCGTCCGGCGCCCTGCCGCGCCCCGAGCTGCTGCCCGAGGCCCTCGCCCGGGCGTGCGTGGAGGTGCTGCCGGTGGACGGCGCGGGCATCAGCCTCCTGGTCGCCGGCCGCCGGACGCCGCTGGGGGCCAGCGACCCCGACGCTGTCGAGGCCGAGCGGCTCCAGTCAACGGTGGGCGAGGGCCCGTGCCTGAGCGCCCATGCCGAGCAGTCACCGGTGGTGGCCGACGAGGCGGCCATCCGCTCGCGCTGGCCGGGCTACCACGACGCGCTGGTGACCCGGACGCCGATCCGGGCCGTCATCTCCCTGCCCCTGCGTGACTCCTCGCGTGGCATCGGCGCGCTCGACCTCTACCTCGCTCCCCCGCGCGCGGTCACCGCGCTGAGCCTGTCCGACGCCCTGACCATCAGCAGCGAGGTCTCGACCTGCCTGCAGATCCAGGACCAGCTGATGCGGTACCGGGACGACGGCCCGGCGTGGCTGGACGCCCCCGCCGCCGGACGCCGATCCTCGGTCTGGCAGGCCGTCGGCATGGTGCACGCCGCCCTCGGAGTCGGGGTCCCCCAGGCACTGGCCCTGCTGCGGGCCCGCGCCTTCGCCGACGACTCGACCCTCGACGACCTCGCCGCCCGGGTGCTCGACCACCACGTGACCGCCGACGAGCTGGCCCTGGACCCCGACACCAGCCGCTGACCGCCGGACGCGCGGACGGACCGGCGTACGGCGGCCTGCCGTCAGCCCCGGCTCAGGCCGACCAGGCGGGGTCCGTGCGCACCCGGTGCAGGGCGTCCCCGCTGCTGCCGACCCCGGAGGTCCGGCTGCCCTGGTGGGCCCGGCGCAGCGCGTCCCGGGAGCTGACCAGGCCACCCACGGGGTCGGGCACGATGCCGCGGATGCGGTCGTCCTGGGAGCCCATGCTGTTGGGCAGGCTCATCACCAGGTCGGCGGTGAGCTCGCGCGGGAGCGGGGTCAGCCACGACGCGATCGTGGCGACCAGCCGGGGCGGTACGGGCGGGAAGGGCAGCCACAGGCGGCGGAGCCCGGCCTCGGCGGCGTAGGCCCGGATCAGCTCGGCGTAGGTGGGCCGCTCGCCGTTGGACACGTCGTAGGCGCCGGCGGGCAGGCGGTCGCGGTCGGCCGCGGCGACCAGGTAGTGCAGGACGTCGGTCACGGCGATGGGCGACACCGGGTGCTGCATCCAGGTCGGAAGCGGGACCACCGGCACCCGGTCGGCGATGTGGCGCACCAGTTCGTAGGACGTCGACCCGCCGCCCAGGACGATCGCCGCGCGCAGCCACACGAGCTCGACGGCGGCCTCACCGAGGGCGTCACCGACGTCGGCGCGGCTCTCCAGGTGCTCGGAGAGCTGCTCCTCCTGGGGGACGAAGCCGCCCAGGTAGACGATCCGGGACACCCCGGCCTCCCGGGCGGCCGCGGCGAAGGCCCGCGCGCTGTCGAGGTCCTGGGTGGCGAAGTCGCCCTCGCCGATGGAGTGCACGAGGAAGTAGGCGACCTCCACGGCGCCGGCCGCGGCGAACGCCTGCCGGCAGGAGTCGGCCTCTGAGACGTCCAGCGACACCTCGGTCACCGTGTCGGGCCAGTCGAAGTCGTCGAGCTTGGCCACCTCGCGCGCGGTCGCGACCACCTGGTGACCGGCGCGCTCGAGCTGCACGACCAGCCGGGACCCGATGTAGCCGGAGGAACCTGTCACCAGACAACGAGTCACCAGTGATGGGTGCCTCCGCGGTGGCCCGCACAAACCGGAGGAGACCGGTCACTCACCGCGGACGGCGACGCCCGCCGCACGGTCGGAGCGGCGCCGACGGTCAGGCCAGCAGCGCCTGCCGCAGCTCCGCGGCGTCGGTGCGCACCTGGGACAGCACCGGTGCGACGTCGCGCTCGCGCAGCTGGCCACAGCTGACCCGCTCGATCGGCAGCTCCTCGTGGCCGGCGTCCACGATCCGGGCGGCGACCTCGATGGCCGAGCGCAGCAGCGCCCCGGAGAACGAGCCCAGGTCCCCGGCCTGCTCCAGCGGCACGAGCATCCCGGCCGGGAAGCCCCACTGCTCCAGCGCGACCGAGGTCAGCCGCAGCGCCGAGATGCCGTAGCGCTGCACCTCCGCCGCCTGCCGTGCCTCGAAGGACCGGGCGCCGGCCGTCAGCTCGGCGTGGCCGACCGGGTCGTGGTGGTGCAGCAGCGCGACGCCCATCTGCGCCAGCAGGCCCAGGCACAGTGCGTCCTGCGGGCGCTCGGCGAACCGCGGCGCCAGGGTCGAGGCGGCCAGCGCCAGGCTGGTCGAGGTCTCCCAGAAGTCCTCGGGCAGCCGCGACCCGTCGTCGACGTCGGTCAGCGCCACGGTGGCCATGGTGCGCACCGTGGCGAAGCCGATCACGGTGACGGCGAACTGCAGCGAGGTCACCCGGCCGCGCATGCCGTAGAAGGCGGAGTTGGCCAGCTTCATCACCCGGCCGGCGAGCGCGACGTCACCGGCCAGGATGCGGGCGAGCCCCTCGGCGCTGGCGTCGTCGCCGCTGGCGGTGGCGACGATCTGGGCGGCGACCGGGCGCCGGGCGGCCATCGTGTCGATGCTGGCCAGCACGCGCTCAAGGTCGCCCAGCGGCGCGAGGGCCAGGGCGGGTGCAGGGGTGGCGAGGGAGGTCACGAGGGCTCCAGGTCGGTGGGGCGCGGTCGGTGGGGCCCGGTCGGGCGTGCGGGAGGGGCGGCGGAGCAGCTGGAGCCCACCCGCCCAGGCGGGTGGGCTCCTCGGTCTGCTCGGGATCCTCGGCGACCGCGCAGAGCCCCACCTCGGGGCGGTCCGGCGGCAGGTCGCGTCGGCGCTGCCACGTGGTGCCCCCTCTCGCTGGTCAGGGCGCAGCCGTGCGTCCTGACCATGACCTCGGCTCGGAGCCGGGTGCTCTCCAGCACCCCGGGCCGAACTCCCCCCAAGGTGGCGGTGCCCCGGCGGCACCGGTGCCCGTGGGCGGGCCCGGCGTCCCGGTCACCCCGCCGCGGGAGGACCGGGACCCGGGACGGCGGGTCAGCAGCCCCCGCCGCCGCCACCGTCCCCACCGCCGCAGCCGCCGCCGTCCCCGCCCCAGCCGCCACCGCCCCAACTGGCGGCACCGCCGTCCCCGCCCCAGGCGAGGATGCTGCCCGGCGACCCCGTCGACCACGGGGCACCGGTGCGCCGCGGTCGTCCCCCGCCGGACCGGGCCGGGTCCCCGGCGGCACCGAAGACCAGCCGGCGGAGCTCCTGGTCGGCCATCGCCCCGACGCCGTCGAGGGCGACCGCCAGCTCCTGACCGACCCCTCCCTGCTGCCCGGCCGTCCCCTGCTGCCGGGCCTCGACCAGCACCCGGCGCCCGTCCCGGGTCGGCACCAGGGCCGGCCGCGGACCCGACAGCCGGGACCACCGGGCCGGCCGCAGCAGCCCCTCGGCCTGCAGCCGGTCGGCGACGGCGACGACCCGCGGGTCGTCCTGGACCCGGGCGCGCAGGGTGAGCGCCGACCGCTGCGGGCGCGGGCCGACCAGGTCGAACACAGCGGCCTCCACGGGGTGCACCGGCGCGGCGCCCACGGCGTGGAGCATCCCCCCGCCGTCGGCGCGCAGCCGGCCGCGGGCGAGCAGGGCGACCACCGCGGTGTCCGCCACCCGGGCCGGTCCGCCGGCCAGCTGGGCGAGGTCGTAGGTGTCGGTGCGGGTGCGGGTTCCGGTCATCGCTGTCCGTCCTCAGGTCGGTGCGGGTGGAGGGATCGTCCGCTGCCGGAAAGGTCGCACCGCGCTCCCCCGAACGGAAGGTGACTTGCAAGATTGCACGCACACGGTCAAGCTGCGCCGCATGTCGGTCCACGAGACGCCTTCGGTGCGCGAGCGCCGGCTGGCAGCCGAGCTGCGGCTGCTGCGCACCGCGGCCCAGCTGCACGGCAAGGACGTCGCCGCCGCGCTGGGCTGGTCGCCGTCGAAGGTGTCCCGGATCGAGACCGGGCGCAGCGGCGTCTCCGGCGACGACCTCGAGCGCCTCGTGCAGCTGTACGCCGTGCCCGACCAGCAGGCCGGCCTGCTGCGCCGGCTGGCCCCCTCGGCCCGGCCGCGCGGCTGGTGGGACGCCTACGCCGAGACCCTGTCGCCGGGCTACGCGAACCTGATCCGGATGGAGTCCGGGTCGCGGGCGCTGCGCTGCTACGGCGCACTCGTCCCGCACGCGCTGCTGCAGACCCCGGGCTTCGCCCGCGAGGTGATCCTCTCCACCTGGGCGCGGCCGTCCCCGACCGAGGTCGAGCGCCGTGTGCAGGTGTGCCGGCGGCGGCAGGACGTGCTCGACGGCGACCGCCACGGGGGTGCGCTCCAGCTGTCCGCCGTCCTGGACGAGTCGGTGCTGCGCCGGTGCGTCGTGCCCGGCGACCCGGCCCGCGACGCCGCCGTCCGGCGCGGGCAGTTGGAGCGGCTGGCCGAGGTCGCCGCGCGGCCCGGCGTGCGGGTGCAGGTGCTGCCGTTCTCCGCCGGGCTCCCCCCGGTGACCGCCGGGTCGTTCTCGGTCCTCGACTCACTGGCCACCGCCACGGCCGACGTCGTCTACCTGGAGAACAAGACGCGGATCTTCTTCCTCGACGCCGAGGCCGAGGTGCACCGCTACACCCAGGCGTTCGACCTGATCAGCCAGATGGCACTGGACCCGGCGGAGTCGCTGGTGATGATCCGGCGCGAGCTGGCGGACCTGCCCGCCTGAGACGGGGAATGCGGGGCGGTGTGGCAGGGTTCCACCGGCCAGTAGTTGCACTCTCAACCACCAGCACGAGGAGCACGCCATGCAGTTCGGGGTCTTCACTGTCGGCGACGTCACGCCCGACCCGACCACCGGCCGGGCACCCACCGAGGCCGAGCGCATCAAGGCGATGATCGCCATCGCGCTCAAGGCCGAGGAGGTCGGGCTCGACGTGTTCGCCATGGGCGAGCACCACAACCCGCCGTTCGTGCCCTCCTCCCCCACCACGGCGCTGGGCTACATCGCCGCGAGGACCTCCACGCTGCAGCTGTCGACGGCCACGACGCTGATCACCACCAACGACCCGGTGAAGATCGCCGAGGACTACGCGATGCTGCAGCACGTCTCCGACGGCCGCGTCGACCTGACCCTGGGCCGCGGCAACACCGGCCCGGTCTACCCCTGGTTCGGCAAGGACATCCGCGACGGCATCCCGCTGGCGGTGGAGAACTACCAGCTGCTGCGCCGGCTGTGGCGCGAGGACGTCGTCGACTGGTCGGGGCAGTACCGCACCCCGCTGCAGGGCTTCACCTCCACCCCGCGCCCGCTCGACGGCGTCCCGCCGTTCGTCTGGCACGGCTCCATCCGCAGCCCGCAGATCGCCGAGCAGGCCGCCTTCTACGGTGACGGCTTCTTCCACAACCACATCTTCTGGCCCGCGGAGCACACCCAGCGGATGGTCGAGTACTACCGCCGCCGGTACGCCCACTACGGCCACGGCGACCCCGACCAGGCGATCGTCGGCCTGGGCGGTCAGGTGTTCATCCGGAGGAACAGCCAGGACGCCGTCCGGGAGTTCCGGCCCTACTTCGACAACGCCCCGGTCTACGGCCACGGGCCCTCGCTGGAGGACTTCTCGGCCCAGACGCCGCTGACCGTCGGCTCCCCCGAGCAGGTCATCGAGCGCACGCTCGGGTTCCGCGACTACGTCGGTGACTACCAGCGCCAGCTGTTCCTCATCGACCACGCCGGGCTGCCGCTGAAGACCGTGCTCGAGCAACTGGACCTCCTGGGCGAGGAGGTCGTGCCGGTGCTGCGCCGGGAGTTCGCCGCGCTCAAGCCCGCGCACGTGCCCGACGCCCCGACGCACGCGTCGATGGTGGCCGCCGCCGGTGGCGCGCACGACGCCACCGTGCACGCGCTGGACGACGTCACCGGCCGGACCGTGGAGGGGGCGCAGGCATGACCACCCGCACCCTGGCCGCGCTGAGCGCCGGCCTGAGCGTCCCGTCGTCCACCCGGCTGCTCGCCGACCGGCTGACGACGGCGACCGTGGCCGCGCTGCAGACCCGCGGCGAGGACGCGACGGTCGAGGTCGTGGAGCTGCGCGCGCACGCCCACGACCTCGCCGACGCCCTGATCACCGGCTTCCCCAACGCCGCGCTGCGGACGGCGATCGACACCGTGGTGGGTGCCGACGCGCTGATCGCGGTCACGCCGGTCTTCTCCGCCAGCTACAGCGGCCTGTTCAAGACGTTCTTCGACGTGCTGGACAACGACGCGCTGACCGGCAAGCCGGTGCTGGCCGGGGCCACGGCGGGCAGCCCGCGGCACTCGCTGGTGCTCGAGCACGCGGTGCGCCCGCTGCTGTCCTACCTGCGGGCGGTCACCGTGCCGACCGCGGTGTTCGCCGCCGCCGACGACTGGGCCGGCGGCGGGGTGGACCAGACGCTGGCGGCCCGCATCGAGCGGGCCGCCGGCGAGCTGGCCGGACTGGTCGCCGGGCAGCCGGTGACCAGCCGGCCGGCCGACCCGTTCGCCGACCCGACGACGTCGTTCGAGGACCTGCTCAGGGGGCAGTGACCCCCGCAGGTGCCGTGACCCCCACG
>NZ_JAAGWH010000007.1 GCF_010682105.1 Modestobacter muralis | reverse complement strand
AGGTGCCGTGACCCCCGCAGGTGCCGTGACCCCCGCAGGTGCCGTGACCCCCGCAGGTGCCGTGACCCCTGCGAGGGCGGTGGCCGTGCCGTCGGCCGCCGCCTCCAGCTCGGCCACCACGATCCGGCGCATGCCGAGCATCGCCTGCTGGGCGCGCTGGGCACGAGCCGGGTCGGGGTCGGTCACCAGCTCGACCAGGCGGGTGGGCACGACCTGCCACCAGAACCCGAACCGGTCCCGGAGCCAGCCGCACATGCTCTCCTCCCCACCCTCGGACAGCGCGTCCCAGTAGTGGTCGACCTCGGCCTGGTCGGCACACGAGATCGACAGGCTCACCGCCCAGGAGGCGGCCTGCCCCGGCCCCCCGTTGAGCCCCTGGTACGGCTGGCCGTCGAGGGTCCATGCGACGACCACCGCCGACCCGTCGGGGTTGCGGCTGACGGCGGTCACCGCCGAGTTCGGGAAGACCGACGTGTAGAACTCGGCGGCCTGCTCGGCCTGGCCGTCGAACCACAGGCAGGGTGTCTGGACGGGCATGGTGGGTCCTCTCCTCGGGTGTGCGTGCAGAGGAGACCACCCGCGGACGCCGAACTCATCGGCGCCCGCGCGGGGCGTCAGCCGACCTTGATCGCCGAGACGTCGAACTCGATCTGCACCCGGTCGCTGACCAGCACGCCGCCGGTCTCCAGCACCGCGTTCCAGGTGAGGTCCCAGTCGCTGCGCTTGATCGCCAGCGCGCCCTCGAAGCCGACCCGGGTGTTGCCGAACGGGTCCTGGGCCGACCCGGTGAGGGTGAAGTCGATGGAGACGGACCGGGTGACGTCCTTGATCGTGAGGTCACCGGTGACCCGGTAGACCTCGTCGTCGAGCTGCTCGACCTCGGTGGAGGCGAACCGCATCTCCGGGTACTGCTCGACGTCGAGGAAGTCCGGGGACCGCAGGTGCGCGTCGCGGTCGGGGGTGCCGGTGTCGATGCTGGCCGTGGCGATGCGCAGGTCGACGCTGCTGGCCACCGGGTGCGTGGTGTCCAGGTGCGCGGTGCCGGAGAACTCGGTGAAGGCGCCACGGACGGTGGTCACCATCGCGTGCCGGGCGCGGACCCCGATCCGGGTGTGTGCGACGTCGACCGTGTAGTCACCGGTGACGTCGGGGAGGGCGCTGGTGGCGGCGTCGAAGTCCGTCACCGAACCCTGGGGTGCACGGTGCTTGCCCACGTTGCGCGCTCCTGAGTCGTAAGGGTCGAACCCGTCGATCGTGCACGACTGACCCCGCTCCAGGAAGAGGGGGCCTCCTCCCGGGGTGTGCTCAGTACCAGCCGGTGGACTTCGAGTGCGACCACGCACCGCACGGCGAGCCGTAGCGGGAGTCGATGTAGACCAGCCCGGCGTCGATCTGGCGGTAGCCGTCGGAGGTCTTCGCGATCCCGGTGCCCCGCCAGGTCGAGTCCAGGAACTGCGGGATGCCGTAGGCGGTGCTGCGCGGGTTCTGCGCGTCCGGGTTCCAGCCGCTCTCCTTGCCCCACAGGCTCTCGAGGCAGCTGAACTCACTGCTGTCGCCGCCCAGCTGGGACAGCGCGTAGTCCTGGAAGGAGCCCGACCCGCCCGACGACGCCGGGGCCTCGGCGGGGGCGGCGGCCTTCGGTGCCGGCGCAGCAGCCGGGGCGCTCTTGGCGGTGGCCTTCGCCGCAGCGGCTGCCTCCTCCTGCTGGGCGGCCTCCGCGGCGGCCTCGGCGGCGGCCGCGGCCTCGGCGGCCAGCCGCGCCTCCTCGGCGAGCCGCGCCTCCTCGGCCAGGCGGGCCTCCTCGGCCAGGCGGGCCTCCTCGGCGGCCTTGGTCTCGAGCACGGCTCGGTCGGCGGCGGCCTGCACCTCGGCGGCGGCGGCCTGCTCGGCCTCGCGCTGGCTGCGGTTGCCGGCGAGCGCGCCGAGGCGCTCGCCCACCTGGCCGGGCGCCACGGTCAGCTCGGCCTGCTGGGAGCTGAGCCCGAGCTGCGCGGCGATGCTGACCGGCTCGGCGGGGGCGTCGGCGAGGGCGTCGTCCTGCCGGAGGGTGAGCACGTTGACCATGATCGCCCCGGCGGCGGCGACGGCCACGTACAGCGCGGGACGGCGGAGCCCACCAGGGGTCGCCCGACGGCTGGTGCGCGGCGTGGCGACGGGGCCGGCGACGACCTCCGTGGCCGGGACGTCGAGGACGTCGGTGGCCGGGACGTCGAGGACGTCGGTGGCCGGGACGTCGAGGACGTCGGTGGCCGGGACGTCGAGGACGTCGGTGGCCGGGGACTGCTCGTACGAGGCGCGCGCCGTGGTGCGACGGGACATCGAGGGGGTGGGCTCCGTTGGTCTTCCGCGGCCGCCTACCGGGTCAGCTGACGGATTCGGGCGGGAAGGCGCCCTACGCGCGCCGGGCTGCGGCCCGGCGCGAGATTCACCCCAGTGGTTCGGTGGGTCCCCGGCTCGCTGCGAACAGCGACTCGGCGGCATCCGGCGCGGGCTCCCCGGCTGGGGACCTGACGTCCGACCGGACTCGGCAACGGTAGAGGCGGTGACCCGGTCGTGACAATCCCCGAGCGCCGATCTGTGAGCATCTGCCACGTCCGGCCAGGTCGCGGCGGGGTCGATTGGGCTCCTGTGACCGACGGCTCAGGGCAGGCGCCACACCGTCGTCCGCCGCACCTGCCCGCCGTCGGCGTCCGGGACGTCGTACTCGGCCTGGGCGACGAGGCCCTCCTTCGGCACGTAGGCCCGGCCCGGGTCACCGAGGAACACGGTGGCCCCGCGCAGCCACGCGGTGCCCAGGAAGGGCAGCACCCGGGCGGTCATGTCCCGGTCGTAGCAGACGTCCCCGGCCAGGACGACGTCCACGTCGGGCGGGTCCTCGCCCAGCACGTCACCGACGACCCGGACGCCGGCGACACCGTTGAGCTCGCTGTTCAGCGCGATCGCGGTGTGCGAGTACGGGTCGACGTCACTCGCCACGACCTCACGGGCGCCGGCCAGCAGCGCTGCCACGGCGACCAGGCCGCTGCCGGCGCCCAGGTCGAGCACCCGCCGGCCGGCGACCAGCTCGGGGTGGTCGAGCACGTGCCGGGCCAGCGCCTGCCCGCCGGGCCAGGCGGCGGCCCAGAACGGCGGGTCCTGGCCGGCGCCGCCGCCCTCGGTCTCCATCGCCTCCCACAGCGCGACGACGTCGTCGGCGACGTGCAGCTGGACCTCGGGCACCAGGGTGGGCCGGGCCGGCGTGGTGTGCGCCCGCAGGAACTCCGGGGAGACCTCGCGCGGCTCCGGCACCGGGCTCAGTCCTCGCCGCCGTCACGCACCACGGTCACCGCGCACGGGGCGTGCCGGGTGACCTGGTCGCTGACCGAGCCCAGCAGCAGCCCGGCGAACCCGCCGCGGCCGCGCGCGCCGACGACCAGCAGGTCTGCACCCTCGGCCGCCTCGATCAGGGCCTGGGCCGGGGCGGTGTGCACCACGTGGCAGGTGACGCCGGCGGCCCGCTCGGCGCCGAGCACGGCGACGACGTCGGCCTCCAGGTCGGCCTGCACGGCGGCCTCGTAGTCGGCGATGGGCGGCACGAAGCCGGGCTCCCAGCTGGCCGGCTGCGGCGCGGTGGCGATCCGCCAGGCGCGCACGACGTGCAGCGGCCAGGAGGCGCGCTCGGCCAGCGCGGCGGCCCAGACGAGGGCGTCACGGGCGTGGTCGGAGTCGTCGTGGCCGACGACGATGCCGCCGTCGACGACCGCTCGGGTGTTGACGTCGGTGTGGTCGGTCCCGGCCAGCGCGGTCGCCGCCTCGTCCTGCTCCGCCTCGGGTGCTGCGTCGAACCGGTCGTTGCCTGCCTGGTCGCTCACGGGGTCCTCCTGTGCCGGTGCACCTGCCCGGCCGCTGCCGGACGCCAGGGGTGCCTGGCCTGCACAGCCTGTCCTACCGCACCGAGGCCCGTCCCTGCAGGTGGTCGGTCACGGCCGCAGCAGCCCGGCGAGCAGGGCCGGGTACGCCGCGTGCGCCAGCCGGAGGCCCGGCAGGTCGGCGGCGGTGCACCAGCGCAGCTCGTCGTGCTCCTCCGGTGCGGTGTCGGCCGGCTCGCCGTCCCAGCGGTCGACCCGGAGGACCGTCAGCCGCAGCCCGGGCCCCTCGACGAGCCCCACGACCGCGCACCGGACGGCGGTGACGCCGAGCTCCTCGGCGAGCTCGCGCACCAGCGCCTGCCGCGGGGTCTCGCCGGGCTCCCGGTGGCCGCCGGGCAGGTCCCAGACGTCGGGGTACCAGCGACGCGCCGGGCTGCGGTGGGCCAGCAGGACGGCGCCGTCCCGGACCAGTGCGCCCGCGACCACGTCGTGCCGGGGTGCGGGGCCGGGTGCGTTCACCGTCGCCAGTGTGGGCGGCCGCGTCGAAGATCACCTCGGATCGCGCACCGGGCCGCGGTGCTCTTGACTGGACGACGACCGGCGGCAGCCCCTGCCGCCCGCATCGAAGGGGAGGACGAGGTCCATGGAGCACTTCACCATCGCCACCGTCGCCGAGCAGAGCGCCGACTTCCGGCGGGTCCTCTGGACCGGCGAGCACACCCAGCTCGTGATCATGACCATCCCGGTCGACGGCGAGATCGGCGAGGAGATCCACGACGTGGACCAGATCCTCACCTTCGTCAGCGGCACCGGCCAGGCCCTCGTCGGCGGGCAGAAGAAGAACGTGGCGCAGGGCGACCTCGTCGTCGTCCCGGCCGGCAAGAAGCACAACTTCCTCAACACCGGCGTCAACCCGCTGGTGCTGTACACGGTCTACGGCCCGGCCGAGCACGCCGACAAGGCCGTGCACAAGACCAAGGAGGAGGCCGACGCGCTCGAGGAGGCCGGCAAGGACGAGCCGCCGACCGAGGGCTGACCGCCCGGCGGGTGCCGGGGGCGCGTCGGGCAGGCTGGTCGGGTGACGACGCAGCCCGGCATCTTCGCTCTCGGCACCCCCGAGCACTGCTACCTCGAGCTCGACCTGGAGCACGGCGCGACCGGTGAGGAGCTGGTGCGCGCCGTCGCCGGGCTCACCGGGCCGCTGTCCTCGGTCGGCGGGGTGAACCTGGTGGTGGGCTTCCGCCCCGAGCTGTGGGCGGAGGTCTCCCCCGCCGACGCCCCGGCCGACGCGGCCGGTTGGACCGAGGACCTGGTCGGCGCCGGGGGCTACCGGATGCCGGCCACCCAGCACGACGCGTGGGTCTGGGTCGCAGGCGGCAATCGGACGGCGGTCTTCGACAACGCCCGGGAGGTGCTCGCCGCGCTGTCCGGGGTGGCCGCCGTGGCGCGCGAGGTGACCGGCTGGCTGTACCGGCACGATCGCGACCTGACCGGGTTCGTCGACGGGACCGAGAACCCCTCGCTGCTGACCGCCGCCGAGGTGGCCGCGGTGCCGGCGGGCGAGCCGGGTGCCGGCGCCAGCATCGTGCTGTTCCAGGTGTGGCGGCACGACACCGCGTCGTGGGAGTCGCTGGGCGAGTACGGCCAGGAACGGATGATGGGCCGCACCAAACCCGACAGCGTCGAGATCCCCGACGACGAGCAGCTGCCCAGCGCGCACGTCGTGCGCACGACCGTCGAGGTGGACGGCGAGGAGAAGCAGATCTTCCGGCGCAACGTCGCCTACGGCGGGGTCACCGACCACGGCACGGCGTTCGTCGGCTTCGCCCGTGACCAGTGGCGGATGACCGAGATGCTGCGCCGCATGGCCGGGGCGGCCGACGGCGTCCGGGACGGGCTCACCGGGTTCCTCACCCCGCTCACCGGGGCGTACTACACGTGCCCGTCGCTCGACGCGCTCGCCCGGTTCGCCTCGCCGGACGAGGACTGACCCGTGAAGGCGCACGACCCCGCCGCCGAGTCGGAGGGCGGCGACCCGGCCTGCTGGCTCGACCAGGTCTGCCCCGCGTGCGGCCGGCTCACCGAGCGGACGGCGGAGGGCCGCTGCGCGTCGTGCGGGCAGCCCTGGAGCGTCGACTGACCGCTGCGCGTCCGGCGGCAGGCCGGCTGTTCCACCGTCGGGCGACGGCGGCGCCGGCCGGCCCTCCTGGGGCATGCGGGCCGGGCGGGCCCACGGTCAGGGGACGGTGGAGGTCGGTCGGCCTTCCGGGGGCATGCCGGCCGGGCGGGCCCGCGTGACCGATGCCGTCAGGCGGCGGAGCTGGTGCGCTGCGACCCGTACCAGCCGATGAGCAGCTGGCTGCGGACCGCGGCGGGCAGTCCACCCCAGCGCAGCAGCGCGGCCCGGGCGGGCAGCGTGCTGGAGGCGGCGAGCTGACCGAGCTCACGCACCCGCTCGGGGCGGGGCGTGAACGGGCTGCGGTCGTGCAGCCCGCTGGCCAGGTGCGTGTCGAAGGCAGCCAGGATGTCGGCCTGATGGGCCGAGTCGAACCACTGAGGGCTCCGCAGCGAGCTCTCCACGGCGTGGGAACGGATCACGAGCACCTCATCGGCAGACGACGGTCCCACCGTGACGTTCCCGCGTGACCACCTGCGAGGACGCCCTCCGGCGCCGCCCGTGGCGGGCAGCCGTCAGCCACGACGGAGCTGTACTCGTCGAGCGGGGCGGCGGCTGGTCCCGTGGGACTGCTCAGAACGGTGGTGGATCGTCCGGACCGGATCCCCGGTCCAGTGACCACGAGCCGCCGCTGAGCACCAGCCCGGCTGCAGCGTCGGGCCCGCCTCGACTCGACGCGCCGGTCAGCCGCAGGCCCGGTGGTCGGGTGGTGCGGGTGACCCCGCTGGGCGTGGTCACCGACAGGACTCCGTCGGCGGTCATGGTGAACCGCCAGCCGGGGGCGTGGGTCTTGAGCCGGTGGTGCCGGCGGCAGAGGCAGCAGAGGTTGGCGCAGTCGGTCGGGCCGCCGTCGCCGTGGGCGTGCACGTGGTCGAGGTCGGTGCGCGCGGCGGGACGACGGCAGCCGGGATGGCGGCAGGTGCGGTCGCGGGCGTGCAGGAACCGGCGCTGCGCGGGGGTGGGGGTGTAGCGGTCGACCAGGGGTGGCTGGTCCACCGCCGGACAGTCGCATCCGCCTGGTGGTCCATGGCCAGGAGAGTGACTCGTGCCGTCGCCTCGCCCTCGGGTCCGAGTGTCCGAGTGCGGCGGGTGCTGCCGGCATCCGCGGCGGACCAGACGCTCCAGTTCCGGTCGGCTGACCGTCGCCCGCAGCGCGCCGGTGACGGGGTCGACCAATGAGATCCCCAGCGAACCGCCGGTCGGGGCCTGCAGACCGCCCGGGCACAGGGAGTCGAGCTCCTCGAGCAGGTCGCGGAGCTGCTGGTGGGTGATCGGCGCACCGTCGACCGACGCGGCGTCCTCATCGGTCGGCACCCCTGCTGACCGCGCACGACCGGTGCCGGCGGTCGGACGTTCATCCGGGTCGTCCGGCGTCGTGGTGGGGCTCGGGCGCGAGTGCCCGCCCACGGCGCCCAGCGGCGCGATGACCTGCAGGTGCGCGGTCACCGGCGCACGGCTGGTGTCCCACGGCCGCCGGATCAGGTCGCTGAGCACCAGCGCCCGCAGCTGCCCGATCGACCGCTCGTCCCCGTCGTCCTTGGCCATCCGCGCGTAGGTGTCCACGGTCTCCCGGCAGGCCGCCGCCACAGAGGTGGGCAGGTCAGCGATCAGCTCCGACATGCCGTCCCCGGCCGGCCGGGTCCGCACGTCAGCCGCGCGTTCGGCCTTCTTCCGCCGCCGGTCAGCAGCCGCAGCATCCCGCGCGATCAGTGCTGCCGCCGTGCGTTCCCGTAGCCGCACCGGGGTCTCCCCCGCCCCCGCCCACGCCAGCGCCTGTGCCTCCACCTCGGCCACGACCGCCGGCTCCACCTGGCCACCCGCGGCCTGCGACTGACCGGCCAACGCGCGCACGATCGCGTTCGCCCGCGGCTCGTCCACCAACCCGTCCGCCAATGCACCCCAGGTGGCGGGCAGCTCGCGCACCAGAGCCAGCGACCGCTCCACCAACCCCGTCGCCGCCGCCAGCGAGATGCCACGCATGAGCGCCAGCTCGTCGACCACGAACTCACTCACCCCAGGAGTCCGGGCCGGCGACCAGCCCTCCACCCCGTGACCCGGTTCGTCCTCGGTCAGGTCGGTCTGCGCCGGCCGCCGGGCAGCCAGTTGCGCGATCAGCACCGCCTCGTACGCAGCCAGCTGGGCACGGCCGTCGGCGACCGCCCCCATCTCCCGCACCAGCTCGGACTCCGAGAACGACGCAGGCCCGAGCAGCTCCGCCAACCGCGACCGACGCCGCGTCACCCCCGCCGGAGGCGGCGGCAGGGCAGGTAGGAGTTCGGCACGGTCGACGACCGTCACACCCACCCCGTAGCCGCTGAACACCCTCCGAACGTAGGCGAGGGGTACGACAGTTCTGACCTGCTCGCCAGACTCCTGATCAGGCAGTTCACCGCGTCCGGGAGCACACGTGGGAGGCCGGTGCGCCGTCGTCGGGGCAGCGCAGCCCGGCGGGATCGCAGCTCCGGGATCTCCGCCGGCGCCGGCCGCCCGTGGTGGGCCAGAGGTGCGCGTGAGAGACCGAGCCGCACACCGGGTGGAGGCCGGGGCATGGGTCGCCCGCAGCTGAGCATCCGTGGCCGGGACGCCGCCGGCGACGGCCTCCACCCAGACCACGACCTCCCGACCAGCACCCCGCCGACCACCCGATGGTCGACGTGCTGCTGGCCGACAGCCCGCCGACCGACCGGTGCGCGCTCGCCCGGGCTACAGCCCGCCGGCGACCCGCAGGACCGCCCCGGTGCAGTAGCTCGCCTCGGGACCCAGCAGCCAGGCGATCGCCGGCGCGATCTCGTCGGGCTCCCCCGCCCGCCCCATCGGCACGCGCGCGACCACCCGGTCCAGCCGGCCGGCGTCCCCGGCCCCGGCGTGGATGCCGGTGCGCACCAGCCCGGGCGCGACCGCGTTCACCCGCACGCCGTCGTCCGCGAGCTCCTTGGCCAGCCCCATGGTCAGCGCGTCGACGCCGGCCTTGGCGGCGGCGTAGTGCACGTACTCGTGCGGCGACCCGAGCGTGGCCGCGCCCGAGGACACCGTGACGATCGCGCCGCCGACCCCACCCCGCCGCCGGGACATCACCTGGGCGGCGCGCCGGGCGCACAGCACCACGCCGAGCAGGTTGACGTCGAGCACCTGCCGCACGACCTCGACCGGGGTGTCGGCGAGGTCACCCAGGTGCGCGGTCAGCCCGGCGTTCGCCACCAGCCCGGTGACCGGGCCCAGCTCGGCCGCCGCGTCGAACAGCGCGTCCACCCCCGCGGGGTCGGCGACGTCGGCCCGGACGGCGACCGCCCGCACGCCCAGCGCCTGCGCCGCGGCCACCACGGCCCCGGCCTCGCTGGCGCTGCTGTGGTAGCCGACGACCACGTCGTGCCCGAGGCCGGCGAGGTGGACGGCGGTGGCGGCACCGATCCCCTGGCTGCCGCCGGTGACCAGGGTGAGCGGACGCGGAGTGGAGGACACGCCCCGGAGTCTGCCGGGGACGTCGGACCCACCGGGCAGACTCAGCCCGTGGACCACCCCTCCGACGCCGTCGTCCGGCGGCTGCACCCCCTGCTGGTCGAGGTGCGCGACGCCCTCCTGCGCGGCCTGACCGTCAGCAGGGCCATCCACGCCGAGCACGGCTGGCTGGCTTCCGCCGACCGGCACCTGCACCACCAGCTGGTCCGCCGGGAGGCGATGGAGCGGCTCCGTCCCTACGCCGAGCACGCCGACGACCCCTTCGGCACCCAGCTGGAGCTGCTCGAGCCGGGCAACGACAACCTGGGCCTGCCGATGAGCGGGCTGATCCTGCGCACCCCCACCGAGGTGCTGCGGGTCTGGCACTCCGAGGACGGCGAGCTGCCGGCCGCCGACACCCAGGGCCTGCGCGAGTACTACGCCCAGCAGCCCACCGCCCAGCTGCACCTCCAGCTGCCCCTGGACGCCGTCCCCGGCGACCCGGCCCGCCGCGACAACCTCGCCCTGCTGTGGTCGGACTCGCGGCGCCCGGGCCGCGACCCGGAGCTGGTGCGCCTCGACCTGGTGCGCCCCCGCGGGTACGTCGGCCGCCGCGTCGACGTCGACTGGCACCTGGGCCTGCTCGACCGGCTGAGGCGCAGCGCCGCCTGAGCCGTCCGGCCAGGGGACGTGCACCCCCGCGGAGACGCGCGCGGTGTCGCCCGCCACAATGGCCGCGTGCACAGAGGCAGAAGCGTGGACCCCGGTATCGCTCGTTCCTGGCTGCTGGTCAACGGCGCCCGCACCGAGCTCTTCGACGACGCACACGCGTCGCGGGCCGACCAGATCGTGCTCGACATCGAGGACGCGGTGGACCCGGCGCGCAAGCCCGACGCCCGCGCCGAGGTCGCGGAGTACCTGACCAGCGGTGACAAGCGCGCCTGGGTCCGGATCAACGACCGCTCCACGGAGTTCTGGTCCGGCGACGTCGACGCGCTCAAGGGCCTGCCCGGCCTGGCCGGCGTCATGCTCGCCAAGACCGAGGCCGCCGAGCACGTCACGGAGACCTACGACCGGCTCGGCGGCGACACCCCGGTGCTGGCCCTGGTCGAGTCCGCGCTCGGCATCGAGGAGGCGGTGAACATCGCCCGCGCCCGCGGGGCCTTCCGCCTCGCCTTCGGCAGCGGTGACTACCGCCGCGACACCGGCACCAGCGCCGACGACCTGGCCATGGCCTACCCCCGCTCCCGCCTGGTCGTCGCCAGCCGGGTCGGTGGCCTGCCCGGGCCGATCGACGGCCCCACGGTGGGCACCAGCCACCCGATCCTGCGCGAGCAGTCGGCGCTGACGGTCTCCCTGGGCCTCACCGGCAAGCTGTGCCTCCAGCTCGACCAGCTGCCGGTCATCAACGAGGTCATCAGCCCGGCCCCGTCCGACGTGGCCTGGGCCCGCGACTTCCTGGCCGACTTCGACGCCCGCGGCCAGGTCATCCGGGACGGCAGCGACCTGCCCCGCCTGGGCCGCGCCCGCAAGATCGAGAAGCTCGCCACGGCGTTCGGCGTCCAGCCCTCCTAGGCGTCCACCACGACGACCCGTTCCCCTCGGGGGAACGGGCCGTCGTCGGTCTCAGGGGTCGAGCCGGCCGATCACGGCGGTGCCGTCGAGGTCGTCGTCGGTGACCACCCGCGCGGCCAGCCCGGCGGCGGCGACCAGCGCCTGCGTCCCCGGTGCCTGCCGGCGGCTGGTCTCGATCAGCAGCGACCCGCCGGGCGCCAGCCAGCGCCGCACCCCCGCGGCGACCCGGCGGTGGACGTCGAGCCCGTCGGCGCCGCCGTCCAGCGCCGCCCGCGCCTCGTGGTCGCGGGCCTCCGGCGGCATCAGCGCGATCGCGTCGGTCGGCACGTAGGGCGCGTTGACCACCAGCACGTCGACCCGGCCGGCCAGCCCGGCCGGCAGCGGCGCGAACAGGTCGCCCTCGTGCACCGTGCCCCGCCCGGCCAGGTTGCGCCGGGCGCAGCGGACGGCGGCCGGGTCGACGTCCGCGGCATGCAGCTCGACCGGCCCCAGCGCGGTGGCGACCGCCGCCCCCACCGCGCCGACGCCGCAGCACAGGTCCAGCACGACGGCGCCCGGCCGGGCTCCCTGCACCGCCGCGCGCACCAGCAGCTCGGTGCGCCGCCGCGGCACGAAGACACCGGGCTCGACGGCGAACCGCTGCCCGCAGAACTCCGCCCACCCGAGCACCTGCTCCAGCGGCTCCCCGGCGACCCGCCGCGCGACCAGCCCGTCGAGCACGGCGGCGGTCGGTGCAGCAGCCAGCAGCAGTTCCGCCTCGTCCTCGGCGAACACGCACCCGGCGGCACGCAGCCGGGCGACGACGGCCGGATCGGGTGGACTCATCACCGTGGAGTGTGCCGCCTCGCCGACGGAACGGTTCCGGACCCCTACAGTGCGGCGACGAGAGCGGGGAGGACGGGCATGGACCGGCGGACCGACGACTTCGCGGCCTTCGTCGCCGACTGCGAGCCGCAGCTGCGGGGCACCGCGCTGCTGCTGACCGGCGACCCCGAGCAGGCCGACGACCTCGTGGTGACGGCGCTGGCCCGCACCCACCGCCGCTGGCGCCGGCTGGGCTCCCCCGCGGACGCCCTGGCCGACACCCGCGGGGCACTCGTGGAGGGCGCGCTGGGCCGCACGGAGCCCTCGGTCGCGGGCGGCTCGATCGGCACCCTGCCGGGCCCGGACGACGACCGGACGGACGGCGGGCGACTCGACCCCGGCGACCGGCGCTGGCTGGCGGCGCTGGCCGCCCTCGGCCCGACGGCCCGGGTGGTCGTCGTCCTGCGGCTGGTCGAGGGACTGGACGAGGAGTCGGTGGCGACGCTGCTGGACCGCTCCCCGCAGACGGTGGCCGACGTGCTCGACGCCGCCGTCGAGCGGCTGGGCGACCTGCTCGAGCCCGAGCCGACGCCGGTCGCCGCACCCACAGCGACCGACACCTGGACGGCCGCCCCGCCGGCGACCGGGGAGGCGGACGCGGTCTTCCGCCGTCCGGGCACCCCGGAGGCACCGGCCCGGCCGGACCCCGCACCGGCCGTCGCACCCGCCGGCCCCGCCCCGGCGGACGACGGCAGCGACCCGGCGGACGACAGCAGCGACCCGTGGGCCATCTACCGGCGGCCGTCGTGACCGGCCCCCGGGCACAGGACGTCGCCGCGCGGCTGCAGCAGCTCGCGATCCGGGTGCCCACTACCGCGGTCGACGGGCCGGCGGACACCGCCGGACGGGCGGTCGAGGTGAACCGCCACCGGCGGCAACGCGCGGTCCGCTGGGTCGCCGGCGCCGTGGCCGTCGTCGTGCTGGGCACCGCCACCACCCTCGCCCGGCCGGACGTGCCCCCGGTGGCGGCGGCCGCGCCGGCTGCCCCGCCCTCCACCCGTCCGCCCGCTCCCCCGCCGGCGGTCTACGAGCAGCCGCCGCGCGGGTCGCTGGCCGACGACCCCGGGTTCCTGGCCGAGGTGGCGGCGCTGTCCTGGTCCCCGGCCCTGGACCAGACGACCGGCACCAGCACGCAGATCGAGCCGGACACCCGCCGGGTGGTGTACGCCGCCGACGTCCCGAACGGCCACCGGTGGGCGCTCGTGATGGCCCGGACACGCCAGTCGTGGGCGGTGAACTGGTTCACCGGGCCGGACGGCGCCGATGCCGCGGACCTCACCGAGGCGTCGTACCCCACCCTCTGGTCACCGACCGAGCCGCTGGCGCTGATGGACGTCTCCGCCGACACCGCCCCGATCATGGTGTTCGGCGACCCCGGCGCCACCTACGAGTACTCGCCCAGCCTCGACCGCGCACCCGACGGCAGCCTCGTCCGCGACTTCCAGCCGCTGCCGACGGTCGACGGCGTGCCGCTGGGTCTCGTGCCCACGCCGGTCGTCTGGAGCGCCGGGGAGCTCCGCGCGGCAGCGGGTGGCACCGACGCCATCTGGGACATCCGCTACAGCTCGCCCGCGCCGTGGGAGCGCTGGTACGGCGGCGCCGGTGGTCCGCCGGACATGGCGGTGCTGGTCCCCTGCCTGACCGCGCTGGGCTACACGGTGGACGTCGGCCCGGGCGAGGGCCAGTTCGGCTACAGCGAGACGGGGACACCGGACCGCACCAGCGCCGAGGAGGCGGTCCACGAGCAGGCGACCGCGGAGTGCCACACCGCGGCCAGCAGCGGGTGACCGACGTGCGCCAGGACGTGCGCGCCCGGCTCACCCGGCTGGCCGGACACGCCCTCCCCCCGGCCGACGGCAGCACCCTCGACCGCGTCCTCGACATGAACCGCTCCCGCCGGCTGCGCGCCGTCCGCTGGGTCGCCGCCGTCGTCGCCGTCCTGGTGCTGGGCACCGCCGCCACGCTCGCCCGTCCGGATGCCGCCCCCGCCGTCCAGGCGGCGCCGGTCACCCGGGCGGGCTCCCCGCCGCCGGCCGCCTACGACCAGCCCCCGCGCGGGTCGCTCGCCGGTGACGCAGCCCTGCTGGCCGAGCTGGCGGCGCTGCCCTGGTCGCCGCCGCCCAGCGGCAGCGGGTACGCCCGCCCCTTCGACCCCGCCACCCGCCGGGTCGTCTACGCCGCCGACGTCCCGGGCGGGCACCGCTGGGCCGTGGTGATGGCCAGCAACGGGCCCCAGTGGGTGCTGAACTGGTTCGCGGGGCCGAGCGGGGCCGCGCCGGCGGAGCTGACCGAGGCCTTCGGGCCCGTGCAGGTCTCGGCCGACGAGCCGGTCGCCCTGATGGACGTCTCCGCGGACACCGGCCCGCTGGTGGTGCTCACCGACCCCGGGGTGGCCGCCGAGTACTCCGCCACCCTCGACCGCGCCCCCGACGGCACCCTGGTCCGCACCGCCGTCACCCTGCCCGAGGTCGACGGCGTGCCGCTCGGCCTCGTGCGCGCACCGGTCGCCTACGGCCCCGACACGTCACCGGAGCTGTACGTGCGCCGGGACGGGGTGCGGACACCGGTGGAGTCCTTCCTGATGACGGGCACCCCGCCGTGGACCAGGACCCAGTACCCCACCCGTCCCCCCGACCCGGCCGAGGTCGCCGAGTGCCTCGTCGCGAACGGCTTCACCGTCGAGGCGGCCCCGCCGAGCGCGGGCGTCTACTTCGAGGACCCCCGGACCGGCGACCTGTCCAGCACCGAACAGGCCGACCGGGAACGGGCGAGCGAGGACTGCTTCATCGGCGCCGCCCAGGAGTGAGCCCTCGCGACCAGGGGCACCCCGGGACCTGGAGAGGGGTGGGATGACCGACGTCGAGCAGCACCTGCAGGACCGGCTCACCCGGCTCGCCCGGCAGGCACCCCGTCCCGCCGACACGGCCGCGCGCGTCCTCGCCCTGCGCACCCGGCGCCGCCGGCTCGGTGCGGCGCGCGTCGCCGGTGCCGCCGCGGTCGGGGCCGCCGTCGTCCTGGCCGTCGTGCCCGGGCGCCCGGCGGACCCACCGCCGGCGCCCGCCGTGACCGCGGAGGTGGCCGCCGGGCCCACCGGTCCCTCGCTCTACGACGTCCCCACCCGCGGGTCGCTGGCCGGGGACGCGGCGTTCCTGGCCGGCGTGCAGGCCATCGAGTGGGCCAGCCCGCCGAACGCGGCGCTGGGCGTGCTGTCGCCGCCGGCCGACACCCGCCGGGTGCTGTTCGCCGGCGACGTCCCCGGGGGACACCGCTGGGCGCTGGTCATGGGCCGGGTCGGCGACCAGCTGCGGACCGCGTGGTTCGCCGGCCGCACCGGTGCCCCGCCCGAGCGGCTGACGCTGTGGCTGGGCACCGGCGACGCGGCGCCCGGCGTGCCGATCACGCTGCAGGACGCCGGCGCCGCCACCGGGCCGCTGGTGGTGGTCGGCCTGCCCGGCGACCGGGTCGAGTACTCCCCCGGCCAGGACCGCGACGCCTCGGGCCGGCTGGCCCGCTCCTACGCCGAGCTGCCCGTGGTGGACGGGGTGTCACTGGGCGAGGTGACCACCCCGCTGGTCGACCACGCCGGCATCGCGATCGCCTACCGGGGCGAGCACATCGTGGCCGCCGGCGCGCCGCGGACGCTCAACGCCCCGCTGCGCGGTGTGCCGCTGCACCCCGACCAGGACGCCGCCTACTGGCTGCGGCTGCGGGACTGCCTGACGCCGCAGGGCTTCCGGGTGACCCTGGCGCCCTCGGGCCGGGACCTGAGCTGGACCGGCGGCCCGGTCACCGCCCCGGACGGCGGCGACCTCAGCAGCGCCGAGCGGGCGCAGAACACCGCGACCTTCGAACGCTGCGCCGAGGACGTCCGGCAGGGCTGACCTACGGCTGGCGGTACACCGCGTCCGGGACGTCGGTGACGAACATGTGCCCCGGGGCGTGGGTGATCGCGAACGGGGGCCGGGAGGCCATCAGCGCCGCCTGCGGGGTGACCCCGCACGCCCAGAACACCGGGACGTCGCCGTCGGCCAGCTCCACCGGGTCGCCGAAGTCCGGCCGCGCGAGGTCGGCGATGCCCAGCCCGGCCGGGGCACCGACGTGCACCGGCGCACCGTGCACCTGCGGCATCCGGCCGGTCACCTGCACCGCGGTGGCCACCAGGGAGCCGGGCACCGGGCGCATCGAGACGACCAGCGGGCCCGACAGCCGCCCGGCGGGCCGGCACTCCCGGTCGGTGCGGTACATCGACACGTTGCGGCCCTGCTCGATGTTGCGCACCGGCACCCCGGCGTCCAGCAGCGCGGTCTCGAAGCTGAAGCTGCAGCCGATCAGGAAGGCGACCAGGTCCGGACCCCACAGGTCGGTGACGTCGGTCGGCTCGTCGACGCACTCGCCGTCCCGCCAGACCCGGTAGCGCGGCAGGTCGGTGCGCAGGTCGGCGTCCGGGGCCAGGACGGTGCGGTGGGACCCGGCGTCGGTCACGTCCAGCAGCGGCACCGGCTGCGGGTTGCGCTGGCCGAACAGCAGCATGTCGTACGCCCAGTCCCGCGGGAGGACGACGAGGTTGGCCTGCGTGTACCCGGGCGCCCAACCCGAGGAGGGCACGGTCAGGCCCGCCCGGAACTGCGCGCGGGCGGCGGAGGGGTCGGCAGCCGGCAGGGTGGTGGTCATGGGTTCCTCCGGGGGGAGTCGCGGTGGACGGTGCGCAGCTGGGTCTCGGAGTCGTACAGGTAGGCGTCGAGCTCCTCCGCCGCCCGCACGGTCTCCCCGGCGGCCAGCAGGTCCAGCAGGGCCCGGTTGCGCTGGACGTAGGGCTCGTGCAGCGGCCGCGGGGCGTCCACGGTGTGGAACAGCAGCCGCAGCTCGGCGAACAGCCGCGCCGCCGTCTCGTCCAGCCGGCGGCTGCGGCCGAGGGCGACCAGGGCGAGGTGGAAGCGCATGTTCGCCGTCCCGACGGCCGGCCAGTCACCGCGCCGGGCGGCGTCCTCGGCGGCGGCGACCGCGTCGTGCAGCGGCCGCAGCCGGACGGCGTCGGTGCCCTCCAGGCGCGCGACGACGCCGCACTCGATGGCCCGGCGGGCGCGGTACAGGTCGACCAGGTCGTCCTCGTCGAGCTCGGGGACGAACACGCCGCGGTGCAGCCGGTGCACCAGCAGGCCCTCGTGGGTGAGCAGCCGGAACGCCTCGCGCAGCGTGTTCCGGGAGACGTGCAGCACCTCGACCAGCTGCTCCTCGCTCAGCCGGGTGCCCGGCGGCAGGTCGCCCTCGATGACCCGGGCGCGCAGCAGCTCAGCGACCCGCTCGGCGGTGCTGGACCGGTCGAAGCTGCGCACCTCGTGGGCGACGGTGCGCAGCCAGCCCTGGTCCGCGGCGTCGGTCATGCGGCCATCCTGCCCCGTCGGCGTGTGTCGTCGCAGTTAATTGTCCGCCCATCCCCTTGTCGGATTGTTGAACAACTCCCTAGGTTCACCCGGCAAGGGGCACAGCCCCGACGGACGCCGCCCGCGCGGCACCGACCGACCCGACCGGGGAGCACCCATGGCACACGAGGCGCACGGCACGGACAGCGCGGCACCGACCGGCGGGCGACTGGCGACCAGCACCCGGTCGACGCTGCTGGGCGCGATGTTCCTGATGGCCACCTCGGCCATCGGGCCCGGCTTCATCACCCAGACCACCACCTTCACCGTGCGGCTGGGCGCGGCCTTCGCCTTCGCGATCGTCATCTCGATCCTGGTCGACATCGCGCTGCAGCTCAACGTCTGGCGGGTGATCGGGGTCAGCGGCCGCCGCGCTCAGGAGCTGGGCAACCTGGTGCTGCCCGGCCTCGGCTGGGTGATGGCCGCGTTCCTGCTCGTCGGCGGGCTGGTGTTCAACATCGGCAACGTCGCCGGCTCCGGGCTGGGCCTGGACGCGATGCTGGGCCTGGACCCCAAGCTCGGCGGCGCGCTGTCCGCGCTGATCGCCATCGGCATCTTCCTGAGCAAGAAGGCCGGGCTCGCCGTCGACCGGATCGTCGTCGTCCTCGGGCTGGTGATGATCGTGCTGACCACCTACGTGGCGTTCACCTCCGGCCCGCCCGTCGGTGAGGCGCTGAAGAACGTCGTCCTGCCCGAGCAGGTCGACGTCCTGGCGATCACCACGCTGGTCGGCGGCACGATCGGCGGCTACATCGTCTACGCCGGCGCGCACCGGCTGCTCGACTCCGGCGTCAGCGGCGCCGGCCACGTCCGGGACATCACCCGCGGATCGATCACCGGCATCCTGATCACCGCCGTCATGCGGGTCGTGCTCTTCCTGGCCATCCTCGGCGTCGTCGCCGGTGGTGCGGCCCTGGACCCGGCCAGCCCGGCCGCCTCGGCCTTCCAGCAGGCCGCCGGCGAGGTCGGCCTGCGGGTGTTCGGCATCGTGCTGTGGGCCGCGGCCATCACCAGCGTCATCGGCGCCAGCTACACCTCGGTGTCCTTCGTGACCTCCCGGACGACGTCGGACCGCACCCGCACGCTGCTGGTCGTCGGGTTCATCGCGGTCACCACGGCCGTCTACCTGCTCATCGGCACCGCGCCGACCACGCTGCTGGTGTTCGCCGGGGCGTTCAACGGGCTGCTGCTGCCCATCGGCATCGCCGTCCTGCTCTGGGTGGCGACGCGGCGGGCCGACCTGCTCAACGGCTACCGCTACCCGCGCTGGCTGCTGGTCGTCGGCTGGGTCGCCTGGCTGCTGACGCTGGTGCTGGCCGTCCGGTCGGTGCAGCCGGTCATCGACCTGTTCCGCTGAGCGCCGGACCGGGCAAGGAGGAGCACATGGACCTCAACAGCGACCTCGGCGAGGGCTTCGGTCAGTGGACCCTCGGCGACGACGACGCGCTGCTCGGCGTGGTCACCAGCGCCAACGTCGCCTGCGGCTTCCACGCCAGCGACGCGGCGATCATGGCGCGGGTGTGCGACAAGGCGGTGGCGTCCGGCGTCGCCATCGGCGCCCAGGTCGGCTACCGGGACCTGCCCGGCTTCGGCCGCCGGTTCATCGACATGGAGCCCGAGGCGCTCACCGCCGACGTGGTCTACCAGGTCGGCGCGCTGCAGGCCTTCGCCCGGATCGCCGGCGACCGGGTGCGCTACGTGAAGCCGCACGGCGCGCTCTACAACGCGATCGTGCACCACGAGGAGCAGGCCGCGGCGGTGGTGGCCGCGGTCGTGGCGCTGGACCCGACGCTGCCGGTGCTCGGGCTCCCCGGCTCGGCCTGGCTGCGCCTGGCCGCCGAGGCCGGGCTGACCGTGGTGCACGAGGCCTTCGCCGACCGGGCCTACACGCCGGAGGGCACGCTGGTGTCCCGCCGGCTGCCCGGCGCGGTGCTGCACGACCCGGCCGAGATCGCCGCGCGCTGCGTGGCCATGGCGGCCGGCGAGCCGGTCCGGGACGTCGAGGGCGGCGAGCTGACCCTCACGCCGGGCTCCATCTGCGTGCACGGCGACACCCCGGGCGCGGTGGGGATCGCCCGGCAGGTGCGGGCGGCGCTGACCGCGGCCGGGGTCACCCTGACCCCGTTCGCCACCGCCTGATGCGACTGCTGCCCAGCGGCAGCACCGCGCTGCTGGTCGAGGTCGACGGGCTGGACGACGTGCTGGCGCTCTACGCCGCGCTGGCCGACGCCCCACCGGAGGGCGTCGTCGACATCGTGCCGGCCGGCCGCACGGTGCTGCTGGTGACCGACCCGGCGCGGACCACCCTCGCCGCGGTGGCCGCGGCGGTGCGGACGACGACCCCGCGCCCCGGCGCCCAGCGGTCCGGGGACGCCGTCGAGCTGCCGGTGCACTACGACGGCGCCGACCTCGCCGACGCCGCCGGGCTGCTGGGGCTGACGCCCGACCAGCTGGTCGAGCGGCACACCGGCGAGCCGTGGACCGTGGCCTTCTGCGGGTTCGCGCCCGGGTTCGGCTACCTCGTCCAGCCCGGGGGTGCGTGGGACGTCCCGCGCCGGGCCACCCCGCGGACCAGGGTGCCGCCGGGCTCGGTGGCACTGGCCGGGGAGTTCAGCGGCGTCTACCCGCGGGAGTCCCCCGGCGGCTGGCAGCTCATCGGCCGCACCGACGTCGCCGTCTTCGACCTCGCCCGCGACCCGGCGGCACTGCTGCAGCCAGGCACCCGGGTGCGCTTCGTGGCCGTCCCGTGAGCCTCACCGTGCTGGCCCCGGGCCCGCTGACCACCGTGCAGGACGAGGGCCGCCCCGGCCAGGCCGCGCTGGGCATCGGCCGCTCCGGGGTCGCCGACCGCGCCTCGGCCCGGCTGGCCAACCGGCTGGTGGGCAACCCGCCCGACGCCGCGGTGCTGGAGGTGACCCTCGGCGGGCTGGCCGTGCGCGCGAGGACCGACCTGCTCGTGGTCACCACCGGCGCCCGCTGCCCCGGCTCCCCGCACGACGCCCCGACCCTGCTGCGCGCCGGTGCGGAGCTGCGGCTCGGCGTCCCCGCCGCCGGGCTGCGCACCTACCTGGCGGTGCGCGGCGGGATCGCCGTCCCGCCGGTGCTGGGCTCGCGCGCCACCGACGTCCTGGCCGGGCTGGGCCCGGCCGTCGTCGCCGCCGGGGACGTGCTGCCGGTCGGTGTGCCGGCCGCGCCGCTGCCCGGGGTGGACCTCGCCGCGGTGCCCGACCCGAGCGGCGACGACCTGACCGTCGCGCTGCTGCCCGGCCCGCGCGCGGACTGGTTCGGCGAGGCCGGCTGGACTGCGTTGACCGGACAGCGGTGGACGGTCACCAGCGAGAGCAACCGGGTCGGCCTGCGCCTGGACGGCGTCCCGCTGGAACGGTTGCGCGCCGGTGAGCTGCCCAGCGAGGGCATGGTCCGCGGGGCGCTGCAGGTGCCGCCGTCGGGCACGCCGGTGCTCTTCCTCGCCGACCACCCGGTCACCGGCGGCTACCCGGTGATCGGCTACGTGACCGACGCCGACGTCGACCGCTGCGCCCAGCTGCGCCCCGGCCAGGGGCTGGTGCTGCGGGGGTCGGCCGGTCAGTCCAAGGGGTAGGCCGAGCCGCCCCGGAGCCGGGCGCGGGCGGCGGTCACCAGCGGGGCGAGGACGACGCCGTCGCGGGCGAGCCGGGCGCGCAGCTGGCGGCGGTGGGTGAGCACCCCGACCAGGCCGATCGCCCAGAAGACGTACTGCACCGCGAAGGCCGCCCGGAAGGCGTCCAGGGAGTAGGCGGTGGAGCTGCCCGGGGTCATCGCGTCGAGCACGGAGCCGATGGCCAGCACGGTGAGCAGCGAGGCGACGAACCCGCCGACGTTGACCACACCGCTGGCGCTGCCGGAGCGCTCGACCGGGTTCTCGGTGCGGGCGAAGTCGAAGCCGATCATCGACCCCGGCCCGTTCGTGCCCAGCACCAGCACCAGGACGACGAGCAGCCACAGCGGCGCCCGGCCCGGCCACAGCAGGACGACGGTCCAGGTGGCCGCGGTCAGACCGAGGATGCCGAACACCAGGTTGGACCGGCGCAGCGGCCACCGGGCGACGAGCCGGCCCAGCAACGGCCCGAAGCCCATGCCGACGACGACCAGCAGGCTCAACAGCGTGGCCGCGACCCCGTCGGACAGCCCCTGGCCGGTGGTGAGGAAGGGGTACCCCCAGAGCAGGGCGAACACGGTGCCGGAGAACTGGGTGACCAGGTGGGTGAACAAGCCGATCCGGGTGCCCGGCTCCCGCCACGTGTCGACCAGGTTCTGCCGGACCTGGCCCAGCCCGAGCGGTGGGGCCAGCACGGTGCCGGGCGGGGCGTCGCGCAGCGCCACCAGCACCAGGACCGCTGCCAGCACGCCCATGCCCGCAGCCCCCAGGAAGGTGGGCTCCCAGCCGGCGGAGTGCAGCAGCCGCACCAGCGGGTAGGCCGCCGCGATCTGGCCGACCTGGCCGAGGATGCCGGTCAGCTGGGTGACGACCGGGACCACCCGGCCGGGGAACCACAGCGCGACCAGCCGCAGCACGCTGATGAAGGTCATCGCGTCCCCGGCGCCGACCAGCACCCGGGCCACCACCGCGGTCGGCACGTCGTCGGCCAGCGCCAGCACGAGCTGGCCCACCGACATGGTCAGCGCCCCGGCCAGGATCATCCGGCGGGAGCCGAACCGGTCCAGCGCGACCCCGACCGGCACCTGCAGCCCGGCGTAGACGGCCAGCTGCAGCACCAGGAACAGCGAGATCGCCGACGCCCCCGCGGAGAACCGCTCCTGCGCCTCGATCCCGGCCACCCCGAGCGAGGCCCGGTGGAAGATCGCGATCGCGTAGGCGACCAGCGCGATCCCCCAGATCACGTAGGCGCGGCGGGGGGTGCGGGCCGACGTCACGCTGGGGGTGGACACGTACACAGAGGACAACACGACCCGCGCGGAGCTTCCACCCGGGGCCGGTGAGCTGCCTCACCGGCCCCTCCGGCGGGCTCACTCGAAGACGACGGTCCGGCTCCCGCTGACGATGATCCGGTTCTCGGTGTGCCAGCGGACGGCGCGGGCCAGCGCCCGGGTCTCGGCCTCCCGGCCACGGGCGGCGAGCTGCTCGGGGGTCAGCGCGTGGTCGACCCGCAGCATCTCCTGCTCGATGATCGGGCCCTCGTCGAGGTCGGCGGTGACGTAGTGCGCGGTCGCGCCGATGAACTTGACCCCGCGGGCGTGCGCCTGGTGGTAGGGCCGCGCGCCCTTGAAGCTGGGCAGCATCGAGTGGTGGATGTTGATGGCCCGGCCCTCGAGCCGGCGGCACAGGTCCTCGGAGAGGATCTGCATGTAGCGGGCCAGCACCACCAGCTCGACCTGCTCGGCGCGGACGACCTCCAGCAGCGCCGCCTCGGCCTCGGGCTTGGTGTCGCGGGTGACCGGCACGTGGTGGAAGGGCACGCCGTAGAACTCCGCGGTGCCGGCCAGGGTGGCGTGGTTGGACACGACCGCGACCACGTCGAGGTTGAGCTCGCCGATGGAGTTGCGGAACAGCAGGTCGTTGAGGCAGTGCGCGTACTGGCTCACCATGATCAGCACCCGCTGCCGGGCCGCGGCGTCGGTCATCCGCCAGTTCATCCCGAAGGTGGCGGCGATCGGCTCGAACGTCCGGCGCAGGCCGTCGAGGTCCAGCGGCGCACCGTCGGTGTGCGCGAACTCCACGCGCATGAAGAACATCCCGCTCACCGGGCTGTCGAACTGGTGGCTCTCCACGATGGTGCAGCGCTCGGTCACGAGCAGCCCGGACACCGCGTGGACGATGCCGGGGGCGTCCTGGCAGCTCAGTACCAGGACGCCGTGCTGGGCGTCGGCGGGCCGCGTCATCGCGCCTCCTCCGGTCAGGTGCCGGAGGCCGGTCGACCGGCCTCGGCTGGGTGGTCCCGCCGCTCCCGTGGTCGACGAGCCGACCACGGCGAGGGAGACGGTGCCGTGAACCTACGCAGCCCGGCGACGGGCCGAACACGGCAGATGACGACTCCGCGGCGGCGGGGAGTGCGAGCGCGCCCGCGACAATCGACGTAGCCGGGCGGGGCCGCCCCGTGCCGGTGCGGCCGGGCCACCGGGGACGACGCGGCGCACCCGCGCGCCGCGCGCCGACCGGACCTCGGCGACCTGTTGCCCCGCGCCCGGGAGAGCAGGCAGGCTGTGACCGGCGCCACGATCGACGGAGACCGTGCCCGCCGCACGCACCAGGAGGACCGATGCCCCCGAGGTACGCCCGATCCACCACGATCCACGGCGATCCGCGGTCGGTGGCCACCGCGACCGCCTTCGTCCGCGACGAGGTCGTGCCCGAGGTCGCCGCGATGGCGGGGTGCACCGGGCTGTCCCTGCTGGCCGACAGCGACTCGGGCACCTGCATCGTGACGACGTCCTGGCTCGACGAGGCCGCGATGCACGCGAGCCAGGAGGGCGTCGCCGCCTCCGCGGCACGCACCGCCGAGGTCCTCGGTGGCCGGCCGGAGCTGCAGGAGTGGGAGGTCGCCGCGATGCACCGGGTCCCCGAGGCCGGGCACGGCGCCCGGTCGCGCGTCACCTGGCTGCGCACCGGGCCCGACGCCGTCGACCGGGCCGTCGACGCCGTCCGCCTGTCGCTGATGCCCAAGCTCGACGACCTGCCCGGGTTCTGCAGCGTGAGCGTCATGGTGCGGCGGGCGGAGGGGCTCACGGTCGCGGCGGTCTCCTACGACAGCTCCGCGGACCTCGAGCAGGCGCGGGAGGGCGCCCGGGAGTTCCGGGAGGCCTTTGCCCCCGCCCTGGGCATCGAGGTCCTCGACTCCGCCGAGTTCGACGTCCCGATCGCCCACCTCCGAGTCCCGGAGACGACCTGAGCGCGCCCGCGGGGGCCTCCCACGACCGCCGGGCACCCATCTCGACACCGGAGAGACCATGACGTCCACCGACCTGCGCGGCGAGGTCGCGCCCGGCACCGTCGTGCTGGTCACCGGCGGCGCGCGCGGCATCGGCGCGGAACTGAGCCGGCACCTGGCTGCGCAGGGAGCGGCCGTGGTCACCGCCGACGTCGTCGAGGCGACCGAGGAGACCGGCGGGCTGGACATCACGCACGTGCGGGCGGACGTGAGCGACGAGGCGTCCTGGCGGGAGCTCGTGGCGGCGACCCTCGACCGGCACGGCCGCATCGACGCGCTCGTCAACAACGCCGCGATCTACCAGGGGCTGGGGGTCAAGCAGCCGTTCACCGACATCCCGGTCGAGGAGTGGGACCGGGTCATGGCGGTCAACACCCGCGGGGTGTGGCTGGGCATGCGGGCCGTCCACCCGGTCATGAAGGCGCAGGGGCGGGGCCGGGTGGTGAACATCGCCTCGTCCACGGTGCACACGGGGGTGCCGTACTTCGCCCACTACACGGCGTCCAAGGGCGCGGTGATCGCACTCACCCGCAGCGTGGCCCGGGAGGTCGGCGCGGACGGCATCACGGTGAACGCCGTCGCGCCCGGGCTGGTCGAGACCGAGGCCACCCGGTCCCTCAACGACGCGGACTACCTGGCCGCCTCGGCCGGCCGCCGGGCCGTCCCGCGCGCGATGGAGCCCGGGGACCTGGCGCCGGTGGTGTCCTTCCTGTGCTCGGAGGGCAGCGGCTTCCTCACCGGGCAGACGCTCATCGTGGACGGCGGGGTCGCCTTCAGCTGACGCCTCCGGCGCGGGCCGTGCCGGCCGCTCCCGGCGCCAGGGCACTGCGCAGGAAGGCCGCGACCGCCGCCAGGCTCGCGGGGGTCTCGAACGCCGGGTCCTCGTGGTTCGCCCCGGCCAGCAGCCAGAGCGACGAGTCCACGCCCTGGGCCCGCAGCGCCCGGTGCAGGGCGCGGCTGTGCTCGGCGGGCACCATGCCGTCCCGGTCCCCGTGCACGAGGAGGAAGGGCGGGGCCCCGCGGTGCACGTGCGTGACCGGGCTGGCCGCCCGCGCCTCGGCCATCACGTGCTGCAGGGACGCAGCGCCCAGCAGCAGCGCCTCCGGCGACGGGTCGGTCCGCGGCCCGGTCATGAACGGTGGCGGCGGCCCCGCCGGCACGTCGGTGTCCCGCAGCGTGAGGTCGGTGACGGGGAACCAGCACACGGCGGCCTGCACCGAGCTGTCCCCGAGGTCGGGATCGCGGTCGTCGGGGCACAGCGCCAGCAGGGCAGCCAGGTGCCCACCCGCCGACGCCCCCCAGACGCCGACCCGCTCCGCGTCCACGCCCAGGTCCGCGGCGTTGCGGCGCAGCCACCGGACCGCCGCCCGGACGTCGTCCAGCGGCGCCGGGAACGTCGCGGCACCGCTGAGCCGGTACTGCACGGCGGCGACCGCCACCCCGCTCGCGGCCACGGGCAGCAGCCGTTCCGCGGCCCGGGCCGTGCGCGACCCGCGCGCCCAGCCGCCTCCGTGCAGCCACAGGCACAGCGGCGCCGGTGGGCCCGCCGGCAGGTACAGGTCCAGCTGCAGCTCCACCCCCTGCGGTGAGCTGTGGACCAGGTCCGAGCGCACCGTCACACCCGCAGGCCCTCCGGTCACGCCAGCACCCGACCGCGAGCGCTGCCGGCGTGGACCGCCGGGATCACCTCGTCGCGGAACAGCTGCACCGAGCGCAGCGAGGTGTCCAGGTCCAGCGACCCCCAGGCGAAGGAGCCCGCCACGTAGTTCACCTCGCCCACGGCCACGGCCTCGGCCACCTGCCGGGCGACCGTCTCCGGCGAACCGACGTAGAGCTTGCCCTCGGCGAGGAGCTGGTCGACGTCGACCGGCCGGGTGTGCCGCTCGTCGCCGTGCAGCCGCCACAGGTGGGTGAAGCTGGCGTGGTGGTCGGCGAAGGCCGGCCGCAGCAGGGCCATCGCCTCCTCGTCGGTCGGCGCGACGAGGACGTGCCGCATCAGCCCGAACCGCGGTGTCACGCCGGGCAGGCCATACCGGACCTCGCCCCGCCCGCTCGCCTCGCGGAAGCGGTCGAAGAAGACCCTGCTCTGCTCCCGGACCACCTCCAGCGGCGGGGAGACGAAGCCGAACCCGAAGACGACGTTGTAGCCCTCCTGCCCCAGCCGCGGGATCGAGGCGGCGTTGGACGTCGGGTACCACAGCGGCGGGTGCGGCCGCTGGAGCACCGGCACGTGCAGCTCGATCGGTTCCCCGTCCGGGCCCGGACGCCGGAAGACCCCGGTCTCCAGCGCCTCGAGGACGGCCGGCATCAGCTCCTCGAACCGGGCAGCGGCCTGCGCCGGCGTCAGCCCGTACATCGCGGCCTCGTGCGGGGAGGACCCCTTGCCGACCCCGATCTCCAGCCGCCCGCCGCTGAGCTGGTCGAGCATCCCGATCTCCTGCACGAGCCGCAGCGGGTCGTACAGCGGCACGATGAACGTCGTCGGTGCGAGCCGGATCCGTTCGGTGACCTGGGCGGCCGCGGCCATGAACAGCGCCGGGGACGGCGCCAGTCCCAGCGGGGTGCCGTGGTGCTCCGCGAGGTGGTAGACGTCGAACCCGCCTCGGTCGGCCTCGGCCAGCAGCCGCAGCCGGTCGGCGTAGACGGCGCCCGGCGTCCTCCCCGGCGTGGCGTCGATCCAGTCGAAGACGCCGAAGGTGACGTCCTGCCCGGCGTCTGCTGCTGCACCGTTCACTGCGCTGCCCGCTCCAGTGCCGCCCCGAGCCTCGGGTAGACCCGCCGCACGTTGCCCTCGAAGACCGCCGCGCGGGCCTCGTCGTCCAGGGACGAGGCCTCGACGTAGCGGCGGGTGTCGTCGTAGTACTGGCCGGTCCGCGGGTCCTTGCCGCGGACCGCGCCGACCATCTCCGACCCGAACAGCACGTTGGCGGTGTCGACCACCTCCAGCAGCAGGTCGATCCCCGGCTGGTGGTAAACGCAGGTGTCGAAGAAGACGTTGCCCATCACGTTGGTCTCCACCGGTGGCTGCCCGAGCATGTCGGCCAGCCCGCGGTAGCGGCCCCAGTGGTAGGGCACCGCTCCCCCACCGTGCGGGACCACCAGCCGCAGGTCGGGCAGGTCGGTGAACAGCGAGCCCTGGACCAGCTGCATGAACGCGGTCGTGTCGGCGTTGATGTAGTACGCCCCGGTCGCGTGGAACACCGGGGTGGCCGACGCCGAGACGTGCACCATCGCCGGGACGTCGAGGTCGGTCATCGCCTCGTAGAAGGGGTACCAGCTGCGGTCGGTCAGCGCCGGGGAGGTCCAGAACCCGCCGCTGGGGTCGGGGTTGAGGTTGCAGCCGACGAAGCCCAGCTGCTCCACGCACCGGCGCAGCTCGGCGATCGAGTCCTCGATCGGCGCGCCGGGTGACTGCGGCAGCTGGCAGACGCCGACGAACCGGTCCGGGTACAGGGCGGTGACCCGGGCGACGAGGTCGTTGCAGCGGCGGGTCCACTCCTGGCTGACCGCGGAGTCGCCGACGTGGTGGGCCATCGCCGACGCCCGCGGGGAGAACAGCGTGACGTCGATGCCGCGCTCGTCCATCAGCCGCAGCTGGCTGCCCTCGATCGTCTCCCGGATCTCGTCGTCGCTGATCTGCGGGTAGGCCGGGGTGCTGTCCCCCGCCTCCCACGCGGCGACCTGCGCCTGGCGCCAGGCGGTGTGCGCGGCGGGCGCGGTCGTGTAGTGCCCGTGGCAGTCGATGATCACGGTGTCGCCTCCCGGGCGTCGCGGGGGTGGGTGTCGCTGGGCCGGCTGTCCTGGGGGTCGGCGTCCCGGAGCTGGACGAGGAGGTCGCGGGCGGCGGCGGCGATCCGCGGTTCCACGCCCAGGTCGCGCAGCTGCTCGGTGGCCGCGGTCATCTCGTCGGCCCGGCGGCGGGCGTGCCGGTGGGTGCCGTCGACGAGCCGGTCGATCGCGTGCGCGTCGAAGCCGGCGAGCTCGGCGCCGATGTCGCCGCGCAGCCAGTCGCCGCAGCCGGCCCGTTCTGCCCCGGCCAGCGCCTCGACGACCGCCGCGGCCAGGCCCTTGTAGAAGACGCTGCGCAGCAGCTTGCGGGAGATGGCCTCCCCGACCGCCCCGGGCTGCACGGTCACCTGCGCGCCCAACGCCGACAGCTCCGCCGCGTACCACTCCGCCGCCGGTCCCGACACCAGCATCGGCGTGCGCAGCCCCTTCCCCGGCACCGGCGCCATCAGGGCGACGTCGACGACCGGCACCGCTTCCCCCGCCGCCTGCGCCAGGGCCACCTTGAGGGCGGGGGCGGCGGTGTTGAGGTCGGCCCAGACCGTGCCCGGTCGCAGCGCGGGCAGCGCGGCGGTCAGCGCGGGCCGCGCGTCGTGGGAGCTGTTGACGCTGAGCACCAGGTCGGCGTCGGCGACCGCGGCCGCCTCGCCGTCCCGGGGGTCGACGCCGGCCACGGAGATCCCCTTCGGGTCGTACCCGCGCACGTCGGCCCCCGCCGCGACCAGGTCCCGGGCGATCTCCGACCCGGCCTCGCCCAGGCCGAGCACCGCGATCCGGGTGCTCACGCCTGCTGCTCCCCCACCGGTGGCGTGCCGTGGGTGTGGAAGGTGGAGATGGTCTGCAGGCCCCACGCCTGGCCCTTGGCGCGCTCGGCCGCCGACCAGTCGACCGGCTGCCAGTCCGGCGCGAGCACCAGCCGGGCGCCGGGGTTGTCCAGCTCGATCCGGTTGCCGGCCGGGTCCCAGACGTAGAGGAAGAAGCTCTGCTGGATGGTGTGCTTGTGCGGCCCCGTCTCGATGTGGATGCCGTGCTCGAGCGCCAGGTCCGCGGCCCGGAGCACGTCGTCGCGGCTGTCGACGGCGAAGGCCAGGTGGTGCAGCCGGCCGGCGGTCCCGGTGTTGTCCCGGGTCCACACGGCGTCGTAGCCCTTGTTGGTGAACGTCGTCCAGCTGCCGGCGACCCCGTCGTCCAGCACGATCTGCTCGGTGATCATCCCGCCGAGGACGTCGACGGCGAAGTCCCGGTTGGCGACGGGGTCGACCCCGAGGTAGTTGATGTGGTCGATGCGCCGCACGCTGACGCCGCGGCCGGGGTAGGCCTGCGCCTGGTTCTTCAGCGCCGGCACGAGGTCGCCCTCCGGCCGGTACCACTCGGTCTCGTGGTAGACGCCCATCTCGTGGCCGTCGGGGTCGGTGAAGACGTAGACCGGGCCGTAGCCGGGGTCGCCGTCCTGCCAGCCCCGCCCGAGGCCGGTCGCCTCGATCGCGGCCACCCGGCGCTGCAGCGCCTCCGGCGTGCTGGCCCGGAAGTTGGTCCGGCCCACCCCCGGTTGGGCGGCGGCGGTGAGCTTGATGGTGGTGTTCTCGTAGTCGTCCCAGGCGCGCAAGAGGACCGAGTCGCCGGTCCGGCCGGTCTCCGTCATCCCGAGGTAGCGGACGTAGAAGTCCAGGCACTCCTCCGGCTTGTCGGTGAGCAGCTCGACGTGGGCGAGGTGGGCGATGTCGTGCAGCGGGGGCACAGCACTCTCCTTTGAGCACGTGGTCCTGCGTGGATGGGGGTGACCGTCAGCGGGGGAAGGCCGTGCCGTCGAACAGCTTGCGGGCGGTGCGGACGACGCCGGAGCGGACCACCCGTGGCGGTGTCACGGCCGCGTCGACGACGACGTCGACGAGCAGGTGCCCGGTCGGGTGCTCGACGTCGACCTGCGAGGTGCCGGCCGGCCAGTCGGCGGTGAGCTCGTGCCCGACCGCGCCGGGCAGCAGCATCCCGGTGACGACGCTGACCGCGCCGAGCACGCCGATCGAGCTGTGCGGCTGCACCGGGATGAAGGAGCGGGTGCTCACCTGCCCACCGTCCCGCGGGGCGGCGAGCAGCACCGTCTTGGGCACCGAGGACGAGGACACGTCACCCATCCCCATCAGCCCGGCGGCCTCGCGGCGGAAGGCGTCGACCCGTGCCAGCAGCGCGGCGTCGGCGGCGAGCTCCTCGTGCGGTTCGTACCCGGTGAGGCCGAACGCCTCGGCCGTCGCCAGGACGACGGGCATGCCGTTGTCGACGCAGGTGACCTCGATGCCGGCGACGGTGTCCCGGACGCGCCCGGTCGGCAGCAGCGCCCCGGTGGCCGAGCCCTCGGTGTCGGTGAAGGCGAGCACCACCGGCGCGGCGGTCCCGGGGACGCCGGCGATCGCCACGTCGCCGCGGTACTCGACCCGCCCGCCGGGGGTGGGGAAGGTGGCCACGGCGACGCTGTCGGAGTTGACCATCCGGATCCGCACGCTGGTCTCCGCCTCGGCCGCCGGCACCAGGCCGCGCTCGACGGCGAACGGCCCGACGCCGGCCAGCACGTTGCCGCAGTTCTGCCGGTCGCTGACCGTCGCCTCGTCCACACCCAGTTGCAGGAACAGGTAGTCGACGTCGACGTCGGGGCGCTGCGACGGCGAGACCACCGCGACCTTGCTGGTCAGCGTCGTGGCACCACCCAGCCCGTCGATCTGCCGCGGGTCCGGGGTGCCCATCAGGCGCAGCAGGAGGTCGTCGCGCTCGGCGGGGTCGGCGGGCAGGTCGCGGGCCTCGAAGAACAGCCCCCGCGAGGTGCCACCGCGCAGCATCGTGCAGCGGACGCCGGTCTCGGCGTACGTCACTGCTCGGCCACCCACTGCGCGTGCGGCACGTACTCGATGCCGAACCCGGGCAGCTCCGCGCGCAGGCCGTAGCGGTCCAGGCCTAGCTCGCCGCGCTGGAAGGCCTCGCGGCTGGCGGCCTCCTTGTCCAGCCGGGCCTGGGAGGCGGTCAGCGCCCGCGGGACGTCGCCGCGCGGCACGACCATCACCCCGTCGTCGTCGGCGACGACCACGTCACCGGGGCAGATCTGCTGGCCGCCCAGGACGACGGGCACGTTGACGGCACCGGCGGTGGCCTTGACCGAGCCCTGCGCGCTGACCGCCGTGGACCAGGCGGGGAAGCCCATCTCCCGGAGCTCGGCGACGTCGCGGACGCCGCTGCCCAGCACCACGCCGCGGACCCCGCGCTGGGCCAGCGCGGTGGCGAACAGCTCCCCGAACAGCCCGTCGGTGGACGGGGAGTTCGTGGCGACCACGAGCACGTCGCCGGGCCGGCACTGCTCGACGGCGACATGGATCATCAGGTTGTCGCCGGGCCAGCACAGCGCCGTGACGGCGGTGCCGCCGATGCGGGCCCCGGCCCAGGCCGGCCGGAACGTCGGGCCCAGGTAGCCGACCCGGCCCAGCGCCTCGTGCACGGTGGCGGTGCCGAAGCCGCCGAGGGTCTCGGCGTCGCCCGGGTCGGCGCGGGGCGGATCGGTGACGACGACGTTCCTCATGCGGGGCCTCCGGGGGCGGTGGGCGTCTGGGTCAGGGCCGCGATGACGCTGCGGAAGTGGGCGACCGCAGCGGCCTCGGCCCGGTCGGGGTCGCGGTCGCTGATCGCGGCCACCAGCTCGGTCAGTTCGGCGAGGCTGACCCGCGGGCGGCCGGGGCGGAGCGAGAGCTGGAACTGGTGGCGGACCAGCTGGGCCTGGAGCTTCCCGACGAGGTCGGCGGCCACCGCGTGCCGGGCCACCTCGGCGACCAGGCCGTGCAGCTGCTGGATCAGCTCGCCGTACTTGAGCACGTCACCGGCGGCGACGGCGCCGGTCATCGTCTCCAGGTGCGCGCTCAGCCGGTCGGCCTCGGCGTCGGTGACGCGCTCGGCGGCCTTGCGGGCGAGCAGCGCCTCCAGCGGCATGCGGCACTCGGTGATCTCGACGGCCTCGGCCGTGGACACCACCCGCACCCGCGCCCCCCGGTGGGGCACCCGCTCGACCAGGCGCTCGGCGACGAGCGCGTCCAGCGCCAGCCGGACGCTGCCCCGGCTGACCCCGAGCTGCTGGACCAGGTCGGCCTCCACCAGGCGCAGGCCGGGCGGCAGGTCCCCGCGGGAGATCGCTGCGCGCAGGCCCCGGGCCGCGTGCTCGTGCGGTGCGCTCACCGTCGCCTCCTCGCTCCAGGAGGCCGACGCTAGCGCGCGCTCACATGGATCGTCAACAATCCTGTCCGACGATCGCAGGTCGCTCTCCCGCGGTCAGCCGACGGTCAGCCGGACCGGGAGGGTCTCCCAGGCGCGCAGGGTGTTGTTGTGGTGCCGCCGGGTCGGACCGGCGAGCTCGATCGTCCGCACCCGGCGGGCCAGCGCGGTCAACACCGCCTCGGCCTCGAGGCGGGCGACGTGCTGGCCGACGCACTGGTGCAGGCCCATGCCGAAGCCGACGTGGCCGGAGGGGTCGCGGCCGAGGTCGTACCGGTCCGGCTCCGTCCAGCGCCGCGGGTCGCGGTTGGCCGCGGCGAGGAACATCAGCACCTTCCGGCCCTCCGGGACGACGGTGGAACCGATCCGCACGTCGGTGGTCGTGGTCCGGAAGAAGGTCTGCACCGGCGACTCCCAGCGGATCGCCTCGTCGAAGGCCACCCGGGCCAGCGACGGGTCGGCGACCAGCCGGGCCCACTGGTCGGGGTGCGTGGCGAAGCCGTACAGGATCGCCGAGATCGCGTGCACCGTGGTGTCGACGCCGGCGGTCAGCAGCGACCGGACCACCAGCGGTGCCTGCTGTGGGGTGATCTCACCGCGGTCGGCGGCCGCCCAGATCGCGGCCCCGAACCCGTCGCCGGTGAGCGCTTCCCGGGCGCACTGCTCCCCCACCCAGCCCGACAACTGCGCCACCCGGTGCTCGCCCTTCTGCACCAGGTCGTTGGGCGGGCCGAAGGCGTTGAACGCGTGGTCACCGTAGGGCAGCAGGTGCTCCCGCCCGTCGCGGCCGATGCCGACGGCGTCGGGGAACACCCGCAGTGGGAAGGCCTCGGCCAGCGCCGGCACGGCGTCGAACTCGGTGCCCGCGGCGAGCACCTGGTCGACGAGCTGCTCGGCGTCGGCGGTCCACCGCTCGCGCAGCGTGCGCAACGCCCGCTGGCCGAGCACGCTGGTCAGCACCCGGCGGGGCGCGTCGTGCCGCGGCGGATCGGCCTCCAGCAGCAGGCTCGGCGGCCGCCACGGCTCCTCGGTGCGGAAGTTCGACAGCCCCACCCCGGCCGCGGACTGGAAGCGCTGCCAGTCCACGAGCGCGGCGCGCACCTGCTCGTACCGGCCGACCGCGTGGACGTCGTAGCGGCTGAGGTAGACCACCGGCCCGGCCTCCCGCAGGGCGGTGTGGAACGGCAACGGGTCCTCGAGGACCTCGTGCGAGAAGGGGTCGGTGTCGTCCACCGGCACGTCGGCGACGGGGCTGGGAGCAAGGGTCATCGGGTTCTCCGGGTCACAGGTCGAGGACGAGGCGGTCGCTGCAGGAGCGGGAGACGCAGGGGTACATGCAGTCGCCGGCGGCCCGCTCGTCGTCGTCCAGCAGCGAGTCGCGGTGGTCGGGCACACCGGCGAGGACGGTCGTCTCGCAGGTGCCGCAGGTGCCCTGCCGACAGGAGGACAGCACCTCCACCCCGACCGCGGACAGCGCCTCGAGCACCGAGGTGTCCGGGGCGACGGTCACGGTGCGGCCGGAGCGGCGCAGCTCGACGTCGAAGGCGCCTGCGCGCACCGGGGCGCCCTGCTCGGCCGCGACGAACCGCTCGGTCCGCAGCGCGCGGGCCGGCCACCCGGCGCACGCCCGCTCCATCGCGGTGAGCAGCGGGCCGGGTCCGCACGCGTAGACCGGGGTGTCCGGCCGCGGGTGGCCGAGGAAGCCGGCCAGGTCGAGCAGCCCGTGCTCGTCCTGCGGTCGCACCTGCACCCGGTCGCCGTGGGCCGACAGCTCGTCGAGGAAGGCCATCGAGCCGCGGGTCCGGCCGCCGTAGAGCAGTCGCCACTCCGCGCCCAGCAGGTCGGCCTGCGCGATCATCGGCAGGATCGGCGTGATGCCGATGCCGCCGGCCACGAACAGGTAGGACCCCGCGGGCACCAGCGGGAAGTGGTTCCGCGGGCCACCGAGGCCGACCACGTGCCCGGGCGCGAGCTGCTCGTGCACGTAGCTCGACCCGCCGCGGCCGGCCGGCTCCAGCAGCACGCCGACCCGGTAGCTGTACGCGTCCCAGCGGTCCCCGCACAGCGAGTACTGGCGGGTGAGTCCGTTGTCCAGCGTGAGGTCGACGTGTGCGCCCGGCGTCCAGTCCGGCAGCCGCCCGCCGTCCGGGGCCGCGAGCGTCAGCGTCACGACACCGTCGGCCACCCGGACCTTGTCATGCACCTGCACCTGCGCGCGGTCCGTGCCGCTGCGCCAGCGGGCGCCCACCTGCTCCACACCGAGCACGCCGACCTCCTCGTCGTTGCCGTCCAGCGTGCGGGGCGGGGTCGGCGGGCAGAAGTGCCTTCTCAATGGGTGAGAGACTTGTGTCACACTCCGACCGTGGCGCGGACCCCGACCGGCGAGTCGGTGCTGGCCCGTGCGATCCGGGTGCTGGACGCCTTCACCGCGGACGAGCCGAGCCTGACCGTCGGCGAGGTCGCCCGGCGCAGCGGCCTGCACGTCGCGACGGCGTCCCGGCTGGTCGGCGAGCTCACCGCCCACGGGCTGCTGGAGCGCACGGCCGACCGGAGGGTGCGCGTCGGCGTCCGGCTCTGGGAGCTCGGCGCCCGCGCCTCACCGACGCTGGGCCTGCGGGAGGCGGCGATGCCGTTCCTGGAGGACGTGCACGCGGTGGTGGGCCACCACGTGCAGCTCGGGGTGCTCGACGGTGCCGACGTGCTGTTCCTCGAGCGGCTCACCGCCCGGGACGCCGTCATCAACTTCTCCCGGATCGCCGGCCGGCTGCCGCTGGCCACCTCGTCCTCCGGTGTGGTGCTGCTCGCGCACGCGCCGCACGAGCTCCAGGAGCAGGTCCTCGCCGCACCCCTGCGCCCGGTCACGCCGGCCGGGTTCGGCTCCCCCGCACAGCTGCGGGCCGCACTGGCCGAGGTGCGCCGTGGTCACGCCGCCGTGCTCGAGGGCCACCAGCACCCGGACGCGACCGGGGTCGCCGTCCCGGTGCGCGACGGCGACGGCCGGGTGGTCGCCTCGCTGTCGGTGATCGTGCCCAACGACGGGCGCGGCGCCGCCCTGGTCCCCCTGCTGCTGGCCACCGCCCTGGGCATCACCCGGGTGCTCCGGCGGCCGGCCGGAGGGGGGACCCGGACGGAGGGTGGCCCGTCCGGGGACGGGCCACCCCCGGGTCAGGCCGGGGTCACTCGAAGGCCTCGACCGTGTCGTAGCCCTTGCCGTTGAACTTCTGCACGACCACCGACGACACCGCCGGCTGACCGGCCTGGGTGGCGTCCACCGACGTGCCCGGCAGCATGAGCGGCGCCTCGAAGCCGGAGATCCCGCGCAGCGCCGTCATGAAGGCGTCCCGGGTCGGCTCGGTCATCTCCCCGAACGCCTGCTCCAGCGTCGCGCCGACCATCCAGCTCCACTGGCAGTGCGGGAACGCCGGCGGGTCCGGGTAGTTGCCGTACTGCTTCAGCGCCGCCAGGTACTCCACGACGTCCGGGTCGCCGGCGGCCGGGCCGGCCGGCGCCTTGGAGAACGCCACGGAGTACACGCCGGGGAACGCCGCGCCGCCGCCGGGCTGGAGGACCCCGCCGGGGCTGGAGGTGTTCGAGGGCAGGAACCAGCTGGGCTTCCAGTTCAGCTGCTGGGCCTTCTGCAGCGAGGAGACCGCGAGCGGGACCAGCGACATCGCGTTGAACATGACGTCGGCGCCGGTGGCGGCCAGCTGGGTCAGCTGCGCGTCGACCGAGGTGTCGGTCGCCTCGTAGGTGAGCTCCTCGACGATCTCGATGTTGCTCGCGCCCTCGACGGCGGACTTGAAGCCCTCGACGTAGCCCGCGCCGTAGTCGTCGTTCTGCGACAGGATCGCGACCTTGTGGGGCGCGCCCGAGGCCGCCAGCAGCTCGCCGAAGGCCTGGCCCTCGTTCTGGTAGACCGGCACGAAGCCGAGCTGCCAGGGGCTCTCCTCGGGGTCGCTGAACAGCGGGTCGCCGGTCATGATCAGCGCCTGGGGCACCTCGTCGGCGATCGCCGCGTCGCGCCAGGCGCGGTTCGTCGGGGTGCCCAGCCCCGCGGTCATCGCGAAGACGTCGTCCTTGAGCTGGTCGTAGTTCGCCTTGGCCTGCTGCGGGTCGTACGTGTCGTCCAGCGCCTCAATCTCGACCGTGCGCTTCTTCCCGTCACCGAACTGGACGCCGCCCTCGGCGTTCTTCGCACCGAAGTAGGCGGTGACGCCGGCGACCGTGCAGGTCCCCGGTCCTGCCGTGGCGCCGCTGAGCGGGGTGGTGATGCCGAGCCGGACCGTCGTGTCGGTGATGCCGGGGCTGGCCGCCCCCTCGGCACGACTCCCGCCCCCGCCGCCGCCCGCGGCGTCCCCCTCGCGGCCACAGCCCGAGACGGTCAGCGCCAGCGCCGTCGCCAGGGCGATGCCGACGGCCCTCCGCGATCGAGAGTGCATGTTCATGCGTGTCCTCGCCTCTCTGTTCCTGGTTCCTCCGTCGCGGTGGCCGACCCTGCGGTCGACAACGGAGTGGTCGGTGACGCACCGGGGCCGGGCTCGGCGCGCAGGCGCCGTCGGCCACGGCCCAGCCTGCGGACGAGCGACGCGAGGCCGCCGGGGAGGACGAAGAGCACGGCCAGCAGGACCACGCCCTGGAGCAGGGCCGTGAGGCTGGAGTCCACCTGGTTCGTCAGCTCCGGGACCAGCACGTAGTACGCGCCACCCAGGAGCGAGCCCACGATGCTGCCCGCACCGCCGATCACCATCGCGGCGACCAGCTCGATGGAGTGCCCGAAGCTCATCGTCTCCGGCGACGTGTACTGGATGACGAACATGTAGAGGAACCCGCTCACCCCGCCGATGAGCGAGGCGATCGTGAAGGCCAGCACCTTGTACCGGTACGGCGAGATGCCCATGGACGCCGCCACGGCCTCGTTGCCCTTGACGATGGCGAACGCCCGACCGAACTTGCCGCGGACGAGGCTGCGGGTCAGCAGGAAGACGATGCCGCCGATGACCAGCACGACGTAGAGCTGCCACTGGTCGTCGTAGAGCCCGGTCGCCTCGGGCGCGTCGGCGAAGCGCGCGGACAGGCCCTGCGAGCCGCCCGTGTAGTCGCTGAGCCGCTTGGCCAGCGGCACGCCGACGATGGGCAGCGCGATGGTGACCATGGCGATCGCGAGTCCGCCCAGGCGTGCCGCCGCCAGGGCCACGACCAGACCCGCGAGCGCGGCGCCCAGGCAGGCGAGGAGGAAGACCAGCACGACGTTCCAGTCCTGCTGGACCCCGTAGCCGGTGATGTAGGCACCCAGCCCGAGGAAGAAGATCTGACCGAGGGAGACCTGTCCGGTGTAGCCCATCACCACGTTGAGCCCCAGCACGGCGACGGCGAAGACGCCGATCCGGGCCAGCGTCTCGTTGGTGGACTCCGGGAGCACGAGGGGCAGCACGGCGAGCAGGACGACGAGCAGCAGCGGGGCTGCCCGTCGCACCCACGGGCGCTGCCGGAGGGAGGGGGCGGGGACGTCCACGGCGCGGGCCATCAGACGCGCACCACGGTCTTCCGGCCGAACAGGCCCTGGGGCCGGACGAGCAGCACGACGAAGATCAGGATGAACGGCACAGCCACCTTCAGGTCGTAGCCGATGAACGGGACGTACACGGCGGCGAGGTTCTCCAGCACGCCGATGAGCCACGCCGCGACGACGACGCCGACGGGGCTGGTGAGCCCGCCGAGGATGACGGCGGCCAGCGCGTAGACCAGGGCGTTGTCGAGCATCCCGGGGGTCAGCGTGAGCTGCGGGGCGACGAGGGCGCCGGCGACGGCGCCGAGTGCTGCGGCCAGGCCCCAGCCGACCATGAGCAGACGGCCGACGGGGAGCCCGGAGAACGCCGCGGACTCCGGGTTGTTCGCGACCGCACGCAGCGCCAGGCCGAGCTTCGTGCCGATGAACAGCGCCTGCAGCGCGACCATGACCACGACGATCACGGCCGTCGTCCCGAGCGAGCGCTGGCTGACCGAGACGCCCAGGAAGGACACCGTGTCCAGGGAGAACAGCGACGGGAACTGCTGGTTGTTGTAGGTCCACAGCCACCCGGCGACACCGGTGATCAGGGTCAGCAGGCCGATCGTGACGACCACGGCGGTGTCGGGGTCACCGCGCTCGAAGCGCCGCATCAGGAACCGCTCGACGAGAGCGCCGAAGACGATCGAGAAGACGATCGACACCAGGAGGGCCACGATCAGCGGCACGCCGCGGGTCGTCAGCCACCAGGCGATGTAGACCGACAGCACGGCCATCCCGCCCTGGGCGAAGTTGATCAGGCCGGTCGCCGAGTGGACGAGCACGATCGCCAGGGCGATCGCGGCGTAGACGGAGCCGGCCGACAGACCGTCGACGACGAGTTGGACGAAGGTGCCCATGTCACCCTCCCAGGTAGGCGCGACGGATCTCGTCCATGCCCTTGAGCTCGGCGGACGTGCCGGTGAGCACGCTCCGGCCGGTCTCCAGGACGGTGGCGCTGTCGACGAGGGTGAAGGCGAGGTTGGCGTTCTGCTCGACCACGACCATGGCGATGCCCAGCGTCAGGCGCAGGTGCCGGATCGCGTCGTAGACGTTCTTCGCGGTGCTCGGCGCGAGGCCCAGCGACGCCTCGTCCAGCAGCAGCAGGCGCGGCTTGGACATGATCGCCCGGGCCACCGCGAGCATCTGCTGCTCGCCACCGGACAGGGCCGAGGCGTTCGAGGTGATGCGGTCCTGCAGGTTGGGGAACAGCTCGAGGCAGAAGTCGATGTCGGCGGCGATGCCCTTGCGGTCTCGGCGGAGGTAGGCACCGACCCGCAGGTTGTCCCGGACACTCAGGTCGCCCAGCGTGCCGCGCCCCTCCGGCACGTGCGCGATGCCGAGGGCGGCGACCTGGTCCGGCCGCAGGCCGCGGATGTCCTTGCCGTCGAAGACGATGCGGCCACCGGCGCGCACGGTGCCGCTGATCGCCCGCAGCGTGGTGGTCTTGCCGGCCCCGTTCGCGCCGAGGATGCCCACCGCGCCGTTGTCCGGGACGCTCAGCGACACGCCCTCCAGCACCTGCACGGGGCCGTAGGACGCGGTCAGCCCCTCCAGCTCAAGCAGCGTCATCCGCGGCGTCCTTCCCGATGTAGGCCTCGATGACCCGGGGGTCGGACTGCGCCTCGGCGGCCGACCCCTCCATGAGCGTGCGGCCGTGGTCGAGCACGACGACGCGGTCGGTGAGCGCGGCGATGAGGCCCATGTGGTGCTCGACGATGACCACGGTGACGTCGTCCTCCGCGCGCAGCCGCCGGACCGTGGCGATCAGCGTCTCCACCTCGGCGTGCGGGAGTCCGGCGGCGGGTTCGTCGAGGAGCAGCAGCTTGGGCTTCATGAGCAGCGCGCGGCACAGCTCGACGCCCTTGTGGAGGCCGTGCGACAGCTCGTCGGCCGGCAGGTGCGCCGCCCACGCCAGGCCGTTGCGCTCCAGCAGGTCCAGCGCCTCGGTACGCATCGCCTTCTCCGCGCGGCGGGTGCCCGGGGTCCGCAGGGCCCACCCCAGTGGGCTGCCCGGGAGCCGGGAGTGCCCACCGAGCAGCACGTTCTCCAGGACCGTCTCGTGCAGCTGCAGAGCGGGGTGCTGGAAGGTCCGGGCCAGGCCGTGACCGGCGAGCGTCGCCGGGCGCGCGCCCTGCACCTCGGCGTCGTCGATGCGCACCGTGCCGGAGGTCGGCTTGTAGTGCCCGCTGATGCAGTTGAACAGGGAGGTCTTGCCCGCACCGTTGGGCCCGACGAGCCCGAAGATCTGGCCCGGCTCGACGACGAACCCCACGTCCTGCAGGACCTTGATGCCCCCGAACTGCAGGCTCACGTCCCGGAGGGTCAGCTCAGCCGCCACGGACTGCCTCACCCGTCCCGGCCGCGGGGGCGGTGTCCCGCCGGTCCGTACCGGTCACGGACGCCGCCCGTGACCGCCCAGGACGGACGCCGGCGCTCCGCCGCCGCGATCCCGCGGCACTGCCGACACGTGGCACGTCGGCCCCCTTCCTCACTCGGTGGTCCCGTGGTGTCCCCGCCGTCGCGGACACCCTGTGACGGTCGCTGCGGAGCTGGCGCCCGAGGCGGTGCGTCCGGTGTCGGACCGGCCTGTCCCGGTGGGCGTGCCGCCTCCGACGGGGAGCAGGCTACGAGAGGTTAGCTGTGGCCGCGGTCACGTCAACGTCACGATCGGCCGTTGCGCGAGAGTCAGGACAATTGACCCATCCCGCACCGTCCGAGGCGGCGAGGACCCGTCACCGCGCCTGCCGAGGACCGTGGCCGGGAGCCACGTCCGGCGTCCGGACGACAGCCGTGGGGTGCCCCCGGCCGGGCGCCGGGTCGCCAGCCCCGGGGCGGTCCCGCCGGCGTCCGCGAGGACACCGGGGACCTGCCGCCGACGACCGGACGCGACATCTGACGTACGCCGGGACCGCCGATGCGGCTGCCCGTCGCCCGCCATCCTGATGTGTCCGGCGCCACTCGACGCCCCTAGCGTTCACGCGGGGACCGCGCCTCACCGCGCAGGCGCACCGGTCACCGTCGCCCACGGCGACCCGGCCCTCCGGCACGGCCACGGCCGGCCACCGGGCCGCAGGCCGCCTCCCCGAGGCGGTGTCCACGACAGACCACACGAGGACGGATGCACATGACCGCGAAGAACCTGCAGGAGCTCCTCGACCAGACCGGCGACACGGTCGGGATGCTGCGCAACTCCCAGATCGGCACCTACATCTACCCGGTGGTCCCCTCGGAGTTCACCAACTGGCGGCGGGAGCAGAAGGCCTGGCGGGACACCGCCGTGCTCTTCGACCAGTCGCACCACATGTACAACACCTGGATCACCGGCCCGGACGCGCTGAAGCTGATCTCCGACACCGGGATCAACAGCGTCGCCAACTTCCCGGTGAACATGGCCAAGCAGTTCGTCCCGGTCTCACCCGAGGGCGGGGTCATCGGGGACGGGATCCTCTTCCACCTCTCCGAGGACTCCTACGTCTTCGTCGGCCGGGCCCCGGTCGCCAACTGGCTGGAGTTCCAGGGGTCGAAGGGCTACGACGTCGAGGTCCGCAACGACCCGCGCTCGTCGTCCCGGCCCTACGGCAACGCCGTGACCCGCGACGTGTGGCGCTTCCAGATCCAGGGCCCCAACGCCTGGCCGGTGATCGAGAAGCTGCACGGCGGCGACCTCGAGCAGCTGAAGTTCTTCCGCATGTCGGAGATGAACATCGGCGGCGAGAAGGTCCGCACCCTGCGGCACGGCATGGCCGGCGCCCCGGGCCTGGAGATCTGGGGCCCGTACGAGTCCTACGAGAAGGTCCGCGACACCATCCTCGAGGCGGGGGCCGAGTTCGGCATCGAGCCCTGCGGCTCGCGCGCCTACTCCTCCAACACGCTGGAGTCCGGCTGGATCCCCTCGCCGCTGCCGGCGATCTACACCGCCGAGGACCTGCGCGCCTACCGCGAGTGGCTCCCGGCCACCGGCTACGAGGCGACCGCCGCGCTGGCCGGCAGCTTCGTCTCGGACAAGATCGAGGACTACTACCTCAACCCCTGGGAGCTCGGCTACGGCTCCTTCGTGAAGTTCGACCACGACTTCATCGGCCGGGACGCCCTGGAGGCCATCGACCCGGCCACCCAGCGGCGCAAGGTCACCCTGGCCTGGGACGACGAGGACCTGACGAAGGTGCTGGGCGGGATCGTGTCCCCCGCGCCGGGCTACCAGGTGTTCGACCTGCCCAACGCCAACTACGGGTCGTCGAACTTCGACTCGGTCGTCGACGCCGACGGCACGGTCGTGGGTGCGTCGCTGTTCACCGGCTACAGCGCCAACGAGCGCAAGGGCCTGTCGCTGGCCACGGTCGACCCGAACGTGCCGATCGGCGCCGAGGTCAAGGTGGTCTGGGGCGAGCCGGACGGCGGCAGCAAGAAGTCCAACGTCGAGCCGCACGAGCAGTTCGAGGTGCGCGCCATCGTGAGCCCGGCACCGTACGCGGAGACCGCGCGGACCGAGTACCAGGGCGGCTGGCGGAGCGCGTCCGCCTCCTGACCTCCGACCGGGTCCGTGGCCGGGCGGCGACCCCCTCGCCGCCCGGCCACGTCCGCACGACCGCCGGCCACCCCAGCGGTGCTCTCCCGGGCAGGTCCCTCCTGCCCTCCCGACGACGAGAGGCCCACCCCGAGATGACCGCCGAGAGCCTGGCCACCGCCCTCGTCCGCGCCGGGGGGCCGGTCGAGCTGATGCGCGACCTCGCGTTCCCGCCGAGCACCTTCCCCGTGCAGCCGGAGTTCACCAACTGGCGCAGCGAGCAGCGGTCGTGGGTGGAGAGCTGCGCCCTGCTGGACCAGTCGCACCACATGACCGACCTGTTCCTGTCCGGTCCCGGGGCGCTCCCGCTGCTCAGCCACGTCGCGGTCAACTCCTTCGCGACGTTCGGCGTGGGCCGGGCCAAGCAGCTGGTGGCCGTCTCCCCCGACGGGCACCTGATCGGCGACGCCATCCTCTTCCACCTCGAGGAGGACCTGTTCGACCTGGTCGGGCACCCGATGGTCATCGACTGGGTCACCTTCCACCTCGAGCGGGGCGCCTTCGAGGCCACCGTCGAGCGCGACGACAACTCCGCCGTCCGCGCGTCCGGCCCGCCGCGGCTCTACCGCTACGAGCTGCAGGGGCCCACCGCCGCCGCGCTGATGGAGGAGGTGACCGGCGGACCGCTGCCGGACGTGGCGTTCTTCCGGATGGCCGAGTTCACCATCGCCGGCCGTCGCGTCCGCGCCCTGCGGCACGGCATGGCCGGTCAGCCTGGCTACGAGCTCTTCGGCCCCTGGGAGGACGGCGAGGCCGTCCTCGGCGCCCTGCTCGGCGCCGACGCCCGGCACGGTCTGGTGCGGGTCGGGGCCAAGGCCTACTCCACGGCCAACCTGGAGTCCGGGTGGGCGCCCGCGCCGATGACCGCCCTGTTCGGCGACGACCCGCTCATGCAGGAGTACCGCGAGTGGCTGCCGGCCACGAAGGTGGGCTCCCTGGGCGGCAGCCACCACCCCGGCGACATCAGCGGCCACTACCTGACGCCCTACGACGTCGGGTACGGCAAGCACGTCGCCTTCGACCACGACTTCATCGGCCGGGCGGCCCTCGAGCGGCTGGCCGATGGGCCGCCGCGGACGAAGGTGACCCTGGTCTGGGACGCCGACGACGTCGCCGCGGCGGTCGGCTCCGCCTTCCGCCCCGGCCCGGGCGCGAAGTACATGGACCTGCCGAAGATCCGCTACGCGACCCACCACGAGGACGTCGTCCTCGCCGGCGGCCGCCAGGTCGGCATCTCCCTGGACTGCGGCTACCTGGCCAACGAGCGGGCCCTGGTCTCCCTCGCCACCGTGGAGAACGAGTTCGCCGCGCCCGGCACCGAGGTCACGGTGGTCTGGGGCGAGGACCCGGTCTCCGCCAAGCCGGCGGTCGAGGAGCACCGGCAGGTGCAGATCCGGGCGACCGTCGCCCCCGTGCCGTTCGTCGACTTCGCCCGGGAGGGGTACCGGTCGCGGTGACGCCGTCGAGCAGGAGCGAGGTGCGGCGCAGCGCGCCGGTCGACGGGTTCTCCCTCGCCTACGACCGCACCGGGGAGGGCCCGCCGGTGGTGCTCCTGCACGGCTGGCCCGGCGACCGGACCGACCACCGGCTGGTCGTGCCGCTGCTGGCCGACGCCGCCGACGTCGTCGTCCCGGACCTGCGGGGCTTCGGGGACTCCGACCGGCACCCGGTGGTCCCCGGGGACGGCTACTCGGCGGGCGCCCAGGCGCGCAGCGTGCTGGGGCTGCTGGACGAGCTGGGTATGGACCGGGTCGTCCTCGCCGGCTACGACATCGGCAGCCGCATCGCCCAGACCATCGCCCGGCAGTCCCCGGAGCGCGTGCACGCCCTGGTGGTGACCCCGCCCGTGCCGGGCGCCGGGCAGCGCCTGCTCGCCCCCGACGTGCTGGCCGAGTTCTGGTACCAGGACCTCCACCGGCTCGACCTCGCCGTCCGGCTCCTCGACGGTTCCCGGGACGCCCTGCGCAGCTACCTCGCGCACTTCTGGACCCACTGGTCGGGCCCCTCGTACGTGCCGGCCGACGAGGCACTCGACCGGCTCGCCGACGCCTACGCCCGGCCGGGGGCCTTCACCGCCTCGATCGGCTGGTACCGCGCAGGACCGCCCCTGCTCTCCCGCGGGCTGGCCGAGCAGGCCCCACCGCCGGCCGAGCGGCTCACCGTCCCGACCTCCGTCCTCTGGCCGGCCGAGGACCCCCTGTTCCCCGCCGCCTGGGCCGACCGCCTCGGCGAGTTCTTCACCGACGTCACCGTGACGCCGCTGCCCGGGACGGGGCACTTCGTGCCGCTGGAGGCCCCCGACGCCCTCGCCGCCGCCGTGCGGTCGGCGCTCCGGCCGGCCTGACCGCCGGCGGGAGCACCTCGGCCGGCGCGCTCAGGCCTCCGGCGCCCGGTTGTCGAACAGCGCGATGCCCGCGGCGGTGTTGGACGCCGGCACGAAGTAGTCGGAGTGCACCTTCGTCACCTGCTCGTCCAGCGCCCCGCGCATGACCAGCCACATGATCAGCTCGATGCCCTCCGAGCCGGCCTGGCGGATCAGCTCCTCCCGGGACAGCGCGGCCAGCCGGGCCGGGTCCTTCTCGACCGCCTCCATCCACATGGCGTCGAAGTCGGGGTTGATGAACCCCGCGCGGGTGCCGGCCAGCTGGTGGGACATGCCGCCGGTCCCGAGGACGCCGACCGTGAGGTCGCCGGGGAAGCTCCTGATCGCCCGGCCCAGGGCCTGGCCCAGCGCGTAGCAGCGCGCGGCCGTGGGCTGCGGGTACTGGATGACGTTGACCAGCAGCGGGATCACCGGGCAGGGCCAGGCGTCCCCCGGGTCCGGCGTCCAGACCGACAGGGGCACGGTGAAGCCGTGGTCGACGGCGAGCTCCTGGAAGACCGTGAGGTCGAAGCCCTCGTCGACCAGGCTCTCCACCAGGTGGAAGGAGAGCTCCGGGTGGCCGAGCACGTCGGGCACCGGGCGCCGGCCGTAGCCCTCGTCGGCGACCTCGTACCGCTCGGCCGTGCCGAGGCCGAAGGTCGGGATGAAGTCCAGGTCGATGCCGTTGGCGTGGTCGTTGTAGACCAGGACGGCGACGTCGGGCCGGTGCTCGGCCAGCCACGCCCGCGCCGGGGCGTAGCCGTCGAAGAGCGCCTGCCAGGCCGGGTCCTCGGTCTTGCCGCGGTCCATCGCCGCGCCGATCGAGGGCACGTGCGAGGTCGCCAGGCCCCAGATGACCTCAGCCATCGCGGCGGCCCCCTGCGCGCATCGCGGCCAGGAAGTCGTCCTCGCCCATGCCGGTGAACACCCCGCCCAGGTACTGCATCGAGCGGCCGTCCATCATCGCCAGCTTGTACACGTAGAAGATGCTCCCTCCCAGGTCGATCATGGCCTGCCAGTCGCGGGCGAGCACGGCCTGCTCCTGCTCGGCGCTCAGCCGGAACTCCCGGCAGTAGGCGGCCTCGTCGGCGAGGAACCGCTCGCGGGCCGCGGCGTCCCGCAGGCTCATGAAGAGCTTGTTCATCCGGAACCCGCGGCGGCTGGTGTCCCCGTCGAAGATCGGCGTGCCCGGCAGGTCGAGGCGACCGGCCCCGGTCGGTGTGCTCATGCCCTGTCCTCTCTGCCGGACCGGCCGGGCCGCGGGCCGGTCCTCATGCCTGCTCCTGCGGGTGGGTGGCCAGCGCCTCGACGTGGACGTCGAGCCACAGGGCCATCGGCAGCGACATCAGCGCGTCGTGCAGCGCGGCCGGGTCGGCGGCCTCGTACAGGCCGATGGTCGCGTTGCGCCCGGGCACCCGCCACAGCCGCTTGAGCACCCCGTCGGCGCGCAGCTCCATCGCCCGGGCGCGCTCGCCGGCCCGCAGCTCCGCGCGCCGCTCGGCCGGGGTGTCGGGCGGCAGCCGGTTCTCCGACCGGACCAGGAACTCCACGTCAGGCCTCCTCTCGTGCCGACGGGGCCGGCAGGGCGCCGGCGATGTCGGCCAGCACACGGGCGAGCTCGTCGGGGGCGGTGACCATCGCCTCGTGACCGGTCGCGAGCTCGTGGACCGGCCAGCCCAGCGCGCGCGCCCGGTCGGCCTGGCCGGCGAAGACGCGCATCCAGTCGACGCACTCCACGAACGCGGCGGGCACGGCCTCGACCGCGCCGGTCAGCCGCAGCGGGTCGGTGTAGGTCCGCCACGGGTGCGGGGTGAGCTTCGGGAGCAGCCAGTCGACGTCGGCGGGGTCGGTCACGCCGAGCACGGACAGCTTCCGCACCGCCACGAGCCAGCCGAACCCCTGCTCGGCCGCGGACTGCGCCCAGTGGTGCTCGACGGTCTCCGGCAGCAGGTCGCGGGCGGACTCCCCGTCGGAGCCCACGAAGGCGTCCAGGTACACCCGCTGGGCGATCGCGGCGGGGCGGCGGTCGGCGACCGCGGTCACCACCTGCCCGGCGTAGCTGTGCCCGACCAGGACGACGTCGGTCAGCCCCAGCACGTCGACCAGCCGGACGACGTCCTCGACGTGGGTCTCCAGCCCGACCAGCGGGGACAGCAGGTGGGCGCGCTCGGACAGCCCGGTGAGCGTCGGCGCGTGCACGACGTGGCCGACCGCGCGCAGCAGCGGGGCCACCCGGTCCCAGCACCACCCGCCGTGCCACGCCCCGTGCACCAGGACGAACGTGCTCATCGTCGACGCCTCCTCGCAGGCAGCCACCGGACCCGGGCCGGACGCACGTGCACCCGCCGGTCCACGGTAGGGACGGCCGTGGGGAGTGCGGAACGGCCCGATGTCATGCCCGGTCCACCGTCGCGGCAGGACCGGCCTACGTCATCCGTCGTGGTGCCGTCCCGGGGTGCGACCGGTCAGAGGTCCAGGACCAGCCGGGGGCCCGCCGCCCGGGAGACGCAGATCATCATGGTCTCGCCGACCGTGCGCTCCTCCGCCGTCAGCACCTCGTCCCGGTGGTCGGGCGTGCCCTCCAGGACCCGGGTCTCGCACAGGCCGCAGCGCCCGTCGGCGCAGGCGGTCGGCACCTCCAGGCCGGCCGCGCGCACCGCCTCGAGCACCGAGCAGGCCGGCGGGACGGCGAGGGAGATGCCCGCGGCGGCGCAGACGACGTGCAGCGGGGCGAGGTCCCGGGCGCTCCCGGCAGCGGCGGTCATGCGCGCCTCCTCCGTCGGGCGGCGGGGCTCCGCGACGAGGTCCTGGGCTGCCCGGCCGAGGGGAACGCTAGGCGGCCGGGCCGGCCGGTGGATCGCCCGCTTGACGGTCACCGGCGACGGTCGGTGTCGCGCTGTGCATGCGACATCTGACGCAGGGTCTCCTCACCGCGGCTGGACCAGCCCCTCCTTCACGGCGAGCAGCGCAGCCTGCGTGCGCGAGGTGAGCCCGATCTTGGCGAGCAGGTGGCTGACGTGCGTGCGGGCCGTCCGCTCGCTGATCACCAGGTGCTCGGCGATGTCCTTGTTGGACCGACCCTCCGCGACCAGGATCAGCACCTCCTTCTCCCGGGCGGTCAGCACGCCCAGGCCGGTCCGCGGCGCGCGGATCTCCTGGGTCAGCCGGCGGGTGACCGCGGCGTCGAGGAAGACCTCGTCCCGGACGGCCGCCCGCAGCGCCGCGTCGACCTCGGCCGGCCCGGCGTCCTTGAGCAGGTACCCCGACGCCCCGCTCGCCAGCGCCGCGTGCACCCGCTCGGTCTCGCCGAAGCTGGTCAGGATGACCACCTTCAGCTGGGGGTACCGCCGCAGCACCTCCGCGGTGGCGGTCACCCCGTCCATGCCGGGCATCTGCAGGTCCATCAGGACGACGTCGGGCAGCTCCCCGTGCGCGGACGCCCGGGCCAGGCGGTCCAGCGCCTCCTGCCCGTCCGAGGCCTCGTCGGCCACCTCGACGTCGGCGAGGGCCTCGAGGTAGGCGATGACGCCGCGGCGCACGACCGAGTGGTCGTCCACCACCAGGACCCGGATCGGGTGCGGGCCGGTCACGGCGCGACCTCCGGGTCCACCGGCGTGACCAGGAGAGTGGTCGGGAACGGCAGGCTCAGCAGCACGCTCGTCCCGCCGGATGCCGGTTGCCGCACCCGGACGGCGCCGCCCCAGCGGGCCGCGCGCTCGCGCATCACCGTCATCCCGAAGCCGCTGGACGCGCAGTTCCCGGCCCAGGCCGGGCCGGCCGGACCGTCCGGGGTGCCGAGCCCGCGGCCGTCGTCGGTCACCTCGGCGATGAGCCGGCGACGACGGCCGTGCGGTGCGACCGCGAGCCGCACCTGGACGGTGGAGGCGTCGGCGTGCTTGACGGTGTTGTGCAGCGCCTCGGCGATCACGCGGTAGACGTCCTCCAGCAGCGCGGGGTCCAGCCCGGCCAGCTCGCCGGCGGGGTCGTCGAGGGTCAGGGTGACCGGCAGGCCGGTGCGGGCCGCGGTGGTGTCGACCAGGGACCGGACCGCCGGGGCGAGCCCACCGGCCGTGGCGGCCGCCGGCCGCAGCTCCACGACCATGCCGCGCAGGTCGGCCAGCACGTCCTGGGCGGCGCTGCTCAGGTCGTCGGCCACCTGCGCCACCTCCGCAGGCGTGGGCGGCAGCCCGCGCGCGACGAGGACCTCCAGCGAGCGCGCCTGCATCATCATCGAGAAGACCTGCTGGACCACCGAGTCGTGCAGGTCACGGGCCAGCTTCTGGCGCTCCTCGCGGCGGGCGACGTCGCGCTCCCACTCCAGCAGCGCGGCGTGGTCGACGGCCATCGCGGCCTGCTCGGCCATCGCCAGCAGGAAGTCCAGCTCGGTGTCCCCGACGACGCGGCCGGGGGCGAAGAAGGCGTTGAGGATGCCGACCGGCTCACCGCGCGCGAGCAGGGGGACGCTGACGAACCAGTCCCAGCGCGGGTGGCGCATCAGCTGCTGCAGCGGCGCCCACGCCGGGTCGGCCATGATGGCGTCGTACCGGTTCGCGGCGACGACCGGCTGCCGGGACTCCAGCGCCTCGAGCATCATCAGCCGGGCGCCCAGGGCACGGCACTCCATGAGCTTGTCGAAGAAGTCGGGAGAGCGCCGGAAGCCGGCGGCCCCCACCACGTGCAGCCGGTCCCCCGTCGCGTTGACCGTCAGCACCTGGACGGCGGCGATCGCGTCCGACCGCGCCACCTCCTGGGCGAGCACCTCCAGGGTGCCGACCAGGGAGCGCTTGGACGCGACGCTGGAGGCGGCCGCGGCGATCGCGGCCAGCCGCCGCTCGCGCAGCCGGCTCAGCGTCACGTCCCGGAAGGAGACGATCCACCGCTGCTGGCCGGGGACGGCGGACAGGACGTAGGCGAACTCGCGCCGGTGCCCGGGCACCGGCTCCCAGGCGACGGTCAGCTCGCCGGACCGCCCGGTGCCCGCCGCGTCCTGCGGTGCGGCGAACGGCGAGGGCGCACCCGCCACCCGGTCCGGGTGCAGCTCGCACAGGAGGACCGCGGCGGCGTTGGCGTCGACGAAGCGGGCGTCGGCGTCGATGACCGCCAGCCCGTCCGGGGCGTGCCGCACCACGTCCTCGGCCGCGACGACCGGACCGGTCCCCGTGCCGACGGTCAGCTGCCCTGCTGTCTCCATGCGCCCCACCTCTCCACGCGGCTCCGTTGCCGCGAGATCCGGGCGGTGGCCCGGGCCACCCCCGGTGCGATCCTGACACCCTCGCACCCCGGTGCCCAGTCGCCGGGGTCCCGGCGCCCACCCTCGGGAGGACGACCCGGCCGACCGCGACCATTGACGTACGCCCGGCGACCGAACCGGTGCCGCAGGTGCCGTCATGTCACCGTCCCGTCCTCGAGGTGGCGCAGGTCACCATGGTCCTCGGGGTGGACGACGTCCCGGCAGCGCCGCCGGCGACGTCGTCCCCACCCCGCGACCACCCCACAGGGCAGAGGGAGACACCACGTGAAGCGCGTGCTGACCGTCCGTGACGGAGCCACGCGGGAGGCGCTGAGGCGGGCGGTCACCGACGTCGGCTTCGAGGTGATCCCGTTCAAGAAGACCGAGCAGGCCGTGCTCGACCACGTGCCCAGGGACGTCGCCCTGACGGTGACCGCGTCGCCGGCCAAGGGGCAGGACGCCACCGTCGACCTGGCCGTCGCCCTGGCCGGCCACGGGTACGCGGTGTCCCCGCACCTGTCGGCTCGCCAGGTCCGTGACCGCGCCCACCTGACCGACGTCCTGGCCCGCTGCCGGGAGGCGGGCATCACCGGCGTCTTCGTCGTCGGCGGGGACCCGAGCGAGGAGGACACCGGCTTCGCCGACGCGCACGCGCTGCTGGTCGCCATGCACGAGATCGGCCACTCCTTCACCGACATCGGCATCGGCGGGCACCCCGAGGGGCACCCGAACGCCCCGGACGAGCTGCTCTTCGGGGCGCTGGTGGCCAAGGCGCCGCTGGCCACCCACATCACCACCCAGATCGTGTTCGACCCGAAGGTGATCCTCACGTGGGCGCGCGAGCTGGTCGCCCGCGGGATCGACCTGCCGGTGCACGTGGGCGTGCCCGGCGCGGTGCACCGGCAGAAGCTGATGCGCGTCTCCGGTGGGCTGGGCATCGGGGAGTCGGCGAAGTTCCTCAAGAAGCAGCAGAACCTGCTGTGGCGGTTCTTCATCCCCGGCGGCTACAGCCCGGACAAGATCATCCGTGGGCTGGCCCCGCACATCGGCAAGCCGGACAACCACCTGCACGGCTTCCACGTCTTCACCTTCAACGACCTGGAGCCCACCGAGGCCTGGCGTCAGCAGCTGCTGCGTGACCTCGCCTGACCCCCGCGGCGGGCACGCCGCCCGCCCCGACCGGTGGAGGGAGACCCGGTGACCGCACGGCTGATCGACGGCACCGCCGTGGCGCGCGCGGTGCGGGCCGACGTCGGACGCCGGGTGGCCGAGCTCGTGGCCGGCGGCGGGACCGCCCCGGGGCTGGCCACGGTGCTCATCGGCGACGACCCCGCCTCGGAGGTATACGTCCGCAACAAGCGCCGGCTGTGCACCGAGGCGGGGATGGCCGACCTGCACCGGCACCTGCCCGGGGACGTCGACCAGGCCACCGTCGCCGCGCTGCTCGACGAGCTCGCCGCCGACCCGGAGGTGTCGGGCATCCTGCTGCAGCTGCCCGTTCCCGCTCACCTGGACTCCGAGGCGCTGCTGAGCCACATCCCGGCGGAGAAGGACGTCGACGGGCTGAGCACGGCCAACGCCGGGCTGCTCGCCCAGGGCCGGCCGGGGCTGCGGCCGTGCACCCCGGCCGGCGTCATGGCGCTGCTGGCCGACCAGGACGTCGCGCTGTCCGGCGCGGAGGCGGTGGTGGTCGGCCGTTCGGTGCTGGTCGGCCGGCCGATGGCGCAGCTGCTGCTGGCCGCGGACGCCACGGTGACCATCGCCCACTCCCGCACCCGCGACCTGGCCGCGGTCTGCCGGCGCGCCGACGTGCTCGTGGTCGCCGCCGGCATCCCGGGGCTGGTCGGGGCCGACGCGGTCAAGCCCGGCGCGACCGTCATCGACGTCGGCATCCACCGCACCGAGCAGGGCCTGCGCGGGGACGTCGACCTCGACGCGGTCGCCGCGGTGGCGGGGGCGGTCACGCCGGTGCCCGGCGGGGTCGGGCCGATGACGATCGCCATGCTGCTGGCCAACACCCTCACCGCCGCCACGGTCCAGCAGGGCCGCCCGAGCCGATGACCGCCCCGTGGGCGCGGTTCGACGACCTGTCCACGGGGGTGTCGCTGCGCTGCCCACCGCCGTCCCGGGTGCTCACCGCGGTGGACCCGGCCGGGGTCGTCGGCGTCCTGCAGGAGGTCCACGACGCGACCGAGGCCGGCAGCTGGGCCTTCGGCTACGTCGGCTACGAGGCGGCGTCCGGGCTGGACCCGCTGCTGCCCGGCGCCCCGGCCGGACCCGGGGAGCTGCCGCTGGTGTGGTTCGGGCTGTGCGGCGCGCCTGCCCCGGTCGCGCCGCCGGCCCCGCCGGCGGGCACCGGACCGCAGCCCGGGCCGTGGCGCCCGGACTGGACCGACGCCGAGCACGCCCGGGCGGTGGGCGTCGTCCGGGCGCACATCGCCGCCGGCGAGACCTACCAGTGCAACCTCACCGACCGGTTGCGCTCCACCGTCCCCGGCGACGTCGAGCAGCTGTACGCCCGGCTCGCCCTGGCCCAGCAGGGCGCCCACAACGCCTACCTCGACCTCGGCCGGCACGTCGTGGCCAGCGCCAGCCCGGAGCTGCTCTTCGAGTGGACCGGCGACGTGGTGCGGACCCGGCCGATGAAGGGCACCGCACCCCGCGGCCGCACGCCCGCCGAGGACCAGGAGCACAGCCGCCGGCTGCTCGCCAGCGAGAAGGAGCGGGCCGAGAACCTGATGATCGTCGACCTGCTGCGCAACGACCTGGGCCGGGTGGCCGAGGTCGGCAGCGTCGTGGTCGACGAGCTGTTCACCCTGGAGCGCTACCCGACCGTCTGGCAGCTGACCTCGCAGGTGAGCGCCCGCACCCGGCCGGGCACCGGGCTGCTGGAGCTGTTCGGCGCGCTCTTCCCGTGCGGGTCGGTCACCGGCGCACCCAAGCGCCGCACCATGCAGCTGATCGGGGAGCTGGAGCCCACGCCGCGGGGCGTCTACTGCGGTGCCGTGGGCCTGGTCGGGCCCCCGACGGCGCCCGTCCGCGCCCGATTCTCCGTCGCCATCCGGACCGCCGTGGTCGACCGCAGCACCGGCGCGGCCGTGTACGGAGCCGGCGGCGGGATCACCTGGGGGTCGCAGGCCCCGGCGGAGCGGGCCGAGCTGCTGACTAAGGCCGCCGTGCTGACCCACGACGTGACCGGGCACCGGGAGCCCGCCCCGGTGGGGGGCCGGTGACCGCGCGCGGCAGGGCCGAGCTCGCCCGGCCCGGCCGCTGCGTGGTGATGGGGGTCCTCAACGTCACGCCGGACTCGTTCTCCGACGGCGGCCGGCACGACACCGTCGACGCCGCCGTCGCGCACGGCCTGGGCATGGTCGCCGCCGGGGCCGACTACGTCGACGTCGGTGGGGAGTCCACCCGCCCCGGGGCCGACCGGGTGGCCGCCGAGGAAGAGCTCCACCGGGTGCTGCCCGTGGTGACCGAGCTGGCCCGCACCGGGGTCGCCGTCAGCGTCGACACCACCCGGTCGCAGGTGGCCGCCGCCGCCCTGGCCGCCGGTGCGGTGCTGGTCAACGACGTCAGCGGTGGCCTGGCGGACCCGGCGATGGCCGCGGTCGTCGCCGACGCCGGCGTCCCCTGGGTGCTCATGCACCGCCGGGGCGACAGCCGCGACATGGACGCCCGGGCGGGCTACCGGGACGTGGTCGCCGACGTGCGGCACGCGCTGTGCCGGCGGGTCGACGCGGCCCTCGCGGCGGGGGTGGACGCCGGGCGCGTGGTCGTCGACCCCGGCCTGGGGTTCGCCAAGCGGCCCGAGCACGACCTCGCGCTGCTGGCCGGCCTGGAGGCGGTCACCGGCCTGGGCCTGCCGGTGCTGGTGGGTGCCTCCCGCAAGCGCTTCCTCGGCGCGGTGCTCACCGCCGCGGACGGGCGCACCCGCACCCCGCTGGAGCGCGACAGCGCCACGCTGGCCACCACGGTGCTCGCCGCCTCGGCCGGCGCCTGGGGCGTCCGCGTGCACGACGTGGCCGGCAGCGCCGACGCGGTCCGGGTCCTCGCCGCGGTCGCCGCCGCGGCCCCGCAGTCGGAACTCACCCCGTACCGAGACCTGGCGCACGAGCGCCGACCCGGGGAGCCTCGTGTCCCCCGGACGAGCACGGACGACACAGAGAGGTGGCGATCCGCATGACGGACACGCTGAGCACGACGGCCCCGGTGACGACAGGGCTCTACATCGGAGGACGGTCGCGGTCCACGGACGACGTGCTCGAGGTCGTCGACCCGGCCCGCCCGGGCGTCGTCGTCGGCACCGCGGCCGCGGCGACCGCACAGGACGTCGACGACGCCGTCGCGGCGGCCTCGGCGGCCTTCCCCGCCTGGTCGGCGCTGCCCGCCACCGAGCGCGCGGCGGCCATGGCCGCCGCCATCGCCGGGATCGCCGACGAGCGCGACGAGGACGCCCGGGTGCTGTCGCTGGAGAACGGCAAGATCGTGCACGAGGCCTGGGTCGACGCGCTGGTGTTCGAGATCCGCTGGCAGCTCGCGCTGTCCCTGGCCGAGGAGGTGGAGCAGGCCACCGTGCTCGCCCCGGCCCCGGGCATCCCGGTGGAGACCACCGTGACCCACCAGCCGCTCGGCGTGGTGACGCTCATCGTGCCGTTCAACTGGCCGATCGCGATCCTGGGCGCGGCGCTCCCGCACGCGCTGCTGGCGGGCAACACCGCCATCGTCAAGCCCCCGCCGTCGACCCCGCTGGCGACGACGCGGCTGGTGCAGCGGGTCGCCGAGCAGCTGCCCCCGGGCGTGCTCAACGTCGTCACCGGCCGGGACAGCGAGATGGCCGGGCTGATCGACAACCCGCAGGTGGCCAAGATCTGCTTCACCGGCAGCGTCAACGGCGGCAAGAAGATGATGGAGATGGCCTCCCGCAACCTCACCCGGGTCACCCTGGAGCTGGGCGGCAACGACGCGGCGATCATCCGCGCGGACGCCGTCCTCGACGACGAGCACCTCGACCGGCTGTACGCCGGGATCTTCGACACGACCGGCCAGATCTGCATGGCCGCCAAGCGGCTGTACGTGCACCGCTCGCGGATGGAGGAGCTGGTGGCCGGGCTGTCGGCGCGGCTGGAGCGGGTCGTCCTGGGTCACGGGCTGGCCGAGGGGACGACGATGGGGCCGCTGCACCAGCCCGCGCAGAAGGCGTTCGTCGCCGAGATCATCGAGGAGGCCCGGGCCTCCGGCGCGACGGTGCTGGAGTTCGGCGAGCTGCCCGCCGGCGAGTTCGCCGAGGGCAACTTCCTGCGCCCGGCGATCGTGGTCGACCCCGACCCGTCGCTGCGGGTCGTCACCCTGGAGCAGTTCGGCCCGGTGATCCCGGTGCTCCCCTACGACGACGACGACGAGGCGGTCCGGCTGGCCAACGACACCTGGGGCGGGCTGTGCGGCTCGGTGTGGTCGGCCGACACCGCCGCAGCCGCCCGGCTCGGCGGGCAGCTGCAGTGCGGGTACGTCTGGGTCAACGACCACGGCGCCACCCGGCTGGACCTGCGCGCGCCCTTCGGCGGCATGAAGCAGTCGGGCATGGGCCGCGAGCAGGGCATCCAGGGAGTTCGCGCCTTCCAGGACACCCGGTCGATCGCGCACCTGACGCCGGCCGGGCCGACGGCCTGATCCCGGTGCCCGGGGGGCGGGAGCCAGCCCCCCGGGGCTCAGCCGGCCAGGACCGCCCAGCCGTGGGCGTCCAGCCGGACGGCGTCGCGCTGCACCGTGCCGGCGCCGGCGAGCACCTCACCGGCGCCGACGGCGGGCAGCGTGGCCGGGGTGTCGGCCAGGTTGAGCGCCACCACCAGCCGCTCGCCGTCGCCGGTCACCTCGTAGCTGAGCTGCCGGTTGTCCCGGTGGAGCACCGTCGTGCGGGCGGTGTGCAGCCAGCGGTGCCGGCGGCGCAGCCCGATCAGCTCCTGGTGCAGCCGGAACGTCGGCTCCCCGAACGGGGCGAGCCCGGCCGGGGTCTCCGGGAAGGGCGGCCGCACCGCGTCGTCCCCGCCGGCCCGGTCCTCCTTGACGCCGGTGAAGGCCTGCTCGTCACCGGCGTAGACCGACGGCGTGCCGCCCACGGTGAACAGCACGGCGAGAGCGTGCGGCAGGTGTCGGAGATCGGTGAGCCGGCTGGCGATCCGGGTGACGTCGTGGTTGCCGAGGAAGGTCAGCGGCACGAACGTGTCGAGGAAGCCGTCGTGCCGGCCGAGGGCGTGCGCCAGCTCGTGCAGGTTGCCGTCGTTGAGCGAGCTCCAGACGGCCTTCCACAGCTCGTACTGGGTGACCGCGTCCATCCCCGACTCGGTGACGATGCGGGCGTAGTCGCCGTGGATGACCTCGCCGACGACGTAGGCCTCGGGGTGGGCCTCGCGCACCCGCGGCAGCACGGTCGCCCAGAACGACGGCGGGACGGCGTAGGCGGCGTCCAGGCGCCACCCGTCGGCGCCGCGGTCGAGCCAGTGGGTCATCACCTCCGCGACCCAGTCGGCGACCACGGGTGCGGAGTGGTCGAGTGCGACGAGCTGGTCGTGGCCCTCGAAGGTGTCGTAGCCGGGCACCACGCCGGGCTGCCAGTCCGCGGGCCAGCGCAGCCGGAACCACGCGGCGGACGGGGCGTCGGACCCGCGCTCGACGACGGCCCGGAACGCCGGGTGCTCGCGGCCGACGTGGTTGAAGACGCCGTCGAGCAGCACCCGCAGGCCGCGGTCGTGCGCCTCGTCGACCAGCTCGTCGAAGTCCGCGTCGTCCCCGAGCCGCGGGTCGATCCGGCCGTGGTCGACGGTGTCGTAGCCGTGCGTGCTGGAGGCGAACACCGGGCCGAGCGCCAGGCCGTTGGCGCCCAGCTCGACGGCGTAGTCCAGCCAGTCGGTGATCCGGTGCAGCCGGGAGGTCACCTCCTCGGTGGCCTCCTTCTCCGCCCCGACGAAGCCCAGCGGGTAGACGTGCCACCACACCGCGTCCTGCACCCAGTCCGGCATCCACGTCTCCTGCGATCGAGGCCCAGCAGAGCGGCTGACGCTACGTCACCGGACTCCCTCCCCCGTCCCCGGAGGACCGCCGCCGGTGACCTCGCGGACATCGGTCGGCACCCGGCACGACGCGGGTTAGCGTCGTGGGCGTGACACCGGTCGATGCACAGCGCAACCTCTCCCCCGGGCCGCCGACCGCGCTGGTCCCGGTGCTGGTCTTCCTGGCGATGTTGGTGGCGGTCATCAGCAGCCTGGGCGCACCGCTGGTCCCCGCGATCGCCGAGGCCAACGGCGTCTCGGTGACCGATGCCCAGTGGTCGCTGACGATCGCGCTGCTGGTCGGCGCGGTGGCCACCCCGGTGATCGGCCGGCTCGGCGACGGCCGGCACCGGCGCACCGTGGTGCTCGTCGTCCTGGCCGTGGTGCTGGCCGGCAGCGTGCTCGCCGCGCTGCCGCTCGGGCTCGGCTGGCTGATCGCCGGGCGCGGGCTGCAGGGCGTCGGGATGGGGCTCACCCCGCTGGCCATCGCCACCGCCCGGACGGCGCTGAGTGTTGAGCGCTCCCGGACCACCGTCGCCGCGCTGTCGGTCACCGTCGCCGCCGGGGTGGGCCTGGGCTACCCGCTGACCGGGGCGATCGCCGAGCTCGGCGGGATCCACGCCGCCTTCTGGTTCGGCGCCGCTGCGAGCGCGGTCGCGCTCGTGGCGGCGGCGGTGGTCTACCCGCCGTCGGGCGACGTCCCGCCGCGCCGGCTCGACCTCCTGGGTGCCGCACTGCTCGGCACGGGGCTGGCCACCGCACTGCTCGCGCTGGCCGAGGGGGAGAGCTGGGGCTGGACGTCGCCGGCGGTGCTCGGCCTGGCCGCGGTGGCGGCGGTCGCGCTGGCCTGCTGGGTGGTCTGGCAGCTGCGCGCGCCGGCTCCGCTGGTCGACCTGCGGCTGGCCCGCGGCCGCGACGCCGCCAGCGCGCACGGCACGGCGCTGCTGGCCGGACTGTCCAACTACCTGCTGCTGTCCTCGGTGCCACGGCTGGCTCAGGAGCCGGTGGCCGCCGGCGGCTTCGGCACCTCGATCGTGGTCGCCGGGCTGGTCCTGCTGCCGTTCTCCCTGGCCAGCTTCTCCGCCAGCCGGATCGCGGCGCGGCTGGACCGGTCGCACGGACCGCGTGTGGTGCTGCCCCTGGCCGCGCTGGTGCTCGGCGCGGGGCAGCTGCTGTTCGCCCTGCTGCGCGACGAGCTGTGGCAGCTGTTCCTGGCGAGCACCGTCGTGGGCCTGGGGGTCGGCACCATGTTCGCCGCGCTGCCCGGGCTGATCGTGCGCGCCGTGCCGAAGAGCGAGACCGGCAGCGCGATGAGCCTCAACCAGGTGCTGCGCTACGTCGGTTTCTCCCTCGGCAGCGCGCTCAGCGCCACCGTGCTGGAGGCCGCCACCCCCGACGGGTCCGCGTTCCCGGCCGGCAGCGGCTACACCACCATCGGCTGGATCGGCGTCGGGGCCTGCGTCGCGGTCGGCCTGCTCACCGCGGTGCTGCCCACCACCGCACGGCGACCGGCGCAGCCGGAGGTCCCGGCGTCCGCGTCGGCCGATGCGGCCGCCGCACCGCACGGCCCGGCCGCCCGCTGACCCTCCGGTCAGGCCGGGTGGCCCTCCAGCAGGGCGGTCATCACCGGCAGGTCGAAGAAGGCGGCCGTCGCACGGGCGCTGGGCTGGCCGGCGTCGGGGTCGGCCCCGGCGGCCAACAGCGCGCGCACGGAGTCGGCGGACTGCTTGAAGACCGCGGCCGCCAGCGGCGTCTGGCCGCGGTCGTTGTACCGGCCGTGGTCCGCGCCGCGCTCGAGCAGCGCGGTGACCGTCCCCGCGTGACCGTGGTAGGCGGCCAGGATCAGCAGGGTGTCGCCCTTCTCGTTGGTCAGGTCTGCCGGCACCCCGGCGTCGACGTAGGCGGCCAGCTCCTCGGCCTCTCCGGCCCGGGCCAGCCCGAACACCCGGACGGCGAGGTCGAGCACGCCCTGCTCGATGGGCTCCTGCTGCCCGGCGGGTCCCTGCCCCTGCTGCTCGCTCACGCCGACCAGCCTAGGTGCGCCCGGGCGGCCCGCCCCCACCCGTGCGGACGGGGGCGGGCGGCGGTCAGCGGACGGCGACCCGGTCGGTGAGCGCGAGCACGTGGCGCCAGGCGTCGTCGCAGGCCTCGGCCCACTCGCCGAACGCGCGGTCGAAGAAGGAGTGCGGCGCCCCGTCGTAGACGACGTCGTCGACCTCGGCGCCGGCGGCGCGCATGGTGGCCGCCAGCTCCAGCTGGTCGGCGACCGGGGTGGCGGTGTCGGCACCGGCGATCAGCATCACGACCGGCCGGCGTGCCGCGCTCGCGGCGTCCCCGACCAGGCTCGGCCGGCCGTAGAACCCGGCGCTGCCGGCCAGGTCCAGGTCGGCGCCGGACTGCCGCCAGGCGTGGCTGCCGCCGAAGCAGAAGCCCACCGTGACCACCGGCAGGTCCGGGCGGGTGCGGCTGCGCAGGTACTCGATGCCGGCGGCGGTGTCGGCGTCGATGCCCTCGGGCGTGGTCTGCGGGATGTGCGCCTGCCAGTCGAAGTCGTCCTCGCGGGTGCCGGTCTCGGCCAGGCCCGCGGTGCGGCCGAAGTAGTCCAGCGCCACCGCGGGGACGCCGGCCTGGGCGAACCGCTCGGCCAGCGCCACGTAGTAGGGGTGCAGCCCGCGGATGTCGGGCAGGATCACGACCCCGGCGGTCGCCGGGGCCGCCGGGGCGGCGTAGGCGGCGGACAGCTGGGTGCCGTCGGCGGCGGTCAGCTCGAGGGTGCCGCGCTCGGCGACGTCCCCGGTGCGGGGCGGTGCGGGCGGGCGGCTGTCGTGGTCGTGGCACATGGACAGGTGTCTACCTGCGGACCGCGCCGTCCGCGCGGCCGGGCACCGGGTGGGTAGGCTCCGGGCCGGCCCCGGGTCAGGCCTCGGTGGTGTCGGCGACGACGTCGGGGTCGCCGCCGAAGATGCCGGCGGCCACCTCGCGGCGGGCCTCGGTCAGCCACAGGTACTGCCGGTGCGCCTGGTTGATCAGCGACTCGACGAGCACCGGGTCGATCCGGGGGTCGACGGTCGCGGCGATCCGCAGGGTCTCGAAGCCGCTGCGCTTGCCGCGCACCGCCGAGGCGAGGAACTCGAACTCGACCAGCCCGGACAGCGGCGACCGGGTCAGCACGTGGCCGTTGAGCTTGAGCCGGCTGGCCTTCTCCGCGATCCACACCGCGACCTGCTTGTACTGCCGCACCGGCAGGGCGAGGGCGGCGGCGATCGTCGCCAGGTCGGTCTTCTCCTGGCGCAGCTCGTCCAGCAGCTGCCGCAGGCCCGCCTCGTGCTGGTTGCCCCGGTTGGCCCCGATCATCCGGGTGACCAGCTCGATCCCGCCGGCTGCGGAGGCGATGTGGTCGTTGAGGTACACGGCCAGCAGCTCGGGGTGGGCGACGGCGCCGGTCGGTGCCGGGGTCTGGGACATCAGGGGCTCCTCGCGGGTGGTGCCGGAGTCGGCCGGGACATCATCCCCTGCACGCCTGCAGGGGGCACCGGGAGATCATCTGCGCTGGTTGCGCCGGCTCCAGCTGGTCCAGGAGCTGTCACTGGAGCACGGGTTCATGGCATCGACGTCCCGGCGGCTCTCCCGCACCTCGTACCAGAGGTCGGAGTGGTGGGACGCCCGCGAACCGCGGCGCTGCACCGCCCGGTCCATCCGCCAGGCTCCGACCAGGACCAGCAGGACCACCACCCCGACGACCGCCCAGACGATGCCCATGCCGCATGGTGCCCGTACGCAGTCGTCTCCGCGCAGCCCGTGTTGATCTCATCTGTGAGATATCCTTCGCCGCGATGACGATCACCGAAGAAGCGACCGGTCAGTCCCTGCGCCAGATCGGCACCTTGGTCCGCGACGCGCGGCGCCACCACGGCCTGACCCAGTCCCAGCTCGCCGAGCGCCTCGGCACCAGCCAGAGCGCCATCGCCCGGATCGAGCAGGGCAACCAGAACCTGACCCTGGAGCTGCTCGGCCGGCTGTCGGCGGCGCTGGACAGCGAGCTGATCACCGTGGGCCGCTCCGGCCCGACCCACCTGCGGGTCAGCGGCGGCCTGCCGCTGTCGGGCAGCGTGACGGTGAAGTCGTCGAAGAACGCCGCGGTCGCCCTGCTGTGCGCCTCGCTGCTCAACCGCGGCCGCACCACGCTGCGCAACGTCTCCCGGATCGTCGAGGTCGACCGCATCCTCGACGTCCTCACCTCGATCGGGGTCTCCGCCACCTGGGACGCCGCCGGCCGCGACCTGACCCTCGTCGTCCCCGAGCAGCTGGACCTGACCGCCATCGACGCCGACGCCGCCCGCCGGACCCGCAGCATCATCATGTTCCTGGGCCCGCTGCTGCACCGCGCCGAGCACTTCGAGCTGCCCTACGCCGGCGGCTGCGACCTGGGCACCCGCACGATCGAGCCGCACATGATCGCGCTGCGGCACTTCGGTCTGCAGATCGAGGCGCACGCCGGGGAGTACCACGCGACGGTGCACCGCCCGGAGTCCCGCGACCGCTCCATCGTGCTGACCGAGCGCGGCGACACGGTCACCGAGAACGCGCTGCTGGCCGCCGCCCGCCACGACGGGACGACCACCATCCGCAACGCCAGCCCGAACTACATGGTCCAGGACCTGTGCCTGTACCTGGAGAAGCTGGGCGTGGGCATCTCCGGCTTCGGGACGACGACCCTGGTGGTCACCGGCTCACCGGTGCTCGACGCCGACGTCGACTACACGATCTCCGAGGACCCGGTCGAGGCGATGAGCCTGCTGACCGCCGGCATCGTGACCGGCTCGGAGCTGACCGTGCGCCGGGCGCCGATCGAGTTCCTGGAGATCGAGCTGGCCACGCTCACCGAGATGGGGCTGCAGTACGACCTGTCCGCGGAGTACGCCGCCGACAACGGCCGCACCCGGCTCGTCGACGTCACCATCCACCCCTCGCAGCTGCGGGCGCCGATCGACAAGATCCACCCGATGCCGTTCCCGGGGCTGAACATCGACAACCTGCCGTTCTTCGCCGTCATCGCGGCCACCGCGACCGGCGAGACCGTCATCCACGACTGGGTCTACGACAACCGGGCCATCCACCTGTCCGACCTGACCCGCCTCGGCGCCGACGTCCGGCTGCTCGACCCGCACCGCGTGCTGGTCAACGGGCCCACCCGCTGGTCGGGGGCGGAGATCGTCTGCCCGCCGGCGCTGCGGCCCGCGGTGGTCATCCTGCTGGCGATGCTGGCCGCCAAGGGCGACTCGGTGCTGCGCAACGTCGACATCATCGCCCGCGGCTACGAACAGCTCTACGAGCGCCTCGTCGAGATGGGCGCCCAAATCGAGGTCTTCACCGACTGACCCCTGGGGGGCCATGTTGGCGAACATGGCCCCCGGGAGGTCACCGGACGAGCGCTGCACGCACGCGCGCGACCACGCCGTCCAGGTCGCGCAGATCGGCGGCGCTGAGCCGGACCACCAGCCAGCCGGCGCTCTCCAGACCGGCGATGCGGACGTCGTCCCGCTCGATCTGGGTCCCCTCGAAGTGGTGGGCGCCCTCGTACTCCACGGCCACCCGCGCCCCCGGGAAGGCGAGGTCGACCCGGCCCAGGAAGCGCCCGCCGGCCCGGACCTCGAACTGCGGGACGGGCACCAGCCCGGCCATCGTCAGTGCGACCCGGACCCGGGACTCGGGTGCCGACTCGGCGCGCGGGTCCACCAGCGTCAGCACCCTGCGGAACCGGACGACGCCCTTGCGCGCCGCCCCCCGGTCGACCCGCGCGGTCAGCTCGGCGAAGGTGACGCTCCCGCTGCGCACCATCGCATCGACGGCCGCGACGGCGGTCCCCAGCGACTCCTGGGCGGCGACGTCCCAGGCGGTCCGAGACGCACACGTGACCGGCACGTCGTCGCGCCACTCCACGTCCTCTGGCGCGAGGTCGGCCTGGTGCACCCGTGTCCCCTGTGGTCCGGCCCAGGGCGTGGACGGCGGCCGGAGCACCGTGACCGGGTCGTGGGCGCCGGCGAACGGGGCGCCGGGCCAGGCGGCGGCGGAGTGACCGCCCAGGACGCACCCGGCCGGCAACAGCAGGGCCACCCCCCGGCAGCGGAGCCGGTGGTCGTGCACGAGTCCCGGATCGGCGTAGACGCCGTGGACCAGTCGCCGGTAGCTCCGGGCGCGCAACTGCCGGCGGGTGATCAGCCCCTCGGCGATCGCCTGGCTGCCGATGAACACCCCGGGGAGCAGTCGCGCGGACACCCGGGCGAGCCTGCCGGAACCGGCGCCGACCGCACCGCCGCCGTCCACAGGCAGGAGGGCCATGTTCGCGAACATGGCCCCGGCCAGGGGCCATGTTCGCGAACATGGCCCCGGCTGGAGCGGTCAGGAGTGGAGGAGGACGCTGACGCCGACGCAGGCGAGGGCCCAGAGGCCGCTGGCGAGGGTGCCGATGATGAAGCGCTCGGCGGCGACCGGGGCCTTGAGCTCGTTGAAGCGGCCCAGGCCCTTGACCGCGACCAGCACCGGCAGGCCCTCCTTGTACTGGGCCAGCACGACCGCGGCCACGGCCGTGCGCTCGAGGACGCCGATCCAGGTGCCCCCGCGCAGCACCTCGGGGTCCGAGGCCCGCCGCCGGTCCGGCCCACGGTCGGGGTCGGCGGCGCGCAGCACCGCGGTGGTGACCGGCCCGCCACCGAGGGCGGCCGCGGTGACCGCGAGCACCACGCCGGCGGTCTCGACAGCGTCGCTGAGCCGGCCGGTGCGCCACGCCAGCGCGGCGGCCACCGCCAGCACCGACACCAGGAACAGCGCCCCGGCCGGGCTGCGCCGGCGGTCGCTGCGCGGGGTCAGCACCGCACCCGCGACGGTGACCACGGCGAGCAGGACGAGCACGGCGATGCTCACCGGCCGCTCACCCCGCTGCCCGGGCGAGCAGCCGGGTGGCCACCGGCCGCAGGTCGCGCTCGATCTCCCAGCTCCCCGCGGCCAGCCGCTGGCCGACCGCCTGCCGGGTGACCCCGAGCTCGGCCGCGGCCTCGACCTGGGTCCGGCCGGCCTCGACGTGCGCGATGGCCTCCCAGGCCTGGACGCTGCGCCGCTCGAGCAGGGCGGCCAGCGCGGTCAGCACCGCCTGGGCGTCGCCGGCGGGCTCACCGACCACCCCCCGGACGGCGATCCGCACCGGACGCTTCTTGGCCGCCTCCACCGCCGCCCGGGCGGCGAGGAAGGCCGGACCGGCGCCGGCCCGGGTGCTGCTGGGCAGCGGCGTCTGCACCGGGCCGGCGCCGATGCCGATGCTCCAGTCACCGTCCCGGACCAGCCGTCGGACAGCCTCGACGACCGCCGCGGCGTCGTCCAGCACGCCCTGGAACTCATCGCCCGCGGTGCGCTCGAAGCGCAGCACCGTGGGCACGCCGGAGAGCACGGCGAGCGCACCGGGCACCCGGTCGGGGGCACGGCGACTCCCCCGCTGGTCGATCGTCAGCACGAAGGGCACCCCGCAAGTCCAGCAGCTTGCAACGCGGAATGCAAGGACCTGGCCTTGGCGGGTCGCGGTCAGGCGCCGGTGAGCTGGGGCGGAAAGCCACCGGTGGCGACCGGCCCCCAGCGCTCGATGGTCACCCGCAGCAGCGACTTGCCCTGGCGGACCATCGCCGCCCGGTACTCGTCCCAGTCGGGGTGTTCACCGCTGATGGCCCGGAAGTAGTCGACCAGCGGCTCGACGGAGTCGGGCAGGTCGAGCACCTCGGCCGTGCCGTCGACCTGCACCCAGGGGCCGTCGAAGTCGTCGGACAGCACGCACATCGACACCCGCGGGTCGCGCCGGGCGTTGACCACCTTGGCCCGCTGCGGGTACGTCGAGACGACCACCCGGCCGGCCTCGTCGACACCACAGGTCACCGGGGACAGCTGCGGGGTCCCGTCGCCGCGACGGGTCATCAGCAGGGCCTTGTGCCGGGGGCGGAGGAAGGCGAGCAGCTCGTCGCGCTCGACGCGGTCGGCGGTGGCGGTCTTCGGCATGGGGGCAACCTACGACGCGGGTACGACAGCGGCCTCGCGGGTGTGACCTCGCCCGATCGACGAGTGCGCGGGCGCGGGATGTGTTGGGATCTGTCCATGCCCGACGACCGTTCCGCCGACCCCACCGACACCACCGGTACCGGGGGCAGCGGAGCGACGAGCACCGGCCCCGCCGGCGACGACCCGAACTCGGTCGGCACGAGGGCCCCCGCGCCGGGCCCCGACCGCACCCGCCGCCTGCAGGCGGCCACCCGCGGCGTGGCCATCGGCTCGGCCCAGCTGATCCTGATCGTCATCGCCCTGGTGATCCTGGGCCGGGTCTTCAGCATCATGTGGGTCGTCCTGCTCCCCGTGGTCCTGGGGCTGTTGTTCACCACCGTGCTGTGGCCGCTCACCCGGTTCCTGCGCTCGCACTCCTGGCCGCCGGCGCTCGCCGCCGCGACCGTGCTGCTGGGCTTCCTCGCCGTCATCGGCGGCATCTTCGCCGTGATCGTCCCGCAGGTGGTGAGCCAGGTCGAGGAGGTCGCCAACCAGTTCAGCGGCGGCCTGCAGGAGGTGCAGGGCTACCTCGCCGGCCCGCCGTTCAACCTCGACGACGACCAGGTCGGCAACGCCGTCCAGGCGCTGATCGACCGGGTGCAGAGCAACGCCACCCAGATCGCCTCGTACGCGGCCTCCACCGCCGCCACGGTCGGCAACATCGTCCTCAACCTGATCCTCGCGCTGCTGCTCACCTTCTTCTTCCTCAAGGACGGGCCCAAGTGGGTGCCGTGGCTGGCCGCGCAGACCGGCCCGCGCGCCGCCCCGCACGTGGCCGCGCTGTCGGTGAAGACGTGGGCGACCCTGTCGGAGTTCATCAAGTCGCAGGCGCTGGTCGGGTTCGTCGACGCGTTCTTCATCGGCCTGGGCCTGCTGGTCCTGGGCGTGCCGCTGGTGCTGCCGCTGACCGTGCTGACCTTCTTCGGCGCCTTCATCCCGATCATCGGTGCCTTCGCCGCCGGGGCGTTCGCGGTGCTCATCGCGCTGGTCAGCGTCGGGCTCACCAAGGCGCTGATCGTGCTGGGCATCGTCGTGCTGGTCCAGCAGCTGGAGGGCAACGTGCTCCAGCCGATCCTGCAGGGCCGCGGGCTCAACCTGCACGCCGCGGTGGTCATCCTCGCGGTCACCGCCGGCAGCAGCATGTTCGGCATCATCGGCGCCTTCCTGTCGGTGCCGGTCGCCGCGCTGATCGCCGTCTTCTACCGCTACGGCCGCGACCAGCTCGACGGCCTGTCCCCCGAGGTGGCCGCCGACGGCACCAGCCAGCAGCTGGCCGGCGACTCCTCCGGTGCCCAGCTGGTGCGCCGCAAGGCGGAGAAGGTGGACACCGCGCCGATGGTGAACCCCGACTCCGAGGGCGCCGAGGACGCCGGCACCACCGCCGACGGGCACCGGGTCGGGCTCATCGGGAATGCCGCGCGCCGGCTGCGCCTTCACCGCTGACAGGCCTCCACCCGACCCGGAGGCAGTCGACCCAGGAGGAGCACCCGTGCCGCAGCGACCGGAGGACCTCGTCGAGGTCCTCCCCCCGGCCGAGCCGTTCCTCATCCGTGAGGCGTCGGTCGGCTCACCCGAGCAGCGGCGCGGGCTCGTGCTCGTCCACGACCTGGCCGGCGAGTTCGACGCCGCCCATGCCGGCGCGCTCGCCGGCGCGCACCTGCTCGACGCCCTGCCCAACGAGGTCATCGCCCGCTTCGACGCCGACGCCCTGGTCGACTACCGCGGCCACCGGCCGCGGATCGTCTTCTCCGGCGACCGCTACGAGTCGATCGTCTCCCCCGAGATCGCGCTCTACGCCCTTGAGGACGACGCCGGGACGCCGTTCCTGCTGCTGCACGGCGCCGAGCCGGACTTCGCCTGGGAGCGCTTCGTCGCCGCGGTCATCGGCCTGGTCGACCGGCTCGGGGTGACCTCCGTGGTCGCCCTGCACGCCTTCCCGATGCCGGTCCCGCACACCCGCCCGGTGACCGTGACCGCGCACGCCACCCGCCGCCAGCTGATCGAGTCCTACCCGGTCTACTGGGGCGAGATGCGGGTGCCCGGCAGCGTCGGCGCCCTGCTGGAGATGCGGCTCGGCCAGGCCGGCGTGGACGCGCTCGGCATCGGCGCGCACGTCCCGCACTACCTGGCCCAAGCCACCTACCCCGCGGCCTCGCTCACCCTGCTCGAGCACCTGGCGGAGCTGACCGGGCTGCACGTGCCGACCGAGACGCTGCGCGAGGCCGCCGAGGCCAACCGCACCGAGGTCGACGAGCAGATCGCCCGGTCCAGCGAGAACACCGCCGTCGTGGCCGCCCTCGAGCAGCAGTTCGACGACTTCACCGCCTCCCGCGAGGAGACCGGCCTGCTCGGCTTCAGCGGGCAGATGCCCAGCGGTGACGAGCTGGGCGCGCAGATCGAGCAGTTCCTCGCCGAGCAGGACGACCGCCCCACCGACTGAGGCGCTCCCCCCTCAGAGCGCGCCGAGCGGGTCCCCGACGTCCATCCGGGCGATCAGGTCCCCGGTGAGCGTGTGGGTGTGCAGGACGGTCGCCCCGCCCAGCAGGTCGCCGTCGGCGTCCCGGACGACCTGCCCGACGAGCACCTCGACCCGCCCGTCGGGCAGCGCGCGGACCCGCCGGGGCCGCATCGCCACGTCCAGCACCGCCCACTGGTCCCGCCAGTGGTCCCGCACTGCGTCCCGCCCGCGCAGGCGCCCACCGCCCATCGGCTCGGGCCAGTCGACGTCGAGGCTCAGCAGCCCGGCCAGGCCGTCGACGTCCCGGGCGTTGATCGCCTCGTACAGCTGCGTGACGCCGTCCACGCCAGCACCGTAGCGACCCCGGACAGCACTGCGGGCCACGACCGGATCGGTCGTGGCCCGCAGGTGGTGCGGTCGGGGCGTCAGCCCCGGTGGGTCACTTCGCGAGGACGACGCGCTCGTTGGGCACGGTGTGCGTCATCGTCAGGCCGGTGACGTCCCGGGGGCCGTTCTTGCCCAGGTTCGCCGCACGCTGCAGCTCCTCCTCCGACAGCGTCTGGGTCTGGAGGGGCTCCAGGCCACGGACGTCGTCGGCGCTGATGCCCAGGCCCTCACCGACGCGGGCACCCAGCTCGTCGTCGCACATGAGGAAGTGCCACACCATCCGCTGCTGCACCTCGGGGACGGCCTGACCGATGAGCGTGACGAAGTTGGCGACCAGGTCGTCCTTCTCCCACTGCTCCATCAGCTGGTAGCGCTGACCGGCCTGCGTGTAGTCGTTCGTCCGCTCGATCCGCTTGCGGGTCAGCCGGCCGGTGATCTCCGGGCCCTGCTCGTCGTGCGTGGGGTACTGGGCCTCACGCAGGCCGCCGGTGATGGACGGCTCGTAGTTGACGTGCGGGTTCTGGCCGGGTGCGAGGTCGACGCCGAAGGACATCTGCCCGCCGCGCTGGTTGGTCTGCACGACCGCGTTCTTGGCCGAGTTGACCGGCAGCTGCAGGTAGTTCGGGCCCACCCGGTAGCGCTGCGCGTCGGAGTAGGAGAACGTGCGGCCGACCAGCATCTTGTCGTCGGAGAAGTCCATCCCGTCGACGAGGACGCCGGTACCGAACGCGCTCTGCTCGTTCTCGTTGTGGTGGTCGTCGACGTTGCGGTTCAGCGTCATCGTGCCGACCAGCTTGGGCTCGAACTCGTTCTCCGGCCACACCTTGGTGTCGTCGAGGGGGTCGAAGTCCAGCTCGGGGTGGTCGTGGTCGTCCATCAGCTGGACGTAGAGGTCCCACTGCGGGAAGTCGCCGCGCTCGATGGCCTCGAAGAGGTCCTTGGAGGCGTGCCCGAGGTCGCCGCCCTGGATCACCGCGGCGTCGGCGTCGGTCAGGCTCTTGACGCCCTGCTTGGGCAGCCAGTGGTACTTGACCAGCTTGGTCTCACCCGCGGCGTTGACCCACTTGTAGGTGTTCACGCCGAAGCCCTGCATGTGCCGGTAGTCGGCGGGGATGCCACGCGGGGAGAACAGGTTGACCAGCATGTGCATGGCCTCGGGCGTCTGCGACATGAAGTCGAAGATCCGGGCCGGCTCCTGGCGGAAGGTGATCGGGTCGGGCTTCAGGGAGTGGATGACGTCGGGGAACTTGATCGCGTCGCGGATGAAGAACACCGCGAGGTTGTTGCCGACGATGTCCCAGTTGCCGTCCTCGGTGTAGAACTTCACCGCGAAGCCGCGCGGGTCACGCGCCGCCTCGGAGGAGTCCCGGCCGCCGATGACGGTGGAGAAGCGGATGGCCAGCGGCGTCTTCTTGCCCGGGGCGTTGAACAGCTTGGCCCGGGTGTAGCGCTCGATCGGCTCGTCACCCCAGGTGCCGGTGGCCTCGAACTCGCCGTAGGCCACGAAGCCACGGGCGTGGACGACGCGCTCGGGGATGCGCTCGCGGTCGAAGTGGCTGATCTTCTCCAGGAACTGGTAGTTCTCCAGGGTCGCCGGGCCGCGCGAGCCCACCGTCCGCGAGTTCTGGTTGTCGTAGACCGGGTGGCCCTGACGGTTGGTCAGGATCGGCCGGCTCGCCTCACTGGCGGCCGGGCCCTGCGATGCGACGTCGGTCATGATCGGACTCCCTCTCCGGTTGCCGTGCTGGTTGCGTTGCTGTGCTGCCTGCGCGCGACCTGACAGTCGGCGCAGAGTCCCCAGAAGACGACCTCGGCCTCGTCGACGGCGAAGCCCGCCGCGTCCGAGGGGGCCAGGCACGGGGCCGCCCCCACGACGCAGTCGACGTCGGCGATGACACCGCACCCCCGGCAGACCAGGTGGTGGTGGTTGTCACCGACCCGCAGCTCGTAGCGCGCGGTTCCGCCGGCCGGTTCGATCCGCCGGGCCATGCCCGCCCCGACCAGCGCCTTGAGCACCCCGTAGACCGCCTGCGGCGAGATCGAGGGGTGCACGGCCCGCGCCGCGGTGGCGATGGTGTCCGCGTCGACGTGCGGGTGCTCGGCGAGCACGCCCAGCACGGACAACCGGGGCCGCGTCACGCGCAGCCCCGCCGTCCGCAGCTGGTCGTCCCAGGCCGTCTCCATGCGCCCACTCAACCGTGTTGTCTTGAGTGAGTCAACTTAAGGACCCCCTGCCCCCCACCACTCGCAGGCTCGCGGCGGGGCCCTGCAGGGGGCCGGGACGGGCCTCAGGCGAAGACGATGGTGCGGTCGCCCTCGACGATGACGCGGTCCTCCACGTGCCAGGTCACCGCCTGGGCGAGCACCTGGCGCTCGACGTAGCGGCCGATGCGGCGCATGTCCTCGACCGTGGCGCGGTGGTCGACGCGGGCGACCTCCTGCTCGATGATCGGGCCGGCGTCGAGCTCTGCGGTGACGTAGTGCGCGGTCGCCCCGATCAGCTTCACCCCCCGGTCGTGCGCGGCCCGGTAGGGGTTCGCGCCGACGAAGGCCGGCAGGAAGCTGTGGTGGATGTTGATCAACCGCTCGGGGAACCGGCTGCAGAAGTCGGCGGAGACGATCTGCATGTAGCGGGCCAGCACGACCAGGTCGACGTCCCCGACCAGCTCCAGTGCGCGGGCCTCGGCGGCGTCCTTGGTCGCGGGGGTGACCGGCACGTGGTGGAAGGGCACCCCGGCGGCGCGGGCGACCGGCTCGAGGTCGAGGTGGTTGGAGACGACGGCGGCGACCTCGGCGCGCAGGTCGCCGGAGCCGACCCGGTAGAGCAGCTCCTGCAGCACGTGGTCGGCCGTGGACACGAACACCGCCAGCCGCGGCTTGCGCGCCGCCTCGGTGAGCCGCCAGGTGAACTGCCACTCCCCCGCCAGCCCGGCCAGCGCCGCCTCCAGCTGCAGCCGCCGGGTGGCCAGGTCGGCCAGCACGAACTCCAGCCGCAGCGTGAACGTGCCGCCGACCGGGTCGGAGGAGTGCTGCTGGGACTCGGTGATGTTGGCGCCGGCGTCGGCCATCAGCCGGGACAGGACGGCGACGATCCCCGGCCGGTCGGGGCAGCGGACGACGAGCCGTCCGACGTCGGCGAGGCGGGCATCCGAGGGCGCTGACATGCGCGAGATCGTCGCAGAACCGGCCGCGCCCGCCGCACGGCCACGACCGACTGCTGACATCTGCGTCCTCGTGGCCTCCTGGCCCGGGAGGCCACGAGAACGCGCATGTGGGCGCGTCAGACCGGCAGCGGGGCGCGCCGGCGGGCGGAGACGTCGAACAGGTCCCCGTGGGCCTCGACCCTGGCCAGCACGTCGTCGGTGCGGAAGCGGACCGACTCCGGGTCGCCATCCTCGCGCAGCGCGTCGACCTCGGCCCAGCGCAGCGGCGTGGAGACGGTGGCCAGCGGCCGCGCCCGCAGCGAGTACGGCGCGACCGTCGTCTTCGAGGTGTTGTTCTGGCTCCAGTCCAGCAGCACCTTGCCCGGCCGCAGCGCCTTCTCCATCCGCCACACCACGTGCTCGGGGGTCTCCGCGCTCAGCTGCTGGGCCAGCGCCTTCGCGTACCGGCTGGGGTGGTCGGCGTCGGCGCAGGTGATCGGGGCGTAGACCTGCAGCCCCTTGGAGCCCGAGGTCTTCACCACCGGGTCCAGGCCGTCGTCGACCAGCCGCTCCCGCAGCCGGTGCGCCAACTGCGCGCACTCCACGACGCTGGTGCCGGGGCCCGGGTCGAGGTCGAGCACCAGCAGGTCGGGCAGCTCCGCGCTCCCGTGCGCGCCCACCTGCCACTGCGGGACGTGCACCTCCAGCGCGGCCAGGTTCGCCGACCAGACCAGGTCCGGGACAGCAGTCAGCAGCACCATCTCCAGCGTCTCCCGGCCCTTGGTCGAGCCGGGCGAGGGCACGGTCACGGTGTGCACCCACGGCGGGGAGTGCCGGGCGTTGTTCTTCTCGAAAAACGCCTGCCCGTCCACCCCGTTCGGCCACCGGGTGAAGGTGACCGGCCGGTGCGCGACGTGCGGCAGCAGCACCGGCGCGATCCGCACGTAGTAGTCGATGACCTGGGCCTTGGTGAACCCGACCTCGGGGAAGAGCACCTTGTCCAGGTTGGACACCTCGAGCTCGCGCCCGTCGATGTGCACCCGCTGCCTCACGCGACCTCCTCGCCGGCGCTCGTCGGCCCGCTCACGGCTCCACCACCACGTCGTCCGGGTCGAGGTCGTCGCGCAGCCCGCGCCACGCGGGGTGCCGCAGCCGCCCCTCCCGCGTCCACTCGCCGAACGCGACCTCCCCGACCAGCGTCGGCTCCACCCAGTGCGCGTCGCGGGTGACCTCGCGCGGGAGCGCGTCGGCGAACGGGGACGTCGGCCGCGCGGTCAGCAGCGGTTCGAGGTCGGCCAGCGCCCGCGCGGTGAACCCGGTGCCCACGTGCCCGGCGAACACCAGCCGGCCGGTGTCGTCGTGCACGCCCAGCAGCAGCGAGCCGATGCCGCCGGCCCGCCGCCCGGCGCCGGGACGCCAGCCGCCGACGACGACGGACTGGGTGCGCAGGTTCTTCACCTTGCGCCAGTCCGGGCCCCGCCCGCCGGGCCGGTAGGCGGAGTCCAGCCGCTTGGCGACCACGCCCTCCAGCCCGTTCTCCCGGCTCGCCGCCTGCACCTGGTCGCCGTTGCCGACGAACCAGGGGGTGGTGGTCCAGCGCCCCCCGGCCAGGTCCAGGGCGTCCAGCCGCGCGCGGCGCTCGGTCCAGGGCAGGTCGAGCAGGCTCTCGCCGTCCAGCGCGAGCAGGTCGAACACCAAGTAGCTGACCGGTGCCGCGGCGGCCATCCGCGCGACCTCGGGCCCGGTGCGGTGCATGCGGCCCTGCAACAGCCCGAAGTCCGGCCGGCCCGCGGCGTCCAGCGCCACGACCTCGCCGTCGAGGACCGCGTCGCGCCCGGCGAGCACCGCCGGCAGCGCGTGCAGCTCGGGGTAGGTGGCGGTGACGTCGTTGCCGCTGCGCGCCCGCAGCCGCAGCCGGCCCGACCGCACGTGCGCCAGGGCGCGCACGCCGTCCCACTTGAACTCGTAGCCCCAGCGCGGGTCGTCGGCCGGCGGCAGCTGACCGATCGCGGCCAGCATCGGCGGCATGTCCTCGGGCACGCCGTCGGCGACCGGGGCCGCCGTCACCGGGTCGGGGTCCAGCCGGCGCAGGTTCCAGCTGCCGTCGGGCAGCCGGAACAGCAGGTACCGGCCGGTCAGCCGGGAGCCGTCGAAGGCGACGGTGACGTGGTCGTCGGTCCACTTCTCGGTGGCGTAGCGGCCGGCGTCCCAGATGGTCGACACTCCCCCGCCGTACTCCCCGGCCGGGATGGCGCCGGAGAAGGAGGCGTACTCCAGCGGGTGGTCCTCGGTGGGCACGGCGAGCCGGTTGAGCCCGGGCTCCAGCGGCGGGCCCTTGGGCACCGCCCAGCTCTTCAGCACCCCGTCGCGCTCCAGCCGCAGGTCCCAGTGCACGCGCTCGCCCGTGCGGCCGCGCGGCGTGTGGTGCTCGTGGACGACGAACGTGTCGTCCTCGCCCCGGGGCAGCGGCTGACCGGCGGGCGGGACCGGCTCGGCGGTGCGGGTCGGGTCCCGCCTGGCCCGGTAGGTGGCCAGCGGATCGGCGGCGGCCACCGGGTCAGGCGGTCTTGCGGGCCCGGGGCGCGCGCTTGGCCGGCTTCGCGGGCTCCTCGGCCGGCTCCGCCGCAGCGGCGGCCTTCTTCGCCGGGGCGCGCTTGGCGGGGGCCTTGGCGGGGGCGGCCTTCCTGGCAGCGGCCTTCTTCGCCGGCTTGGCGGGCGGGGCGTCGGTCGCGCCGTCGTCGGTGTCGTCGTCCGCGGCCGGCGCGGGGGCGGAGCCGCCGGCGCGCTCGACGCTGCGGCGCAGCGCGCTCATCAGGTCGACGACCGCGCCACCACCGGTGTCAGCGGCCTCGGGGGCGGCCTGGACCTCACCGCCGGACTGCTTGGCCTCCAGCAGCGCCTGCATGGCCTCGCGGTAGTCGTCGGTGAACGCGGTGGGGTCGAAGTCGCCGGCCATCGTGGAGATCAGCGACTCGGCCATCGCCAGCTCCTGCGGCTTGACGGCGACCTCCTCGTCGAGGAAGGCGAAGCCGGGACGGCGGATCTCGTCGGGCCAGCGCATCGTGTGCAGCACCAGGACGCCCTCGCGCACCCGCAATGCGGCCAGCGACTCGCGCTGCCGGATCGCGATCTTGGTGATCGCCACCTGGCCGGCGTTCTCCAGCGCGGTGCGCAGCAGCACGTAGGGCCGCGTCGCGACGCCGTCGGGCTCCAGGTAGTAGGTCTTCTCGAAGTGGATCGGGTCGATCTGGGCCTGGTCGACGAACTGCAGCACCTCGATCTCCCGGGTGGTGACCAGCGGGAGCTCGTCGAAGTCGGCGTCGGTCAGCACGACCAGCTGCCCGTCGGGCAGCTCGTAGCCCTTGCCGATGTCGTTGAACTCGACGGTCTCGCCGTCGACGGAGCAGACCCGCTGGTACTTGACCCGCCCGCCGTCGGTCTTGTGCACCTGGTGGAAGCGGATGTCGTGGTCCTCGGTGGCCGAGTACAGCTTCACCGCGATGGAGACCAGGCCGAAGGAGACCGCGCCACGCCAGATGGACCGCACGTCCCACCTCCTGTCCGCGGGGTCCTCAGGACCCCGTCGTCTCGACGAGATCCGAGACTAGGTCCGCAGCCGGTGTTCCGGCAGGGTGAGCCGGTCACCCAGCGCAAGGGACCACCCCGTCGGGTGACCTGGGAGACCCGCGGCCATCGGGGCCGCCTCGCACGAGGCGGACCCGCTGGCCACGGAGCGTGACCAGGACGAACCCCTCAGGCGCCGTCGGCGGGCTTCAACGCACCGTTCTGGATGGCGTCGTAGACGAACTGCAGGACGTCGGAGCCGGCCACCATCGTCATCGTCAGCGCGGCCAGCCGGGTCGCCCGGGGCGCGGTCACGTACCCGAGCACGAAGCCGGTGCCCACCCACTGGGCCAGGCAGAACGGACAGGTGACGAGCTCACCGACGGCGTGCTTGACGCCGCCGTGCTCGCGCACCTCCTCGGCCACCTCGGCCTCACCGGACGTGCCCTGGTAGCTGACGAACGGTGCCCGCAGGGGTGCGGTGACCGGGTCCTTGGCGATCCGTCGAGCCAGCCGGAAGGTGCCGACGGTGAGCAGCACGGCGTCCCCGATCGGGATCCGGGTCGGCAGCTCCCGCCCGGACACCCGGATGGCGGTCGCCGCTGCCCCGACGAGGCCGACGTAGACGCTCATCGCACCCAGGTCGGCACCCAGCGGGCGCGGCTCGCCCTGGGTGTACTCCTGCTTCTGGACCCGCGCCCAGCGCCGCACCGGTGCGCTGATCCGCTGGACCTCGTCTGTGATCGCCATGTCGACCGCGGTACCCCCCGCGTCGCCCGGCCATGCCGGGGCGGGACGGGCGTCACGCATGGTGGGCGGAGGGACGGGTAGGGCCGAGATCACGACGCCGGTCACCCGACCGGCTCCCTGTCCCCTGCGGACGGACGAGCGTGCCCAGCACGCAGGACGGAGGCACCACCATGACCGCACCGGACCCCACCGACCAGGCCGCGATCGACCAGGCAGCCCGTGACGGCGCGCTGAACGACGCCGAGTTCCCCGACGACGAGCGCGGCCTCACCGGCGCCCGCGACGGCGTGACCGGCGACGTCGGCCCCGAGGGCCAGACCGCCCGCGACATCTCCTACGAGGACGACGGCGTCCCCGAGATCGCCGACGACGACATCCAGACCGCCGCCCTGGCCGAGGACCCGCAGTTCGAGCCGGTCCCCGGCGAGCGCGCCAACGCCAGCGTCGACTTCGGGACGACGGCCTTCGAGCAGGCCGAGGGCGAGTCCCTGTCCGGTCGGCTCGAGCGCGAGGTGCCCGACGACGCCGCCGCTGTCCGCCCGGCCGAGGACCCCGACCGCGCGTTCGCCCAGCTCGACCAGGACGAGGACACCGACGCCCTCAGCGACTCCGGCACCAACCGCACCGGCGACGACGTCGAGGCCTTCGCCGACGCGCCGGCCGGCGGCGAGGGTCCCGAGGAGAGCGCGGTGCACGTCGTCCAGGACAGCTGAGCGGACCCGGCAGCACGCCCGGGCGGCCACCGCCCGGGCCCTGGGTGGTGTGGCGATCATGCCGCGACTAGGTTGGGCGCCACGGTTGAGCAGCCAGCCGCTGCCTGTCCGGAACTGACCGGGCAGGTCGTGCCCGGAACCCCGGTGCACCGAGGCCACACCCCGTCCGGACCGTGTACAGCGCTACATTGGTCCGGCGAAGGCGTGCCCGCGGGGCACCGCCGCTGAGAGGAGCTGCAGTCCGTGACCTCATCTGACTCACCCGCCGAGGGCTCGCGCGACGTGTCGGCCCCCGCTGACTCGAACGAAGCGCCCTTCGACGACGTGATCACGCTGTCGACGTCCACCGACGACGACGGCACGGTCACCGTGACCGTCGTCGGCGAGGTCGACACGTTCACCGCCCCGGTCCTCCGGGCGTCCCTGGACACCCAGCTCGAGCAGCAGCCCACTGCACTCGTGATCGACCTGTGCGGGGTCCAGTTCCTGGGCTCGGCCGGCCTGGCCGTGCTCGTGGAGACCCAGAAGTCCGCACGCTCCCGCGACGTCGGTCTGCGGCTGGTGGCCAACACCCGCGCCGTGACCCGCCCGCTGGAGGTGACCGGTCTGATCGACCTGTTCACCATCGCCGAGAAGGCCTGACGCCCCCGGCACAGCACTCCCGGGGCCCCGGCCCCACAGACGACGAAGGCGCCCCGCAGCCGCGGGGCGCCTTCGTCGTCTCCGGCCCCGCCGCGAGCTCGCGAGCGGTGGGGTCCCGACCCCGTCCGGAGGCTCGCCCGAGCGTGCGAGGGATGAGGCGGACGGGGTCCTTCCACCTCGGTCAGGGCGTGAGCATCGCGCAGACCGCTGCCTCGATGGTGCGCTGGGCGGTGCGATCGTCCGGGGCCTGCGCGGCCTCGGCGAGCGCGTCGGCGACGGACTCCCCGTGCTCCCAGCGGTCGACCACCCGCGGGTCCACGTAGCTGTTCTTGGCCACCGTCGGGGTGTTGCCCAGCTGCTCGCTGACCCGCACGTAGGCGGCCTTGACCACCTTGTTGCGGGCGGTCTTGCTGCTCGGCTTGGGCTCCTCGGCCAGCGTGGCGGCCATCAGCACCGTGGCGCTCCAGGTGCGGAAGTCCTTGGCGGTGATCTCCGCGCCGCTGATCTCCTTGAGGTAGGCGTTGATCTCGTCGCTGGTGACGTCGTGCCAGCTGCCGTCCTCCAGCGGATAACCCAGCAGCTCCTGCCCCTGGTCGGCCGGGCGCTCCAGCAGCTGCCGGACGACGGTGGCCGTCGGCCGGTCCAGCAGCTCGACCTCACGCTCGATGCCGTGCTTGGCCCGGTAGTGGAAGAACACCCGCTCACCGCGCACCGAGACGTGCTCGCGGCGCAGCGTGGCCAGGCCGTAGGTGCCGTTGTCCTCGGCGTACTGCTCGCTGCCGATCCGGAAGGCCCCCAGGTCCAGCAGCCGGACGGCGCAGGCCAGCACCCGGTCGCGGTTGAGCCCGCGGGTGCGCAGCGCGGCCACCACCTCGTCGCGGACGTCGGGCAGCTGCTGGGAGATCTCCAGGACCCGCTCGTGCTTGGCGGCGTCCCGCTTGACCCGCCACTCGTCGTGGTAGCGGTACTGCCGCCGGCCGGCGGCGTCGGTCCCCACGGCCTGGATGTGGCCGTTGGGCCACGGGCAGATCCAGACGTCCTTCCAGGCCGGCGGGATGGCCAGCGACTTGAGCCGGTCGAGCCGCTCGTCCCGGATCAGGACGCCGTCGGCGTCGTAGTAGGCGAAGCTGCGTCCGGCCCGCCGCCTGGTCCAGCCCTTGGCGTGCACGTCACTGCGGCGGAGTCTCACCCCGGTCAGGTGGGCACGACCGGGTCGCCTCAAACCCGCCCGCGTGAACAGTCACCCACGAGTCCCCTGTCCGGACGTCCCTCGTTTCGCGCCCGTCCAGGTGGGCATGACAGTCTGTCGGTGCAGCTGCCGTCGGTGGTGCCGGGCGCGGCCCGGGCGCCACCTGCGGGGCTGCCGCTCCCCGCGCGCGCTCCGGTCGGAGCAGCGCGCGGGTTCGCGAGGATGGACCGCCGTGCCCCCGTCCGGGGCGCGGGGACGACGAAGGAGCGAACGACGCATGGTCGACACGACGGCTGCCGCCACCGGCGAGCGGCGCCCCGAGCGGCTGGAGCTGCGGGTCCCGACCTCGCCCACCCAGCTGCCCGCGGTGCGCGCGATGGCCGGGGACCTCGCGATGCGGATGGACTTCGACCTGGATGCGGTCGAGGACCTCCGCCTGGCCGTCGACGAGGCCTGCGCGACGCTGTCCTCGGTCGCCCTGGGCGACGCCCCGCTGACGGTGGTCTTCGAGGCCTTCCGCGAGGGCCTGCGCATCGACGCCTGGGTGCCCACCGAGTCCGGTGTCGACGTGCCGCGCGACGGTTTCGGCTGGGCGGTGCTGCACACCCTGGTCGACACCGTGGAAGCCGGCCCCAGCACCCAGGCCACCGTCGTGGCCGGTGACGGCTCGAGCACGCCGGTGGCCCGCATCGCCCTGGTGAAGAAGCTGCGCCAGTTCGCGTCGGTCGCACTGTGACCCGGTCGGCTGCCACGGACGTTCCGGCCGCCGACGACGCCGTCCTCGACCAGCGTGGGCCGCTCCGGCCCCGCACCCCCGCCACCGCTGAGGCCGGGGTCCCGACCCCACCGGCTCCTGCGGGCGCTGCCACGGAGACGACCGAGATGACCACCGAGTCCACCGACACCGCACCCGAGATCCCCGCGGTGACCGACACCTCGCCGGACCTGCCTGCCGTTCTCGACACCTCCCCGGAGATCCCAGCGGTCACCGACACCTCGCCCGAGCTGCCCGCGGTCACCGCCGACGTCCCCGCCGTCCCGCTGTCGGAGAACCGCAGCCGGGCCGAGCGCACCGCGCCGCTGTTCGTCGAGCTGGCCGCCCTGGAGAAGGGCGACCCCCGCCGGGAGCGGCTGCGGGAGATCCTGGTCGAGGAGCACCTGCCCCTCGTCCGGCACTTCGCCCGCCGCTTCAGCAACCGCGGTGAGCCCTTCGACGACCTGCTGCAGGTCGGCACCCTCGGGCTGATCGCCGCGATCGACCGGTTCGACCCCACCCGCGGTGTGGAGTTCCTGTCCTTCGCCGTCCCCACCATCACCGGGGAGATCAAGCGGCACTTCCGCGACCAGGGCTGGTCGGTGCGGGTGCCGCGCCGGCTGCAGGAGCTGCACCTGTCGCTGAATGCCGCGGTGAGCGAGCTGTCCCAGAAGAACGGGCACGCCCCGACCCCGTCGGAGCTGGCCGAGCACCTGGGCATCCCGCGCGCGGAGGTCCTGGAGGGCCTGGCGGTGGCCAACGCCTACCGCAGCAGCTCGCTCGACGAGCGGCTCTCCGGCGAGGAGGACTCCCCCACCCTGGCCGCGACGCTGGGCGAGGAGGACGCCGCACTGGAGGGCGTGGAGTACCGCGAGTCGCTGCAGCCGCTGCTGGCCACCATCCCGGCCCGTGAGCGCCGCATCCTGATCCTGCGGTTCTTCGGCAACATGACCCAGTCGCAGATCGCCGCCGACATCGGCATCTCGCAGATGCACGTGTCCCGGCTGCTCAGCCAGACCCTGGCCAAGCTCCGCGAGGGTCTCCTCAAGGACTGACGAAGGACCCCCGTGCAGGGCGCCGTACGCCAGTGGCCCAGGACCGAGTCGGTCCTGGGCCACTGGCGTACGACGGGTCACTTCTCCGGAACGACCCCGCTGCCGAGCTGCGGGGTGCTGCGGACCTCCTCGGTGGCCTGGGCCAGCGACGGGCGCGGCGGCGCGCCGCTGGGCAGGCCGGGCTCCACGCCGATGCTGGACAGCGAGATCTTCGCCTCGGGCTGCTCCGCGGCCGGCGGCAGGTTCGAGTCGAACCAGGTGCTGGTGTCCAGCGACTGCGCCGGTGCTGCGGCAGGTGCAGCAGCCGCGGCCGGTGCGGTCGCGGGGGCCGCCGTGGCGCCGTTGCCGTTCGGGGCGCGGTCGACGTCCAGCCAGGAGCGGCTCTCCCCGCCGTCCGAGCCACCGAGCCGGCCGAGGCCCTCCAGCGCCTTGCTGAACTCGCTGGGGACGATCCACATCTTGTTCGCGTCGCCCTGGGCGATCTTGGGCAGCGTCTGCAGGTACTGGTAGGCCAGCAGGCCGGAGTCGGGCTTGCCGTCGTGGATGGCCTGGAAGACCGTCTCGATCGACTTCGCCTGGCCCTGCGCCTGCAGGAAGAGCGCGGCCCGCTCACCCTCGGCACGCAGGATCCGGCTCTGCCGCTCGGCCTCGGCGTCGAGGATCGCGGCCTGCTTCTTGCCCTCGGCGTTGAGGATCGCCGCCGCCTTCTGACCCTCGGCGGTCGTGATCGCCGACTGCCGCTGGCCCTCGGCGGTGAGGATGACCGCGCGCTTGTCGCGGTCGGCGCGCATCTGCTTCTCCATCGAGTCCTGGATGGACGCCGGCGGGTCGATCGCCTTGATCTCCACCCGGGCCACGCGCAGGCCCCACGGTCCGGTTGTGCCGTCGAGAACGTCGCGCAGCTGGGAGTTGATGCCGTCCCGGCCGGTGAGCGCGCCCTCCAGGTTCAGCCCACCGACGACGTTGCGCAGCGTGGTGGTGGTCAGCTGCTCCATGCCGGTGATGTAGTTCGCGATCCCGTAGACGGCCAGCCGCGGGTCGGTGACCTGGAAGTACAGGACGGTGTCGATGCCGACCTGCAGGTTGTCGGCGGTGATGACCGGCTGCGGCGGGAAGGAGATGACCTGCTCGCGGAGGTCGATGGTCGCGCGGACGCGGTCGACGAACGGCACGAGCAGGGCGAGGCCGGGTGAGAGGGTGCGGCTGTAGCGGCCGAGCCGCTCGACGACCTTGGCCTGCGCCTGCGGGACGATCGTCACGCTCTTGGCCAGGACGACGATCGCCAGCAGCACGACCACGATCAGTGCGATGAGTGCGGGTTCCACGGTGCTCCTCTGCTCGGAGGTGGTGCGTGCCCCCGATGGTGCACCGTCACCCGCGTCGGCATCACGGCGCGGGCGACGTCATCCGTCCGGGACGGCTCAGGTGTGGCTGACGTAGGCGACCGGGCCCTCGATCTGCACGATCCGCACCTCGGTGCCCACCTCGTAGACCTCGCCGTCGAGCTGCGTGCGCGCCGACCACTCGTCGTGGCCCATCCGCACCTGGCCCGTGGTGGCGTCGACGCGCTGACTGACCACCGCGGTGCGCCCGACGATGGCCTGCACGCCGTCGATCTGCTCGGGCGTGCGGTCGACCAGGTGCCGCTTGGCGACCGGCCGGACGACGGTCAGCAGCCCCACCGAGACCACCACGAAGGCGGCCAGCTGCACCGGCAGGCTGTCGGTCAGCAGCGCCGCGCTCATCCCGCCGAGGGCGCCACCGGCGAACATGAGCAGGACCAGGTCCAGGCTGGCCATCTCGCCGGCGGCGAACAGCCCCGCGGCGATCAACCAGAGCAACCAGGCAGCCACGCTCCGCAGTCTGGCACGCGGAGCCGTGTCCGACCGGTCCGCGCGCACGTCGGCCACCTCACCTGCCCGGGCGCCCACCCCGGGCGCCGGGGCGTCGTAACCTCGACAACCGTGCACGACATCGCCGCCGGCCGCTTCGCCGTCTGGGCCACCGCCTGGCTCACTGGACGCACCTCCTACGACGAGGCGCTCGACGCTCTGGTGGGGACCACCGGCCACCGCGTCGTCGGGCTGCCCGGCACCGAGGAGGCCGTGCCGCTGGGCTGGGCGCTGAGCGCGCTGCGCGGGCTGGGTGAGCAACGGCTGCGGCTGGTGCTGCCCGTGCCCGGCGACATCCGGGGCGTCCCGGCGCTGCCCCCGCTGGTCGCGCTGGCGCTGGAGTCCGGTCAGGCCGTGGTCGGCACCCGGATCGCGCTGGTCCCCGAGGAGATCGGCCCGGAGGTGGTCTCCTGGACGGCGGTGTCCCTGGACGGCGCCCCGCCTGCGGCCCCGCCGGTGGAGGGCACCCTGCGCTCGGTGTCCGGCGCCCTGGACCTCGCCGTCGGCGACTCCGCGCGCACGCTGGCCGCGCTGGACCTGGCCCGGTGGAACCCCGAGGTGCCCGCGCTGCTGGCCGGACTGGCGCGCCGGGTGCACGCCGTGGGCCTGCCCGACGACCACGACCAGCTGGCCGCGTCGGTGCTCGGCCGGGCGCAGCGGCTGTCGCAGGTGCTCGACCTGGCGATGGCCGACGCACCCGGCGCCGCAGTCACCCACGCCCAGGCCGCCCGCCGCGACGAGGCGCTGCGCCCGCTGGCCCACGCCGTCCGCGAGGCCACCGTCGCCGCCTACAACTGGGTCCCGCGCCCCTAGCCCGGCCGCACTGCACGCTCTTCGTGTGCAGTGCGCGTGCCACAGCACGTGCGACGCGCACGAAGAGCGTGCAACCAAGAGCGGGCCCCGGCTCAGGTGGCGGCGGCCGCCGGGCGGGCGGACGGGCGCTGGACGAAGCAGCAGTAGGCCGGGCAGTTGGTGCCCAGCCGCGGTTCGCCGCCGGCGCGACGCTCCTCCAGCAGCTCCCGCAGCGAGGTGATGAACGCCGGGTGGGTGCCCGCGGTCGCCGCCCGCGCGAACGCCAGCCCGAGCTCGCCGGCGGTCTCCTCGGCCTCGTTGTCCAGGTCCCAGATGACCTCGAGGTGGTCGCTGATGAAGCCGACCGGGAAGACAACCACGGCCTGCTCGCCGGACTCGGCCAGCGCCCGCAGGTGGTCGTTGACGTCGGGCTCCAGCCACGGCACCGACGGCGGGCCGCTGCGGCTCTGCCACACCAGGTCGAAGGACCGGCCCGGCGCCGCAGCGTCGACGACCGCCTGCGCGGCAGCCGTCAGCTCGGCCTCGTAGGCACCGCCCTGCGGCCCGGCCACCGCGGCCATCGCGTTCGGGATGCTGTGCGCGGTGGCGACCAGCCGGGCGCCGTCCCGCAGCTCGGCGGGCAGCGAGGCGATGGCGGCGGCCAGCGCGTCTGCGTTGGCCTGCACGAAGCCCGGTGCGTCGAAGTAGTGCGGCAGCTTCTCCGCCGTGGGCCCGGCCGGACCGGTGGGGTCGGACTCCAGCGCGACCCGAGCCCGGGCGACGTCCTCGTGGTACTGCCGGCACCCGGAGAAGGAGGCGTAGGCCGAGGTGGCCAGCACGTAGGCGTGCTCGATGCCGTCCTCGGCCATCTGCCGCCAGGCGTCCTCGACGTAGGGCGCCCAGTTGCGGTTGCCCCAGTAGACCGGCATGTCGACGCCGGCGGTCGCGAGGTCGGCCTCCAGGGCGCTGATCAGCGCCTTGTTCTGCTCGTTGATCGGGCTCACGCCACCGAAGTGGTGGTAGTGCTCGGCGACGGCCTCCAGACGCTCGGGCGGGATGCCGCGGCCGCGGGTGACGTTGAGCAGGAACGGCATGACGTCGTCGTGGCCCTCGGGCCCGCCGAAGCCGAGCACCAACAGCGCCTCACGCCGGCCGGCAGGGGCCGGGTCGGACGAGGGGGCGACGCCGCCGTTGTTGCGGACCGCCAGCGAGGAGTCCGCGTTCGGCTCCTGCCCGGCCGGGGTGATCGAGACGCCGTCGGGCAGCGGGTGCTGCGGGCGGGCGTCGACCGGGGCGGCGGTCACACGCCCGTCCTGTGGCTCTGCCATCACACGCCCGTCCCGTGGCTCTGCCATCACACGCCCACAGCGTGGAAGCCGCCGTCGACGTGCACGATCTCGCCGGTGGTGGCCGGGAACCAGTCGCTCAGCAGCGCGGCGACGGCCTTGCCGGCGGGTTCGGTGTCGGTGACCGACCAGCCCAGTGGCGCGCGGCCCTCCCAGGCCTCCTCGAACTGGTTGCTGCCCGGGATCGACTTCATGGCCATGGTGCGCAGCGGGCCGGCGGCGACGAGGTTGACCCGCACGCCCTCCGGGCCGAGCTCCCGGGCGAGGTAACGGGAGGTCGACTCCAGCGCCGCCTTGGCCGCGCCCATCCAGCCGTAGACCGGCCAGGCGACGGTCGCGTCGAAGGTCAGCCCGACCACCGCGGCGGTGTCGCCGAACAGCGGGCGGCAGGCCTGGGTGAGGCTGGCCAGCGACCAGGTGGAGACCTGGAAGGCCGTCGCCGCGTGCTCCCAGGCGACCTCGGTGAACCCGTCGCCCATGGCCTCCTGCGGCGCGAAGCCGATCGAGTGCACGACGCCGTCCAGCCGGGCGTCGGCGCCGAGGTGCTCGCGCAGCCGGTCGGCCAGCGTGGCCAGGTGCTCGGTGTTCGTCACGTCCAGCTCGACCACCGCTGCTTCCTGCGGCAGCCGCTTGGCGATCCGCTGGCACAGCGACAGCGCCCGGCCGAAGTTCGACAGGACGACGGTCGCGCCCTGCTCCTGGGCGATCTTCGCCGCCGAGAACGCGATCGAGGCCTCGGTCAGCACGCCTGCGACCAGGATGGTCTTGCCCTCGAGGATTCCGTTGCCAGTGGTCATGTCTAGTGCCCCATCCCCAGTCCGCCGTCGACCGGGACGACGGCCCCGGTGATGTAACCCGCCTGCTCGCCCGCCAGGAAGCGGACGACGCCGGCGATCTCGTCTGCCCCGGCGAGCCGCCCCAGCGGCACCTGCCCGAGGATCTCCTGCTGCCGCTTCTCGGACAGCTCGGCGGTCATGTCGGTCGACACGAACCCCGGCGCCACCACGTTGGCGGTGATGTTCCGGCTGCCGAGCTCGCGGGCGATCGACCGCGCCAGCCCGACCAGGCCGGACTTGCTGGCCGCGTAGTTGACCTGCCCGGCCGAGCCCAGCAGCCCGACCACCGAGCTGATGAAGATCATCCGGCCCGCCCGGGCGCGCACCATCTTCGGCGCCGCGCGCTTGGCGACCCGGAAGGCGGCGGTCAGGTTGGCGTCGACGACGTCGGTGAAGGCGTCCTCGCCCATCCGCAGCAGCAGCCCGTCGCGGGTGATGCCCGCGTTGCTGACCAGCACCTCGACCGGGCCCTGGTGCTCCTCGACCTCGGTGAACGCGCGGTCGACGGCCGCCGAGTCGGTGACGTCGCACTCCACGCCGAACAGCCCGTCGGGGGCGCCGCTGCCGCGGTGGGTCACCGCCACGGAGTCACCCGCCTCGGCGAACGAGCGGGCGATGGCCAGCCCGATCCCCCGGTTCCCACCGGTCACCAGCACCGACCTGCCCACTCAGCCCACCTCGCCACTCGCCCGGGTACAACCGTCCATGAACCTAGTCGGTGGCCCGACGGCGCACGCCCGCGCGGTCGGCGTCCGGCCGCCGCACACTGGTGCCGTGTCCCCTCCCCCCGCCCCGGCGCGCGGACTGGTCCGGCTGCTGAACACCGCCGACGGACGCGCGCTGTGCCTGGCCGGCGCCGTGGACGCCGGTGCCGTGGCGGCGTTCCGGGAGCGCTACGGCGCCGAGCCCGCGCGGATCGAGGTGCTCGACGCGCGCTCGGTCACCTCGCTGAGCGGTGCCGCCCTGGAGCTGGTGCGCGACCACCTGGACGTCGCCGCGCTGGGTGGGCGCAGCGTGCAGGTACGCCGCTCCCCCGCGGTCGACCGGCTGTTCCCGACCGACTGACCGGGTGCCCGGCCGCGATCAGCTCGCCCCCGCGCGCCGCGTCGTCGCGGAACGGGAACGGACGTCCCAGTAGCCTCCCGCTGACGCAGGCCGTCCGGACCGGCCCGGACCACCCCGCGCGGCAGAGAGGGCGGTGGTCCGGTGCACGGCAGGTCCCGGGTGTTCCTGGTGACGCTGGTGGTCCTGGGCGTCGCAGCCGTCGCGGTGGAGCTGGTCCGCGCCGGTCCGGCACTGGTGCGGTCCCCGGCCACGTGGGCCGTCACCACCGCGGTCGTGACGCTGCTGCTGTTCTCCCCGGTGACCATCGGGCGCCGGGACCGGGCCACCCACATGACCTTCGGCGAGACCGCCGCCGTGCTGGCCTATGCCGTCCTGCCACCGGCCGCCGCCGCGCTGTCCGCCGGGGTCGCGGCGGCGGTGCTGATCGGGTCGCTGCGCACCAGCGCGGTCAACCGGCTGTTCAACGGCGCCTCGACGCTCACCGCCGGGGCGGCCGGCGCCCTGACCGCCGCGACACTGGCAGACCAGGGCGCTCCGCGTCTGGTGGCGGCCGCTGTCGCGGCCGTGGTGTTCGGCACCGTGAGCCACCTGCAGGTGGTCACCGTGCTCAGCCTCGGCAGGGGGCGGCTGGTCGCCGGGTTCGCCAGCGGGCTCCGCCAGCTCGTCGTGGTGGAGACCGCGGGCGTGGTCCTCGGGCTGCTGCTGGCACCGCTGGTGCTGCGGGACCCGGTCGGTACGTGGCGCCTGCTCCCGCTGCTGGCCGTCCTCGCCGTGCTCAGCCGCCGGCACACCCGGCTGGCCACCGAACGCGACCTGCTCGACGCACTGGCCGAGGCCACCGCCGAGCTGCACGCCTCGCTGCACCCGGACCGGGTGCTCGACGCCCTGCACGCCCACGCCACCCGGCTGCTGCCGCGCAGCGAGGTGGTGCTGCAGCCGGCCCCGCCGCAACCGCACCAGGTGGGCGAGGTCGTCGAGGACGGCACCCTGTGGCTCGTGGCCCGCACCGGCGTCGCCCAGGTCGGCGTGCCCGCCGAACACCGCGTCCTGCAGGGGCTCTCGGCCGCGGCGCGGCGGGCCCTGGACAACGCGCGCCTGCACCGCCAGGTGGAGGAGCAGGCACTCACCGACGCGCTGACCGGCCTGCCCAACCGGGCCGCCCTGGTGCGGCACCTGGAACGGGAGCTGGCCCGGACCCACCGGCACGGGAGCCGGCTGGGGCTGGTCTTCCTGGACCTCGACGGGTTCAAGGCGGTCAACGACGTCCACGGGCACGAGGCCGGGGACGCGCTGCTGGCCGAGCTCGCCGGGCTGCTGCGCGCGGCCGTGCGCACCGAGGACCTCGTCGCCCGGCTGGCCGGCGACGAGTTCTGCGTCGTGCTGGACGGCACGGCCGACCGCGCGCAGGCGGCCGCGGTGGCCGAGGAGCTGCGTGACCGGCTGGAGCGGGGCCTGGGCGGACACGGCGTCGGCGTCAGCCTGGGCCTCGCCCTCGGACCCGAGGACGGCGACGACCCCGCCGCCCTGCTGCGCGCGGCGGACGCGGCGATGTACACCGACAAGGTCGCGCGGTCCCGGGCCCGGGGGCGGGCAGCCGCCGAGGGCACCTGACCTCCGGCCCTGCCCGAGCCACCCGCCACGCCCCGTCATCGGCGCCACTCACCCGTCCGGTGCCTCCCTGTCCCCCACCAGCGTGACGCTGCGTGACCGCAGCTCGGTCGGTCTCTACGGTCGGTGACGATCGCTCGAGGACGCGGCCGGCGCTGTCCCCCTCCCGCGCGGTCTCCCGATGACCGTGGGCGGCTCGTGCCGCAGGAGAAGAGGTGTGCCCGATGCGAACAGGTGGAGCACGGCGAGGTGCAGTCGGACTGGGGGCCGCGCTGACCCTGGGGACGCTGCTGTCGGGGTGCCAGCTGCCCGACGTCGGCATGAGCCCGGGGCTCTCGGACGCGGCGGCGGAGACCTCCGCCGCTCCGGCGACGACAGCAGCGACGGCGCCCAGCCTCGCGCCGGTCGCCGAGGAGGCCCCGGTCACCCCGGTGCGCACCGCCGGCGACCTGGACACCGGGTCGGTGACCCACACGGTGGCCACCGGCGACCGCGACGTCGTCATCGACTGGTGGACCGACCAGGAGGCCGTCTCCTGGACCGCCGCCGACGTCAAGACCGTCCAGCTCGCCGCGCACGTCGAGGGCGGCCCGGCGCGCCAGGCCGTGAAGGTCACCCGCTTCGCGGCCACCGCCGACGACGGCACGACCCGCACCACGATCACCGAGGACCGCGGCGAGTTCGTGCTCACCCCGCCCTTCGACTACACCAGCGCGCTCAACGTGGCGCCCTCGGCGGCCACCGCCACCGAGCTCACCGTCTACGTGCAGTTCGACCTGCTCGTCGAGACCGCCATCGGCTCGGGCGAGTACTTCCGACAGACCGTCCAGGACAGCATCGAGCTGCCCCTCCTGCAGGAGACCTCATGACCGAGCTCGTCGTCCCGGGCATGCGCCGGGCCACCGACCGCATCCAGCTGCTGGCCCGGGGCACCGTGGTGCCGCCGGACATCTCCTCCCTCGTCCCCGACGAGTGGGCCGACCAGCGGACGGGCAGCGAGCGGCGCACCGCGACCATCAGCTGCATCATCCCGGCCTACAACGAGGAGGGGACGATCGCCGCCGTCCTCACCTCGCTGCTGGCGCAGACCCGGCTCCCCGACGTCATCCACGTGATCATCAACAACACCGACGACGACACCCCGGAGATCGCCCGCAGCTTCGAGGGCGCGCACGAGCGGGTCGTCAAGGGCGAGCTGTTCCGCACCGTCGTGCACGTGCACGACATCGGGGAGAACCCGGACAAGAAGGTCGGCGCCCTCAACATCGGCTACCACCTCAGCCGCGGGTACGACTACATCCTCGGCGTGGACGGCGACACCACCCTGGACCGCCGCTGCGTCGAGTGGCTGGAGAAGGAGATGGTGACCGACCCCCGCATCGGCGGGCTGTCGGCCGTCTACAGCTTCGACAAGACCAAGGTCCACGGGGGCATGGCCCGCTTCCTGCTGGCCGGCCAGCGCGCCCAGTTCGCCGGGTTCAACATGGACAACCTGGTCCGCGGCCGGAACATGGCCGTCCTCGGCGGGCAGTGCAGCCTCTTCAGCGTCCGCGCGCTGGAGACGGTCATGTACCGCCACCACCAGTCCTCCCCGTGGGTGCGCGACTCGGAGGTCGAGGACTCCAAGCTCTCGCTGCAGATCAAGGACGCCGGGTTCAACACCAAGATCAGCGCCCGGGCCCGCGCCTACGTGGGCCCGATGACCGACCTGCGCTCGCTGCACGGCCAGCAGGTCAAGTGGAACTTCGGCGGCATCGACCTGCTGTGGCCGGGCCAGCGCGGGGACAACAAGGGCCAGCCGCTGCACCCGAACCTGCGCCTGCGCTGGTACGAGAACATCTCGATGCTCTTCAACATCAGCACCCGGATGGCGTTCGCGCTGCTGCTGGCCGCCGCGCTGTCGATCGACGCGTTCGTGTTCAACCCGGTGTGGCTGATCCCGCCGGCGGTGGCGACCCTGCTGAACCTGCGGATCGCGGCGTCGATGCACGACAAGAGCGCCTCGGACATCCTGTACGCCCTGCTCATGGCCCCGGCCGAGCTCTACATGTGGATCCGGATGGGCCACTTCGTCACCGCCTGGGTGCAGTTCCTGGCCCGGGTGGAGAAGGACAACTGGGCCGCCCAGGCAGCCGCCGAGCGCGGACGCGGCTCGGCCTACGTGATGCCGGCGCTGTGCGCGGTCGCCACGTTCACGGTGCTGATCTTCGCCTGGAGCCAGCAGAGCGTCGGCGTCCAGTCGGCCATCCTGTCGATCGGCTGGCCGGTGCTGTACCTGGTCACCGTGCTGCAGACGCTCTTCATGATCAAGAAGCTCGTCCGCCGGCAGCGCGGCTTCACCGTCTGACGGACCCCGCCGTCCCCGGACCCCGCTGCCCCTCGGGGCGGCGGGGTCCTCGCGTCACAGCAGCCGGTTGGTCCACAGCAGCGAGGCGACGATGCCGAGGAAGGCGAAGAGCAGGCCGCCGCGGACGAACCACGGGCTGATGTCCTGGGCCTCGGTCGTGTAGCCGATCTGGCTGCCGAGGTCCTCGTACACCTGCTCCAGCTCCGCGGCGCTCGCCGCCTCGCTGTAGCTGCCGCCGGTCTCGTCGGCGATGTCCTCCAGCGTCGACCGGTCGACGGGCACCGGGAAGCGCTCGCCGTTGAGGTCCAGCACGCCGTAGTCGGTGCCGAAGGCGATCGTCGACACCGGCACCTGAGCGGCCACCGCCGCCTCGACCGCCTGGGTCGTCTCCCGGCCCACCGTGTTGTAGCCGTCGGACAGCAGCACCACCCGGGCCGGCGGCACCTCCTCGCCACCGGTCTGCAGCGTCGACTGGAAGTTCGTCACCGTCGTCAGGGAGGTGAACACCGCCTCGCCGATCGCGGTGGCCTCGGCCAGCTGCAGGTTGTCGATCGCGGTGCGCACCTGGTCGCGGTCGGTGGTCGGGGTGACCAGCGTGGTCGCCGTCCCGGCGAAGGAGACCAGGCCCAGGTTGATCCGGGCGGGCAGGACGTCGACGAACTGCTTGGCCGCCACCTGCATGGCCTGGAAGCGGTCGGGCTCGATGTCGGTGGCCCGCATGGACAGCGAGACGTCGACGGTCATGACCACCGTCGCCCGTTCCCGCGGCACCCGGACCTCGGTGCTGGGCACGGCGAGGGAGGTCACCAGCACCGCCAGGCCCGCGGCCACCAGGCCGAAGGCCACGTGCCGGCGCCACCCGGCACGCCTGGGCACCAGCGAGCCGAGCAGCGCGACGTTGGTGAAGCGCGCGGCGTACTTCGCGCGGCGCAGCTGCAGCACCACGTACAGCGCCACCAGCGCCACGACGGCGAGCAGCGCCACCAGCCACCACGGGGACTGGAAGGTCATCGGGAGGCTCCTCCGTTGCCGGCACGCCGGCGGTGGGCGACGTAGGCGACGACGTCGGCCATCCAGTCGCGGTCGGTCTGCAGCCGCAGGTGCCCCGCACCCGCCCGGCGCAGGGCGGCGGCGATCTCCGCCCGCTGGGCGGCGGCGCCCTCGGCGAAGCGGCGGCGCACGTCGGCGTTGCCGGTGGGCACCTCGAGGGTCTGCCCGCTCTCCGGGTCCACGACGGTGAGCAGGCCGACGTCGGTGAGCTCGAGCTCGCGCGGGTCGACGACCTCGATGGCCAGCAGCTCGTGCCGGGCCGACAGCCCCCGCAGCGGGCGCTCCCAGTCCAGGTCGCCGAGGAAGTCCGAGATCACCACGACCAGCCCGCGGCGGCGGGGCGGGCGGCGCAGCGAGTCGATCGCGGCGGCCAGGTCACCGCGGCGTCCGCTCCCCGCCCGCGGGGTGTCGACGACGGAGCGCAGCAGCCGGTCGACGGCCAGCCGGCCGGGCACCGCCGGGTACCGGTCGACCCGCTCGCCGGTGGTCACCACGGCGCCGAGCCGGTTGCCGCCGCGGACGGTGAGGTGGCCGACCGCGGCCAGGCCGGCGATGGCCAGGTCGCGCTTCTCCGAGTCCGCGGTGCCGAAGTCCAGGCTCGCGGAGAGGTCCAGGACCACCCAGGTCTCCAGCTCGCGGTCGGCCACGGTCTCCCGCACGTGCGGTGACTGGGTGCGCGCGGTCACCGCCCAGTCCATCCGGCGCACGTCGTCGCCGGGGTGGTACGTGCGGGCGTCGCCGGCCTCGCTGCCGGAGCCCGGCACCAGGCCCAGGTGGTCGCCCTGCAGCAACCCGTCCAGGCGGCGCCGGACGGTCAGCTCCAGCCGGCGCAGCAGCACCGCCGAGGAGCTCCCCGACCCGAAGTGCGGCGGGGCGCCGCCGGTGCCGCCCGGCGCCCCCGCCGGGCTGGGTCCGGTCATCCCGGCTGCGGGCCCGAGCCGGCGTCGGGACGGCCGCCCTGCGGCGGCGGGCCCTGCTGGAACGGCGCCTGCTGGAAAGGCGCCTGCTGGAACGGGGCCTGCTGGTACTGCGGCTGCCCGCCCTGCCCTGCCGCGGGACCCTGGCCGTCGGACCAGCCCTGCGGCGCGCCCTGCCCGTTCGAGGTGGCGTGCGCGCCGGCGGGCACCGGCTGCGGCGGGCCGTACTGCCCACCGGGGCCGGGCACCATCGGACCGCCGGGGCCCGCGGGGCCGAAGCCGTTGGCGCGCTGCCGCGGGGTGACCTGCGGCAGCGGGACGCTCTGCAGCACCCGCTTGACGATGTGGTCGGCGGGCACGCCGTCGGCCAGCGCGTCGTAGGAGAGCACGAGTCGGTGCCGCAGCACGTCGGCGGTCACGTCCAGCACGTCCTGGGGCAGCACGTAGTCGCGGCCGCGGATCAGCGCGAGCGCCCGGCTGGCGGCGATCAGGCCCAGCGAGGCGCGCGGGCTGGCGCCGTAGGAGACCCAGTTGGCCACGTCGGGCATGCCGTGCTCGGTGGGCGTCCGGGTCGCCACCACGAGCCGGACGACGTAGTCGACCAGTGCGTGGTGGACGAAGACCTGCGAGGCGGTGCGCTGCAGCCGGCGGACGTCGTCCGGGCCGAGGACCGTCTGCGGCGTCGGCGGGGTCTGCCCCATCCGGTAGATGATCTCCCGCTCCTCCTCCGGGCTCGGGTAGTCCACGAGCACCTTGAGCAGGAAGCGGTCGCGCTGGGCCTCCGGCAGCGGGTAGACGCCCTCGTTCTCGATCGGGTTCTGGGTGGCGAGCACCAGGAACGGGTCGGGCAGCTTGTGGGTGACGCCGCCGATGGAGACCTGCCGCTCGGCCATGACCTCCAGCAGCGCCGACTGCACCTTGGCCGGCGCGCGGTTGATCTCGTCGGCGAGCACGAAGTTGGCGAACACCGGGCCCAGCTCGGTGTCGAAGGCGTCCTGGCCGGCCTTGTAGATACGGGTGCCGATGATGTCGGCCGGCACCAGGTCGGGGGTGAACTGCAGGCGGGCGAAGTGCCCGCCGACGACGCGGGCGAGGGTCTCCACCGCGAGGGTCTTGGCCACCCCGGGCACGCCCTCGAGGAGCACGTGGCCGCGGGCCAGCAGGCCGACCAGCATCCGTTCCACGAGCCGGTCCTGACCGACGATGACCCGCTTGATCTCGAACAGCGCGCGCTCGAGCTGGGCGGCGTCCACCGACGGCGGGACGGGCTGTTCGGGGACGGACTGGCTCGCGGCAGCGGTCACCGTCCCAGTCTCCACCACCCGGCTGTGCGGGCCACCGGCGCGGCGTGGGGAAAGGCGTGGGTCGGCGTCGCGAGAGCTGCCCACGCACGGCCGGGGCTGCTAGCCTCGCCAGTGCGTCGGGCAGCTCCCCCCGTGGCTGCCCGACGCCCCACCACCGGCTCTCCCGGCCCCCTGCAGGGTCCCGCCACGAGCCTGCGAGCGGTGGGGCAGATGGTCTCTCCTCAGCCGGTGGGTCGCACTGCACCGAAGTAGTCGCTGCCGAACCACATGGTGCTGACCTTCACCACGTCGTTGCTCTGCGGCGCCTGGACCACCTGGTTGCCGCCGATGTAGAGCGCCACGTGGTAGATCGACGTGTAGTCGTTCCCGGTGCCCCAGAACACGAGGTCGCCGGGCTGGAGGTCGGCCCGGGCGACGGTGCGGTCGCGGAAGCGCCAGTACTGGTCGCGGCTGGTGCCGCCGATGGCGACCCCGGCCTGTGCGTAGGCGTACTGGGTCAGGCCGGAGCAGTCGAAGCCCCAGATGCTGGTGTCCGGCGAGATCCCGAAGCCGGGCCCGTTGCTGCCGCCACCGCCCCAGGAGTACGGCAGGCCCAGCTGGGTGCGGGCCGCGGCGATCGCCCGCTGCACGGCCGACCCGGACGGCGCGTCGGCGGTGGTCCCCCCGGGCTTCGGCGCGACGGGGACCTTGACCGGCGTCGTGACCGGCGCCGGAGCGGGGGCGGGGGCCGGGGCAGGAGCAGGCGCGGCGTTGCCTCCTGCAGCCGGGGCACCGGCGGCGGGGACCCGGGACGGCGTGCTGCTGGGGGCTGCGGCCGCCGGCGTGCCGGCGGACCCGGCGGCCGGTGCCGCGGCGGTCGTGCGGCGCGGTGCGGCCGGCGGCGGGGCTGCCGCGGCCTGGGCCGCCGCGTACTCCTCCGCGGCCTTGCGGGCACCGGCCAGGCCGAACGCGACCTGCTGCGCCTCCGCGAGCCGGCCTTCCAGCTGCTCCTGCTGGTCGGCCAGGGCGGCGGCCTGCTCGCGGGCGGCGACCTTCTGCTCCTGCGCGGTGGCCAGCAGCGCCGCCGCCTCGGTCTTGAGCGCCTCGGCCGCGCCGAGGGTCGCCTGCGCGGTCTGCTCGGCGGCGGTGGCCTGCTGCTCGAGCACCGTGAACTCGGCGACGACGTCGGTGCGGTGCTCGCCGGCGGCGTCGAGCAGGGCGGCCCGCTCGATCAGCTCGGCCGGACCGCCGGAGGTCATCAGCGCCAGTGCACCGCCGGCGGTGCTGCCCTGGATGTAGCTGTCCCGGGCGAAGGCGGCGACCGCGTCCCGCCCGCCCTGGAGCTGGACGTCGGCCGCGGCGGCAGCAGCGGCCGCGGCCTCGGCCGCCGTCCGCGCCTCGTCCTGGGCGACCTGCTTCTCCTCGTAGTCCTGCAGGGCGATGTCGGCCTGCGCGGCGGCACCGGCGGCCGCGGACTGCGCCTGGGCCAGGGCGGCGGTGATCTGTCCGACCTCCGCGGCGGCGGCGGCCTTCGCCTGCTCCGCGGCGCTGATCTGCTGGTCGCTGGGGTTTACCGGCGCGGCCCCCGCCGTGCCCGGTGCGACGACCAGGCAGGCCGCCGTCACCGTCCCGGCGGCCAGTGCCCGCTGCAGCCAGCGGCCTCCCGTCCGGCGTCCCGTCCCTGCCTGTGTGCCCACGCGTGCCCGCACTGCCTGCTCCTCCGTTGCCCGGCGCCAGGTGCTCGGCGGCGCCGGTCTCGACCAGTCCCGGCACACCCGTGCCGGGTGTGCTCTCCCGGGCCCATCGACCGGACGGGCGGGGCAGCGGAGGGCTGGGGCGGTCGCCTCCCCCGTCGGGGTGAGGCCGCGTCGCCTGCGGAGCGTGGCGACTTCGCCCACGGAGGGTGAGGGAAGGGCAGCCTTGGTCCGCACGCGGCCCATCGGGCTGGGATGATCGGGGGTGGCACATCGAGGCGCAGGACGCGCGCAGGACCAGCGAGGGTGAGGCGCAGACAGTGGCAGCCAGCAAGGACAGCTTCGGAGCCCGGTCGACGCTCGACGTCGACGGCACCGAGTACGACATCTTCCGGCTCGACGCGGTGGAGGGCGCTGAGAAGCTGCCCTTCAGCCTCAAGGTCCTGCTGGAGAACCTCCTCCGCACCGAGGACGGCGCGAACATCACCGCCGACCACATCCGTGCGCTTGCGAACTGGGACCCCTCGGCCGAGCCCGACCAGGAGATCCAGTTCACCCCGGCCCGCGTGGTGATGCAGGACTTCACCGGCGTGCCGTGCATCGTCGACCTGGCCACCATGCGCGAGGCCATGGCCGACCTGGGCGGCGACCCGCAGAAGATCAACCCGCTCGCCCCGGCCGAGCTGGTCATCGACCACTCCGTCATCGCCGACGTGTTCGGCACCCCGGACTCGTTCGAGCGCAACGTCGAGATCGAGTACCAGCGCAACGGCGAGCGCTACCAGTTCCTCCGCTGGGGCCAGGGCGCCTTCGACGACTTCAAGGTCGTCCCCCCGGGCACCGGCATCGTCCACCAGGTCAACATCGAGCACCTGGCCCGCGTGGTCTTCCCGCGCAAGGAGGGTGACCGGACGCTGGCCTACCCCGACACCTGCGTGGGCACCGACTCCCACACCACCATGGTCAACGGCCTGGGCGTGCTGGGCTGGGGTGTCGGCGGCATCGAGGCCGAGGCCGCGATGCTCGGCCAGCCCGTGTCGATGCTCATCCCCCGCGTGGTCGGCTTCAAGCTCGCCGGCGAACTGCCCGACGGCGCCACCGCCACCGACCTGGTCCTCACGATCACCGAGATGCTGCGCAAGCACGGCGTGGTCGGGAAGTTCGTCGAGTTCTACGGCGCCGGCGTATCCGCCGTCCCGCTGGCCAACCGGGCCACGATCGGCAACATGAGCCCGGAGTTCGGCTCGACCGCCGCCATGTTCCCGATCGACGGCGAGACGATCCGCTACCTACAGCTGACCGGCCGGTCCGCCGAGCAGATCGCCCTGGTCGAGGCCTACGCCAAGACCCAGGGCATGTGGCACGACGACGACCGCGAGCCGGCGTTCTCCGAGTACCTCGAGCTCGACCTGTCCACCGTGGTGCCGAGCATCGCCGGGCCCAAGCGCCCGCAGGACCGGGTCGCGATGACCGAGGCCAAGGAGGCGTTCCGCGAGGCGCTGCCCACCTACGCCCCCGACGGCGACAGCGACCCCGACGACGCCGCGGCGGAGACCTCCACGGTCGACGAGGCCGTCGAGGAGACCTTCCCCGCCTCGGACCCGGCCAGCCCGTTCGCCACCGGCAACGGCGACGCCGGCAAGCCGCACGAGGCCGTCACCGGCTCGGACTCCGGCCGCACCCGCAAGCCCACCAAGATCGTCATGGAGGACGGCACCGAGACCGAGGTCGACCACGGCCACGTCGTCATCGCCGCGATCACCTCCTGCACCAACACCTCCAACCCCTCGGTGATGATCGGCGCGGCCCTGCTGGCCAAGAAGGCCGTCGAGGCGGGGCTCTCCACCAAGCCGTGGGTGAAGACGACGCTGGCCCCCGGGTCGAAGGTCGTCACCGACTACTACGAGAAGTCCGGGCTCACCCCCTACCTGGAGAAGCTCGGCTTCTACCTGGTCGGCTACGGCTGCACCACCTGCATCGGCAACTCCGGTCCGCTGCCGGAGCCGGTCAGCCAGGCGGTCAACCACGCCGACCTCGCCGTGGTCTCCGTGCTCTCGGGCAACCGGAACTTCGAGGGCCGGATCAACCCCGACATCAAGATGAACTACCTGGCGTCCCCGCCGCTGGTGATCGCCTACGCGCTCGCCGGCACGATGGACCTGGACCTGACCACCGAGCCGCTGGGCACCGGCACCGACGGCCAGCCGGTCTACCTCAGCGACATCTGGCCCTCGCCGCACGAGGTGCAGCGGGTCATCGACGAGTCGGTCACGGCGGAGATGTTCGCCGACGACTACGCCGACGTCTTCGCCGGCACCCAGCAGTGGCAGGAGCTCCCGACCCCCACCGGCGACACGTTCGAGTGGGACGCCGAGAGCACCTACGTCCGCAAGCCCCCGTACTTCGAGGGCATGCCGGCCGAGCCGGCCCCGGTCACCGACATCACCGGCGCCCGCACGCTGGCGGTGCTCGGCGACTCGGTCACGACCGACCACATCTCGCCGGCCGGTTCCATCAAGGGCGACTCCCCCGCCGGGAAGTACCTGACCGAGCACGGCATCGAGCGCCGCGACTTCAACTCCTACGGGTCCCGTCGCGGCAACCACGAGGTCATGATCCGCGGCACCTTCGCCAACATCCGGCTGCGCAACCAGCTGGTGCCCGGCACCGAGGGTGGCGTCACCAAGAACCACCTGACCGGCGAGACGACCTCGATCTACGACGCCTCGCGCGCCTACATCGACGCCGGCATCCCGCTGGTCGTGCTGGCCGGCAAGGAGTACGGCTCCGGGTCCTCCCGTGACTGGGCGGCCAAGGGGACGGCGCTGCTGGGGGTCAGGTGCGTCATCGCCGAGAGCTACGAGCGCATCCACCGCTCGAACCTGATCGGCATGGGCGTGCTGCCGCTGCAGTACCCCGAGGGCCAGAGCCGGGAGTCCCTCGGCCTGACCGGTGACGAGGAGTTCGAGATCACCGGGGTGACCGCGCTGAACGACGGCACGATCCCCCGCACGGTGAAGGTCACGGCCGGGGACGTCGAGTTCGACGCCCGCGTCCGGATCGACACCCCCGGTGAGGCGAACTACTACCGCAACGGCGGGATCATGCAGTACGTGCTGCGCTCGCTGCGCGGGACCGTCTCCGCCTGATGGACCTGGGTCTGGGCGGTCGCGGCTACCTGCTCACCGGCGCGAGCCGGGGGCTGGGGCTGGCGACCGCCCAGGCACTGGTCACCGACGGGGCCCGGGTGCTGATCAGCTCCCGGGCCGCCTACGGGGTCTCCGAGGCGGTCGAGGCGCTCGGCCCGCTCGCCGCGGGGGTCGCCGCGGACCTCGCCGACCCGGCGGCGGCCGAGATCCTGGTCGCCGAGGCGCTCGCGCAGCTCGGCCGGGTCGACGGGGCGCTGATCTCCGTCGGCGGCCCGGCCCCCGGCTCGGTGCTCGACGTCGGCGAGGACGCCTGGCGGGCCGGCGTGGAGAGCGTGCTGCTCGGGCCGCTGCGGCTGGTCCGGGCGCTGGTGCCGCACCTGTCCGCCGGTGCGGCGATCGGCTTCGTGCTGTCCACCTCGGTGCGCCAGCCCATCGGCGGCCTGGCCGTCTCCAACGGGTTGCGCCCGGGCCTGGCGATGACGGCGAAGGCCCTGGCCGACGAGCTCGGCCCCCGCGGCATCCGGGTCGTCGGGTTGCTGCCCGGCACCATCGCCACCGACCGGATCACCCAGATCGAGGCCGCCTCCGGTGACCCCGCCGCCGCCCGGGCCCGCACCGAGGCCGCCATCCCGCTGGGCCGGGTGGGCCGGCCGGAGGAGTTCGGCCGGGTCGCCGCCTTCGCCCTCTCCCCCGCCGCGTCGTACCTGACCGGGACGATGCTCACCGTCGACGGCGGCAGCACGAGGGCCCTGTAGATGAACTCCGGCCGCCGTTGTGCGCTCACGGCTGCCTCGACGGCCAGGAGACGACCCTGAGCGCACAACCGGTGCTCGTCGCGTGCGCGCACGGCACCCGCAACCCGACCGGACGCCGGCTGATCGGCGAGCTCGCGCTGGCCGCCCGGGCGCTGCGGCCGGGCCTGCGCACCACCGCGGCGTTCGTCGACGTGCAGCCGCCGACCGTCGTCGACGTCGTCGCGGGGCTGGCGGGCTCGCAGACGCCGGCGGTCGTCGTCCCGCTGCTGCTGTCCGGCGGCTACCACGTGCACGTCGACATCGCGGGTGCCGTCGCCGCCCACCCCGGTGCGGTGGCCGCCCGCCCGCTCGGCCCGGACCCGCGGCTGGCCGCGGTGCTCACCGCCCGACTGCTCGCCGCCGACGCCGACCCCACCGACACCCGGACGGCGATCGTGCTGGCGGCTGCCGGTTCCAGTGACGCCCGCTCGGTCGCCGACGTCGAGCACACCGCGCTGCTGCTGCAGGCCGACTGGTCCGGCCCGGTCACCACCGGCTACGGCTCGGCCGCGACGCCCAGCGTGCCGGACGCGGTGGCCGCGGCCCGGGCGGCCGGCGCCCACCGGGTGGTCGTCGCGGCCTACCTGCTGGCCCCCGGGCACTTCCACGACAAGCTCCAGGGCGCGGGCGCCGATTGCGTCACGGCACCATTGCTGCCCGACGAGCGCATCGCCGCCGTCCTGCTCGACCGCTACGACGCCGCCCGGGGCTGATCCACGAACTCCCTTGCCAGGGGTCGTACGGTGAGGGGACCGGTCATCGGGCCGGACGAGTCGGACCAACAGGTGCGCAGCACGCGCGCGGATCGTGAGGTGGCCGTCGTGGCCTGCACGACCCTGAGCCGGACCCCCGTCCGGCGCCGCTGACCTGACCCACCCCTGCGCCACGCCCCGCACCGCGGGCGCGTGAGCGCAGCGCGGACCCGGTCGCGGACGGACGCCCCGCACGTCCTCCCCCTGCCGCCTGCCGTCGCGCGCCCGTGTCCACAGTCCGGAGCGCCGAACGGCCGGCGGTCCCGTACCGACCGGAAGCAGACCCCTCGTGAACGCCCTGACCGAGAAGCAGATCCGCGCCTCGTTCCTCAACGCCAGCCGCCGAGAGGTGACACAGGCGGTCCTCCCCGACCTCGCCGAGGTCCCGTGGGGCCGCCTGGACTACCTGGGCTGGCACGACCGCCGCTCGCCGCTGTCGTCCTACGTCGTGCTCGAGCTGGACGGCGAGCCCACGGGCGTCCTGCTGCGGGCCGCCGCGGCCCCCGCCAGCGGACGACGCCGCACGGCCATGTGCGCCTGGTGCCGGGACCTGTCCTCGGTCGAGGCGTCCCTGTTCGTCGCACGCCGCGGCGGGGGCAGCGGACGGGCCGGCAACACGATCGGCACCCTCGTCTGCACGGACTTCACCTGCTCGGTCCACGTGCGCCGCCCACCCACCAGCGCGGAGTCCGGCTCAGGGATCGAGGCGATCGCCGACCAGGTCGTCGCCGACCGGATCACCGGCCTGCGCGACCGGTCCGCCCAGTTCGTCCGCGACGTGGCCTCGACCAGCTGAGGGAGGACCCCGGGCGGCCGTGACAGCCGCCCGGGGCGCGCATCAGGAGCCCGTGGCGACCGGGCGGGCGGAGTCGTGGGACCACTGCGACCAGGAACCCGGCCACAGCGCGGCGTCGACGCCGGCGATCGCCAGTGCGGCGACCTCGTGGGCGGCGAAGACACCGGAACCGCAGTAGACGCCGACCGGGGTCCCGGGCCGGACGCCGAGCCGGGCGAAGTGCTCGGTCAGTACAGCGGCTGTACCGAATGTGCCGTCGGGCTGCAGAAGGTCGGTGGCCGGCGCGCTCACCGCGCCGGGCACGTGACCGGCCCGGGGGTCGACCGGCTCCACCTCGCCGCGGAACCGCTCACCGGCCCGGGCGTCGAGCAGCAGGCCGCCACGGGCAGGCAGCGCGGCGGCCTCGTCGATGTCCAGCGTGGGCATCCCGCCGCCGGTGAGCGTCACGTCGCCGGCCGGCGGCACGACGTCGCCCCGCTCGAGCTTGCCACCGGCGGCCACCCAGGCGGCGAGTCCGCCGTCCAGGATCGTCACCTCGGACACCCCACCCCAGCGCAGCAGCCACCAGGCGCGGGCGGCGCCCGTCCCGGGACCGGCGTCGTACACCACGACGCGTGCGCCGTCGGTCAGGCCCCAGCGCCGGGCGGCTGCCTGCAGTGACTGCAGTGAGGGCAGCGGGTGGCGCCCCTGTGCAGGTGAGGGCGGTGCGGACAGCTCGGCGTCCAGGTCGACGAACACCGCACCGGGCAGGTGGCCGGTGCGGTGGTGCTCGCGGCCGTGCGGGTCGCCCAGCGCCCAGCGGACGTCGAGCAGGACGACGTCGGCGAGGTCGGCACCCAGCTCGGCGACCGACGTCAGGACCCTCACCGGGCGGCTTCCAGCTCCGCGGTCAGTGCGGCCAGGGCGTCGGCGCGGCCGCCGTACCGGGCGGGGGTGGACTGCAGCAGCGCGATCTTCCACCGGCCGGCGTCCTCGACCGCGGTCAGCGCGTGCACCGTGTGCAGCGACGGGTCGACGCCGTCGGCACCGGGCGGCACCATGCCGGCCACCGCGTGCAGCATGACGACGCCGTCGGCGAGGCGGCGCACCGAGCGGACGACGCCGACGAAGGTGGGGGTGGCGTGCTCGGCGAACATCCGGCGCATGTCGGCGGCGATGCTCAGCCGGCCGCTGCGCAGCGTGCCGTCCAGGTCGATGAGCTCACCGTCGTCGGCGAAGACCGAAGAGACGGTGACGCCGCTGCGCTGGTTCCAGCCCGCCAGGTACCGCGCGTACAGGGCGCGGATCTGGGTGTCCTGCGGATGGCCTGCGCTCAAGGGATGTGCTCCTGCGGTGGTGCGAGTGGGTCAGGAGTGACGGTAGTGCGCCGCCCCCGGACGTCGCAGACCCCGCGCCGGGGCAGTCGTGACCGAGCGGTCCGCGGCACCACCGGACGGCGCCGCAGCGCCGGCGGGGTGGCGCCGCGGCCCGCGGTCAGAAGGCGGCGATCGACTCCGCGACGAACCCGGAGCCCCCGGAGCTGACGTGCCAGACCCGGACGTCCTTGCCGCCGACGGTGTCCTTCTCGTGGAAACGGATCTTGTCCTCCAGCGGCACCCCGTGTCCACAGACCACCACCGGACCACCCTCACCGTCGATGGTGAACTCGGCGTCGCCCAGGAACTGGTCCAAGGACGTGACCTCGCCGGAGGTCAGCCCGGTCACCGGGTAGGGCTTGCCGGAAGCGATCGAGTGCCAGCTCTGTGCGGTCATGTGGAGCCCCTGTCCTCGGGAAGACGCCGGTCGTCGGGGGAAAGGTCCCACGGGCAGGTGGCGGTTCCGTGACGGTGCGATGTCGACGAGCTGTGCCGCAACCGTCAGTAGGCGGGCGGCTACAGCGCTGCCGCGGCCGGGCCGGTGGCGAACTGGGTCCGGTACAGGTCGGCGTAGTGCCCGCCGGCGGCCAGCAGCTGCTCGTGCGTGCCGCGCTCGACGACCCGGCCGTCGTCGACCACCAGGATCTGGTCGGCGCCCCGGATGGTCGACAACCGGTGGGCGATCACCAGCGACGTGCGGCCGGCGAGCGCGGTGTCCAGCGCGTGCTGCACGGCCACCTCCGACTCGCTGTCCAGGTGCGCGGTCGCCTCGTCCAGGACCACGATCCCCGGCTGCTTGAGCAGCACCCGGGCGATGGCCAGCCGCTGCTTCTCCCCGCCCGACATCCGGTGCCCGCGGTCGCCGACCACGGTGTCCAGGCCGTCGGGCAGCGAGCGCACCAGCGGGGCGATCCGGGCGCCGGTCAGCGCCGCCCACAGCTCCTCGTCGGTGGCCTCGGGCCGGGCGTAGCGCAGGTTCGCGCCGATGGTGTCGTGGAAGAGGTGGGAGTCCTGGCTGACGACGCCGATCGCGTCCCGCAGCGAGGCGCTGGTGGCCTGCCGGACGTCGACCCCACCGACCCGCACGGAGCCCGCGGTGACGTCGTAGAGCCGGGACACCAGGGCCGCGATCGTCGACTTGCCCGCCCCCGAGGTGCCGACCAGGGCGACCAGCTGCCCGGGCTCGGCGCGGAAGGACACCCCGTGCAGCACGTCGGCCGACTCGTGCTGGGCCGGGACGGCGACGTCCTCCAGCGAGGCCAGCGAGACCTCGCTGGGCGCGGGGTAGCGGAAGGACACCGCGTCGAACTCCACCGACCGGTCGTCGGCCGGCACCGGGACGGCGTCGGGCGCCTCGGTGATCATCGGCTCCAGGTCGAGCACCTCGAAGACCCGGTCGAAGCTGACCAGCGCGCTCATCACGTCGACCCGGACGTTGGCCAGCGCGGTCAGCGGCCCGTACAGCCGGGCCAGCAGCAGGGCCAGGGCGACCACGTCACCGGCCGACAGCGAACCGTCGAACGCCAGCGTGCCGCCCAGCCCGTAGACCAGGGCGGTGGCCAGCGCGGCGACCAGGGTGAGCGCGGTGAAGAAGGCGCGGCCGTACATCGCCGACAGGACGCCGATGTCGCGCACCCGGGCCGCCCGGCCGCGGAACGAGGCGGCCTCGACCTCGGGCCGGCCGAACAGCTTGACCAGCAGCGCGCCGGCCACGTTGAACCGCTCGGTCATGGTGGCGTTCATCGAGGCGTTGAGCCCGTAGGACTCCCGGGTGATCGACTGCAGCCGCTTCCCGACCCGCTGGGCGGGCACCACGAACAGCGGCACCATCACGATCGACAGCAGGGTGATCTGCCAGGACAGGGTGAGCATCACCCCGGCGGTGAGCACCAGCGCGATCACGTTGGACACCACGCCCGACAACGTCGAGGTGAACGCCCGCTGGGCGCCGATGACGTCGTTGTTGAGCCGGCTGACCAGCGCCCCGGTCTGGGTACGGGTGAAGAAGGCGACCGGCATCCGCTGCACGTGGGTGAAGACCCGGGAGCGCAGGTCGTAGATGACGCCCTCGCCGATCCGGGCGGAGTACCAGCGCTGGGCCAGCGAGCTCCCGGCGTCCAGCACGGCCAGGCCGGCGATGAACAACGCGATCCGGACGACGTCACCGGCGGTTCCCTCCAGCCGGGCGATCCGGTTGACGATGTCGCCGGCCAGCAGCGGGGTGGCCACCCCGATGACCGAGGAGAAGGTCACCAGCGACAGGAACCAGATCAGCTCACGGCGGTACGGGCCGGCGATCCCGAGGATCCGGCGGGTCGTGCCCTTCGGGATCGTCTTCGACGTCACCGACGGGTCGTTGCTGAAGGACCGCATCGCGGCCATCGAGGTCATCGGCGAGCTCATGGCGGTCCCCTACTGCAGCAACGGTGTGATCATCGGGTCGAACCGCGGCGGGGGTGCCGGCTGTTCCTCAGCTGCCGAGCGTACGGAGCCGGCGCACCTGGGCGGCCCGCTCGGCGGCGTCCTGCTCCACGGAGCCGTTGCGCACCGCCGACCGCAGCAGCGCGACGGTCTCCCGGGCGGCGCCGGGGTCGAGCGCCAGCAGCGCGGCGGTGAGGTCGGCGACCGCGGCGTCGAGCCGGTCGGCCGGGACGGCGCTGACCGCCAGGCCCACCGCGACGGCCTCCGCGGCGCCGACGGCCCGGCCGGTCAGGCACAGCTCGACCGCCCGGGCGTACCCGACGAGGCCGACCAGCGAGCTGGTGCCGGTGAGGTCGGGGACGAGACCGAGGGCGGCCTCGGGCAGCCGGAGCTGCAGGTCCTCGGCGACCACCCGCAGGTCGCAGGCCAGCGCCAGCTGTGCCCCGGCACCGACGGCGTGGCCCTGCACGGCGGCGATCGAGACGACGCCCGGTGCGCGCAGCCAGCGGAAGGCGGCCTGCCAGCCGCGGATCCGCTCCTCGGCCAGGTCGGCCGGCAGTGCGGTGAGCTCCGCGGCGAGGCCGGGGAGCACCGAGCGGTCGAGCCCGGCGGAGAAGGAGCGGCCCTCCCCGCGGACGACGACCACCCGCACGCCGTCGTCCAGCTGCTCGCCGATCGCACGCAGCGCCGCCCAGGTGGCGGGCGTCTGCGCGTTGAGCTGGTCGGGCCGGACGAGGCTGACGGTGAGGACGGCGCCGGTTCGCGCCGCCCGCACCCACCCCTCGTCCGGCTGACCGGTCACGCGGACTTCTTGGCGTTCCTGTTCGCTCCGCCGCGGCCCCGGAGCGAGGCCCCCGACTCCGACAGCAACCGGTGCACGAACCCGTAGGAGCGGTTGGTCGAGGTCGCCAGCGAGCGGATGCTCTCGCCCCCGGCGTACCGCTCCCGCAGCTCGTCGGCGAGCGAGCTCCTGTCGTCGCCGGTGATCCGCTTGCCCTTGCTCAGGTCTGCAGTGCTCGAGTCGGCCATGACTCCCCTCCGTGTCAGGGGCACGACGGCTTCCGCCGACGGCTGCCCGCTGTTCCCCCGGCACCGATGTCCCACTGACCCGGCGTCCTGCTGGCCATGATCACCCAGCATCGGAGGTGCGGCCACCGCAACAAGACCGTGCACAGCCGGACCGGCCAGCGGCTCACCTCGGGCCGCACCCTCAGCCCCGGCCCCGTCGCAGGGCCCCGCCGCGAGCTTGCGAGCGGTGGGGGGCGACGGGGCCCTTTTTCAGGCCAGCGACACCAGGTCGGCGAAGTCGGGGCTCCAGGTGTCCTCGGTGCCGTCGGGCAGGATGATCACCTTGTCGGGGTTGAGCGCGACCACGGCGCCCTCGTCGTGGGTGACCAGCACGATCGCGCCCTGGTAGGTGCGCAGCGCCTCGAGGACCTGCTCGCGGCTGGCCGGGTCCAGGTTGTTCGTCGGCTCGTCCAGCAGCAGCACGTTCGCGCCGGAGATCACCAGCGTGGCCATCGCCAGCCGGGTGCGCTCACCACCGGAGAGCGTCCCGGTGCGCTGGTCGACGGTCTCGCCGGAGAAGAGGAACGCGCCGAGGATCTTCCGGAGCTCGGTGTCGGTGGACTCCGAGGCGGCCGACCGCATGTTCTCCAGCAGCGTCCGGTCCATGTCCAGCGTCTCGTGCTCCTGGGCGTAGTAGCCCACCCGCAGGCCGTGCCCGGCCTTGACCTCGCCGGTGTCGGGCTGCTCGGTGCCGGCGAGCATCCGCAGCAGCGTCGTCTTCCCCGCGCCGTTGAAGCCGAGGACGACGACCCGGGCGCCCTTGTCGATGGCCAGGTCGACGCCGGTGAAGATCTCCGTCGAGCCGTAGGTCTTGCTCAGCCGCTCGGCGGTCAGCGGCGTACGGCCGCAGGGCGCCGGGGTCGGGAAGCGCAGCTTGGCGACCTTGTCCTGCACGCGCACGTCGGCCAGGCCGGCGGCCAGCCGCTGGGCGCGCTTGTCCATGCTGTGCGCGGCCTTGGCCTTGGTGGCCTTGGCGCGCATCTTGTCGGCCTGGGCGGTGAGCGCGTCGATCTTCTTCTCGGCGTTGGCACGCTCGGAGCGGCGGCGCCGCTCGTCGGTCTCCCGGGCGTCGAGGTACCGCTGCCAGCCGAGGTTGTAGACGTCGACCGTGGCGCGGTTGGCGTCCAGGTGCCAGACCTTGTTCACCACGGCGGCCAGCAGGTCGACGTCGTGGCTGATGACGATGAGGCCGGCGCGGTGGCTGGCCAGGTAGCCCTTGAGCCAGACGATCGAGTCGGCGTCGAGGTGGTTGGTGGGCTCGTCGAGCAGCAGCGTGTCGGCGTCGGAGAACAGGATGCGAGCCAGCTCCACGCGGCGGCGCTGACCACCGGACAGCGTGCGCAGCGGCTGGGCCAGGATCCGGTCGGGCAGGCCCAGGTTCGTGCAGATCCGCGCGGCGTCGCTCTCGGCGGCGTAGCCGCCGAGGGCGGCGAACTGGTCCTCGAGCCGGCCGTACCGGCGCACGGCGCGGTCCATCTCGGCGTCGTCGGCCGGCTCGGCCATGGCGACCTGGGCCTTGGTCAGCTGGGCCTTGAGGACGTCGAGCCCGCGGCCGGACAGCACGCGGTCGCTGGCGGTGATGTCCAGGTCGCCGCTGCGCGGGTCCTGCGGGAGGTAGCCGAGCTCACCGGTGATGTCGACCTTGCCGGCGTGCGGCACCCGCTCACCGGCCAGGGTGGTGAGGGTGGTCGTCTTGCCGGCCCCGTTGCGGCCGACCAGCCCGATCCGGTCGCCGGACTGCACCCGGAGGTCGGCCTCGCTGATGAGGATGCGGGACCCGGCGCGCAGCTCGAGACCGGTCGTCGTGATCACTGACCCCAGGATAGGCGTCTCCGGCCGGGACCTCGACCCCTTTCACAGGTGACGTCCACGTCACCTGTGCGGGGCGACCTGCTGTGGAAACCGGCCCCGGGGACGCCCAGGACCGGCCAGGATGCCGCCATGGTCTCGCCCAGCGCCCTGCCGCAGCTGCCGTGCCCGGTCTGCGGGACACCGGTGGCGGACTCGGGTGCGGCGCCCTGTCCGGCCTGTGGGCTGCCCGCGGCCGGCCGGGCCGCGCACGTCGTCGGCCGCATCAACGCCACGCTCACCGGGCTCGCCCGCGACCGCGAGGCGCTGCTGGCGACCCTGCGCGCCGCGGCCCCGGGGCCGGCGGGCGCCGCTCCCCCGCCGTTCGCCTCCCCGGCCTCCGCCCCGGTGCCCGCCCCGGTGCCGGTGCCGGCCGCGCCCGCGCCGCCGGCCGAGCCGGTCGCTCCCGCCGTCCGGCCGTGGCACCCCCTCCCCCCGCCGGACCGGACGCCGCCCCCGCCGCGGCGCCGGCTCACCCCGCAGCAGGTGCTGCTGGGCCTGGGCGCGCTGCTGGTGGTCGCCGGTGCCCTGGCGTTCGTCGCGCTGGGCTGGACCCGGTTCGGGCTGGTCTTCCAGGCCACCGTGATGCTCACCGGCACGGCGGCGGCCTGCACGGCGTCGGCGTTCGCCGCCCGCCGGGGCCTGCGGGCCACCGAGGAGGCGCTGGCCGCCGCGGGCACCGCCCTGCTGGCCGTCGACCTGGGCGCCGCCCGCGCCCGCGGCCTGCTCGGGCTGGACCAGGTGGGCCTGCGCCCGTGGACGGCGGTGTCCTGCCTGGTCGTCGTCGCGGTGGCGCTCGGTCTGGGCCGGCTGACCCGCAGCACGGTCACCTGGCCGCTGGCCGCCCTGCTCGCCCTCCAGCCGGTCCCGGCCCTGCTGCTCCCCGGCGACGCGCTGGCCGGGCCGGCCGGGGTGGCGGTCGCCCTGGGCCTCGCGGCGGCCGACCTGGCGCTGGTGCTCGCGCTGCGGCCCGCCCTGCGCCCCGTCGCCCGGGTGCTGGCGGTGCTGTGGGCGGCGGTCGGCGTCCTCGGCGGCGTGCTCCTGGGCCAGGGCGGCTCCGCTCCCGAGGCGTGGACGGCGACCGCCCTGCTGGCCGCGGCCGCCGCGGTGGCCGTGCCGGCCCTGCGCGACCACCGGGTGACCGGGCGGCCGCTGTCGGCCCGGACCGTCGCGCTGGCGGCCGGCGCGGTGGTCGGCCTCTCGCTGGGCCAGTCGCTGGGGCTCAGCGGCCCGGCCGGACCGGTGCTGGGCGGAGTGCTGGCCCTCCTCCTCGGCACGGCCGGTGTCCTGCTGGCGGGGCCGCAGGCGGTGCGGGGCCCGCACCCGACGGTGCTGCGTGCCCTGGTGGGCGCCGCGGTGGCGCTGGCCCTCGTCACCGGCCAGCAGCTGCTGGACGCCGAGCGGTTCGGGCCGCTGGCGCTGCTGGTCCTCGCCGGGACGCTGCCGGCCGCCCTGGCCGCCGTCCGGGTGCCGGTGCTGCGCAGCGGCGCCACCGGCATCGCGCTGCTGGCACCGTGCGCCGCGGCGCTGCTGGCCCAGGAGGGCGGGCTGCTGTCCGCCACGACCGCCGGCCTGCTGCTCGCCCTGGTCGGCGCCGCAGCGTTCGCCGTGGCCACCTGGCGGGCGCCGGCCCCCGAGGAGCGGGTCGCGGCGGTCGCCGGGGCCGTGGCCGGGGCGGTCGCGGGCCTGACCACCAGCGCGGACGCGGCCTGGGGGCAGGTCGGCCTGCAGCTGGGCGTCGTCGGCGTCGCGGCCGGGTGCTACGCCGTCGTGGCCTCCCGGCGTCCGGTGGGGCTGCTCGCGGTCGCCGACCTGGTGCTGGCGTCGTGGATCGCGGTCGGCGGCGCCGGGGTCCAGACCCCGGAGGCCTACACGCTGCCGGCCGCCGCCGGGCTGCTGGTCGCTGTGCTCCCCCGGCTGCAGGTCCGCGGCCCGTCCTGGGCGGCCGAGGGCCCTGCGGTGGCCGTGGCGCTGGTCCCCTCGGCGTTCGCCGTCGTCGCCGGCCCAACCGCGCTGCGGCTGGTGCTCGTGGTCGCCGCGGCCGTCGCCCTGGTCGTCCTCGGCACGCTCACCCACCGGCAGGCGCCGTTCGTGGTGGGCGCCGGGGCGCTCGCCTTCGTCGTGGTCGCCCGGCTGGGGCCCTACGCCCCGCTGCTGCCGCGCTGGCTCACCCTGGCCGCGGCCGGGCTGGTGCTGCTCGTGCTGGGTGCCACCTACGAGCGGCGGCGTCAGCAGGCCCGGGAGGCGGTCGCCTGGGTCGCGCAGATGGGCTGAGCGGCGGGCGGGCCGGGCACGACGGCCGCCCGTAGCGTGGTCGGCCAGGCCGACGGCGGAGGAGGTGCGCGGTGACCGGGGACCCCGAGGTGGTCTACCCGCCGCCGGTGGGCGCCCCGTACGTGCCGCCGCCGGCTGCCCCGGAGGCCGACCGCCTGGGCCCGGTCAGTCCCCAGCAGGTGCTGCTGACCACGGGCGCGGTCGCGCTGACCGCAGCCGGTGCCGCCTCGCTCGCCGCGGTCGGTCGCCCGCTCGGGCAGCTGCTGCTCGCGGCGCTGGCGGTCGGCACCGCGGTCGCGTCCTGGACCGCCGGCCGGCGGGGGCTGCGCACCAGCGAGGAGACCCTGGCCGCGGCCGCCGTCGTGCTGGCCGGGGTGTGCGCCTGGTCGGCCGGCAGCTCGGCCGGCAGCCGGGCGCTGCTGCTGGGCGGGCTGGCCGCCGTGCTGCTGCTGGCCGGGCTGCTCGCCCGCACCGCGTCCGCCTGGCCGATCGGGTCGTGGCTGGCCGCGCAGCTGGCGGTGCTCGCCGTCCTGACCGGGCACGGGTGGGACGGTGACCTGGTGCTGGGCACGGCGGTCGCCGGGCTGCTGGTCGTCCGGGTCGCCCGCCGCCCGGTGGCGGAGGTCGCGCTGGCCACGACCGCCCTCTGGTGGGTGGCCGGGGTCGCCGCCGGTGCGGTCCGGGTGTGGACGACGACGGCCCCCGGCACCGCGGCGCTGCTGGTCGGCGCCGCCGCGGCCCTGGCCCTGGTCCGCTCACGGCGCGACCTGCGGGCGGTGCTCGGGCCGCGGCCGCTGGTGCCGGTGGTGTCCGGGGTCGTCGCCGGCACCGGCATCGCCGGGGCACTGCAGGGCAGCGGCGCGGCCGGCGCCCCCACCGCGGGCTACCTGGGTCTGGTCGTCGCCGCAGCGGTGGCCGCCCGCGCCGACCCGGGGCCGCAGGGGCTGGCCCGCCCGGTCGGGCTGGCCCTGGCCAGCACGTGCACCGCCCTGTCGGCGGGCCAACTGCTGCTGGAGGGCCGGTGGACCGCGCTCGGGCTGCTGCTGATGGCCGCCGCCGTCCCGGCGGTGCTGGTCGCCGCCCGGCAGCCGGCCGACCGTCCCGGCGCGCTGCCGATCGCGGTGGGCTGCCTGGCCGCGGCCGCGCTGTTCCTCGAGGCCGACGGCGCAGCCGCCCCCGGGCGCACCGGGGTCGAGCTGCTGGTCCTGGCGGTCGTGGCGCTGGGCGCCGCGTCGCTGGAGCGGCACTCCCGGTCGGAGGTGCCGCTGGCGCTGTCCGCGGTCGGGGTCGGCGCGCTCGCCGTCGTCCACCTGGGGTGGTCCGGTGACCTGCTGGCCCCGGCCGCCGGGCTCGGGGTGCTCGGCGCGGCCCTCACCGGGTACGCCGCGCGGACCGGCCGCACCCCGGCCCGGGCCGGCGGGTGCGCGGCCCTGGTCGCGGCAGCCTGGCTGGCGGCCGCGGACGCCGGGGCGGACCTGCCGGAGGCCTACACGCTGCCGGCCGCGGCGGTGCTGCTGCTGTACGCCGGGCGGGCGCTGGCCACCGAGCGGTCGTGGCCGGCCTGGGGACCGGCGCTGGTGACCGGGTTCGCGCCGTCGGTGACCCTGGCGGTGCTCGACGACGGCCTGCTCCGACTGGTGCTCGTCGTGGCGGCCGCGGCGCTGGCGATGACGCTGGCGAGCAGGTCGGACGTGCGGGCGCCGTTCGTGGTGGGCGCGGTCTCGGTAATGACCGTGGCGCTGGGGCGGCTGGCCGCGACCCTGCCGTTCCCCGGGGTGCTGGCCGTGCTGGTCGCCGGGGTCGTGCTGCTCGCGGTCGGCTCGCGCTACGAGACCCGGCGCCGGAAGACCGCCCCACGGGTCGCTGACATGCGCTGATGCCGGTTCGCTACAGCCACTGCACTCAGGAGCCGAACAGCACCTCGGCGCCGACCGGTCGCCAGCCGGCGGCCAGGAACGCCCGCAGCGAGGCCACGTTGGCCGGAGCGACCTGCGCCCACAGCGGGGCGGGCTCCGGCAGCATTGCAGGTGCTGCCGCGGCCAGCGCGGTGCCCAGCCCTCTGCCCCGGGCGGCCGGGTTGACCTCGATGGCGGCCTCCCAGCGGCCGGCGACCCCACGGCCCAGGACCAGCAGCGCGGACCCGTCAGGCGTCGTCCAGGCACGCACGTCGGTGCGGTGGCGCCGGGCCCGCACCACCCGTGGGTGTTCCCCCGGCTCGGCCAGCAGGAGCGGGACCCCGGGTCGCAGTGGCGCCGGCGGGGCGACCAGGACGGCGTCCAGCACGCCCGGCTCGACCCCGATCCGGTCGGCGAGCGCGGCGAGGAACCGGGCGCCGAGCGGCGCGGCGACCGGGTCGTGTGCGACCTGGGCGGTCACCCACGCCGGGTCGACGTCGGCAGCGACCACGTGCCAGGCCGTCCCCCCGACGACGAGTGCCGGCGCCCCGAGGGGCGCCGGCACGGTCGTGACACTCGCATCGGCCGGCGGGGTCTCCCCCGCGGCCAGCCGATCCAACACCTCCAGGAACAGAGCTACACCCGGAAGCCGAGGGCGCGCAGCTGCTCGCGGCCGTCGTCGGTGATCTTGTCCGGGCCCCACGGCGGCATCCAGACCCAGTTGATCCGGATGTCCTCGACCAGGCCGGGGCCGGTGAGGGCCTGGCGGGCCTGGTCCTCGATGACGTCGGTCAGCGGGCAGGCCGCCGACGTCAGGGTCATGTCCAGGATCGCGATGTTGGCCTCGGTGTCGACGTCGATGCCGTAGACGAGGCCCAGGTCGACGACGTTCACGCCGAGCTCGGGGTCGACGACGTCGCGCATGGCCTCCTCGACGTCCTCCAGCAGCGCGGACTTGCCGCCGTAGAGACCGCCGTCGGGAGTGGTGGTGGGCTCGGTCATGTCAGTTCGCCTCACTGCTAGTGGAGAGTGCGCGGGCGCTCGCGTCCTTGAGCGCCATCCAGCTCATCAGGGCGCACTTCACGCGGGCCGGGTACTTGCTGACCCCGGCGAACGCGATGGCGTCCTCGAGCTCGTCCTCGAGGCCCTCGGCGACGGCCGCGTCGCCCTTGCTCTGCATCAACGTCATGAAGTGCTCGCCGGTGCCCAGCGCCTCGGTCACGCTCTTGCCGATGACGAGGTCGTACATCGCCGACACCGAGGCCTGGCTGATCGAGCAGCCCTGCCCCTCGTAGGAGACGTCGGCGATGGTGTCGCCGTCCAGGTGCACCCGCATGGTGACCTCGTCACCGCACGTGGGGTTGACGTGGTGCACCTCGGCCTCGAACGGGTCGCGGAGACCGCGCCCGTGAGGGTTCCGGTAGTGGTCCAGGATGATGTCCTGGTACATCGACTGCAGCTGCATCAGTTCGTCCCGCCCTCGGTCACGGCAGGTACAACACCGAAGAACCGCTGGGCTTCCCGGACACCCTCGACGAGCGCGTCGACGTCGTCGTAGCCGGTGTGCACGTAGAACGTGGCCCGGGTGGTGGCCGGCACGCCGTAGCGGCGCACGACCGGCCAGGCGCAGTGGTGCCCGACCCGGACGGCGATGCCCAGGTCGTCGAGCACCTGGCCGACGTCGTGCGGGTGGACGCCGTCGACGGTGAAGCTGATCGCCCCGCCGCGGGCCACGGTGTCCGGCGGGCCGATCACCGTGACGCCGGGGATGGCCTGGAGCTGCTCGAGGGCGTACCCGGTGAGCACCTCCTCGTGCTGCTGCACGCGGTCCATGCCCAGGGCGGTCAGGTAGTCGGCGGCCGCGGCCAGACCGATGACCTGCGCGCTCATCGGCACACCGGCCTCGAAGCGCTGCGGCGGGGCGGCGAAGGTGCTGCCCTCCATCCGCACGACCTCGATCATCGAGCCACCGGTCAGGAACGGCGGCAGCGCGTCGAGCACGTCGTAGCGGCCCCACAGCACGCCGACCCCCGTGGGGCCGAGCATCTTGTGGCCGGAGAACACCAGGAAGTCCGCACCCAGCTCGGTGACGTCGACCTTCTGGTGCGGCACCGACTGCGCCCCGTCGACCAGCACCAGGGCCCCGACCTCGTGGGCGCGGGCGATGATGCCGCCGAGCGGGTTGATCGTGCCCAGGATGTTCGACTGCTGGGTGACCGCGACGAGCTTGGTGCGCTCGTTGACCACGGTGTCCAGGTCGGAGAGGTCCAGGCGGCCGTCGTCGGTGAGCCCGAGCCAGCGCAGGGTCGCACCCGTCCGCTCGCACAGCTGCTGCCAGGGCAGCAGGTTGGCGTGGTGCTCCATCTCGGTCACCACGATCTCGTCGCCCTGACCGACGGCGTACCGGCGGAACTCCGGCTCCTTGGCCGTGGCGGCGTTCGACAGCGCGTAGGCGACCAGGTTGATCGACTCGGTGCTGTTCCGGGTGAACACGATCTCGTTCTCCGGGGCGCCGAGGAACGCACCGATGGTGGCCCGCGCCGCCTCGTAGGCCGCGGTGGCCTCCTCGGCGAGCTGGTGGGCACCGCGGTGCGGGGCGGCGTTGACGTTCTCGTAGAACCAGCGCTCGGCGTCCAGGACGCTGCGCGGCTTCTGCGAGGTGGCGCCGGAGTCGAGGTAGACCAGCCGCTTCCCGTCCCGGACGGTGCGGGTGAGGATCGGGAAGTCCGCCCGGATCGCCTCGACGTCCAGCGGGAGCGGCACCTGGTGCGCCCCAGCGGGACGCGAGACGGTCTGGGTCACTGCTGGGTCGCCTCCAGGGCGGTCTTCTCGCTGGCGGTCTTCTCGACGGCGGCCTGCTCGGCCGAGTCCTTGACGTAGGCGGCGTAGCCCTCGTCCTCGAGCTTCTGGGCGAGCTCCGGGCCGCCCTCCTCGACGACGCGGCCGGCCACGAAGACGTGGACGAAGTCGGGCTTGATGTAGCGCAGGATCCGCGTGTAGTGCGTGATCAGCAGGACGCCGACGGGGCTGTCGGCCTTGGCCCGGTTGACGCCCTCGGAGACGATCCGCAGTGCGTCGACGTCCAGGCCGGAGTCGGTCTCGTCGAGGATGGCCATCTTCGGCTTGAGCAGGCGCATCTGCAGGATCTCGTGGCGCTTCTTCTCACCACCGGAGAAGCCCTCGTTGACGTTGCGCTCGGCGAAGGCGGAGTCCATCTCCAGGGCCGCCATCTCGGTGCGCACGTCCTTGACCCAGGTGCGCAGCTTCGGCGCCTCGCCGGTGACGGCGGTGGCCGCGGTGCGCAGGAAGTTCGACACCGAGACGCCGGGCACCTCGACCGGGTACTGCATGGCCAGGAACAGACCGGCCCGGGCGCGCTCGTCGACGGTCATCGCGAGGACGTCCTCGCCGTCGAGGGTGACGGTGCCGCCGGTGATCGTGTACTTGGGGTGCCCGGCGATCGAGTAGGCCAGGGTCGACTTGCCCGACCCGTTGGGGCCCATGATCGCGTGGGTCTCGCCGCCGCGGACGGTCAGGTCGACGCCGCGGAGGATCTCCTTAGCGTCGTCGCCGTCGCCGACGGTCACGTGCAGGTCGCGGATCTCCAGGACGCTGCCGGCCTTGAGGCCGGAAGCGGTCGGGGTCGCGGTGGGGCTGGTCACGGGGTTCTCGCTCTCAGGATGCGGCCACGGCGAGGGGGGCGTCGACGTCGACCAGGACGTCGTCGCCCTCCACCCGGACCGGGTAGACAGGGACCGGCTTGTTCGCCGGGAGGTTGGTGGGGGCACCGGTCCGCAGGTCGAAGCAGGACCCGTGCAGCGCGCACTCGATGGTGGGGGCGCCGTCGACCTCGTCGACGTCACCGTCCGTCAGCGGGAAGTCGGCGTGCGAGCAGACGTCCTGCAGGGCGTAGAAGTCGCCGTCGAACTGCACGACGGCGACGTCGACGTCGTCCAGCTCGACCCGCAGCGCGCCGTCCTCGGGGACCTCCGAGACGGCGCAGATGCGCTCGAACGCCATCAGCCGACCTCGACCGGCTGCTCGTCGAGCTCCGGGAGCGCGCCGAGGCGGGCGTCGATGGTGCCCATCAGGCGGTCCTGCAGCTCCGGGATGCCGATGTGCTGGACGACGTCGGCGAAGAAGCCGCGGACGACCAGGCGGCGGGCGGTCTCGGCGTCGATGCCACGGGAGCAGAGGTAGAACAGCTGCTCGTCGTCGAACCGGCCGGTGGCGCTGGCGTGCCCGGCGCTGACGATCTCGCCGGTCTCGATCTCCAGGTTGGGCACCGAGTCGGCACGGGCGCCGTCGGTGAGCACCAGGTTGCGGTTGAGCTCGTAGGTCTCGGTGCCGGTGGCGGCCGGGCGGATCCGGACGTCACCGATCCACACGCTGTGCGCCTTGTCGCCCTGCAGCGCGCCCTTGTAGACGACGTTGCTGCGGCAGTTGGGCACGCTGTGGTCGACCCAGAGCCGGTGCTCCTGGTGCTGGGTCTCGTCGGCGAAGTACAGGCCGTAGAGGTCCGCGGAGCCACCGGTGCCGGTGTAGGACACGTTGCTCACCAGCCGGACCAGGTCACCGCCCAGGGTGACCACGACCTGCTTGAGGGTGGCGTCGCGACCGACGACGGAGTCGTACTGGCCGCCGTGCACCGTGCCGGGGGCCCACTCCTGCACCGAGACGACGGTCAGCTGCGCACCGTCGCCGAGCAGGAAGGCCGCACCGCCGGAGTACTTCGCCAGACCCGCGTGGTCCAGGACGACGGTCGCCTGGGCGAACGCACCGACCTCGACGACCAGCTGGCCCCACACGACGTCCTCGGCGCCGGTGCCGGACAGCCGCAGGGTGACCGGGCGGTCGAGCACGGCCTCCTTGGCGATCCGGAGCACCGTGGCGCCGTTGCTGCGCTGGCGGGTGAGCGCCGCGAGCCGGTCGACCGGCTCGGGCAGGCCCTTGAGCAGCGGGTCGCCGGCCTCGACCGAGGCGAGCACAGCACCGTCGGGCAGGTCGCTCTCGACCTGCAGCCGCGCGTCGGACGGGACGCCGTCCAGCAGCTGGCGCGCCCGGCGCAGCGGGGTGAACCGCCACGTCTCCTCGCGGCCCGTGGGCTTCGGGAAGGCGTCGGGGTCGGTGGAGGTGAAGCGCTCTGCCGGGGAGCCGGTGGGCACCGGCTGCCCGTTCAGGACCGGGCCGCCGTGCGAGTGCGCCCCGGGGGGCGTGTCGCCGGCGGACCCGGTGGCCGTCGCGGAGGTGGTCGGCGGGCCGGCCTGGGCGCCCACGCCGGGAGCGAACAGCTCCGCGGCGAGGGCGGCCTTCTCCGCGTGTGCCAGTTCAGCGGTGTCGAGGTCCACCGTGTTGCTCGTGTCGTTGCTCGACATCAGCCGACGGCACCTTCCATCTGCAGCTCGATCAGGCGGTTCAGCTCGAGGGCGTACTCCATCGGCAGCTCCCGGGCGATCGGCTCGACGAAGCCGCGCACGACCATCGCCATCGCCTCGTCCTCGGACATGCCGCGGCTCATCAGGTAGAAGAGCTGGTCGTCGCTGACCCGGGAGACCGTGGCCTCGTGGCCCATGGACACGTCGTCCTCGCGGACGTCGACGTAGGGGTAGGTGTCCGACCGGCTGATCGTGTCGACCAGCAGGGCGTCGCACTTCACCGTGGACTTGGAGCCGTAGGCACCTTCGTCGATCTGCACGAGACCGCGGTAGGACGTGCGGCCACCACCACGGGCCACCGACTTGCTCACGATGGTCGAGGAGGTGTGCGGGGCGGCGTGCACCATCTTGGCGCCGGCGTCCTGGTGCTGGCCCTCGCCGGCGAAGGCGATGGACATGACCTCGCCCTTGGCGTGCTCACCGGTCATCCACACGGCCGGGTACTTCATCGTCACCTTGGAGCCGATGTTGCCGTCGACCCACTCCATGGTCGCGCCCTCGTGGGCCACGGCCCGCTTGGTGACCAGGTTGTAGACGTTGTTCGACCAGTTCTGGATGGTCGTGTACCGGCAGCGCGCGTTCTTCTTCACGATGATCTCGACGACCGCGGAGTGCAGCGAGTCGGTCTTGTAGATCGGCGCGGTGCAGCCCTCGACGTAGTGCACGTAGGCGCCCTCGTCGATGATCATGAGCGTGCGCTCGAACTGGCCCATGTTCTCGGTGTTGATCCGGAAGTAGGCCTGCAGCGGGATCTCGACCTGCACGCCCTTGGGCACGTAGATGAACGAGCCACCCGACCACACCGCGGTGTTCAGCGCGGAGAACTTGTTGTCACCGGCCGGGATGACCGAGCCGAAGTACTCGCGGAACAGCTCGGGCTGCTCGCGCAGCGCCGTGTCGGTGTCCAGGAACAGGACGCCCTGCTCCTCGAGGTCCTCACGGATCTTGTGGTAGACGACCTCGGACTCGTACTGGGCCGCGACACCGGAGACCAGCCGCTGCTTCTCGGCCTCCGGGATGCCCAGCTTGTCGTAGGTGTTCTTGATGTCGTCGGGCAGGTCCTCCCACGAGGCGGCCTGCGCCTCGGTGGACCGCACGAAGTACTTGATGTTCTGGAAGTCGATCCCGGACAGGTCCGAGCCCCAGTCGGGCATGGGCTTCTTGCCGAAGATCTGCAGCGCCTTGAGGCGCTTCTCCAGCATCCACTCGGGCTCGTTCTTGCGGCGGGAGATGTCGCGGACGACGTCCTCGTTGATGCCACGGGTGGCCGAGGCCCCCGCGGTGTCGGTGTCCGACCAGCCGTACTGGTAGGTGCCGAGCGAGTCGATCGTCTCGTCCTGCGTCATCGGCGTGCTGGGCACCGGCTGCGTGGTGGTCATGCGGGGGTCCTCTCCCGGTCGATCGAGGGGGTGCTCAGAGTGCTGGCGCCGGCTCCAGGAGCCGTGGCGCGACCAGCAGGTACAGGGCTCACGGGAGCACCTTTGTTCCCGGCGCGGGGTGCACGCTGGGTGGGGATGTGGGTGGTGCAGATGCCGTCGCCGTGGGCGATGGTGGCCAGCCGCTGGACGTGCGTGCCGACCAGCCGGCTGATCACCGCGGTCTCGGCCTCGCACAGCTGCGGGAACTCGGCGGCGACGTGGGCCACCGGGCAGTGGTGCTGGCACAGCTGGCCGCCGCTGGAGATCGCGGAGGCGGTCGCGGCGTAGCCCTCGGCGGTCAGCGCGGTGGCCAGCACCTGGGCCCGGTCGACCGACTGGGTGCCGGCCTCCTCCACCGCGATGTCGACGGCGGTGGAGCAGCGCTGGGCGAGCCCGGCGAGCTGCTGCTCGGCGACCGCCCGGACGGCGTCCGGGCCGCCGTGCTCGGCGACGAACCGCAGCGCGGTGAGCGCCAGGTCGTCGTAGGCGTGCGGGAAGGCGGAGCGACCGGTGTCGGTGAGGGTGAACCGCCGGGCGGGACGACCCCTTCCCCGCTGGCCGCCGGGGGCCTCCCGCTCGGCGACCCGACCGGAGGCGACCAGCCCGTCGAGGTGGCGCCGGACGGCGGCCGGGCTGACGCCCAGCCGGGCGGCGAGCTCGGTGGCCGACTGCGGTCCGTGCTCGAGCAGCAGGGCGCTGACCCGGTCACGGGTACGGCCGTCCTCGGCCGGCGCACCGGCGGGGACGACAGCTGCCGCAGTGGATTCCACAACACGATTGTGTGCTTAATCGAGGAGCCCGCAAGCAAGGCGGACCTTACTTGCGGGCTCCTGAGCTGCAGGTCACGTCCGAGGACGGCGGTGCAGGGGTCGCGGGAAGCCGGCCACCCTGCACCGCCGCGACGTCAGACGGCGGCCGGGGCCTCCGCCGGCTGGTCGGCGTCGGCGACCCGGAGGTCGAGGTCGCCGTCGACGAGGTCGACCGCGACCCGCCGGCCGGTGGCCAGCTCACCACCGAGCACCAGCCGGGAGAGCCGGTTGTCGACCTCGCGCTGGATCGCCCGGCGCAGCGGCCGGGCGCCGAACGCCGGCTCGTGGCCACGCTCGGCCAGCCAGGCGACGGCCTCGGGGGTGAACTCGATGCCGATCCCCTGCGCCGCCAGCCGGCTGCGGGTCTCCTCCAGCAGCAGGTCGGTGATCCGGGTCAGCTGCTCGAGCTCCAGCTGCCGGAAGACGACGATCTCGTCGATCCGGTTGAGGAACTCCGGCCGGAAGGACTCCCGCAGCCGCCGCATCACCTGGGCCTGCAGGTCGTTGCCCGCCCCGCCGGCGGTGAAGCCCAGCGGGCCGCGACCGGCGTTGACGATCGCCTCCGAGCCCAGGTTGCTCGTCATGATCACCACGGTGTTGCTGAAGTCGACCGTGCGGCCCTGGGAGTCGGTGAGCCGGCCGGCGTCCAGCAGCTGCAGGAGCGTGTTAAACACGTCCGGGTGCGCCTTCTCGATCTCGTCGAGCAGGACGACCGAGTAGGGACGGCGACGCACCGCCTCGGTGAGCTGACCGGCGTCCTCGTAGCCGACGTAGCCGGGAGGCGAGCCGACGAGCCGGCTGACCGTGTGCCGTTCGGAGTACTCGCTCATGTCCAGGCGGACCATCCGGTCGGCGTCGCCGAACAGTGCCTCCGCCAGCGCCCGGGCCAGCTCGGTCTTGCCCACGCCGGTCGGGCCGAGGAACAGGAAGCTGCCGATCGGCCGGTCCGGGTCACCCAGGCCGGCCCGCGAGCGCCGGATCGCCTCGGCGACCACCTCGACGGCCTCGTCCTGGCCGACGACCCGCTCGTGCAGGTGCTGCTCCAGGCCGAGCAGGCGGGCCCGCTCCTCCTGGGTCAGCTGGGCCACCGGGACGCCGGTCGCCCGGGAGACGACCTCGGCGATCTCGGTGGCGCCGACCTCGGGGATGCCGGTGCTGCCACCGGTGCGGGCCTGCTCCAGCCGGGACTGCACCGCGGCCAGCTCGTCGCGCAGGGCCGACGCGCGCTCGTAGTGCTCGGCGGCGACCGCCTGGTCCTTCTCCCGCTGCAGCCGGTCGAGCTCCTGCTCGAGGTCGCGCAGGTCGGTGGTGGGCCGCTTGACCGCCAGCCGGGTGCGGGCGCCGGCCTGGTCGATGAGGTCGATGGCCTTGTCCGGCAGGTGCCGGTCGGTGATGTAGCGGGCCGCCAGCTCCGCCGCGGCGACCAGCGCCTCGTCGGTGAACCGCACCTGGTGGTGGGCCTCGTAGCGGTCCCGCAGCCCGCGCAGGATCGCGATGGTGTCCGCCGTGCTGGGCTCGGGGACCAGCACCGGCTGGAAGCGCCGCTCGAGGGCCGGGTCCTTCTCGATGGAGCGCCGGTACTCGTCGAGCGTCGTCGCGCCGATGATGTGCAGCTCACCGCGGGCCAGCGCCGGCTTGAGCATGTTGCCCGCGCCGGCCGAGCCCTCGGAGCCCCCGGCGTTCACGACGGTGTGCAGCTCGTCGATGAAGACGATCACCTCGTCGCTGTGCTCGCGGATCTCGTCCATCACCTTCTTCAGCCGCTCCTCGAAGTCCCCGCGGTAGCGCGTGCCGGCGACCAGGCCGGTGAGGTCCAGCTCGACCAGCCGGCGGTCGCGCAGCGAGTCGGGGACGTCGCCGTCCACGATCTGCAGGGCGATGCCCTCGACGATCGCGGTCTTGCCGACGCCGGCCTCCCCGATGAGCACCGGGTTGTTCTTGTTCCGGCGCGACAGCACCTCGATGGTCTGCTCGATCTCCTGCGCCCGGCCGATGACCGGGTCGATCCGGCCGTCCCGGGCCAGCGCGGTGAGGTCGCGGCCGTACTCGTCCAGCGTCGGGGTGGACGACGGGGGCTGCGCACCGGCGGGCGTGCCCGCCCCGGCGCGGGCCGGGACCGGTCCCCCGGCTGCGGCCTGCTGCAGCGCCTCGGGGGTCACCCGGGCGCCGCCCAGGACGCGCCCCGCACCGGACTCGGGGTTCACCGAGAGGGCGAAGAGCAGGTGCTCGGGGCCGATGTAGGTCGAGCCGCTGGCCCGCGACACCTGGTGCGCGTCGAGCAGGGCCCGCTTGGCGGCGGGGGTCAGCGACACCGGGCGGCCGGTGGGCTCACCGGTGCGCAGCAGCGTCTCCAGCTGCCGCTGGAGCTGCGCGGGGTCGACGCCGGCCCGCTCCAGCAGGGTGCTGGTGGGCTCGTGGCCGGCCAGCGCCCAGAGCAGGTGCTCGGTGTCCAGGTCCGCACTCCCCCACTGGCTGGCCGCCTGCGCTGCCGCGGACACCACCTCGCGGGAGTGGTCGCTGAGCAGCTGGGTGATGTCCACCCGCTGCATGCCCCGGCGGGCGCCGGGGCCGTTGCCGCCGGCGCTGAAGAAGGCGGAGAAGAAGTCGTCGAAGGGGCTGCCCCCGAAGGAGCCACCCGGGATGCCACTGGTCATGGTCGTGGGAACCTCTCGTGTGGGTGTGGCAGTGCTCACCTGTCCACGACGCCCACGGCCTCCCGATCGCCGGTTTCCCGGCCCGGGGACGTCCCGTGCGTCGTGGTGTGCGCCGGGCGGCTGGTCGAGCCGGGCGGCGGGGGCACCGACGTAAGTAGCATCGGTCGCGTGACGGTTCTTCCCGCGTCGTTCCGCTCTCGGATGAACCCGTCCGTGGTCTCCCGCGTCCTGCTGGCCAACGTGATCGCCAACGGCGTGATCGTCGTGACCGGTGGTGCGGTGCGGCTGACCGGGTCGGGTCTGGGCTGTCCCACGTGGCCGGAGTGCACCGACGGGAGCATCCGGCCCACGCCCGAGCTCGCCGGGCACGGGCTCATCGAGTTCGGCAACCGGCTGCTGACCTTCGTGGTGGCGGTCGTGGCCGTCGCCACCGTCGTGGCGGTGTTCGCCTCGGTCCGCCGCGACCTGCGGACGCTCGCCGTCCTGAGCCTCCTGGGCATCCCGGCGCAGGCGCTGCTGGGCGGGGTCACCGTGTTGACCGGGCTGAACCCGTGGACGGTGGCGGCACACTTCCTGCTGTCGATGGTGCTGATCGCGATCGCCACGGTCCTGTGGCTGCGGTCGCGCGAACCGGGCGTCGGTCAGCTGGTGGTGCGGCGGCCGTTCGCGCTGCTGGTCACCGGCATCGCCGCCACGGTGGCTGCGGTCCAGGTGGTGGGCACGGTGGTCACCGGCAGCGGGCCGCACAGCGGCGATCCGGCGGCCGGGCGCACCGGCTTCGACCCCGAGCTGGTCAGCCAGCTGCACGCCGACGTCGTGTTCCTGCTCATCGGGCTGACCATCGCCCTGCTGGTCGCCCTGGCCGCCACCGACTCCCCCGGCCGGGTCCGCCGGGCCGCCCGCGACCTGCTGGTCGTCGAGCTGCTGCAGGGCGTCATCGGCTACGTGCAGTACTTCACCCACCTGCCGGTGGTCGCGGTGCTGCTGCACATGGCCGGCGCCGTGCTGATCACCGTCTACACCGCGCGGCTGGTCTGGTCGGTCCGCGGGCCGGCCTCCGAGCTGCCGATGGACGCAGCCCACCCGGTCTCCGCCGCCGTCCGCTGACCTCTCGTCCCGGGCGTGCGTCCGGGGCCACGCCCTCGGGCGACCCGCCGCCGCGTCGGGGGCACGTGACCGGTTCCCGGTGACAGAGTCGTCGGCGTGCCGACCCTGTCCACCCTCCGGTGATCACGAACGCCCTGCTCGACCACGCGGCGCTCGTGCCCGCCGCACTGCTGCTGGTCTGCCTCGGGTCCGCGCTGCTGGGTCACGCGCTGCTGCGGACCCGCCGCGCGCGGACGCTCCTCGCCGCCGTCCTGACCCTGTCGGTGCTGCCGGTCGTCGCGCTGACGCTGGTCC
>NZ_JAAGWH010000006.1 GCF_010682105.1 Modestobacter muralis | reverse complement strand
CGGCCGCCCGCCCGGCCGGCGAGGGAGTGGGGTGCACCGTCCAGTTCGCACTGCCGACCCTGGGCAGCGTCGAGCTGCTGGCCAACGTGGCGCTGTTCGTGCCGCCGGCCGTCCTCGGCACGCTGCTCACCCGCCGGCCGCTGACGGTGCTGCTGGTCGCAGCCGGTGCCTCCGTGGCGATCGAGGCGCTGCAGGCGCTCGTGCCGGCCCTGGCCCGCGCGTGCGACACCAACGACTGGGCGATGAACTCCGCCGGCGCCACGATCGGCGTCCTGCTCGCCGCCGTCGTCCTCGCCCTGTCCCGGCCCCTGAGCACTCGGGCCTGAATTCTGGCCCCCTCTCCGAGGCCCGCGCTGAGCTCGCGAGGCGTGGGGGAGAGGGGGTCCTTCTCTAGACGAGGACGTCGGCCACCAGGGCGATGGACAGCAGCGTCATGTAGGTGATCGACACCGAGAACAGCTTCATCGGCCGGTCGGGGCCGCCGGACCGGATGCGCCGCAGCCACGCGTGCGACTCCGCGACGTACCAGGCGCCCAGGCCCAGCGAGGCCAGGCCGGTGATCCAGCCCAGCTGCGGCGTCACCGGCACCATCAGCAGCGAGGTGCCCAGGGTGCCCCAGGCCCAGGCGACGGACTGCTGGCCGACGGTGACCGGCCCGGCCACCACCGACAGCATCGGCACCCCGGCACGGAAGTAGTCGAAGCGGAACCGGCTGGCCAGCGCCCAGAAGTGCGGCATCTGCCAGCAGAAGACGATGCCGAAGAAGACCAGGGCCGGCCAGTCCAGCGAACCGGTGACCGCCGCCCACCCGATCAGCACCGGAGCCGCGCCCGGCAGCCCGCCGAAGACGGTGTTGTGCCGGGTGCGGCGCTTGAGCACCATCGTGTAGAGCACCGAGTAGGCCAGCACCGCGGCGGCCGCGAGGGCGGTGGCCAGCGGGGTGGTGAACAGGCCCAGCAGGACCAGCGAGACCCAGGCCAGCAGGACGCCGAAGACCAGCGCGTTGCGCGGCCGGATCACCCCGCTGGGGATCGGCCGGTCGCGGGTGCGCGACATCAGCCGGTCGATGTCGCGGTCGTACCAGCAGTTGATGGTGTTCGCGGCCCCCGCGGCGAGCATGCCGCCGACCAGGGTGGCCACCACCAGGCCCGTGCCCGGCCAGCCGCCGTCGGCCAGCATCATCGCCGGCAGGGTGGTGACCAGCAGCAGCTCGACGAGCTTGGGCTTGGTCAGCGAGACGTAGGCGGCCACCGTCGCGCGGGCCGTGCGCAGGGGGCGCGCCGGGCTCACCGAGCGGTCGGCGATCGTGGTCACCGGGTGCCCAGGGGCGCGGCGTCGCGCGGGCAGCAGGGCACCGATGAGTCCTTCTCCGCCGGGAGTGGGGGTTGCCCGCCCATCCTAGCCTGCCTCCCTCTGCGCAGCGCCGGAGATGACTAGGGTTTGATCACGTTGACTCTGCGCGTGATGCGGGTAGGGCGGACGTCGAGGACGACGGCGCGCTTCCGGTCACGACCTCCGACCGCGCCGACCGGGGCGGCCGTGGTGTGCACCGTCGTCCGCCCGGGGCAGGGCCGCCCCCGAGCCCCCGGGTGGGTCCGACATCGACCGATTCCCCGAGGGAGCACCGAGCGCCACATGACCACCGACAACAGCTCCTCCACGCAGTCCACGAGCGCCGAGGCGCCGGCCGAGGCCGCCAGCGACACCCCCACGGGTTCGCCGCGCCAGCCCCAGCCGACCCTGCCCGAGAGCTTCGGCGACCTGGACCGCAAGGCCATCGACACCGCCCGCGTGCTGGCGATGGACGCCGTCCAGAAGGTCGGCAACGGCCACCCCGGCACCGCCATGAGCATGGCGCCGGTCGCCTACCTCCTCTTCCAGAAGTGGCTCACGCACGACCCGTCCGACCCCAACTGGCCCGCCCGTGACCGGTTCGTCCTCTCCATGGGCCACTCCAGCCTGACGCTGTACGTCCAGCTCTACCTGGCCGGCTACGGCCTGGAGCTCGAGGACCTGCAGGCGCTGCGCACCTGGGGCTCGAAGACCCCGGGCCACCCCGAGGTCGGCCACACCGCCGGCGTCGAGACCACCACCGGCCCGCTGGGCCAGGGTGTCGGCAACGCGGTCGGCATGGCCATGGCCGCCCGCCGCGAGCGCGGCCTGCTCGACCCCGAGGCGCCCGAGGGCGAGAGCCTGTTCGACCACACCATCTGGGCCTTCGCCTCCGACGGCGACCTGGAGGAGGGCATCTCCGGCGAGGCGTCCTCGCTGGCCGGCACGCAGCAGCTGGGCAACCTCGTCCTGGTCTACGACGACAACAAGATCTCGATCGAGGACGACACCACGATCGCCTTCACCGAGGACGTCGGCGCGCGCTACGCCGCCTACGGCTGGCACGTCCAGCACGTCGACGACGGTGAGGACCTCGCCTCGATCGACGCCGCGTTCGCCGCCGCCAAGGCCGAGACGACCAGGCCCTCGATCATCGTGCTGCGCACGGTGATCGGCTGGCCCTCGCCGAACAAGCAGAACACCGGCGGGGTGCACGGCTCCGCGCTCGGCGACGCCGAGGTGGAAGCGACCAAGGAGGTGCTCGGCTTCGACCCCGAGAAGACCTTCGACGTCGCGCCGGAGGTCATCGAGCACACCCGCAAGGCCGTCACCCGCGGCCAGGAGGCCCAGGCCGCCTGGCAGACCCGGTTCAAGGCGTGGCAGCAGGGCAACCCCGAGGCCGCCGCGCTGCTGGAGCGGATGACCACCCGTACCCTGCCCGAGGGCTGGCAGGCGAAGCTCCCCAGCTGGGACGCCGACCCCAAGGGCGTGGCCACCCGCAAGGCCTCCGGTGAGGTGCTCGCGGCGCTGTACCCCGAGCTCCCCGAGCTGTGGGGCGGCTCGGCCGACCTGGCCGAGAGCAACAACACCGCGGTCAAGGGCGAGCCGTCGTTCCTGCCGGCCAGCCGCCAGACCAAGGCGTGGTCCGGTGGCCCCTACGGCCGCACGCTGCACTTCGGTGTGCGCGAGCACGCCATGGGCGCGGTCATGAACGGGATCGCCCTGCACGGCGGCACCCGCGTCTACGGCGGCACGTTCCTCACCTTCTCCGACTACATGCGCGGCGCGGTGCGACTCGCCGCCCTCATGCAGCTGCCGGTGACCTACGTGTGGACGCACGACTCCATCGGCCTGGGCGAGGACGGCCCGACCCACCAGCCGATCGAGCACTACGCCGCGCTGCGCGCCATCCCGGGTCTGGACTTCGTCCGCCCGGCCGACGCCAACGAGACCGCGGTCGCGTGGCGGACGATCCTGGAGAACAACGACCGGCCCGCCGGCCTGGCGCTGTCCCGGCAGAACCTGCCGGTGTTCGACCGGAGCGAGTTCGGCTCCGCCGAGGGCGTCGCCAAGGGCGGCTACGTGCTGGCCGAGGCCTCGACCGGCACCCCCGAGGTCGTGCTGATGGGCACCGGCTCCGAGGTGCAGATCGCCGTCGCCGCGCGTGAGCAGCTCGAGGCGGCCGGCGTCCCGACCCGGGTCGTCTCCCTCCCCTGCTGGGAGTGGTTCGCCGAGCAGGACCAGGCCTACCGCGAGCAGGTCCTGCCCCCCACGGTCAAGGCGCGCGTCAGCGTCGAGGCCGGGGTGCCCATGGGCTGGCGCGAGTTCGTCGGCGACGCCGGCCGGATCGTCGGGCTCAACCACTACGGCGCCAGCGCCAGCTTCTCGAAGCTCTACGAGGAGTTCGGCCTGACCGCCGACGCCGTCGTGGCCGCCGCCCGGGAGAGCATCGAGGCTGCTGCCAACGGTGCCACGCCGCCGTCCGGTGCCGCCGTCTCCCGCGGCGGGGTCTACTCCTCCACCGCCACCGGCGACCACTGAAAGAGGGCCGCGTCCCTCCTCGGGACGGGGCCGAACGACCCTCCACACGCAGTCTCGCGGCGGGGCCCCCGGCACGGGGGCCCCGCCCACCACGGAAGGCAGTCACATGGCTCAGAACGAGAACCTCGCGAAGCTGTCCGAGACGGGGGTCGCCGTCTGGCTGGACGACCTCTCCCGCGACCTGATCCACGGCGGTGACCTGCAGAAGCTGGTCGACGAGTCCAGCGTCGTCGGCGTCACCACCAACCCGAGCATCTTCGCCGCGGCGATCAGCGGGTCGAAGTCCTACGACGACCAGCTGCACGCCCTGGCCGTGCGCAGCGTCAGCGTCGAGGAGGCGCTGCGCACCATCACCGCCGCCGACGTCCGCGACGCCTGCGACCTGCTGAAGCCGGTCTTCGACCGCACCGGGCGCGACGGCCGGGTCTCCCTCGAGGTGGCCCCCGGCCTGGCCCACGACGAGGACGGCACCGCCGCCGAGGCCGCCCACCTGTGGTGGCTCGTCGACCGGCCGAACCTCTTCATCAAGATCCCGGCCACGCTGGCCAGCCTGCCGGCGATCACGACCACGATCGCCAAGGGCATCAGCGTCAACGTGACGCTGATCTTCAGCCTGGAGCGCTACAAGGCCGTCATGGAGGCCTACATCGCCGGCCTCGAGCAGCGACTGGCCGAGGACCCGGAGGCCTCCTTCGAGGGCATCGAGTCCGTCGCCTCGTTCTTCGTGTCCCGCGTGGACACCGAGATCGACAAGCGCCTGGACGCCGCCGGCGCCGACGCCTCGCTCAAGGGCAAGGCCGGTGTCGCCAACGCCCAGCTGGCCTACCAGGCCTACGAGGAGGTCTTCTCCTCCGACCGCTGGAAGGCGCTGGAGGCCAAGGGCGCGAGCAAGCAGCGGCCGCTGTGGGCCTCGACCGGGGTCAAGAACCCCGACTACTCCGACACCCTGTACCTGTCCGAGCTCACTGCCCCGGACACCGTGAACACCATGCCCGGCAAGACCATGCAGGCCTTCGCCGACCACGGGCAGGTCGGCACCCCGGTGCAGTCCTCCTACGCCCAGGCCGAGAAGGTCATGGCCGACGTGGCCGCGGCCGGCATCGACTTCGACGACGTCTTCCGCGTCCTCGAGGAGGAGGCCGTGCAGAAGTTCGTCGACGCGTGGGACGAGCTGACCGGCTCGGTCAAGGAGCAGCTCGAAGACAAGAAGTGATCCACCGGGGCGGTGCGTCCGGGTGACCGGACGCACCGCCCCGCACCCGCCCTGCCGTCCGGACCGCCCCGCCGAGCCGGACGGCGGGGCACCACTGCGAGCCTCGAGGACGGAAACGATGTCCACCAACCCGTTGCGCGACCCGCGGGACCGGCGGCTGCCCCGAGTGCCGGAGCCCTGCGCTCTGGTCGTCTTCGGGATCACCGGCGACCTGTCGCGCAAGAAGCTCCTCCCGGCCGTCTACGACCTGGCCAACCGGGGCCTGCTGCCCACCAACTTCGCCCTGCTGGGCTTCGCCCGTCGCGACTGGGGCGACTCCGAGTTCTCCGAGCTGGCCCGGTCGGCCGCCCGTGAGCACGCGCGCACCCCCTGGCGCGAGGAGGTCTGGGAGCGGTTGGCCAACAGCGTCCGCTTCATCCAGGGCTCCTTCGACGACGACAACGCCTTCGACGAGCTGGCCGCCAACCTCACCGAGCTCGAGGGCAGCCACGGCATCGGTGGCAACGCCGCCTTCTACCTGTCGATCCCCCCGGCCATGTTCCCCACCGTGCTCAAGCAGATGGAGCGCACCGGGATGGCCGAGAGCACCACCGACCGCTGGCGCCGCGTGGTCGTGGAGAAGCCCTTCGGCAACGACCTGGCCTCCAGCCGCGAGCTCAACGCACTGGTCGACTCGGTGTTCACCGCCGACGACGTCTTCCGGATCGACCACTACCTGGGCAAGGAGACGGTCCAGAACCTGCTGGCGCTGCGCTTCGCCAACGAGCTGTTCGAGCCGGTCTGGAACGGCCACCACGTCGACTCGGTGCAGATCACCATGGCCGAGGACGTCGGCATCGGCGGCCGCGCCGGCTTCTACGAGAAGACCGGTGCCGCGCGCGACGTGCTGCAGAACCACCTGCTCCAGCTGCTGGCGCTCACCGCCATGGAGGAGCCGGTCGAGTTCTCCGCCGAGGAGATCCGCACCGAGAAGCTGAAGGTGCTGCGCGCGGTGTCGGTCCCCGAACCCGAGGACATGGAGCGCTTCGCCGTCCGCGGCCAGTACGAGCAGGGCTGGCTGGCCGGCCAGCGGGCCACCGGGTACCGCCAGGAGAACGGCGTCGCCGACGACTCCACGACCGAGACCTACGCCGCGGTCCGACTCGGAGTGGAGACCCGGCGCTGGGCCGGCGTCCCGTTCTACCTGCGCACCGGCAAGCGGCTCCCCCGCCGGGTCACCGAGATCGCGCTGGTGTTCAAGCGGGCCCCGCACCTGCCCTTCGCGCCCACCGACACCGAGGAGCTGGGCCACAACCAGCTGGTGATCCGGGTGCAGCCCGACGAGGGCATGACGCTGAAGTTCGGCTCCAAGGTGCCTGGCAGCGTCATGGAGGTCCGCGACGTCGCGATGGACTTCCTCTACGGCGAGCAGTTCACCGAGGCCAGCCCCGAGGCCTACGAGCGACTGCTGCTCGACGTGCTGCTCGGCGACGCCACCCTCTTCCCCCGCAACGCGGAGGTGGAGGCGTCCTGGTCGGTCATCGACCCGCTGGAGGAGTTCTGGGCCGGCACCACGCCGCAGCCCTACCGGGCCGGCGAGTGGGGCCCGCGCGCCGCCGAGGACATGCTCGCCGCCGAGGGTCGCTCGTGGCGCCGACCGTGACCGGGACGACGGGCGCCGTGCACCCGACCTACGAGAGAGGCCTGTCGTGACGACGCTGTGGGACACCACCGGATCCGCGGTGGTCAGGGAGCTGGCCGCCCAGCGCCGTACCGGGGGCGCGGTGATGAGCGGCGTGGCGCTGACCCTGGTGGTCGTCGCCGACGAGAGCCGGGTCGCCGAGGCCGAGGAGGCCGCCAGCGCCGCCGCCGCGACCAACCCCTGCCGGCTGCTGATCGTGGTGCGCCGCCAGATCGAGGCGCCGGTGCCGCGACTGGACGCCGAGGTCGTCGTCGGTGGGCGGCTCGGCCCGGGCGAGGCCGTGGTCATGCGCATGTACGGCCGGCTCGGCCTGCACGCGGAGTCGGTCGTGCTGCCGCTGCTGGCCGCCGACGCCCCGGTGGTGACCTGGTGGCACGCACCGCCGCCGGAGCGGGTCTCCACCGACGCGCTCGGCGTGATCGCCGACCGCCGGATCAGCGACTCCTCCATGTCCGAGGACCCGGTGGGCGCCCTGTCGATCCGGGCCAGGGACTACGCCCCCGGCGACACCGACCTGACCTGGACCCGGAGCACGCCCTGGCGGGCGACGCTGGCCTCCACGCTGGACTCGGTCTCCGGGCGCCGCGCCGAGGCCGTGCGGGTGCTGGGCGGTGAGGTGTCCGGTGACGTGCACAACGCGACGGCCCAGCTGGTCGCCGGCTGGCTGTCCTCCCGCTGCGAGTGCGAGATCCGCGTCGTGCCGAGCACCCGCGTGCCCGGTCCGGCCGGCATCGACTCGGTGACCCTGCGGCTGGACCAGGACGAGGAGGTCCGCCTGCAGGACGACCGCAAGGGCGGTGCGGTGATCCAGCAGCCGAACCGGCCCGAGGCCACGGTCGCGCTGCCGGACCGCTCGCTCGGCGAGCTCATCGGCGAGGAGCTGCGCCGGCTGGACCAGGACGAGCCGTTCAGCGAGGCCCTGGAGGTGGTGACCGGCGAGACCGGCCTGTCCGACCGCCCCGCGCTGCGTGAGCACGTCTGGTTCGACCCGATGCGGGCTGCGTCGGCGGGACAGCCGGCGAAGCCGCCGACGGGCGAGACCGACGGCGGTGAGCCGACCGGTGCGGCCGCGCCGCTGCCGACCGTCCCGCCGTCCTCGGAGGGGTCCGACGACGTCGCCCAGAGCGGCGAGCACGACGACCCGGCCGACGACTCGGACGAGCAGGCGATGGTCCAGGACCCCGGTTCCCCGGCCGCCGAGGCCGCCGCGGGCACGAAGCGGAGGAAGCGATGAGCCAGGAGTCCCCCGGCGACCAGCAGAAGGACCCTCCTGCCCCCCACCACTCGCAAGCTCGCGGCGGGCCCCTGCGCGAGGGCCAGACCCCCGACGTCGTCATCGAGCCCGACGCCGACACCCTCGCCCGCTCGGTGGCCTCCGCGCTCGTCGCGCGGCTGGCCGCCGCCCAGGCGGTGCACGGGACGGCGTCGGTGGTGCTCACCGGCGGCGGGATCGGCACCGCGGTGCTGCAGCGGGTGGCCGCGCTGGCCGCCGAGCCCGAGCACGCGGTGGTCGACTGGACCGCCGTGCACGTCTGGTGGGGCGACGAGCGCTGGGTGCCCGTCGACCACCCGGACCGCAACGAGCTCGGTGCCCAGCAGGCGCTGCTGGACCACGTCACGATCGACCCGGAGAAGGTGCACCCGATGCCCTCCTCCGACGCCGGGTACGACTCACCGGAGGAGGCCGCGGCCTGGTACGCCGAGCAGCTCGCGGCGGTCGCCGACGACGGCGGTGCCGTGCCGCGGATCGACGTGCTGATGCTGGGCATGGGGCCCGAGGGCCACGTGGCCTCGATCTTCCCCGACTCCCCCGCTGTCACCGACGAGCGCCCGGTCGTGGCGGTGCGGGACTGCCCGAAGCCGCCGCCGACCCGGGTGAGCCTCGGGTTCTCGGCGATCACCGCGGCGGAGGAGGTGTGGCTGCTGGTCAGCGGCGAGGGCAAGGCCGAGGCCGTGGCCCGGGCACTCGGCGGGGCCGAGCCGGTCGACCTCCCGGCCGCCGGTGCGCGCGGCCGCCGGGCGACCCGCTGGCTGCTCGACGCCGACGCCGCCGGCCGGCTCCTGCGGGGCTGACCCGCCCCACGACGACACCGGCCCGGTCACCCCAGCTGCTCATGGGGTGATCGGGCCGATGCTCTCCGGCCCCGCTGCAGGGTCCCAGTGCGAGCTCGCGAGTGCTGGGGAGCAGCGGGGTCCTTCGTCAGGCGCCCCGGCGGGCCCGCAGCCGGGTCAGTGCCTCCTGGAGGAGGGCGTCGCCGTCCTCGTCGGAGCGACGCTCCCGCACGTAGGCGAGGTGCGTCTTGTACGGCTCCGTCCGCGGTGCGGGCGGAGGGTTCTGCTGGTCGGTGCCGGCCGGCAGCCCGCAGCGCGGGCAGTCCCAGCAGTCCGGCACCTCGATGTCGGCCGCGAAGGCGATCCGCGACTCGTGCCCGTTCGCACACCAGAAGCCGACCCGGTTGCGAGGTGCCGTCTCGCCCCGTTCGACCTCACCCATCGGACCTGCACCGACCCGGCTCCCCCGGATCGCGTTCCCACCAGCCACGAGCGGCCCCCCTGATCGTCGCCCCGTCGCGGTGACTGAGTGATCACCGCGCGCGCAGTCTAGGGCCTGGGAAGGCGTTCCAGGTCACGATCCGGCCTCCCCCGGTACCGGGACCGGACCGTCCGCGACAGCAGCGAACAAACAGCCCCTCCACCGGCCCGGCCCCCTCTCAGGGGCCCGCCCTGAGCCTGCGAAGGGTGGGGGGAGAGGGGGTCCTTAATCAGGCCTTGATGAGGATGCCGAGGCCGACGATGCAGATCGTCCACAGCAGGCCGGCGAACACGGTCAGCCGGTTGAGGTTCTTCTCGACCACGGAGCTGCCGGACAGCTGCGAGGAGACGGCGCCACCGAACATCGAGGACAGCCCACCGCCCTTGCCGCGGTGCAGCAGGATGAGCACGATCAGCAGGACGCTGGTCAGCGCCAGCACCACGTTGAGGAACAGTTCCATCGTCGTCCGTCTCCTGTCCTCTGCCCACGCCGGCGGGTGAGGTCCCACCCACGTGGTCGCGGGCTCTCAGCGGACCAGCCTAACGGACGGCGCGGCCGGCCCGGTCGACCGCCGCAGGGCGGGGTCAGCCGATGCCGGCGGTGGCGACGTCGTAGCTGCCGTAGGGCTGCATGACCACGCCGTTGCGCAGCCGCTGGCCGGCGAGCAGCTGCACCCGGGTCTCGGCCAGCGGCACGTAGGCCGCGGTCTGCCGCACCGCGTCGGCCACCTGCCGCCACGCGTCGACGGAGACCGCCGGGTCGGGAGCTGCCCGGGCGGCGTCGACGAGGCCGTTGACGCCGGGGTCGTCGAGCCGGGCGTAGTTCGTGTTGCCCAGACCCCGGATGGACCGGCCGTCGACCAGCGGCACCAGGAACGAGGCGGCGGTCGGGAAGTCGGCGGTCCAGGTGGCCAGCACCAGGCCGTACCCGGCGGCGGTGACCGTGTCGGGGTTGCTGATGTCCGAGTAGTAGGTGCTCGGGTCCAGCGGCCGCACGTCGGCCGTGATGCCGACCTCCGCGAGCTCCGCGGCCAGCGCCTGGGCGACCAGCACGCTGGCGGGCACGTCGGGGACGGCCAGCACCGTCTCGAAGCCGTCGGGCCGGCCGCAGGCGGTCAGCGCCGCGCGGGCTGCGCCGACGTCGGGCTGCGGGTCGCCCTCGGCCGGGCCGTCGGCGACCGCCCGCGGCCACAGCACCGAGGTGCGCTCGGCGTTGCCCGGGCCCTGCAGCGCCTCCTGGACCGCACCGCGGTCGACCACGGCGGCCACCGCGGCACGGCAGTCGCGGTTCTCCATCGGCGACACCGTCGTCGGCATCGCCAGGAGCCGGACCGCGCCGGTGGTCACGTCGTCGATCCGCCCGGCCAGCGCGTCGTCGGCGAGCCGGCTGGTGGTCGCCTGCTGCACCCCGGTGCCGGAGAGGTCGAGGTCGGCGGAGCCGGCGAGCAGCGCCTGGTCACGGGCCACGCCGGACAGGCCGGTGCGCACCAGCACCGCGTCGGGCAGCGCCGTCCGGACGTCGTCGGTGGCCGGGTCCCACTGCGGGTTGCGCTCCAGGGCGATGCCGGCCTGGGCGTCCACCGAGGTGATCATGTAGGGCCCGGAGCTGATCGGGTCGTCGCCGTAGGCGCCACCGGTGTCCTTCTCGGCGGGCACCGGGCTGCTGGAGGGCAGCGCCATGACGAAGGGGAAGTCCGGCGTCGGCGTGGTCAGGGTGAAGACGATCGTGCGGTCGTCCGGGGTGGTGACCGACCGCAGCCCCAGCCGGTCCGCCGTCTCGTCCTGGTAGGGCCCCGGGTAGGGGTCGGCCTTGTCGTCGAGCAGGTCCACGACGTAGGTCGGCCCGCCGACGACGACCTCGGAGGCGAAGGACCGCTCGATGCCGTACTTGACGTCGCGGGAGGTGATCGGTCGGCCGGTCTCGAACCGGACGCCCTCCCGCAGCGTGAAGGTCCAGGTGCGGCCGCCGTCAGGCGTGGTGCCCAGGTCGGTGGCCAGGTCGGGCACGAGCTCGTCGGTCCGGCCCGGCGCCGAGGAGTAGGTGACCAGGGTGCGGGTGTAGAGCCGCATCAGGTTCCAGACGCCGGTGGCGTAGGAGCGCTGCGGGTCGAGGCTGTCGACCTGCCCGGCGACCACCCGCAGGGTGCCCCCGGTGACGTCGGACGGCGCCCGGACGCCGGTCACGCCGCTGCCGGGCTCACCGGCCTGGGTCGGCACCGCGGCGACGCCGGTGTTGCCGCCGCTGCACCCGGTGAGCACCGCCAGGGAGACGAGCACGGACAGCACGACGGCCGACCGTCGCACCCCCGCGGGAGAGGTGCGGCCGATCGGCCGTCGTCCGGTGCTGTACGTCAACGTGGTTGCTGCTCCACCCGGTCGGTGCCGGCAGGGGTCAGCTGACCTCGGCGGCGGTTCGACAGATCTGCGCGAACTGGTCGGCGTCCAGGCTGGCCCCGCCGACGAGCGCGCCGTCGACGTCCGGGCCGGCGAGGATCCCGGCCGTGTTGTCGGCCTTCACCGAACCTCCGTAGAGGATACGGACGGCAGCGGCCAGTTCCGGGCCGTGGCTCTCGGCGAGCCGTGCCCGCAGCGCCCCACAGACCTCCTGCGCATCAGCGGGGGTGGCCACCTCGCCGGTGCCGATCGCCCAGACCGGCTCGTAGGCGATGACCAGCTCCTGGAGCTGGTCGGCGGTGAGGCCGTCGAGCGCCCGGTCGAGCTGGGCGGTGCAGTGCGTGACCTGCGCGCCCTCCCGCCGGACGTCGAGCCCCTCCCCCACGCACAGCAGGGGCACCAGCCCGTGCCGCAGCGCTGCCTGCACCTTGGCGGCGACGACCGCGTCGTCCTCACCGTGCAGCGTGCGCCGCTCGGAGTGGCCGACCAGGACGTACCGGCAGGCCAGCGCGGCGAGCATCGCCCCGCTGACGTCGCCGGTGTAGGCACCGTCGTCGGCCGCCGAGAGGTCCTGCGCGCCGTAGCCGATCTCCAGCTTGTCGCCGGCCACCAGCGTCTGCACGCTGCGCAGCGCGGTGAACGGCGGGACGACGACGACCTCGGCCGCCTCGAGCTGCGGGTCGGTGAGCGAGAAGGCCAGCTTCTGCACCAGCCCGATCGCCTCGAGGTGCGTGAGGTTCATCTTCCAGTTGCCGGCGATCAGCGGGCGCCGGCCCTCCCGGACCGGGGTCACCTTCGTGCGTGCCATCGTCGCGGGCCTCAGTCGGCCAGGACCGCGAGGCCGGGGAGCTCCCGGCCCTCGAGGAACTCCAGCGAGGCGCCCCCACCGGTGCTGATGTGCCCGTAGGCGGCCTCGTCGAGCCCGAGCGTGCGCACGGAGGCGGCGGAGTCACCACCACCGACCACCGACAGCCCGTCGACGGCGGCCACGGCCTGCGCGACGCCCCGGGTGCCGGCCTGGAAGGGGGCCAGCTCGAAGACGCCGACCGGGCCGTTCCAGAACACGGTGCGGGCACCGGCGAGCTGCTCGGTGAACAGCTCGACGCTGCGCGGCCCGATGTCCAGGGCCTCCTCGTCGGCCGGGATGGCGTCGAAGGGCACGACCCGCGTCGTGGCCTCGGCGCTGAACTCGGTGGCGCTGACCAGGTCCACCGGCAGCACGATCCGGTCGCCGGCCTCGGCCAGCAGGCGGCGGCAGGTGTCGACCTGGTCGGCCTCCAGCAGCGACTTACCGACCTCCAGGCCCTGGGCGGCCAGGAAGGTGTAGGTCATCCCGCCACCGATCAGCAGCTTGTCGACCCGGGGCAGCAGCGCCTCGATGACGCCCAGCTTGTCGCTGACCTTGGAGCCGCCGAGGACGACCACGTACGGGCGCTCGGGGCTCTCGGTGAGCCGGGTGAGCACGTCCAGCTCGCGGGCGACCAGCCGGCCGGCCGCGTGCGGGAGGCGCAGCGCGACGTCGTACACCGAGGCGTGCTTGCGGTGCACGGCGCCGAACGCGTCGTCGACGTAGAGGTCGGCCAGGCCGGCCAGCCGGTCGGCCAGCTCGCCGCGGACGGCGTCGTCCTTCGACGTCTCGGCGGCCTCGAAGCGGACGTTCTCCAGCATCAGCACGTCGCCGTCGGCGAGCCCGGCCACCTTCGCGGTGGCGTCGGCGCCGGCCACGTCGCCGGCCAGGGTCACCGGGCTGCCGAGCATCTCACCCAGCCGGGCGGCGACCGGGGCGAGCGAGAACTGCGGGTCCGGGGCGCCCTTCGGACGGCCCAGGTGGGCGGCCACGATCACCCGGGCACCGGCGGCCTGCAGGGCTTGCAGGGTGGGCAGGCTGGCGCGGATCCGACCGTCGTCGGTGATCGCGCCGGTCTTCTTGTCCAGCGGGACGTTCAGGTCGGCGCGCAGCAGCACGCGCCTCCCTGCGACCCCGTCGGCGATGAGCTCGTCGACGGACCGCATCAGGCCGTGAGCTTCGAGCCGACCAGGACGACCGAGTCGACCAGGCGGTTGGAGTAGCCCCACTCGTTGTCGTACCAGCCCACGACCTTGACCTGGTTGCCGAACACCTTGGTCAGGCCGGAGTCGAAGATGCACGACGCCGGGTCGGTGACGATGTCGGAGGAGACGATCGGCGCGTCGGTGTAGACCAGGTAGGGCGCCAGCGGGCCGTCGGCGGCCGCCTTGTAGGCCGCGTTGACCTCCTCGACGGTGACGTCGCGGCCCACGGTGACGGTGAGGTCGGTGGCCGAGCCGGTCGGGACCGGGACGCGCAGGGCGTAGCCGTCGAGCTTGCCCTTGAGCTCGGGCAGGACCAGGCCGATGGCCTTGGCCGCACCGGTGCTGGTGGGGACGATGTTCAGCGCGGCGGCGCGGGCGCGGCGGAGGTCCTTGTGCGGGCCGTCCTGCAGGTTCTGGTCGGCGGTGTAGGCGTGGATCGTGGTCATCAGGCCACGCTCGATGCCGAACGCGTCGTTGAGGACCTTGGCCAGCGGGGCCAGGCAGTTGGTGGTGCAGGACGCGTTGCTGATGATCGTCTGCGAGCCGTCGTACTGCTCGTGGTTGACGCCCATGACGATCGTCAGGTCGTCGCCCGTGGCCGGCGCGGAGATGATGACCTTCTTGGCGCCACCGGCGTCGACGTGCTTGCGGGCGTCCTCGGCCTTGGTGAAGAAGCCGGTGGACTCCACGACGATGTCGACACCCAGCTCGCCCCAGGGCAGGTTGGCCGGGTCGCGCTCGGCGAGGACCTTGACGGTCTTCTCGCCGACCTTGATGCCGTCGCCGAAGACCGAGACGTCCTCGGGCAGCTTGCCCAGGATCGAGTCGTACTTGAGCAGGTGCGCCAGCGTCTCGGGCGTGGTGAGGTCGTTGACCGCCACGATCTCGACGTCCGCGCCGCTCGCCGCGACCGCGCGGTAGAAGTTGCGGCCGATCCTGCCGAACCCGTTGATCCCGACCCGTACCGTCACTGCGGCCTCCCAGACCTCGTCGCCCAGCCGGGCCGGTCGGCCCAGCGGAACCGTCGGCCGCACCGTGTGCGCGGCCACATTTCGCACGCAGCCTAACGGGCGGCGCCCACCGGCCTGAAAGGCCGGTCCACCCGTCCACCCAGCCCCGCACAGACGTCCGCGACGTCTCCCCACGCCACGGTGGAGAGACGTCGCGGACGTCATGAGAGCTCGTCGGCCCCCTGGCAGGGCCCCGCCGCGAGCTTGCTCGTGGCGGGGGGCAAGGGGGTCCTTCGTCTACTGGGCGAGCATGTCGTCGGTGACGACGGACTCCGTGTCCGGGATGCCGAGGTCCTTGGCGCGCTTGTCGGCCATCGCCAGCAGACGCCGTATGCGCCCGGCGACGGCGTCCTTGGTCATCGGCGGGTCCGCGCGCTGACCGAGCTCCTCCAGCGAGGCCTGCCCGAACTCCAGCCGCAGCCGCCCGGCCACCAGCAGGTGCTCCGGTGCCTCGTCGGCCAGGATCTCCAGGGCGCGCTCGACCCGGGCGCTGGCGGCGACCGCGGCCCGCGCCGAGCGGCGCAGGTTGGCGTCGTCGAAGTTGGCCAGCCGGTTGGCCGTGGCCCGCACCTCGCGGCGCATCCGCCGTTCCTCCCAGGCCAGCACCGCCTCGTGGGCGCCCATCCGGGTGAGCAGCGCACTGATCGCGTCGCCGTCGCGGACCACGACCCGGTCGGTGCCGCGCACCTCGCGGGCCTTGGCCGCGATGCCGAGCCGGCGGGCAGCGCCCACCAGGGCCATCGCCGCCTCCGGCCCGGGGCAGGTGACCTCCAGGGACGACGAGCGGCCCGGCTCGGTCAGCGACCCGTGGGCCAGGAAGGCCCCGCGCCAGGCCGCCTCGGCGTCACCGATGCCGCCGGAGACCACCGACGGCGGCAGCCCGCGCACCGGGCGGCCGCGCTGGTCGACCAGGCCGGTCTGCCGGGCCAGGCCCTCGCCGTGCTTGGCGATGCGGACCAGGTAGCGCACGCCGCGGCGGATGTTGCCCCCGGCGAGCACGCTGACGCCGCTGGTGTAGCCGTAGACCTCGCTGATGTCGCGACGCAGTCGCCGGGCCACCGAGCCGGTGTCGAGCTCGGCCTCGATGACCACGCGGCCACCCACGATGTGCAGGCCGCCGGAGAAGCGCAGCAGCGCCGTCACCTCGGCCTTGCGCTCGGAGGTCTTCGTGCACTCCACGCGGGAGAGCTCGTCCTTCACCATCGCAGTCATCGCCATGAGCGGTGTTCCCTTCCCCCTGTGTGCCGGCCGGTGCACCGGTCGTCCCGGTGCGCAGCCACTCCCCCGGTGGTCACCGGGCACCGACCACTGAGGCCAGTGCGGCGGCGAGCCGGTGCGGATCGTGCCGTGCTGCGTCGTCAGGTGCTGCCACCGGAGCCAGGACCAGCTCGGCACCGCACCCCTGCACAGCAGACAGCAGACCACGCCGGTCAACAACCGCAGCGGCATCAGCGATGACAGTGTGCAACGACACGCCTCCGAGGTGCCCCAGCAGGACCCTCAGGTGCTCCTGCGGGGAGAACCCGTCCGTCTCACCCGGCTGTGGCTCCAGGTTCAGCACGACGACCACCCGGGCCGGGCTGGCGGCCAGCGCGGCCCGCAGCCGCGGCACCAGCAGGTGCGGCAGCACGGAGGTGTACCAGGACCCCGGCCCGAGGGTGATGACGTCGGCCTCGGCGATCGCGGCGAGCACGTCGGGGTGCACCGGGGGGTCGGCCGGGGAGACGTGGATCTCGCGCACCCGGCCCGGGGTCGAGGCGATCGCCACCTGCCCGCGGATGCGCCGGGTCTCCCGGGGGTCGTCGGGGTCGACGCTGGCCACGGTGGCCACCAGGTCGAGCGGGACGTCGGCCATCGGCAGCACCCGGCCGACGGAGCCCAGGAGGTCCTCCAGCGAGCGCAGCGCCCGCACGGTGTCGCCCTGGTGCAGCTCGGTCCAGCCGGTGAGCATCAGGTTGCCGACGGGGTGGCCGGCGAGCGCGCCCTCCCCGCCGATCCGGTGCTGCAGCAGAGCGGCCATCGCCTGGGTGCGCGGCTCGTCGCCGGCCAGCGCGGCCAGGGCCATCCGCAGGTCACCGGGTGGGAGCACCGGCAGCTCGCGGCGGATGCGGCCGGAGCTGCCGCCGTCGTCGGCCACGGTCACCACGGCGGTCAGCGTGCTGGTGAGCAGCCGCCAGGCGGCGAGCGAGGCGGCCAGCCCGTGCCCGCCGCCGAGCGCGACGACCCGCGGGCCGTCGGGGCCCAGCGGGGCGCGGGCAGGGCGGGCGGCCGGGACCGGCGGCGGGACGGCGATCCGCACCGGCCGGCCGGCGTCGCTCACTCGCGCCCCAGGTCGCGGTGCCGCGCCGAGGCGGTGACGCCCACGGCGGAGAGCCGGCGGGCGAACTCCTCGGCGATCGCGACACTGCGGTGCTTGCCGCCGGTGCAGCCCACGGCGAGGGTGAGGTAGCGCTTGCCCTCGCGCCGGTAACCGGGCAGCAGCAGGGCGAGGACCTTCATGTACTCGTCGAGGAACTCCCCGGCGTGCTCCTGGCCCAGCACGTAGTCGCGAACCTCGGCGTCCCGGCCGGTCATCGGGCGCAGCTCGGGTATCCAGTGTGGGTTGGGCAGGAACCGGGCGTCGACGACGAGGTCGGCGTCCAGCGGCAGGCCGTACTTGAAGCCGAAGCTGAGCACGGTCGCGGTCACCTCGGGGGCGGCCCCGTGCGCGATGAACGCCGACTCCAGGGTGGCCCGCAGCTGGTGGACGTTGAGATCGCTGGTGTCGACCCACAGGTCGGCCTCGCCGGCGATGCCGGTGAGCAGCTCGCGCTCGGCGTCGATGCCGTCGACCAGCCGGCCGCTGCCCTGCAGCGGATGCTCCCGCCGGTTGGACTCGTACCGCCGGATGAGGACCTCGTTGCGGGCGTGCACGTAGACGATCCGAGGCCGGTGGCCGGCCTCCGCCAGCTGGCGGATCGACTCCTGCAGGTCGCTGGAGAAGGCCCGGCTGCGGACGTCGACGACGGCGGCGAACCGGCGCAGGTCGCCGCGGGCGCCGAGCTCGACCATCGGCTGCAGGAGCGCCGGCGGCAGGTTGTCGACGACGAAGAAGCCGAGGTCCTCCAGCACCCGCCCGGCGGTGTTCTTGCCGGCGCCGGACAGGCCGGTGACGACCACGACGTCCAGCGGCGCGAGCTCGGTGCTCGCCGGGTCGGCGGACGGCGCCACGTCGCCCGGCACACCCTCACCCGACGAGCCCGCGTGCTCAGCCGGCGGGCCCGTGGCATCGGTCGGCAGGCCCGCGTGCTCGGCCGGCACGTCCGCGCGCTCGTCGGCGGTCACGCCCCGCTCCCGGTGGCCGGGTGGACCCGGCCGATCTCGGCGGTGTCGCCGGCGGCCGCGCCGTGCACGGCACCGGCGGGTGCAGCGGTGGCCACGGGTGCCCCCTCCAGCTCGACGGCGTCCTCGGCGACCACGTCGGGTGCCCGGTCGGCCGCCGACCCCGGCGCAGTCGGCTCGGCCACGGCCGCGAGGACGGCCTCCGCGGTGCGCCGGCCGATGCCGGGCACTGCGGTGAGCTCCTCGACGGTCGCGGCCCGCAGCCGCTTGAGGGATCCGAACTGCTTCATCAGGGCCTTCCGCCGGGTGTCGCCGAGCCCCGGGACGTCGTCCAGGAGCGAGACCAACATGGTGCTGGATCGCTTCTGCCGGTGGTAGGTGATCGCGAACCGGTGCGCCTCGTCGCGGACCCGCTGCAGCAGGTACAGCGCCTCGGAGGTGCGCGGCAGGATGACCGGGTCGGGGTCCTCGGGCAGCCACACCTCCTCCATCCGCTTGGCCAGGCCGCAGACGGCGATGTCGAGGATGCCGAGCTCGGCCAGCGACCGGCTGGCCGCGGCGACCTGTGGCTGACCGCCGTCGACGACCAGCAGGTTGGGCGGGTAGGCGAACCGGCGCGGCCGGCCCTCCTCGGCGGCGACGCCCTGCTCGTCGCGCCGGTCGGCCTCGTCCTTGAGGTGCCGGGCGAAGCGGCGGCGGACGACCTCGGCCATGGCCGCGGTGTCGTCGGTGCCGGCGGCGACGGCGAACCGGCGGTAGTCGGACTTCTTGGCCATGCCGTCCTCGAACACGACCATGCTGGCGACCACGTTGGTGCCCTGGACGTGCGAGATGTCGATGCACTCGATCCGCAGCGGGGCGTCGGGGAGGTCGAGGGCCTCCTGGATCTCCGACAGCGCCAGCGAGCGGGCGGTGAGGTCGCTGGCCCGCTTGACCCGGTGCCGGGCGAAGGACTCCTTGGCGTTGCGCTCGACGGTCTCCATCAAGGCGCGCTTGTCGCCACGCTGCGGCACCCGCAGGGACACCTGCGAACCGCGCAGCTCGCTGAGCAGCTCGGTGTAGACGTCGGCGTCGTCGGGGAGCTCGGGGACCAGCACCTCACGGGGCACGGCCTCGCCGACCTCGCCGGTGCCGGTCTGCTCGTCGACCCCGCCGTAGACCTGGAGCAGGAACTGCTCGACGAGCTGGCCGGTGGTGACGTCCTCGACCTTGTCGATGATCCAGCCGCGCTGACCGCGGACCCGGCCGCCGCGGACGTGGAAGACCTGGACGCTGGCCTCCAGCTCGTCCTGGGCGAAGGCGACGACGTCGGCGTCGGTGCCGTCACCGAGGACGACGGCCTGCTTCTCCATCGCCCGGCGGAGGGCACCGAGGTCGTCGCGCAGCCGGGCGGCCTTCTCGTACTCCATCGCCTCGGCGGCCTCGGCCATCTGACGCTCGAGCCTGCGCGTCATCTGCTCGGTGCGGCCGCCCATGAAGTCGCAGAAGTCCTCGACGATGTCGCGGTGCTCCTCGGGGCTGACCCGGCCGACGCAGGGTGCCGCGCACTTGCCGATGTAGCCCAGCAGGCAGGGTCGGCCGATCTGGCTGGCGCGCTTGAAGACGCCGTTGGAGCAGGTGCGGGCGGGGAACACCCGGGTCAGGGTGTCGAGGGTCTCGCGGATGGCCCAGGCGTGCGCGTAGGGGCCGAAGTAGCGGACGCCCTTGCGCTTGGGCCCGCGCATCACCTGCAGCCGGGGGAACTCCTCGTTCAGCGTCACGGCCAGCGACGGGTAGCTCTTGTCGTCGCGGTAGCGGACGTTGAACCGCGGGTCGAACTCCTTGATCCAGTTGTACTCGAGCTGGAGCGCCTCGACCTCGGTGCCGACGACGGTCCACTCGACGCTGGCGGCGGTGGTGACCATCTGCCGGGTGCGCGGGTGCAGGCCGTAGACGTCGGCGAAGTAGCTGTTCAGCCGCTGCCGGAGGCTCTTGGCCTTGCCGACGTAGATGACCCGGCCGGCCGGGTCGCGGAACTTGTAGACCCCCGGGTCCTCGGGGATGCTGCCGACCGCTGGGCGGTACGTGGACGGGTCGGGCATGCCCCCAGATTAGGTCGGCCCACCGACAGTCCGCCGGGCCGGCCGGTCCCGCCCGCCCCTGCCCCGCCGGGCGGCCCGCTGACCTGCACCGGACCGCCCGCGGGACGCCGCCGGCCGCACCCCCGGCGGGGACGCGGCCGGCGGGCCGTCACGGCGGGACTGCGCGGTCAGCTGGCCTGGTCGCCGGCCGACACCGAGGCCAGCTGCGGCTTCCTGCGGGGACGCTTCTTCGTGCCCTCGGCCGCCGCGGCCACCGCGGCGGGGTCGAGGATCTCGGCGAGGAACCGGCCGGTGTGGCTCTCCGGCACCGTGGCGACGAACTCCGGCGTCCCCTCGGCGACGACCTGCCCGCCGCGGAACCCGCCCTCGGGGCCCATGTCGATGAGCCAGTCGGCGCTCTTGATCACGTCGAGGTTGTGCTCGATGACGATGACCGAGTTGCCCTTGTCGACCAGGCCCTGGATGACCTGCAGCAGCTTGTTGATGTCCTCGAAGTGCAGGCCGGTGGTCGGCTCGTCGAGCACGTAGATCGTCCGGCCGTTGGAGCGCTTCTGCAGCTCGCTGGCCAGCTTGACCCGCTGCGCCTCACCACCGGACAACGTGGTGGCCGGCTGGCCGAGCCGGACGTAGCCCAGCCCCACGTCGGTGAGGGTGCGCATGTACCGGGCGATCGCCGGGATCGCGGCGAAGAACTCGGCGGCCTCCTCGATCGGCATGTTGAGCACCTCGGAGACCGTCTTGCCCTTGTAGTGCACCTCGAGGGTCTCCCGGTTGAACCGGGCGCCCTTGCACACCTCGCAGGGCACGTAGACGTCGGGCAGGAAGTTCATCTCGATCTTCAGCGTGCCGTCGCCGGAGCAGGCCTCGCAGCGGCCGCCCTTGACGTTGAAGGAGAACCGGCCGGGCTGGTAGCCGCGGACCTTGGCCTCCGACGTGCTGGCGAACAGCTTGCGGACGTGGTCCCACACCCCGGTGTAGGTGGCCGGGTTCGACCGCGGGGTGCGCCCGATCGGCGACTGGTCGACACCGACGACCTTGTCCAGCTGGTCCAGGCCGGTGATGGTGCGGTGCCGGCCGGGCACCATCCGCGCCCGGTTCAGCTCGTTGGCCAGGGTCGTGTAGAGGATGTCGTTGACCAGGCTGGACTTGCCCGAGCCCGACACCCCGGTGACGCCGACCAGCATCCCCAGCGGGAACGCGACGTCGATGCCGCGCAGGGTGTTCTCCCGGGCGCCCTTGACGACCAGCTCGCGGCCCGGCGTCCGCTCGCGGCGGATCTTCGGGATGGTGATCTCCCGGCGCCCGGACAGGTACGCACCGGTGATCGACCGCTCGCTGGCGAGCAGGTCCGCGTAGCTGCCGCTGACCACGACCTCACCACCGTGCTCGCCGGCGCCCGGACCGATGTCGACGATCCAGTCGGCCTGCTTGATGGTGTCCTCGTCGTGCTCGACGACGATCAGTGTGTTGCCCATGTCGCGCAGCCGGACCAGCGTCTCGATCAGCCGGACGTTGTCGCGCTGGTGCAGCCCGATCGAGGGCTCGTCGAGCACGTAGAGGACGCCGACGAGCCCGGAGCCGATCTGGGTGGCCAGCCGGATGCGCTGCGCCTCTCCACCGGCCAGCGTGGCGGCCGGACGGTCCAGGGACAGGTAGTCCAGGCCGACGGAGACGAGGAAGGACAAGCGGGCCTGGATCTCCCGGAGCACCTGGACGGCGATCGCCCGCTCGCGCTCCCCCAGCTCCAGGGCGTTGAGCCACTCCGAGGCCTCACCGATGGACAGCCCGGTGACCTCCGCGATCGACCGGCCCATCATCTTGACGGCGAGGATCTCCGGCTTGAGCCGGGTGCCGTGGCAGACGGGGCAGGGCACGTCGCGCATGTAGCCCTCGTACTTGTCCTTCATGAACTCGCTGTCGGTGTCCTCGTGGCGGCGCTCGAGGAAGGGCAGGACGCCCTCGAAGGCGGCGTAGTAGCTGCGCTCGCGGCCGTAGCGGTTCTTGTACTTCACGTGCACCTGGTCCGGGGACCCGTGCAGCACCGACTTCTGCACCTTCGCGGGGAGCTGCTCCCACGGGGTGTTCATCGAGAAGCCGTTCATGTCGGCCAGCCCGCCGAGCAGCCGCTGGAAGTACTCGTTGCTCATCGACCCGGCCCACGGGGCGATGGCGCCCTCGGCGAGGCTCTTGCCCGGGTCGGGGACGACCAGGTCGGGGTCGACCTCCTTGCGGGTGCCGATGCCGGTGCACTCGGGGCACGCGCCGAAGGGCGAGTTGAAGGAGAACGAGCGGGGCTCGAGCGCCTCGAAGGACAACCCGTCGTCGATGCAGGCCAGGTGCTCGGAGAAGGTGCGCTCGCGCTCCGGGTCGTCCTCGGCCAGGTCGACGAAGTCCAGCACGACCAGGCCGCCGGCCAGCCCGAGGGCGGTCTCGACGGAGTCGGTGAGCCGCCGCTTGGCGCTCTCCTTGACCGTGAGGCGGTCGACGATCACCTCGATCGTGTGCTTCTCCTGCTTCTTGAGCGTCGGCGGCTCGGTCAGCGGGTGGATGGTGCCGTCGACGCGGACGCGGGAGAAGCCCTGGGTCTGCAGCGAGCTGAAGAGGTCGACGTACTCGCCCTTGCGGGCCCGGACGACGGGGGCCAGCACCTGGAAGCGGGTGCCCTCGGCCATGGCGAGGACCTGGTCGACGATCTGCTGCGGCGTCTGCCGGGAGATCGGCTTGCCGCAGTTGGGGCAGTGCGGCTGGCCGGCGCGGGCGTAGAGCAGGCGCAGGTAGTCGTAGACCTCGGTGATGGTGCCGACGGTCGACCGCGGGTTGCGGTTGGTCGACTTCTGGTCGATCGAGACGGCCGGCGAGAGCCCCTCGATGAAGTCGACGTCGGGCTTGTCCATCTGGCCGAGGAACTGGCGGGCGTAGGCCGACAGCGACTCGACGTAGCGGCGCTGCCCCTCGGCGAAGATCGTGTCGAACGCGAGGCTCGACTTGCCCGATCCGGAGAGCCCCGTGAACACGATCATCGCGTCGCGGGGCAGGTCGAGGTGGACGTCCTTGAGGTTGTGCTCGCGGGCGCCGCGGACGACGAGCCTGTCCATGTGATCCCTGTCGGTCGCAGTGGTCCGGTGCTGGCCTCCCCGCCCGGGGGCGGGGACCAGGTGGTGCGTGGGCCCGGAGGCCGGTGGCGCGAGGCCCGGGGCCGGTGACGGTCCGGGCTGGTGGTGCGGTGGTGTGCGGGTGACCTCGCGGGTCCGTCACCGAGGTGAACGGCACCCGCGGGAGCGGGCTTCCCCGCGGCCGGTGTCGGCCGGGTGTCGCCCGCCACAGCGGGGTGGCCGGACGCCGCGCCCGGTCAGCCGGGGGCCGCTCGCGGGTCGAGGACCGGGGCGTATCGCCGCCAGGGCATCCGGCGTTCCAGCTCCCCGGCCAGCCAGAGTAGACGCGCTTCGGCACCGGGGGGTCCGACCAGCTGGACCGAGGTGGGCAGCCCCGCCCGGCCCGGCCCGGCGGGCAGCACGAGCGCCGGGAGCCCGGCCCCGTTCCACGCCGCCGTCCACGGCGCCCAGCGCGCGTCGGCGCCGACGTTGGCCAGCCAGCCGCGCTCGTGCCACGGCCGGGCGGGCAGCGGCGGACCCGAGGTGACCGGGGTGAGCAGGACGTCGACGTCGCCGAAGAAGGCGGTCATCCGGGCCCGCAGGGCCGGCTGCGGGCGGTCGAGTCCGGCCCGGCGGACCCAGCTGCCGAGCCGGGCGTGCACGCGGTTGCGCCGCTCCATCGCCCGCCGGTCGAGGCCGAGCGCCTCGGCGTCGGCGTCGGCCCCGGCCAGCCAGCGGGCCACGGTGCCCAGCGCGGCCACCGGGGTGACCACCGGGTCGCGGTGGACGACGGTGTGCCCGGCAGCGCGCAGCTCCGCGGCGACCGCGTCGACGGCGGCCCGCCCGGCACGGTCGAGCCGGACCCCGGGCACGGGCGACCGGGTGGACACCGCGATCCGCAGCGGCCCCACCGGCCCGGTCGGGGGCTCCGGGTCGACCGCGGCCAGCACGGCCAGCCCGAGGGCGAGGTCGGCGACGGTGGTGGCGAGCACGCCGTTCTCGGCCATGCCCGACCAGCTGTCGGCACCGATCGCCGCCGGCACGACGCCGGAGCCGGGCTTGAGGGTGACCAGGCCGCAGGCCGCGGCGGGCAGCCGCAGCGACCCCATCCCGTCGTTGCCGTGGGCGAGCGGCACGACGCCGGCCGCCACCGCCGCGGCGCTGCCGCCGGAGGACCCCGCCGGCGACCGTGCGGTGTCCCAGGGGTTGCGGGTGAGGGTGCCGGGACCGTCGGTCGCGGCAAAGACGCACAGCTCGGGGACCCGGGTGATCCCGACGACCACGGCACCGGCCTCCCGCAGCCGGGCGACCACCGGGTGGTCGGCGGCGGCCGGCCCCGGGGAGTGCGCCGGCGACCCGTCGGTGGTGACCTCACCGGCCACCGCGACGTTGTCCTTGACCGCGATCGGCACACCGGCCAGCGGCAGCTCGGCCCGCCGGGGCGAGGCGTCGACGGCGGCGGCCTCGGCGAGCGCGGCCTCGGCGCGGACCACGCGGAACGCCCCGATCCGGGACTCGGCGGCGGCCAGGTGGCGCAGGTGCGCGCGGACGACGTCGACCGCGGACAGCCCCCCGGAGCGGACCCGGGCGGCCAGCTCGGTGGCCGTCAGCCCGACGAGGCCGTCGCCCCCGGCGGCCGGCAGGGGCAGGGCGGCCGGGCGTGCGGGACCTGCGCCGGCGTCCATGATGGTGAACCTAGCCGGGGTCACCGACAGTTCTCGATCGGAGCAGGATGAGCGCGCAGTACACCGGGGACGTCGAGGTGGGTGGGCCGGCGCAGACGCGCGAGCTGCCCGGCCTGACCGTCACCAAGCTGGCCGTGAGCGAGATGGCCAACAACGTCTACCTCCTCACCAGCACCGCGACCGGACAGTCGCTGCTGGTCGACGCCGCCGCCGAGCCGGCCGCGCTGCTGGCCCTGGTCGGGGACGCCGACGTCCGCACCGTCGTCACCACGCACGGGCACTGGGACCACCACCGCGCGCTGCCCGAGGTCGTCGCGGCGACCGGCGCGCAGACCGTCGCCCACCCCGCGGACGCCGCCGACCTGCCGGTGCCGGTCACCCGACCGGTCGAGCACGGCGACACCGTCGCGGTCGGTGACCAGGTGCTCGAGGTGGTGCACCTGCGCGGGCACACCCCCGGCAGCATCGCGCTGGTCTGGCGGGGCGGGGACGAGGCGGGCACGCACGTGTTCACCGGCGACAGCCTCTTCCCCGGCGGGGTCGGCAACACCCAGGGCGACACCGCCCGGTTCACCAGCCTGCTCGACGACGTCCGGGCGCGGCTGTTCGACGTGCTGCCCGACGAGACCTGGGTCTACCCGGGGCACGGCGCGGACACCACGCTGGGCGCCGAGCGACCCGCCCTCGACGAGTGGCGCAGCCGGGGCTGGTAGTCGGTTGCGCACGGCCGGTTCGCAGCAGGCCAACCGGGTAGGGGGCGATCGAGTCCGCGGCGCGAGCCACGGGGTCCGGGACACCGCCTCCGGCCGGGTCCCGCGTACGAGCCCTCGATCCGAGCCCAGGAGACCACCATGAGCATGACGAACAACGACGCCGCCACCGGTACCCGCGACATCAAGTCGCACGAGACCACCAGCTTCGCCGACCTCGGCAAGGAGATGTGGTCCTACCTGACCGGCAAGGGCGCGGCCATCAACTACGAGTTCGTCGAGATGGTCGTCGAGGTGCCCCGCGAGACCGGCCCGGACGCCCCCCGCGCCACCTGGCGGCTGAACGGCACCCTGCGCATCACCACCGCCGAGAACGCCTCCCGGGGATGATCCCGGAGCTGGGCCGCCTCGAGCTGACCGGCGACCTGTCGATCGAGGTGGACGGCGCACCCGTCCAGGTCACCGCCCGCGGTGGTGACGTGGACGTCGTCGCCGACGACGTGCGCGGCTTCGTCCTCGGTCTGCGGGCTGCCGCCACCGCCCGGACCGGCACCCGGCCCGGGCGGGCCGACGTCGGCACGCTGGCCGGCGCGCTCGCCGACGCCGGGCTCACCGCCCGGCTGCGGTCGCCGTCCCAGGACGTCGTGACCGTCGGGGCCGGGGTCGACTCCGCGCTCGGCGGCCTGCTGCTGGGCACCCGGCTCGCCCGGCCCGACGCGCTCGGCGTGCTGCGGGCCAGCGGCCGGGCCCGCGAGGTCGAGGCCGCTCTGGCGCTCCTCCTCGTGCTGCTGGGCGTCGCGACCTCGCGGCGCCTCGGGTCGCGCCGCCGGGACTGACCCGACCGGGCGGCGTCGAGGCGGACCGCCGCGACGCCGCCCGGCCGGCCCTCCGCGGGCTCACGGTCCGCGGGATGGTCAGGCCGGGCCGTCGTCAGGCCGCTGTGCGACCAGGTCCGCCAGCCGCCGCTGCTGGTGGCGGCCGATGCCGACCAGCAGCGCGACCACCGCGGCGACG
>NZ_JAAGWH010000005.1 GCF_010682105.1 Modestobacter muralis | reverse complement strand
AGCCCGCCCCCGACGGCCAGGTGTCCGAGGTCCGCGTCCCCGGCCAGGGTCGCCACCAGCACGACGACCAGCACCACCAGCAGCACCAGTGCCCCCGACCCGGTGACGAGCAGCCGCCGCAGGGCGCGCTGCTCCCCCGCCAGCAGCGGTCGCCAGACCGCCGGGTCGGCGTCCGCGGGCAGCCGCCGGGACCGCAGCGCCGCCCCGAGCTGCCGTTGTCGGTCGCCTCCGCCCGTCCGCCGCCGCTGCCACCGCAGCCCCAGCGTGGTGCCGCCCAGCGTGCCGGCCAGCGGGCCGAGCGGCTGGAGTAGGTCCACCGGGTCGTCCCCGACCGCGGCCTGCAGTGCCACCAGGAGGCCGTAGGTCGCCGCGAGCCACCCGGCCACCGCCGCCGCGACCACGAGCCGGCGCTGCCGCCGGGGCAGGCCACCCACCCGCTGGCGCCACGAGCGCAGCGCCGTCCAGGGCATCGGCCCGCCTCCCCGTCGTGTGCCGGTGATCGTGCCAGGACGGGTCCCCCCGAGGGGTGAGGCCACGGGACTGCGGCTCACGAACACCTGTCGTGAGCCCGATGGCCCCTGCACACGACCCGATCGCGGCTCCGGCCGCCGGCTCCCTCCGACCTCAGGACGCACCGTGACCTCCCACCGCGCCGCACCACCCCCGCGCCGCTCGGCCCGCCTCGGCGGTGCTGTCGCGGCGGTCGTCGGCCTGCTGCTGTCCGGCGTCCTCACCTGGTCGACGTCCTACGCCGCCTTCAGCGCCCGGGCGGAGAACGAGGGCAACTCCTGGACGACCGGCCGCGTGCAGCTGAGCACCGACCGCGCCAGCGCGCTGTTCCAGGCCGACGAGCTGTGGCCGGGCGCCAGCGACAGCCGGTGCCTCACCGTCACCTCCGACGGCTCGGTGCCCGGCGAGGTGCGGCTGTACGGCGCCGCGCTGACCGGACCCCTCCTGCTGACCCAGAACATCACCCTCGACGTCGTCCAGGGCACCGGCACCGCCGTGGACTGCTCCGACTTCAGCGCCCCGGCCGGGGCGCCGGTCTTCTCGCGCACCCTCGCCGGCTACCCCACCGAGTACAGCGCCGGCGGGTCGGCGTGGACGCTCGCCGGCGACGTGGGCGAGCAGCGCACCTACCGGGTCACCTACCGGGTCGACCCGAACGCGGGAAACGCGACCCAGGACTCGACCGCGACCATGACCTTCGTCTGGGAGGTCAGGTCGACGGCGCCCTGAGCGCCCGACCCCTGACCCGACCCGACCCGATGAGCCAGGAGAGACCCGTGCGCGCACCGCAGGACGCCGGCCCGTCCGCCGGCCGCGCGGTCCGGGACGGCTGGGTCGCCGTCGCGGTCACCACCCTGGCCCGCGGCGCCCTGACGCTGCTGGTCGGGCTGCTCCTCTGGTCGCAGCTCCCCGTCGTGCTGGGCTGGGAGACGACCGTGGTGATGAGCGGGTCGATGGCCCCCGCCGTCGTCGCCGGTGACGTGGTCGTCGTCCGTCCCGTCACCGGTACCCCCCAGGTGGGCCGCGTCCTGCTCGTCGACGACCCCGACCGGCCCGGTGCGGCGCGGCTGCACCGGTTGACCGCGATCGAGGACGGTGGGCTGCGCCTGCAGGGCGACGCGAACGCCGACCCCGACACCTCTCTCGTCGCACCCTCGGCCGTCCACGGCGCCGGCGTCCTGCGCGTCCCGTTCGTCGGGCTGCCGGTGGTCTGGGCCGCCGGGCAGCGCTGGCTCCCGCTGGCCGCGGCCGCCGGGGCGCTGGTCGCGCTGGTCGCTGCGGCCGGATGGCACCGCGCGCCGGCCCCGTGCGGCACCGGGACCGGGGCACCGGTTCCGGCGCGCCCCCGCCGGCCCGGTCGGCACGCGACGCCCAGCACCCGCCGCACCCCACTCGTCCGGCGCACGGTTGTGACCGGCGTCCTGGTCGCCACCTGCCCGCTGCTGCTGACCCCGCCCACGTCTGCCGGGGCGACCTTCTCGGCCAGCACGACCGACCCGGGCAACAGCATCACGATGGACTCGGTGCTCGCCTGGGGCTGCATCGACGAGTCGGCCGCTCCGGCCGCCCGGTTCTACGCACTCCGCGAGACGACCGGGACCACCGCCTACAACACGGGCACCGTCTCGGTCCCCGGCCGCACCAACAAGGGCAACGGCACCTACCGCGGCGGCGTCGTGCTGGGCGCGGCCGGCCCGGACTGCGGGTACGGCCCGGTCGCGGCGGTCACCCTCGACGGTGCGACCGGCTGGATCAGCACCGCCCGATCGTCGGCCGCCCCGGACGTCTTCACCACCCAGGTCTGGTTCCGCACCTCGGCGCCCGGCGGCCGGCTCTTCGGGGTGAACAGCCAGGAGACCGGGGCCGGCCAGTACGACCGGCACGTCTACATGACCGATGCCGGCGCACTGGTGTTCGGCGTCTACCGCGGCACCTACCACACGGTGAGCAGCCCGGCCGGCACCTCCTACGCCGACGGCCGGTGGCACCTGGTGACCGCCACGCTCGGGAGCACCGGGATGCGCCTGTACGTCGACGGCCAGGAGGTCGCCGCGAACGCCGCCCAGACCACCGGTGAGCCGATGGCCGGGTCCTTCTGGCGCTTCGGCGGGGGCGAGCTCGGCCTGTGGCCGGACAAGCCGACGAACCCCTGGTTCAGCGGCTCGCTGTCCTCGGCGGCGGTGTTCGACCGCACGCTCACCGCCGCCGAGGTCGCGCGCCAGTACCGCCCGGTCCGCTGACCCCGGTCAGTCCTCGTCGTCCTCGAAGCCGGCGATCAACTCGTCCGCCGTCCCGGGCACGTGCAGCGGGAGGACCGAGATCGTCCAGTCCGGCCGCCGGTCGTCCAGTTCGACGCCGAGCTCGAAGGCGGCCGGTGCCGACATCGGGCCGAACGACACGCCCTCGTCGTCCTCGTCGGCCTCGATCTGGACGAGCCAGGTGTCGGACAGCTCGGCGGCGAGCTCCTCGAACGCGGGCTCCGAGTCCTCGTCGGGCTCGGGAGCGTCGGCCTGGATCGGGTAGATGAGCGCCATGCCTGCACGCTAGGGCCTCGGTCGCCCATCCGACGAACGCAGCGCTCAGTACGCCGGGTCGAGGTACAGCAGGGCGTACGCGACCAGCCAGTGCTCGACCGTGTAGTGGCTGCCGCTCACGAAGGGCAGCGCCGCGGCGGCGTGCTCCGCAGCTGACGCCAGCAGGCGCGACCGGTCCCCCGGCAGCGCGTCGGCCAGCCGGCGCAGGCACCATGCCCGGCTCAGGTTCAACCCGTGCAGGTGGGCCGTCTGCCCGTCGGCGGCGTCGCCGACCCCGGCCGGGGTGAGCGCGACGCCGTCCGGCAGGAACCCGGCCAGCCAGGGCGCCGGGTCCGGGAGCACCGCGGTCATCAGCACGGCCTCGGTCAGCGCCGGGGACAGGAAGTCCGAGCCCGAGGGCTCCCAGCGCAGCGGGGCGGCGGTGTCGGCGCCGAACCACCGGCGGGCGGCGTCGGTGAGCAGCCCGTCGACACCGGCCCGGCGGGCGGCCGGCAGCGCCCTCAGCAACCCGAAGGCGCTGTTGGGGTGCAGTCCGTACCGCACCGGGTAGGTCGCGGCCGGCAGCCAGCGGGCGTACGCGCCGAGGAAGTGGTCGGCCAGCGGCTGCAGCGCCGCCGCCCAGCGCAGCGCGTCGGGATCACCGTCGTCGGACCAGGACGCGAGCTCCTCGTGCAGGGTCAGCGCCCACGCCCACCCGTAGGGCCGCTCCCAGCCCGGGGACGACGCGGCGAAGGCGACCTCGGCCGCGATCGCCGCCGGCGTCCAGTGCTCGTCGAACACCGCCCTGATCTCCGCGGCGGCGACCTGCGCCGGCGCCACCCGCAGCAGCCGGGCCAGCACCCAGTGCATCTCGACCGCGGAGTGCCAGTCGTAGCTGCCGTAGAACGCCGGGTGCCGGTCCCGCGGCCGGTGCGGGGCGTCGCCGGGGGCGGCGTAGTCGACCCGCAGCCCGTTGGGGAACTCCACCTGCACCGTGCGCAGCGCCGTCGCGGCCAGCTCCGGTGCCGCGCCCAGCAGCTCCGGCGGGGTCATGAGAGCCGGGTGGCCTGGACCGCCAGCGGCTGCCCGGCGGCCGAGGACCCGGCCGGCAGCTCGGCCACCGCGGAGGTGTTCCGCGACGTGGGCAGCCACCGGCCCCACCAGCGCAGCACGTGCTCCAGGCGGGCGCGACGGTGCTTCGGCGTCCCCGAGCGCGACAGCTCGTGCCCCTCCCCCGGGAACAGCAGCAGCTCGGTCGGCACGCCGCGGCGCTTGAGCTCGACGTAGAGCCGGGTGCCCTGCTCCAGCGGACAGCGCCAGTCCTCCTCCGAGTGGATGACCAGCGTGGGCGTGGTGATCCGGTGCGCGGAGGCCATCGGCGACTGGGCGGCGATCCGCTCGGGGTCGGTGCCCACGTACTCGTCGGGGAAGAAGAACCCGATGTCGGAGGAGCCCACGAAGCTGACCGGGTCGTTGAACCCGCGCTCGCTGATGCCGGCGACGAAGCGGTCGGTGCGGCCCAGCAGCAGCGTGGTCATGAACCCGCCGTACGAGCCGCCCATCAGCCCCACCCGTGCGGCGTCCAGCGTGGGGTCGGCGAGGGCGGCGTCGAGGAAGGCGAGGACGTCGTCGGCGTCCTTCTCGCCCATGTGCTCCTTGACGGCCCGGCCGTGTGCCTGCCCGTAGCCCGAGGAGCCCCGCGGGTTGCACATCAGCACCGCGTAGCCGGCCTCGACGTAGGCCTGCGTCTCGTCGAACAGCGTCCACCCGTACTGGGCGAACGGGCCGCCGTGCACGGTGAGCAGCACCGGGTGCGGCCCCGGCCCGGGCGGCGTGGTGACCCAGCCGTGGACCGGGTAGCCGTCCGGCGCGGTGGCCGTGGTCTCCCGCATCCGGTGCAGCCGGCCGGTGGCCTGCAGGGGTGCCCCGAAGCCGGTGAGCAGCCGGCGCCGTCCCGGGGTGATCGCGATCAGCTCACCGGCGGACCGGTCGTGCGCGACGGTCGCCACGACGACGCCGCCGCCGGCCCCGATGCCGCGCACCGTGTACGGCCCGTCGACCAGCGCCTCCGGCGCACCACCGTCCAGCGGCACCCGCAGCAGCTCGACGGCGCCGCGGCGCTGGACGCCGAGGAACACCGCCCCGTCGGCCACCACCGTCGCCGGCGTCTCGTCGCCGCGGTCGTGGTCCTCCGGGTCCAGCAGCGGCACCAGCGGTCCCCCGGCGGCGTCCACCCGGACCAGGGTGGAGTTGCGGCCGACGAAATCCCGGCCCGCCGGGCCCAGGTCCGGGACGGCCGTCGCGTAGATCGTGGTGCCGGTCGGGTCGTAGGCGGGGTGGGAGACCGCGGCGCGGGAGTCGGTGACCCGGCGCAGCCCCGAGCCGTCGGGCCGGACGGCGTACACGTCGCTGACCCGGTCGGTGTCGGCGCCCTCGTGCCGGGCCGAGACGAACGCGAGCTCGGCGCCGTCCGGGCTCCAGGTGACGTCGGAGTCGTCGACGTCCCCGCCGGTGACCTGGAACGGCGCGGCCGGTTCGATGAGGTCCTCGGCGGTGTCGGCCGGCAGGTCGACGACGAACACGTGCGGACGCCGGTCGCTGGTGAACCCGACGCCGTCGGCGCGGTACTTCAGCGTGGTGATCAGCCGGGGCGCCTCGGCGGCCGGGGCCACGTCGGGGTCGGTGCCGTAACGGCCGGCCTCGGGGACCCGGGCGACGTAGGCGATCCGGCGGGAGTCCGGGGACCAGACCGGCGCACCCGCACCCAGGTGGTGGTCGGTCAGCGCGCGGGCCGCTCCCCCACCGGTGGCCAGGACGTGCAGCTGCGGCGCGCCCTGGGGCCCGGCCGAGAGGTAGGCGAGCCAGCGCCCGTCCGGGGAGAACGCCGGGGCGGAGTCGCGGTGGCCGTGGGTGAGCGGCCGGGCCGGCGCGGATCCGTCGGTGGGCACGGTCCAGAGCTGGCTGCGGTACTGGTCGGCCTCCAGGTCCAGCCGGCTGACGGCGACGACGGCCGTCGTCCCGTCCGGGGACACCGCAGCGACGCCGGGGGTGCGCAGCAGGGACAGGTCGGTGGGCCGCATGACGGCACGCTAACCCAGGCCGCACGCGCGGAGATGATGAGCACCGCTAACGGGTGACGCCCTAGGCTGCCGTCATGACCCGACGAGTGTTCTCCGGTGGCCAGGTCCTCGACGGCACGGGCGCCCCTGCGGCCGCCGGTGACGTCGCCGTCGAGGACGGCCGGATCGTCGCCGTCGGCGTCGGCCTGGACGGCGACGAGGTCGTCGACTGCACCGGCGCGACCGTGCTGCCGGGCCTGTTCGACTGCCACGTGCACGTGATGATGAGCGGCGTCGACCTGATGCGGACGCTGCAGACGCCGTTCAGCTACGGCTTCTACGAGGCGCTGCACAACCTGCGCCGCACGCTCGCCCTCGGCATCACCTCGGTGCGCGACGCCGGTGGTGCCGACCTGGGCGTGGCCGAGGCCGTGCGGAAGGGCCTGATCAGCGGGCCGCGGATGCAGATCGCGATCAGCATGCTGTCCCAGACCGGCGGGCACGGCGACGGCTGGCACGTCTGCGGCGCGGAGTTCCCGCTGATGGGCCCGCACCCGGGCCGGCCGCGCACGATCGTCGACGGACCCGACGAGATGCGCCGCACCGTCCGCGAGCTGCTGCGGGCCGGCGCCGACGTGATCAAGGTGGCCACCAGCGGCGGCGTCCTCTCCGCCCGCGACGACCCGCGCCACCCGCACTTCCGCCCGGTCGAGCTGGACGTGCTGGTCGAGGAGGCGAACGCCGCGCACGTCGCCGTCATGGCGCACGCGCAGGGGGCGGAGGGGATCAAGAACGCCGTCCGGGCCGGGATCCGCTCCATCGAGCACGGCATCTACCTCGACGACGAGGCGATCGAGCTGATGCTGGCGCACGGCACCTGGCTGGTGCCGACGCTGGCCGCGCCGCGCGCCGTCCTCGCCGCGGTGGCCGGCGGCGCGCAGCTGCCGACCGCCGTGGTCGAGAAAGCCCGCGTCGTGCAGTCCGTGCACGACGAGTCGGTGACCCGGGCGATCGCGGCCGGCGTGAAGGTCGCCATGGGCACCGACAGCGGGGTCGGGCCGCACGGGGACAACCTGGTCGAGCTCGGGCTGATGGCCGACTGCGGCCTGACCCCGGAGCAGGCCTGGCACGCCACCACCCTGTCGGCGGCCGAGCTGCTGGGCGTCGCCGGCGAGCTGGGCAGCCTGGAGCCGGGCAAGCGCGCCGACGTCGTCGTCCTGGACGGCGACGCCGGCGACCTGACCGGGCTGGCCGGGCGGGTCCGCGAGGTGTGGCGGGACGGCGAGCTGGTCGCCGCCGGTGGTGCGACCGTCGAGCGCGGGGTCATCGCCCCGCGCTGACGGTCGCACCGGCACAGGTCAGTCCCCGCTCATGACCCCGGTGCCACTGCCCTCCTCGGCCTCCGCCTGGCTGGGCTCCTCGCCCTTGGCCAGGAACTTCGCGTAGAAGACTGCTGCGGCGATCCCGCCGAGCAGCGGCCCGAGCAGGTAGGCCCAGACGCCGTCGAACTGGCCGGAGACGATCATCGGGCCCAGGGCGCGGGCCGGGTTGACCGCACCACCGGACAGCGGGCCGGCGATGAGGACGCACACGGCCAGGGTGAAGCCGACCGACAGGCCTGCCACCGACTGCTGCACCCGCGGGTCGGTGGCGACCGAGACGATGGTCAGCACGAGGAAGAACGTGACGATCGTCTCGATGGCCAGGACGGTGACGTGACTTGTGTCGGCCGCCGGCAGGGTGGCCGCCAGATCGACCTCGTCCCGGGCGGCGTCGCCGAAGGTCGCCCACACGGTGAGGCTGGCGAGCACGGCACCGACCACCTGGGCCACCAGGTACGCCGGCACGTACGTCCAGGGGAACTTGCTGGTGATCGCCAGCCCGAGGGTGACGGCCGGGTTGAAGTGGGCGCCGGAGACGTGCCCCAGGGCGTTGACCAGGGCGACCAGGGCCAGGCCGAAGGTCAGCGCGACGGCCAGCGAGTCCGCCGGCCCGCCGGCGATCGGCCGCCCCAGGGAGGCGGACACGGCCACCGACGTGCCGGCGAAGACGAGGAAGTAGGTCCCGACGAGCTCGGCGAGCGCGACCCGGGGGATGTTCTGTGTGGTGCTGCTGCCGTAGAGGCCGGCCATGACGCGGTTGTGCTCACTTCCAGTGACGACGACGCCGCCACTGCTCAGCGGGCCGCGTCAGTCTCGGTGATCACCGCGCGGCTCGCTCGGCGAGCCGTGCACCTGGCCGGCGGCCGGCGCGGTGCGGCCGGTGCCGTCGGTGTCGACCTCCGGGGCGCCGGCCGGGGTCTCGTCGGACTCGTCGACCTGGCCGCGGGTCTTGAGCAGGCTGGCGACCGTGGCGACCACCAGGACACCGAGGATGACCGTCAGGGAGAGCCAGGTGGGGATCGTCGGCACGCTGTCCAGCGCCTCGCGCTCGCCCATGAAGGGGTACTGGTTCTCGTGCAGGGCCTCGAGGATCAGCTTGACGCCGATGAACGCGAGGATGACCGCCAGCCCCAGCGACAGGTAGACCAGCCGCTTGAGCAGGCCACCGAGCAAGAAGTACAGCTGGCGCAGGCCCATCAGCGCGAAGATGTTCGCGGTGAAGACGATGAACGGCTCGCGGGTCAGGCCGAAGATCGCCGGGATGCTGTCCAGGGCGAACAGCAGGTCGGTGGTGCCCAGCGCCAGGAAGACCACGATCATCGGCGTCCAGAGCTTCTTGCCGTTCTCGGTGACCCGGATCTTGTTCTCGCGGAAGCCCGAGGTCATCGGCAGCACCTTGCGGACGCGCCGGATGAAGCCGTTCTCCTCGTAGTCCTCGTCCTCATCGCGGTGCCGGACCAGGTTGATCGCGGTGTAGACGAGGAAGGCGCCGAAGAGGAAGAACACCCAGATGAAGCGCTCGATCACCGCGGCACCGAGCAGGATGAAGATCCCGCGGAGCACCAGCGCGATGATGATCCCGACCATCAGGACCTCTTGCTGCAGCTTCCGGGGCACCTGGAAGCGGGCCATGATGATCACGAAGACGAACAGGTTGTCGACCGACAACGAGTACTCGGTGAGCCATCCCGCATAGAACTCGGTCGCGAACGTGCCGTTCGTGACGGCCAGCACGACCAGGCCGAACAGCAGCGCCAGCGTGACGTAGAACACGACCCAGAGGGTCGCCTCCTTCGGCGACGGCTCGTGCGGGCGACGGACGACGAGGGCGAGGTCGGCGAGCAGCAGGACGGTCAGCCCTACGAACGTCGCGACCTCGAACCAGACGGGGAGCTCCACGGGAGGCGACTCTACGTGCTCGAGCCCGGGTGCACGGGCCAACGAGTCGCGCCCAGGGACCGCCGCCGGCCGGACGCACGACGGGCCGGGGACGACGTCGGTCGTCCCCGGCCCGCGGTGCTCGTGCGGTGGTGCGGTGGTGCGGTGTGGTCAGTCGAGCCCGGCGGGGGTGGTCGGCCGGCCCGAGTCGACCGGGTGCCCGGCGCCTGCCCCGGCCACGTCCGTCGCCGTCCCGGTCCTGGTGTCCGGCGCGGCGTGCCGCGGGGCGGCGGTCTTCGCGGACGGACCCTGGATGGCGGCGTCGCGCGCAGCCCGGGCGGCGCGCGTCTTCTTGTCGTGCCGCAGGCTGGTCACGGTCGTGACGAGCAGGGTCACCAGGATGACCGCCAGCGACAGCCAGGTCGGGATCTCCGGGATGACGGTGATGTGCTCACCACCGTTGATCCAGGACAGCTCGTTGGTGTGCAGCGCGTGGATGACCAGCTTGGCGCCGATGAAGCCCAGGATCACGGCCAGCCCGTAGGCCAGGTAGACCAGTCGGTCGAGCAGCCCGTCGATGAGGAAGAACAGCTGCCGCAGGCCCAGCAGGGAGAACGCGTTGGCCGCGAAGACCAGGTAGGTCTCCTGGGTCAGGCCGAAGATGGCCGGGATCGAGTCGACGGCGAAGATGACGTCAGCGGTGCCGATGGCGATCAGCGCGATGGCCAGCGGGGTGATGTACCGCTTGCCCTGCAGCGTGACCGTCATGCGGTCCTCGTGGTGCTCCTCGGTCGTGGGCACCAGCTTGCGGACCAGCCGGATGACGGCGTTCTCCTTGAACTCCTCCTCCTCCTCGGAGTGGCCACCGCTGCGGGCCTGGACCCAGGCGGTGTAGATGAGGATCGCGCCGAAGAGGTAGAAGACCCAGCTGAAGTTCTCGATCGCCGCGGCGCCGACCAGGATGAAGATCGTGCGCAGGACCAGCGCGAAGGTGATGCCGAACAGCAGCACCTTCTGCTGCGCGATCCGCGGCACGCCGAAGCTGGCCATGATCAGCACGAAGACGAAGAGGTTGTCGACCGAGAGGCTCTTCTCGGTGATGTAGCCGGCGAAGTACTCACCGCCGTACTGCCCGCCCGCAAAGACCAGGACGCCGAGTCCGAACAGCACGGCGATGCCGACGTAGACCGCCGACCAGGTGGCCGACTCCCGCAGTGTCGGGGCGTGCGGCGTGCGCACGTGACCGACGAAGTCGAACAGCAGCATCCCGACGATGCCGGCGACGGTGGCCGCCCAGACCCATGTGGGGACGTCCATGTGGTGATACCTCCGGTAGACAAGCGCGTGTCAGTACCGGAGGTCTCTCCCGCCGACCCTCATCGGTCGACCGGCAGCGCCGGAGGTCATCGGACCTCGTGTTGACGACGTTGCCGCGCAGGGATACTCCCCTCCACGAACGGCCAGGGCGTGCGTCATGGACGCTGCACCAGGCCGGTTCACAGTCTGGAACGGACGAGGCCCCCAGCGAGTTCCCGACAGCGCGAGGAACCTGGACGACGGTCGACGGTCGGGGCCCAGGACCTCGCACGGGTGATCGGACCGGGCGCTCCCGCTCACTGCGTGTACTCAGTGCCGGTCTCAGAGCTTCCAGGTACGCGTCCGGCGTGAGCTCACTGTCCCGGATGAGCGAGAACACCTCGGCACCCTGGCCAGGCTCGTCGGCGAGGACGTACGCCTGCGCGAGCCCCAGGTAGCGCGTCCGGCCGACGTCTCCGGCGTACTCGGTCGCCTCGATCTCGGCGAGCGCGATCGCCTCGTCGGACGAGCCGGCCCGCCACAGGGTGACCCGCTCCTCGTACGAGTGGCCCGCGTCGTCGCTCTCGTGCTCGAACACGCAGCGCACCCCGAACCAGCCCGAGCTCACGACCATGTGGCGATCATGTCGGCCCCTCGACACGTGGATCCCGGTGGCCCGGAACCGGAGCGGTCCTGGCCACCGGGGTCCACGTCGACGGCTGCGCAGCCCTGGTCAGACGTGCGCGGCGTCGAACTGGCGCAGCTCCCGCTTGAGCTCGTTGAGCTCGTCGCGCAGCCGGGCCGCCACCTCGAACTGCAGCTCCCGGGCCGCGGCGAGCATCTGCTCGTTCATGGTGGTGATCATGTCGGCCAGCTCGTTGCGCGGCAGGCCCTGCACGTCGATCGACCCGGCCTTCGCGCGGCTCTTCGACGACAGCCCCGGCACCGGCGACTTGCCCCGCGACTGCTGCCGGCCCGAGCCGCCGAGCAGCTCGGTGGCGCCCTCCGCGTCCTCCGACGCCTGGTAGATGCCGTCGAGGATGTCGACGATCTTCTTGCGCAGCGGCGTGGGGTCGATGCCGTGCTCGAGGTTGTAGGCGACCTGCCGCTCGCGGCGGCGGGTGGTCTCGTCGATCGCCTGCGCCATCGACGGGGTGATCTTGTCGGCGTACATGTGCACCTCGCCGGAGACGTTGCGCGCCGCCCGGCCGATGGTCTGGATCAGCGAGGTCGCCGAGCGCAGGAAGCCCTCCTTGTCCGCATCGAGGATCGCCACGAGCGACACCTCCGGGAGGTCGAGGCCCTCGCGCAGCAGGTTGATGCCGACCAGGACGTCGTACTCGCCCTGCCGCAGCTCACGCAGCAGCTCGACCCGGCGCAGGGTGTCGACCTCGGAGTGCAGGTAGCGCACCTTGATGCCGAGCTCGAGCAGGTAGTCCGTCAGGTCCTCGGACATCTTCTTCGTGAGCGTGGTGACGAGGATCCGCTCGTTCTTCTCGGTGCGGACGCGGATCTCGTGCACCAGGTCGTCGATCTGGCCCTTCGTCGGCTTCACGACCACCTGCGGGTCGACGAGCCCGGTCGGGCGGATGACCTGCTCGACGACGTCGCCCTGCACCTTGCCCAGCTCGTAGTGCCCCGGGGTCGCCGACAGGTAGACGCTCTGGTGGATGCGGTCGGTGAACTCCTCCCACTTCAGCGGGCGGTTGTCCATCGCCGAGGGCAGCCGGAAGCCGTGCTCGACCAGGGTGCGCTTGCGGCTCATGTCGCCCTCGTACATGCCGCCGATCTGCGGCACCGTCACGTGCGACTCGTCGATGACCAGCAGGAAGTCGTCGGGGAAGTAGTCGATGAGACAGGCGCCCGCGCTGCCGGGGGACCGGCCGTCGATGTGCCGCGAGTAGTTCTCGATGCCCGAGCAGAAACCGACCTGGCGCATCATCTCGATGTCGTAGGTGGTGCGCATGCGCAGCCGCTGGGACTCCAGCAGCTTGCCCTGCCGGTCCAGCTCGGCCAGCCGCGTCTCCAGCTCGGCCTCGATGTTGCCGATGGCCCGCTCCATGCGCTCAGGGCCGGCGACGTAGTGGGTGGCCGGGAAGACGAACAGCTCGTCGACCTCGCGGACCACCTCACCCGTGAGCGGGTGCAGGTAGTACAGCCGCTCGATCTCGTCGCCGAACATCTCGATCCGGCAGGCGAGCTCCTCGTAGACCGGGAAGATCTCGATCGTGTCGCCCCGCACCCGGAACGTGCCGCGGGCGAAGGCGAGGTCGTTGCGGGTGTACTGCTCGGTGACCAGGGTGCGCAGCAGCTCCTCCTGGGACCGCTGCTCCCCCACCTTCACCTTCAGCGCGCGCTCCACGTACTCCTGCGGCGTGCCCAGGCCGTAGATGCAGGAGACCGTCGAGACCACGATCACGTCGCGCCGGGTGAGCAGGCTGTTGGTCGCGGAGTGCCGCAGCCGCTCGACCTCGTCGTTGACCGAGGAGTCCTTCTCGATGTAGGTGTCGGTCTGCGGGACGTAGGCCTCGGGCTGGTAGTAGTCGTAGTAGGAGACGAAGTACTCGACGGCGGCGTCGGGCAGCAGCTCCTTGAACTCGTTGGCCAGCTGCGCGGCGAGGGTCTTGTTCGGCGCCATGACCAGCGTGGGCCGCTGCACCTGCTCGATCAGCCAGGCCGTGGTGGCCGACTTGCCCGTACCGGTCGCGCCCAGCAGCACGGTGTCGGTCGCGCCCGAGTTCACCCGCTCGGCGAGGGCCTTGATCGCGGTGGGCTGGTCGCCCGAGGGCTGGAACTCGCTGACGACGCGGAACCGGCCCTTCGTGGGCCGGAGCTCGGTTGATGCGGTCACGCGGACGACGGTACGACGACCCTGCGACAGAACGGCCCGCGTCGCGTGCGCGCACTCCTGCTGCGCCTGGGACGGATGGTGTGCCGACGTGGCGCGACACAGCCGACCCGACTTGATCACCTGCCACCCGGCGGCCTACCGTGCTCACCGCAGCACGCACGCGACGGTGCCCACCAGCGCCACCCGGACCCCGGGCGAGGTCAGTGGCCCGACGCGCCTCGAGCACTGCGTACGACGCCCTCCGTGACCGGGTCACGGAGGGCGTCGTCGTGTCCGGGAGGTGATCCCCCGGTGGACGGCGGACGGCGCCACCCGTCCCGACGGGCGTGCCCGGCAGACTCCCCCACGAGCCCCGCCGGCCGGCCTCTGGCGTCGCACATGTCCTTGCTCACGCGAGGTGTGCGGACGCTGCGAGGCGGGCATGCGGTGGCCGACCCCCACAGGACCGCGTCCGAGCGGTCCCCGGCCCCGAGACCACGGGGCCCACCCAGCGCAGGAGGAAGACACAGCCCATGACCACCCAGGTGTGGCCCGGTTCCGCATACCCCCTCGGAGCCACGTACGACGGCACCGGTACCAACTTCGCGATCTTCAGCGAGGTGGCAGAGAAGGTCGAGCTGTGCCTGTTCGACGAGCAGGGCAACGAGGAGCGCGTCCGGCTGCCGGAGATGGACGCCTATGTCTGGCACGCCTTCCTCCCCGGCATCCAGCCCGGCCAGCGCTACGGCTTCCGGGTGCACGGCCCGCACGACCCGGCCCAGGGACAGCGCTGCAACCCCAACAAGCTGCTGTTGGACCCCTACGCCAAGGCGATCGACGGCCAGATCGACTGGGACGAGTCGGTCTTCGGCTACCACTTCGAGGACGGCTCCCAGAACGACGACGACTCCGCGGCCCACATGCCGAAGTCCGTCGTCGTCAACCCGTTCTTCGACTGGGGCGTCGACCGGCCCCCGCGCACGCCCTACAACAAGACGGTCATCTACGAGGCCCACGTCAAGGGCCTGACGATGACCCACCCGCGCGTGCCCGAGGACCTCCGCGGCACCTACGCCGGCGTCGCTCACCCGGCGATCATCGAGCACCTCACCGACCTGGGCATCACGGCCATCGAGCTCATGCCGGTGCACCAGTTCGTGCAGGACGACACCCTGCTGCAGAAGGGCCTGCGCAACTACTGGGGCTACAACACGATCGGGTTCTTCGCACCGCACAACGAGTACGCGCAGGCGACCGACGGCCAGCAGGTGCAGGAGTTCAAGGGGATGGTCCGCGCCCTGCACGAGGCGGGCATCGAGGTCATCCTCGACGTGGTCTACAACCACACCGCCGAGGGCAACCACATGGGCCCGACGCTGTCGTTCCGTGGCATCGACAACCAGGCCTACTACCGCCTGGTCGAGGACGACAAGCAGTACTACATGGACACCACCGGCACCGGGAACTCGCTGAACGTCGCGACCCCGCAGTCGCTGCAGCTGATCATGGACTCGCTGCGCTACTGGGTCACCGAGATGCACGTCGACGGATTCCGCTTCGACCTCGCCTCCTCGCTGGCCCGCCAGTTCCACGAGGTCGACCGGCTGTCGGCGTTCTTCGACCTGGTGCACCAGGACCCGATCGTCAGCCAGGTCAAGCTCATCGCCGAGCCCTGGGACATCGGCGACGGCGGCTACCAGGTCGGCAACTTCCCCGCGCTGTGGACGGAGTGGAACGGCAAGTACCGCGACACCGTCCGCGACTTCTGGCGGGGCGAGGACGCCACGATCGGCGAGTTCGCCGCCCGCATCTCCGGCTCCGCCGACCTCTACCAGGGCTCGGGCCGCCGCCCGGTGGCGAGCATCAACTTCGTCACCGCCCACGACGGCTTCACCCTCAACGACCTCGTCTCCTACAACGAGAAGCACAACGAGGCCAACGGCGAGGGCAACAACGACGGCGAGAGCCACAACCGCAGCTGGAACGGTGGCGTCGAAGGCGAGACCGACGACCCGGACATCCTCGCGCTGCGGGCGCAGCAGCGACGCAACTTCATCGCCACGCTGATGCTGAGCCAGGGCGTGCCGATGCTGCTGCACGGTGACGAGCTGGGCCGCAGCCAGGGCGGCAACAACAACGGCTACTGCCAGGACGACGAGATCACCTGGATCGACTGGGAGGACATCGACGAGGGCCTCCTCGAGTTCACCAAGCTGGTCACCAAGCTGCGCAACGACCACCCGACGTTCCGCCGTCGCCGGTTCTTCCACGGTCGTCCGGTGCGCCGCGAGGAGGGCGACCCGGTCCAGGACATCGCCTGGCTGACCCCGGCCGGCGAGGTCATGGACGACGAGGACTGGGACGTCGGCTTCGCCAAGTCGCTGGCCATGTACCTCAACGGCCACGGCATCCGGGAGACCGACGAGCGCGGTGAGGACCTCGTGGACGACTGCTTCTACCTGGCCTTCAACGCCCACCACGAGCCGATCGACTTCACCCTGCCCAGCAGCGACTACGCCGAGGGCTGGACCGTCGTCGTCGACAGCTCCGAGCTGGAGGAGGTCGAGCCGGTGACCGTCAAGGCCGGCGAGACCCTCACCCTCGCGCCGCGGGCCACGGTCGTCCTGCAGGCCGCTCCGTGACCCGGCCGGCCACCGACGCGAACCGGCGGCGCTCGGTGCCCGCGGGCACCTACCGGCTGCAGGTGACCGCCGACTTCACCCTCGACGACGCCGCGGCGGCGGCCGGCTACCTGGCCGACCTGGGCGTCACCCACGCGTACTCCTCGCCGCTGCTGCGTTCGGCGGAGGGGAGCACGCACGGGTACGACACCACCGACCACGCGCACATCGACGAGCCGCGCGGCGGGCGGGCCGGCTTCGACCGGTTCGTGGCCGAGCTGCACGAGCACGGCCTCGGCCTGGTGCTCGACCTCGTCCCCAACCACATGGGCGTGGCCGACGCGGCCGAGTCCGGCTGGTGGTGGGACGTGCTCCAGCACGGCCGGGACAGCGCGCACGCCGACGCGTTCGACATCGACTGGGACTTCGGCGGCGGGAAGATCCGCATCCCGACCCTGGGCAGCGCCGACGACGTGTCGGAGCTGGAGGTCGTCGACGGCGAGCTGCGGTACTACGACAACCGCTTCCCGATCGCGCCCGGCACCGGCGAGGGCACCCCTCAGGAGGTGCACGACCGGCAGCACTACGAGCTCGTCGACTGGCGCCGCGCCGACGACCAGCTCAACTACCGCCGGTTCTTCGCCATCAACACCCTCGCCGGGCTGCGCGTGGAGGACCCGGAGGTCTTCCGGGCCACCCACGCGCTGATCGTCGAGCTGGTGGACAACGGCTCGGTCGACGCGCTGCGCATCGACCACCCCGACGGTCTCGCCGACCCGAAGGGCTACCTGGACCGGCTCGCGGAGGCCACCGGCGACCGGTGGACCGTCGTGGAGAAGATCCTCGAGCCCGGTGAGGAGCTGCCCGACTCCTGGAAGACCGCCGGCACCACCGGTTACGACGCGCTGTCCGAGGTCGACGAGGTGCTCGTCGACCCGGCCGGCGAGGCGGCGTTCACCGCGCTGGACACCGAGCTGGCCGGGCACCCGGTCGACTACGCCGAGCTCGTGCGCATGTGCAAGCGAGAGGTCACCGACGGGATGCTCGGCTCGGAGGTCGCCCGGTTGCAGCGCATCGTCGGCGACCTGCCGGGCGTGCAGGCCGACCAGGTCACCGAGGGCCTGGCCGAGCTGCTGGCCAGCTTCCCGGTCTACCGCAGCTACCTGCCCGACGGCCGCGCGCACCTGGACGAGACGGTCGCCGCCGTCAAGGCGCGGCGGCCGGAGCTGGCCGCCGCCGTCGACGCCCTGCACCCGCTGCTGGGCAGCGCCGGCACCGAGCTCGCCACCCGCTTCGAGCAGACCTCGGGGCCGGTCATGGCCAAGGGCGTCGAGGACAGCGCCTACTACCGGTGGTCGCGCTTCGTCGCCCTCAACGAGGTCGGCGGCGACCCGGCGGAGTTCGGGACGACCGTGGCCGACTTCCACGAGGCGCAGCAGCGCCGCGCGGAGCGCCGTCCGGCGTCGATGACCACGCTGTCGACCCACGACACCAAGCGCAGCGAGGACGTGCGCAGCCGGCTGGCGGTGCTGGCCGAGCTGCCCGAGGAGTGGGCGCAGCTGGTGCGCGGGCTCGTCGCCCGGCACCCGCTGCCCGACGCCTCGCTGGCGCACCTGGTGTGGCAGAACCTCGTGGGCGCCTGGCCGCTGTCGAAGGAGCGGGCGCACGCCTACGTGGAGAAGGCCGCGCGTGAGGCGGGCACCTCGACCACCTGGACCAACCCGGTGCAGGAGTTCGAGGACCAGTTGCACGCGCTGGTCGACGCCGCCTTCGACGACGCCACCACCCACGCGGAGATCACCGCGTTCGTGCAGCGGATCGCGCCGCTGGGGTACAGCAACTCGCTGTCGCAGAAGCTGCTCCAGCTGACCATCGCCGGGGTGCCCGACGTCTACCAGGGCACCGAGCTGTGGGACTTCTCGCTGGTCGACCCGGACAACCGCCGTCCGGTCGACTACGACCTGCGCCGTGAGCTGCTCACGCGGCTCGACGGCGGTTGGGTCCCCGAGGTCGACGAGACCGGCGCGGCCAAGCTGCTGGTCGTATCCCGGACGCTGCGGCACCGCCGCGACCACCCGGAGGCCTTCGCCGGGTACACCGCGCTGACCGCCACCGGGGCGGCGGCCGACCACGTCGTGGCCTTCGACCGCGGCGGCGTCGTGACCGTGGCGACCCGGCTCCCGGCCGGGCTGGCGGAGAGCAGCTGGGGCGACACCGCGCTCCCGCTGTCCACGGGCGCGTGGCGGGACCTGCTCACCGGCGCCCGGGTCGTGTCGGACGCCTCGGGTGTCCCGCTGGCCGGGCTGCTGTCGACACTGCCCGTGGCGCTGCTCGTCCGCGACTGAGGAAGGCCCCCCTCGCCCCCCGCCACTCGCGAGCTCGCGGCGGGCCCCTGCGAGGGGACCACAGTGCGTGACCGGCCTCCTCGACGCGGTGTCGAGGGGGCCGGTGCGTGTTCCGGGCCTCTCCCGGGCGGGCCCCCATCGGTCGTGGGTGATCGAGGGCACACCCGCGACCCGTGGTGTCCGGCCGACTGTCGACCCCTGCTCCGCTCGGATGTCGACCTGTCGATCTATCAACTCTGAGTAACGAAATGGTCTCACTGCGCGTCGAAGACTGCGCATGTCGCCACATTCTCGCCGCGACGCGCCGTCGATCCCCGACACGCCGCTCGCCAGTTGGCAGTTGTCCACCTACCGTCGTCCTCGCGTTCGGGCCTTCCTGGCCGAGCGCGGCACCGGACCGCTCAGCCCCGTCCGCCGGTGACCTCAACCAGACCCTTCCGGACGGGGGCGGGGGACCCACATCCGACGCGCCGCCCATCCAGCGCCGCGCGTCTACGGGGTGAAGCCGCAGATCTGCGGCCGGGCACCGATCGCCCGAACCCGACAGCTCACCTCGCAGGCGGTGATCGGAGGAACACGAATGTCCAAGCACTCTCAGTCCCGTCAGGCCCTCGTCCGTCGTGTCCTGCGCGGCAGCGTGGTGACCGTCGGGGCCGCCGCTGTCGGTCTCGGTGCCACCGTCGGCATCGGCACCGCGACGGCATCCGCCGCCGAGCGCGACTGGAGCGGCGTCGCCCAGTGCGAGTCCGGCGGCAACTGGGCCATCAACACCGGCAACGGCTACTACGGCGGCCTGCAGTTCTCCCAGAGCACCTGGGCCGGCTACGGCGGCACCGCTTACGCCGCGCGCGCCGACCAGGCCACCCCGGCCCAGCAGATCGCCGTCGCCGAGAAGGTCCTCGCCGGCCAGGGTGTCGGCGCGTGGCCGACCTGCGGCAAGCGGCTGACCGGTGGCACGACCGCCGCGCCGGCCCCGGCCCCGAAGGCCGCCCCGGCCGCCTCGAAGGCCGCCGCGCCCAAGGCCGCCCCGGCTCCGCAGGCCGCTGCCCCGAAGGCCGCCCCCAAGGCGTCCAGCACCGAGCGCAGCAGCAAGGCCGCCACCCGCTCCACCCGTCAGGCACCGGCCGCTGCCGGCACCTACGCGGTGAAGCCGGGCGACACCCTGGGCAAGATCGCGGCCGCCAACGGCACCAGCTGGCAGTCGCTGTACGCGAAGAACCGCGGTCTGGTCAACAACCCGAACCGCATCTACGTCGGCCAGCTGCTCGCCGTCTGACCCACCCGCCGGGGCCTGCCCCGGCACCGCACGGCACGAACGGCCGGGCACCCCAGCGTGGGGGTGCCCGGCCGTTCGTCGTCCGGCACCGGGTGACGGGCGTGACGGTTCGAACCCGGCAGGGCGGGCATGATCGACCCGCTCTGCCGCGACCGGCACCGTCATCCCCCGCACCACCGCTCCGGAGGTCTCCCATGCCCCAGCCCGTCGAGTTCTCCGTCTGGGCTCCGCTCCCCGAGCGGGTGCGCCTCTCGCTCGACGGGCAGGTGCACGACATGCAGCGGGACGACGCCGGCTGGTGGCGGGTGACCGCGCCCGCCGAGTCCGAGTCGGACTACGGCTTCCTGCTCGACGACACCGAGCCGGCGCGCCCGGACCCGCGGTCCCGCCGCCAGCCCGACGGCGTGCACGGCCTCTCCCGCCGGTACGATCCCTCCTCCTACAGCTGGGGCGACCGCGCCTGGACCGGGCGCCCGCTCGCCGGCGGCGTGGTCTACGAGCTGCACGTGGGCACGTTCACCCGCGAGGGCACCTTCGATGCGGTGATCCGCAACCTCGACCACCTCGTCGACCTCGGCGTCGACTTCGTCGAACTGCTCCCGGTCAACGGCTTCAACGGCACGCACAACTGGGGTTACGACGGCGTCGCCTGGTACGCCGTGCAGGAGAGCTACGGCGGCCCAGCCGGCTACCAGCGCCTCGTCGACGCGTGCCACCAGCGCGGCATCGGGGTCATCCAGGACGTCGTCTACAACCACCTCGGGCCCTCGGGCAACTACCTGCCGGAGTTCTTCCCGATCTTCGCCGAGGGCGGGGCGAACAGCTGGGGCAACGCGATCAACCTGGCCGGCCCCGACTCCGACGAGGTGCGCCGCTACATCATCGACAACGCGCTGATGTGGCTGCGGGACATGCACGTCGACGGGCTGCGGCTCGACGCCGTCCACGCGCTGGTCGACGAGCGGGCCACCCACGTGCTCGAGGAGATGGCAATGGAGGTCGAGAAGCTCTCCGTCGCCGAGGGTCGCCCGCTCACGCTGATCGCCGAGAGCGACCTGAACGACCCGGGCATGGTCACCCCGCGGATGGCCGGCGGCAAGGGCCTGGACGCGCAGTGGAGCGACGACTTCCACCACTCGCTGCACACCCAGCTGACCGGCGAGGCCCAGGGCTACTACGCCGACTTCGCCGCCGGCGGCCTGGGCGGGCTGGCGAAGGTGCTCACCGGGGCCTTCTTCCACGCCGGTGACTGGTCCAGCTTCCGCCGCCGGCACCACGGCCGCCCGGTCGACACCAAGGCCCTGCCCGGCTGGAAGTTCCTCGGCTACCTGCAGGACCACGACCAGATCGGCAACCGCGCGGTCGGCGACCGGATCTCCGCCTCGGTCTCCCCCGGCATGCTCGGTGTCGGCGCGACACTGGTGCTCACCAGCCCGTTCACCCCGATGCTGTTCATGGGCGAGGAGTGGGGCGCCTCGACGCCGTGGCAGTTCTTCACCAGCCACCCCGAGCCCGAGCTGGGCAAGGCCACTGCCGAGGGGCGGATCGGCGAGTTCGCCGAGCACGGCTGGGACGCCGAGGTGGTGCCCGACCCGCAGGACCCGGAGACCTTCACCCGCTCCAAGCTGGACTGGGCCGAGCTCACCGAGGAGCCGCACGCGCACGTCCTCGCGGTGCACAAGGCGCTGATCGCGCTGCGCCGGGCGCACCCGGACCTGGTCGACCCCGACCTGTCCGCCGTGGCGGTCAGCTGGGACGACGCCGACCGCTGGCTGGTGGTCCGCCGCGGCTCGCTGCGGGTGGTGGCCAACCTGTCCGACCAGTCGCGCGAGATCGACCTGGACGTCGACGCCGACGAGGTGCTGTTCGCCAGCGGCGAGATGCCCACCCTCGACGGCGGTGTGGTGACCCTCCCGGCGGAGAGCGCCGCGGTGCTGTCCACCCGCCGCTGACCCGTGCAGCGACTGCTGCCCGACCCCGGCCCGCTCGACGGTGACGCCGAGCTGGCCGGGGCCTACCGGCTCCCGGCCGGGCGACACCTGCGGGTCGACTTCGTCGACTCGCTCGACGGCGCCGTCAGCGTCGACGGGCGCAGCGGCGGGCTGGGCTCCCCCGGTGACCGGCGGGTGTTCCAGGTGCTGCGGGCGCTGTCCGATGCCGTGCTGGTGGGCGTGGGGACGGCGGCCGCGGAGGGCTACCGGCCGGTGCTGCCGGACTCCGCGGTGGGCCGACTGCGGACCGCGCTCGACCGGCCGCCGGTGGCCCCGGTCGCCGTCGTCTCCCGGCGGGCGTCCCTGTCCCCGGTCGACCAACTGGTCACCGACGCCGTCGTCCCGACCCTGCTGGTGACCTGCGCGGCCGCCGACCCCGACCGGCTCGCGGCCCTGGCCGCCGCCGGCGTGGTGGTCCTGGTCTGCGGGGAGGACGACGTCGACCTGCCGACCGCGCTCGACGCCCTCGCCGAACGCGGCCACGAGCAGGTGCTCTGCGAGGGCGGGCCCGCCCTGTTCGCCGCCGCGCTGGCCGCCGGCGTCGTCGACGAGCTGGACCTGTCGATCGCCCCGCTGCTGGTCGGAGGAGGCGCCGGCCTGCTGCCCACGCCCCTCGCCGTGCCGGCGAGCGCACGGCTGGCGCAGGTGCTGACCGAGGACGACGTGCTCTTCACCCGGTACGTGCTGAGCTGAGCTGTCACGCCTGCGCGAGCGGGCGCTCCTCCACAGGCACCACCAGCGGGCGCTCGTCGTGGAGCGGCGAGGGCTCGACCCGCAGCACGCGGGCCAGTCCGGCGGGCAGCCACCAGTTCCACTTGCCCAGCAGGCTCACCAGTGCCGGCACCAGCAGGGCGCGGACCAGGGTCGCGTCGATCAGGATGCCGACGCCGAGCGCCGTCCCGAGCACCTTGATGTCCACCCCTGGCGAGGACGCCAGCGCCGCGAAGGAGAAGAACAGGATCAGCGCGGCCGAGGTGACCAGCCGGCCGGTGCGGCCCAGACCGGTGACCACCGCGGCGGACGTGCTGCCGGTGTCGTCGTACTCCTCCCGCATGCGGGCGAGGATGAACACCTCGTAGTCCATCGACAGGCCGAAGAGGAACGCGAAGATGATCACCGGCAGCCAGAAGGTGAGCGCGCCGGTGGCCGAGACGCCGAACAGGGCGTCGGAGCCGTGCCCCTCCTGCCAGAAGTAGGTCACCGCACCGAACACCGCGGCCAGCGAGATGAGGTTGAGCAGCACGGCCTTGATCGGCAGCAGCAGCGACCGGAAGGTGCGCACCAGCAGCACGAAGGTGATCAGCGCGATCAGCCCCAACACGTAGGGGAAGTTGTCGTAGACGGCGCGGAAGTAGTCCTGCACGACCGCGCCCGTGCCGGCGACGCCGACCTCGCCCCCGGTCGCAGCCTCCACCGCGGTGCGCACGTCGTCGACCACCTCGTTGCTGGCGCTGTCGACCGTCTCCCCCACCGGGACGACGTCGACCACGGTCGTGCCGTTGCGGCTGCCGCCCAGCACGGCCATCCGGACGCCGTCCACGCCGGCCGCCGTCTCGGCCGCGGTCCCGGCCTGGCCGTCGGGCACCAGCAGCTCGATCGGTGTGAGGACGCCGCTGCCGACACCGCCGTCCTCCAGGGTCTGCAGTGCGTCGAAGGACGGGCCGCTGCGGGCCAGCGACCCGGTGTTCGCCTGCCCGATCTTCAAGCCGAACACCGGCGCGATGACCAGCCCGAGCACCACCAGCGCGACGCCGGCAGCGATCCACCGCCGCCGCACGACCAGCCGGGCCCACGCCGTCCAGCCGCGCGCGGCCACGGCGTCGTGCCGGATCCGTGGCCAGTCGACCCGCGGCCCGATCTTCGACAGCAGCGCCGGCAGCAGGGTGAGCACGACGGCCACGCTGACCAGCGGGATGAGCATGCCGCCCAGCCCCATGCTCCGCAGGAACGGCACCGGGACGACGACCAGCGCGAGCAGGCTGATGGCCACCGTCACGCCGGAGGCCAGCACCGCGTGCCCGGCGGTGCGCGTCGCGATGACCACGGCCTCGTCGTTGCCGCGGCCGTGCGCCCGTTCCTCGCGCCAGCGGGAGACCAGCAGCAGTGAGTAGTCGATCGCCACCCCCAGCCCCACCAGGGCGATGAGGAACTGGACGACGAAGCTCACGTCGGTGAGGTACGTCAGCCCCAGGACCAGCAGGAACGTGGTCAGGATCGACACCGCGGCGATGAGCAGCGGCACCAGTGCCAGGAAGGACGCGAAGACGAACACCAGGACGGCGAGGGCGCCCACCGCCCCGAACAGCGTCTCCACCAGCACGCTGGGCCCCTCGGTCTCCCCGCCGGCCGACAGCAGCACGTAGGACGTCAGCCCGGTGTCCATCCCCGCAGCGGCGGCGGCCTGCTCGAACGCCGGCTGCAGCGTCGTCTCCAGGCCGGGCCCGAAGCCCTCGGGCAGCGGCCCCTGCACCAGGGCGAAGGTGCTCCGCCCGTCGTCGGTGACGAACCGGGCGTCGCCGGTGCTGGCCAGGTCGACGACCCGGGCCTGCGGCACGGCGGCGCGCACGGCGTCGAAGACCCCGGCCACGTCGGCGGACCGGTCGGCGACCGTGCTGCCCTCGGGCACGGTGAGCACCGGGACCAGGGTGTCGGCGGTGCTCGCGCCGAAGGTCTCGATCAGGTCGACCTCGGCCTCGTACCCGGGCTGGCCGGGCAGGGAGAAGTCGAAGGTCAGGCGGTCGGTCACCGTGCCGGCGGTCGAGCCGCCGGCGACCATGAGCACCAGCCAGCCCAGGACGACCAGCAGCCGGTGGCGGATGACGAAGCGGGCGAGGGACTCCACGAGCTGCTCCCGGACAGGGGTGTGCGGTTGATGACGACGCCGTCCCCGTGCACACGACGCTAGCGGTCCCGGCGACCGCACGGGGACCCGCGGATTGCGCCCCGTCCGGACACGCCCGGACTCCCCCGGACCCGCCCGGACCCGCCCGGCGAGCGGCTCGCGGTGGACGGTCCAGCCGCTGCCGGACCCCCACCGACCGGTCGCTGGCTGGTTGACTCACGCCATGGACCTGCCCGTGATGCCCCCGGTCAAGCCGATGCTCGCCAAGCCCGCGGCGACCCTGCCCACGGGCGAGGACTGGTTCTACGAGCCCAAGTGGGACGGCTTCCGCTGCATCGTGTTCCGCGACGGCGACGAGGTGGAGCTGGGCAGCCGCAACGAGCGCCCGCTCACCCGCTACTTCCCCGACGTGGTCGCCGCGGCGCTGGCGCACCTGCCCGAGCGCTGCGTGGTCGACGGGGAGATCGTCGTCCCGCGCGGGGACCGGCTGGACTTCGAGTCGCTGCTGCAGCGCATCCACCCCGCGGCCTCGCGGGTGACGAAGCTGGCCGCGGAGACCCCGGCGTCCTTCGTCGCCTTCGACCTGCTGGCCCTGGGCGACGAGTCGCTGATGGACACCCCCTACGCGCAACGGCAGCTCCGGCTGCGAGAGGCGCTCTCCGGCGTCCGGGCCCCGGTGTACGTCAGCACGGTCACCGCCGACCCAGCGGTCGGGCAGCGGTGGTTCCGCGAGTTCGAGGGCGCCGGCCTGGACGGGGTCATCGCCAAGCGCGGCGACCAGCCCTACTCCCCCGACCAGCGCGTGCTGGCCAAGGTCAAGCACGTCCGGACGGCGGACGCCGTGGTCGCCGGGTTCCGCTGGCACAAGAGCGGGCCCGTCGTCGGCTCGCTGCTGCTGGGCCTCTACGACGACGCCGGCACGCTGCAGCACATCGGCGTTGCGGCGTCCTTCCCGATGACGCGGCGGGCCGAGCTGGTCGAGGAGCTGGCGCCCTACCGGGCCGAGGCCCTGGACGGCCACCCGTGGCAGGACTGGGCCAACGCCGTCACCGGCGAGGACGGCGAGCACCGGATGCCCGGGGCGACCAGCCGCTGGAACGCCGGCAAGGACCTGTCCTGGGTGCCACTGCGCCCGGAGCTGGTGGTCGAGATCCGCTACGACCAGCTGGAGGGCAGCCGGCTGCGGCACACCGGCCAGTTCCAGCGGTGGCGCCCGGACCGCGACGCCCGCTCGTGCACCTACGAGCAGCTGGAGGTGCCGGTCCGCTACGACCTGGCCGAGGTGCTGGGCGGCTGAGGCGCCGCGGGTCCGGCTGACCGGCACAGCCGCGGCTCCTACCCTGGTCTGATCATGACCGGACCCCGCCGCCTGGCCGCTGCCGCCGTCCTGCTCGCCGTGACCCTCACCGGGTGCACGTCCGGCGGGTCCGATGAGACGGCCGCCTCGTCGCCGGCGGCCCCGGCCACCCCGGTCGCCCAGCCGATCGCGTGGACCGACTGCGACGCCGACATCGACCAGATCATCGCCGGGCGCCCCGGGGCGGAGCGTGACCTGGCGTTCTCCTGCGGGACGACGAGCGTGCCGGCCAGCTACGACGACCCCGCCGGCGGCCCGCTGGACCTGTTCCTGGTGCGCGCGACGTTCGCGGGGCAGACCGACCGGATCGGCTCGCTGCTGGTCAACCCCGGCGGCCCGGGCCAGTCGGCCACCGACGCGGCGGTCCAGTCGGCGCTCACGCTGCCCGAGGACGTGCTGCGCCGGTTCGACGTCGTCGGGCTCGACCCGCGCGGCGCCGGGCTGTCGACCCCGGTCGAGTGCATCTCCGACCAGCAGAAGGACGAGCTGTTCGCCGTCGACCCGCGGACCGCGGACGCCGCGGCGCTGACCACGGCCTTCGGCCAGGTCGACGCCGTGGCCGCCGGCTGCGCGGAGAAGTACAAGGAGGCTCTGGGCGCCTTCGCCACCGTCGACAGCGCCCGGGACATGGACCTGGTGCGGGAGTCCCTGGGCGACGAGCAGCTGACGTTCCTAGGGTACTCCTACGGCACCACGCTCGGTTCCACCTACGCCGAGCTGTTCCCCGAGCGGGTGCGCGCGCTGGTGCTCGACGGCGCCGTCGACCCCGACGCGACCGCGGAGGAGTTCGCCGAGCAGCAGGCGCAGGCCTTCGAGGTGGCCTTCGACGCGTTCGCGGCCAACTGCACCGCGCTGCTGGCCGGGTGCCCGATCGGCGCCGACCCGCGCACCTCCGTCACCGACCTGCTGACCCAGGCCGGCACCACCCCGGTGCCCAGCAGCCGGGCCGGCGAGACCCGGCAGGCGACCCCCGGCCTGGTGCTCAACGGCATCCGGTCGGCGCTCTACCAGCCCAGCGCCTGGCCGCAGCTGGCCCAGTCGCTGGCCGCGGCCCGCGCCGGCGACGCCGCCGGCATCCTCACCCTCGCCGACACCTACACCGGCCGCAACGACGACGGCACGTACACCAACGTCGTCGACGCCAACGTGGCCGTGACCTGCGCCGACACCGAGGAGCGGCGCACCGCCGACCAGGTGCGCACCGTGCTGGCCGAGTGGTCCACGCAGTACCCGCTGTTCGGCGCCGACGCCGCGCTGGGCCTGTACACCTGTTCGCCGTGGCAGGCACCGCGCACGCCGCTGCCGGCGCGGGACGCCGCGGGCAGCGCCCCGATCCTGGTCATCGGGACCCAGGGCGACCCGGTGACCCCGCTGCCCGGGGCGCAGGACATGGCCGCGGACCTGACGAGCGGCGCCCTGCTCACCTGGGCGGGCAACGGGCACACTGCCTACCCCAAGACCGACTGCGTGACGGCGGCGGTCAACGCCTACCTGATCGACCTGGTCGTCCCCGCCGAGGGGACGGTCTGCCCCGCCTGACCCCGAGCGACCCGAACGGAGCCCGCATGGCCAGCAGCAAGGACGCCGTCGTCCTGGACCTCGACGGGCACGAGGTGCGGGTGAGCAGCCCGGAGAAGCCGTACTTCGGCGACAAGGGCGTCCGCAAGATCGACGTCGTGAACTACTTCGTCTCCGTCGGCGAGGGCATCCTGTTCGCGCTGCGCGACCGGCCGACGACGCTGGAGCGCTGGCCCGGCGGGGTGTTCGAGGGCGCCCGGCTCTCGACCCGGATGGACAACACCGGCGACGCGTTCTACCAGAAGCGGGTGCCCAAGAACGCCCCCGAGTGGGTGCAGACGGCGCACATCACCTTCCCGAGCGGGCGCACCGCCGACGAGATCGCACCCGACTCGGTCGCCGTCGTCGCCTGGTGCGCGAACCTGGGCACGCTGACCTTCCACCCGTGGCCGGTCAGCAAGACCGACGTCGAGTCCCCCGACCAGATCCGGATCGACCTGGACCCCCAGCCGGGCACCGACTTCTCCGACGCCGTGTGGGTCGCCCCGCACGTGCGGGAGCTGCTGCACGAGTTCGGCATGGAGGGCTGGCCGAAGACCTCCGGCGGACGCGGCGTGCACGTCTACGTGCCGATCCTGCCGCGCTGGACCTTCCCCGAGGTGCGCCGGGCGGTGATCGCCTTCGGCCGCGAGCTGGAGCGCCGCATCCCCGACCGCGTGACCATGAACTGGTGGAAGGAGGAGCGCGGCGAGAAGATCTTCATCGACTACAACCAGATGGCCCGGGACCGCACGATCGCCTCGGCGTACTCCATCCGCGCGAGGTCGCACGCGCCGGTGAGCGCCCCGGTCGACTGGGACGAGCTGCCCGACGTCACCCCGTTCGACTTCGACGTCCTCACCATGCCGGCCCGCTTCGCCGCCGTCGGTGACAAGCACGCGGGGCTCGCCGACCACGCCTACGACCTGACGCCGCTGGTCGAGCTGGCCGACCGGCAGGAACGCGACCTGGGCCTGGGTGAGATGCCCTATCCCCCGGACTACCCGAAGATGCCCGGCGAGCCGATGCGCGTGCAGCCCAGCCGGGCCCGGAAGGTGGCCGCCGAAGACGGGTGACCGGTGGTCCACCGCGGGCCGGTGGGATGCTCCCGCTGTGGACCAGCTCACCGACCCCGCCGCCGTCGCCGCCGCCCTGAAGGCGACCGGCTACCTGCCCGACGAGGGCCTGGCGACGGCGGCGTTCCTGGCGCTGGCCCTGCACCGGCCGCTGTTCCTGGAGGGCGAGGCCGGCGTCGGGAAGACCGCGCTGGCCCACGCCCTGGCCGAGGTCACCGGCCGGCCGCTGTACCGGCTGCAGTGCTACGAGGGGCTGGAGGCCAGCTCCGCCCTCTACGACTGGGACTTCGGCCGCCAACTGCTGCACCTGCGCGCCGCCGAGGCCGCCGGCACCGCCACCGACACCGCGGAGCTCGAGGCCGGCCTCTACGACCGCCGGTTCCTGCTGGCCCGCCCCCTGCTCCAGGCGCTGGAGGACTCCCCGGCGGTGCTGCTCATCGACGAGGTCGACCGGGCCGACGACGAGTTCGAGGCCTTCCTGCTCGAGGTGCTCAGCGACTTCACCATCTCCATCCCGGAGCTGGGCACGGTCCGGGCCGAGACCCCGCCGCTGGTCCTGCTCACCTCCAACCGCACCCGTGAGGTGCACGACGCGCTCAAGCGCCGCTGCCTCTACCACTGGCTCGAGCACCCGGACTTCGACCGCGAGGTGGCGATCCTGCGCCGCCGGCTGCCCGAGGTCACCGAGACCCTCGCCCGCCAGGTCGCCTCCGCCACCGCCCGGCTGCGCGAGCTGGACCTGCTCAAGCCCCCCGGGGTCGCCGAGGCGATGGACTGGGCCAGCGCGCTGCACGCCCTGGGTGCCCGGGAGCTCGACCCCGACACCGCGGCCCGCACGCTGGGGGCGGTGCTGAAGTACCGCGAGGACGGCGAGCGGGTGCGCGCCGCGGGGCTCGGGGTGCTGTTCGGTGCCGGCTGACGCACGGCGGGACGTCGTCGCCGCCGTGCTCGGGTTCGCCCGCACCCTCCGGCACGCCGGGGTCGCCGCCTCCCCCGACCGGGTCGCGGCGATGCTGGACGCCGTCGCGCACCTCGACGTCCTCGACCCGGCCGCCGTGTACTGGGCCGGCCGGCTGACCCTGTGCGGCAGCCCCGACGACCTGGACCGCTACGACGCCGCCTTCCCCGCCTGGTTCGGCGGCGAGGTCCCGCGCGCCCACCCCTCCGCACCGGCCACGCGGCCGCGGATGGTGCGCTCCGCACCGCTGGAGACCGGCGTGGGGACACCGGACGGCGAGGAGCCCGACGACCTCGCGACGCGGGCCAGCGGCGCGGAGGCGCTGCGCCACCGGGACGTCGGCGAGCTCACCCCCGCCGAGCGCGCGCGTCTGCGGCGGCTGTTCGCGCTGCTCGCCCCGGCCACCCCGATGCGGCCCTCGCGCCGCCGGCGGCCGGCCCCGCACGGCTCGGTGCACGTCGGGCGCACCGTGCGCGGCGCGCTGCGCAACGGCGGGGAGGTCACCCGGCTGGTGCGCCACCGGGCCCGCCCGCGACCGCGCCGGGTGGTGCTGCTGGTCGACGTCTCCGGCTCGATGACCCCCTACGCCGACGCGCTGCTGCGGTTCGCGCACGCCGCCGTCCGGGCCCGGCCGTCCTCCACCGAGGTGTTCACCATCGGCACCCGGCTGACCCGGGTCACCCGCGAGCTGCGGCTGCGCGACCCCGACCGGGCGCTGGCCGCCAGCGGCCGGGCTATCCCCGACTGGTCCGGCGGCACCAGGATCGGTGAGGTGCTCAAGGCGTTCCTGGACCGGTGGGGGCAGCGGGGCACCGCCCGCGGCGCGGTGGTCGTGGTCTGCAGCGACGGCTGGGAGCGGGGCGGGGCCGAGCTGCTGGGCGAGCAGATGGCCCGGCTGCGGCGGCTGGCCCACGCGGTGGTCTGGGTCAACCCGCACAAGGGGCGGCCGGGCTACGAGCCGCTCGCCGCCGGGATGGTCGCGGCGCTGCCGAGCGTCGACGTCTTCGTCTCCGGGCACAGCCTGGCCGCCTTCGAGGAGCTGGTGCGCGTGATCGAGCGCGCCCCGGCCCCGGCAGCTCCCCCACCGCGCGCCCCGGCCCGGCGCCCCCGACTGCAGGAGGACCGCGATGCGCGCTGAAGGAGCTGTCGGATGAGAGACGTCCTGGGTGACCTCCTCGGGTGGTGGCAGGCCGGGGAGACCGTCGGGGTCGGCACCGTCGTGGACACCTGGCGCTCGGCCCCCCGGCCGGCCGGGGCCGCGATGCTGGTCGGCCCGGGCGGGACGGCGGTGGGCAGCGTGTCCGGCGGCTGCGTCGAGGGCGCGGTCTACGCCCAGGCCGAGAAGGTCGCCCGCACCGGGGAGCCGGCGCTGCAGCGCTACGGCGTGAGCGACGACGACGCCCTCGCCGTGGGCCTGACCTGCGGCGGCGTCCTGGACGTGTTCGTGGAGGCCGTGTCGCAGGAGACCTTCCCCGAGCTCGGGCAGGTGGCCGCCTCGGTGGCCGCGCACGAGCCGGTCGCGGTGGTCACCTGCGTGCGCGGCCCGGCCGGGCGGCTGGGCAACCGGCTGGTGCTGTGGCCGGACCGGACGGCGGGGTCGCTGGGCAGCGCGCGGCTGGACGAGGCGGTGGCCGACGACGCCCGGGGCATGCTCGCCGCCGGCCGCACGGCGACGCTGGCCTACGGCTCCGACGGCGAGCGGCGCGGTGACGAGCTCACGCTGTTCGTCGCCTCCTACGCCCCGCCGGCCCGGATGGTGGTCTTCGGCGCCATCGACTTCGCCGCCGCGGTCGCCCGGGTGGGGTCCTTCCTCGGCCACCGGGTGACCGTCTGCGACGCCCGGCCGGTGTTCGCCACCGCCCGCCGCTTCCCCGACGCCGACGAGGTGGTCGTGGACTGGCCGCACCGCTACCTGCAGGCCGAGGCCGACGCCGGGCGGATCGACGAGCGCACCGTGCTGTGCGTGCTCACCCACGACCCGAAGTTCGACGTCCCGCTGCTGGAGGTCGCGCTGCGGCTGCCGGTGGCCTACGTCGGCGCGATGGGCTCCCGGCGCACCCACGACGAGCGGCTCGGGCGGCTGCGCGAGGCCGGGCTGACCGAGGCCGAGCTGGCCCGGCTGTCCTCCCCGATCGGGCTGGACCTGGGCGCCCGCACGCCGGAGGAGACCGCGATCTCCATCGCCGCGGAGATCGTCGCCGGCCGCTGGGGCGGGTCCGGCGAGCGGCTCACCGGCGGTGAGGGCCCGGTCCACCGCACCGCCCACCGGTGACCGACGCCACTCTGACCCGTCGGAAGTAGTTCACTGCTAAGGGAATCGGGTCTAGGGTGGCCGCGAGGTCGCCGACGGTGGGAGCACCGCGGCGGCGCACCCGACGGCGTCGGCGCCGTCCCCGAGCACAGCCTGCCCGATCCACCTCACCCCCTGGAGATCGCCGTGCCCGCACCGATCGAGGTCCGCAAGGTCCCCCTGCACAACGTCAGCGACGCCTCCGAGCTCGCGGCGCTGATCGACTCCGGCGTCATGGACGCCGACCGGGTGGTCGCCGTCATCGGCAAGACCGAGGGCAACGGCGGCGTCAACGACTACACCCGGATCATCGCCGACCGCGCGTTCCGCGAGGTGCTGCTGGCCAAGGGCACCCGGTCGGCCGAGGAGGTCGGGGAGATCCCGATCGTGTGGTCCGGCGGCACGGACGGCGTGATCAGCCCGCACGCGACGATCTTCGCGACCCTGCCCGAGGACTCGGTCGAGAAGACCGACGAGCCGCGGCTGACCGTGGGCTTCGCGATGAGCGAGACGCTGCTGCCCGAGGACATCGGCCGGCTCACCATGGTCGAGAAGGTCGCCGAGGGGGTGCGGCGGGCGATGGCCCAGGCGGGCATCACCGACCCCGCCGACGTCCACTACGTGCAGACCAAGACGCCGCTGCTGACCATCGAGACGATCCGGGACGCGCACTCCCGCGGCCAGGAGACCTACTACGACGAGCCGCACGGCTCGATGGACCTCTCCAACGGGACGACGGCGCTGGGCATCGCGCTGGCGCTCGGGGAGATCGAGATGCCGGAGCAGAAGCAGGTGATGCGCGACTTCTCGCTGTTCAGCGCGGTCGCCTCCTGCTCCTCGGGCGTGGAGCTGGACCGGGCGCAGATCATCGTCGTCGGCAACGCCCGCGGCCACGGCGGCGCCTACCGGATCGGCCACTCGGTCATGACCGACGCGCTGGACTCCGACGGCATCTGGACCGCGATCCGCAACGCCGGGCTGGACCTGCCCGAGCGGCCGCACACCAGCGACCTGGGCGACCGGCTGGTCAACGTCTTCCTCAAGTGCGAGGCCGACCCGACCGGCTACGTCCGCGGCCGGCGCAACGCGATGCTCGACGACTCCGACGTCTTCTGGCACCGGCAGATCAAGGCCACCGTGGGCGGCGTGGCCGCGGCGGTCACCGGCGACCCGGCGGTGTTCGTGTCGGTGGCCGCGGTGCACCAGGGCCCCTCCGGTGGCGGCCCGGTCGCCGCGATCATCACGGCCTGAGCGCCCCGCACGACCCCGGCGTCGGACCCGCCTGCACGGTGCACCCGTGCAGGCGGGTCCGACGCGTGCGTGTCCGGAACGCGTCCTGCGGTTACGTTCTCGTAAGAGCGAGAAGATTTAGCACTGAGGTACTTCCGTCGGCAGGTGATCCGTGACACCTTCCGGGTGCGGCGACCGACCCGCCGGAGAACGCCCCAGGACCTGCCTGCGGCGCCCTCCGAGCCCAGCGGTGTCGAGTCCGGTGTCGCACCTGTCGAGGAGGACCTGTGGCGTTGGGATTGGGCTGGAAGCTCTACGAGGGTGGCAAGACCCCGCCGGTGGACGGGGCGGTCGCGCCCGACGAGCGGCTGTCGTGGCCGCGCACCATCGGCATCGGTGCCCAGCACGTCGTCTCCATGTTCGGCGCGACGTTCGTGTTCCCGCTGATCATGGGCCTGGACGCGAACCTGGCGATCATGATGAGCGGGATCGCCACGATCATCTTCCTGCTGGTCGTGCAGGGGAAGGTGCCCAGCTACCTGGGCACCAGCGCCGCCTTCGTCGGCGGTGTCGTGGCCATCCGGGCCAGCGGCGGCAGCTCCTCCGACGTGCTCGGCGCGATCCTGGTCTCCGGGATCGTGCTGGCACTCGTCGGTGTGCTGATCAGCGCCCTGGGCCCCCGGACGGTCAACGCCGTGCTCCCCCCGGCGGTCACCGGTGCCGTCGTCCTGATCATCGGCTTCAACCTCGCGCCCGTGGTGGCGAACACCTACTGGCCCCAGGACCAGTGGGTCGGCCTGGCCACCATGGTCTTCGTCATCGTCGCCTCGCTGCTGCTGCGCGGCTTCTGGGCCCGCATCTCGATCCTGCTGGGCCTGGTCTTTGGGTACCTGCTGTCCGCGCTGCTGGACGTCACGGCCGGTCCGATCACCTCGGTCCTCGGCGGCGCCACGGAGGCCACCACCCACGACCGGCTGGACCTCTCCGGCGTCGGCGCGGCGGACTGGATCGGGCTGCCGACCTTCACCGCACCGACCTTCTCGTTCAACTTCACCCTGCTGGTGCTGCCGGCGGTCATCGCCCTGGTCGCGGAGAACGCCGGTCACGTCAAGGCGGTCGCCGCGATGACCAAGCGGGACCTCGACCCGGTCATGGGCCGGGCGATCTTCGCCGACGGTCTCGCCACCGTCGTCGCCACCTCTGTCGGTGGCTCGCCGACGACCACCTACGCCGAGAACATCGGCGTCATGGCCGCCACCCGGATCTACTCGACCGCGGCCTACTACGTCGCCGCCGTCGTCGCGCTCCTGCTAGGCCTGTGCCCGAAGTTCGGCGCGCTGGTCAACGCGGTCCCCGGCGGCGTGCTCGGCGGGATCACGGTGATCCTCTACGGGATGATCGGCCTGCTCGGCGTCAAGATCTGGAAGGAGAACCGGGTCGACTTCGCCAACCCGATCAACCTGGTGCCGCTGGCCGCCGGGATCATCATCGGGATCGGCAACGTGCAGCTGGTGTTCAACGAGAACTACTCGCTGGGCGGCATCGCGCTCGGGTCGATCGTGGCCGTCGCCGGCTGGCACCTGGCCCGCGTTCTCGCCCCCGCCGAGATGCGCACCGCCCTGCTGGCCGAGGCCGGCCCCTACGGCAGCGGCGAGCCCCTGGCCGACCAGTTCGGCGGGCGGCACGAGAGCCCCGACCCCTCCTCGGTCGACCAGGCCGCCCGCCGGCGGAGCACCGGTGAGGGCACGGTCGACAGGTGAAGCCGGCCCCGTTCAGCTACGCCGACCCGGACAGCCTCGACGAGGCCCTCGCGGTCCTGTCGGCGGAGGGCGAGGGTGCCAAGGTGCTGGCCGGCGGGCAGTCGCTGCTGCCGCTGCTGAACATGCGGCTGGCCGCACCCACCACGCTCGTCGACATCAACCGGGTCCCCGGCCTCGACCAGATCGAGGCCGGGGGGTCCGGGGTCCGGGTGGGCGCCCTGGTGCGGCACGCCGCGCTGCTGCGGTCGGCCGAGGCGAGCGCCGTCCAGCCGCTGCTGGCCCGGGCGACGGCGAACGTCGCGCACCCGGCCATCCGCAACCGCGGGACGACGGTCGGCTCGATCGCGCACGCGGACCCCTCCGGGGAGATGACCGCCGTGCTCGCGCTCACCGGCGGCTCGGTGACCGTGGCCACGCCCGACGGGACCTCGTCGGTGGACTGGGCGGACCTCTTCCTCGGCCCGCTGGAGACCTCGGTGCACGGTCCGGCCGTGGTCACCTCGGCCTTCTTCCCCGCGCTGGCACCCCGGTCGGGCACCGCCTTCGCCGAGGTGGCGCGGCGCAAGGGCGACTACGCCGTCTGCGGGGCCGGCGTCATGGTGACCCTCGACGAGGACCGGCGGGTGGCGTCGGCCCGGGTCGCCTACATCTCCGTCGGGCTGGTGCCCGAGGTGCACGACCTGACCGACGCCGTGGTCGGCCGCCCGGTGGACGCGGCCGACTGGGCCGCCGCCGGGGTGATGGCCCAGGGGCTCGTCGACCCGGACGGCGACCTGCACGCCAGCGCCGACTACCGCCGGCTGCTGGTCGGCGCCCTCACCGCACGCACCCTGGCCTCGGCGGCAGCCGAGGCCCAGGAGCGGTCGGCCTGACACCCGGGCCGGGCACCGCCCGCACCCCCTCCCGCACCACCCGACCAGCCAGGAGGCCGGCCATGAGCACCAGCACAGCACGGGGCACCAGCACCGAACGGACCGTCAGGGTGACGGTCAACGGAGTCCCGCAGCAGGTCACCGTCCCGGTCCGGCGGCTGCTGTCGGACGCGCTGCGTCACGACATGGGGTTGACCGGCACCCACTCGGGCTGCGAGCACGGCGTCTGCGGATCCTGCACCGTGCTCGTCGACGGCGCGGCGGTCCGGTCCTGCCTGGTGCTCGCCGTGCAGGTCGACGGCGCCGCGGTGACCACGGTGGAGGGCCTGAGCCGGTCCGACCACCAGGGCGGGCAGGTGCTGCACCCGATCCAGGAGGCCTTCCGGGAGTGCCACGCCCTGCAGTGCGGCTACTGCACGCCGGGCTTCCTGACCACCATCGCCGCCGGCCTGGACGCCCGGGACCCCGCGGTCCCGATCACCGAGGACGAGGTCGACGAGCTGGTCGGCGGCAACCTCTGCCGCTGCACCGGCTACGCCAACATCAAGAAGGCCTGCCGGCACGCCGCCGAGCAGATGCGCCAGGCCGCGTCATGACCACCGTCAGCAGAGGCATAGGTACCAACACGTGCATCTCGGGCTGGAGAACGCAGGGATTGGTACCTATGCCTGAGGGGGCGCAGTGACGACGAAGCTGTTCGGGGAGCCGGTCCGCCGGCGCGAGGACGCCCGGCTGATCGTCGGCCAGGGCCGCTACCTCGACGACATCGGCTCCGGCGCCTACGCCGCGGCCTTCGTCCGGAGCCCGTACGCGCACGCCCGGGTGGTCGACATCGACGTCTCCGGCGCGCTCGAGGTCGAGGGGCTGCTGGCGGTCTACACCTACGAGGACCTCACCGGCCCGATGGCCGAGCCGCTGCCGGTGCTCATCCCGCACCCGCAGCTCACCCACGCCCGCACCGGCTACACCCTCGTCCGCGACGTCGCCCACCACGTCGGCGAGGCCGTGGTCATGGTGGTGGCCGTCGACCGGTACGTCGCCGAGGACGCCGCCGCGCTGATCGAGGTCACCTGGGAGGAGCTCCCCGTGGTGGTCGGTGTCGACGCCGCCGAGGCCGCGGTGCACGCCGTCCACCCCGACGTCCCGGACAACGTGGCCGCCCGGCACCACCAGGAACGGGGGGACGTCGAGGCCGCGCTGGCCGCGTCGGCGCACACGCTGAGCTTCACCCAGTACTTCGAGCGCAGCGCGTCGATGCCGATGGAGGGCAAGGGCGTGCACGCCCGCTGGGACGCCGACGACTCCGCGCTGCGGGTCCACTCCAGCACCCAGGCCTCGACCTCGGTGCGGGCGGCGATCGCGGCGAAGCTGGAGCTGTCGCTGGAGAAGGTCGAGGTCATCGCCCCCGACGTCGGCGGCGGGTTCGGCGTCAAGATCATGCACCCGTGGCCCGAAGAGCTGCTCGTCCCGATGGCGGCGATCAAGCTGGGCCACGAGGTCAAGTGGGTCGAGGACCGCCGGGAGCACTTCATCTCCAGCGCCCACGAGCGGCAGCAGCGCCAGGAGGTCGCCGTCGGGTACGACGACGACGGCCGGATCACCGCCCTGGACGTGCTGGTCTGGCACGACAACGGGGCGTACACGAACTACGGGATCATCGTCCCGATCAACACCGCGACCCAGCTGTGCGGGCCCTACGACATCCCGGTCTACCGGGCCCGGGTCAACAGCGTCTACACGAACACCGTGCTGGTGACCCCGTACCGCGGCGCCGGGCGGCCGCAGGGCACCTTCGTCATGGAACGCACCATGGACCGGATCGCCCAGGAGCGCGGCCTTGACCGGCTCGAGGTGCGGCGGCGCAACCTGATCCAGAACGACCAGTTCCCCTACGACTGGGGCATGACGTTCCAGGACGGCCGGCCGCTGGTCTACGACTCCGGCAACTACCCGGGCCTGGTCGACAAGCTCGAGGCGCTGGTCGACTGGCCCGGCCTCGAGGACCGCCGGGCCGAGGCCGCCACCCGGGGGAAGCTGCTGGGCGCCGGCATGGCGATGTACGTCGAGGGCACCGGCCCGGGGCCCTACGAGGGCGCGCACGTGGAGGTGCTCGGCAGCGGCAAGGTGCTGGTCTCCACCGGGCTCACCTCCCAGGGCCAGGGGCACGAGACGGTCTTCGCCCAGCTGGCCGCCTCCGAGCTCGGGGTCCCGATCGAGGACGTCGAGGTGACCACCGGCGACACCCGGCGGTTCGGCTACGCGGTGGGCACCTTCGCCTCCCGGGCCGCGGTGGTGAGCGGCAACGCGGTCGCGCTGGCGGCCAAGGGGGTGCGGGAGAAGGCGCTGCGCATCGCCGCGGAGCTGCTGGAGGCCGACCCCGGCGACCTGGAGATCGACGAGGGCCTGGTCCAGGTCAAGGGGACGCCCGGTGCCTCGATCCCGCTCCGCACCGTCGCCGTGCTGTCCAACCCGCTGCGGTACGCCTTCGACGAGGCGGCCCGGCAGGCCACCCAGTTCGCCGGGCCGGGCGACGACTCCAAGCCACCGATCGCGGTCGGGGACTCCCCCGGCCTGGAGTACACCGACTACTACTCCCCGCTGCGCTCGACCTTCGCCGCCGGCGCCCACGCGGCGGTGGTCGAGATCGACCCGGCGACCTGGGAGATCGACGTCGTCCAGTACGCCGTGGTGCACGACTGCGGCAACGTGGTGAACCCGATGATCGTCGAGGGCCAGGTGCAGGGCGGGGTGGCTCAGGGCGTGGGCGGGGCGCTGTACGAGCGGATGGCCTACGACCGCGACGGGCAGCTGCAGAACGCCTCGTTCATGGACTTCCTCATGCCCTACGCCAGCGAGGTGCCCGACGTGGACATCGACCACCAGGAGACGCCCTCGCCGCTGAACCCGCTGGGCATCAAGGGCGCCGGCGAGGCCGGGGTGATCCCCGGCTCGGCCGCGATCGCCTCGGCCATCGAGGACGCCGTGGGCCGCCGGATCGCGGCGATGCCGATCAGCCCCACCGAGCTCTACGACCTGATGCGCTCCGACGGCGAACAGGTGCCCCGCCTCCCCTCTGCGACAGGAGTCCCCGCGTGAACCTCGACGGCAGTGCGGTGCTCAGTGCCCCACCCGAGGACGTGTGGTCGGTGATCACCGACCCGGCCGTGCTGGCCCGCACCATCCCCGGGTGCCTCTCCCTGGACCAGGTGGGCGAGGACAGCTACACGATGTCCGTCTCGGCGGGGGTGGGCGCCATCCGCGGCACCTACGCCGGCGAGGTGCGGCTGGCGGAGATGAACCGGCCCTCCTCCTACGTCATGCACGCCAGCGGGTCCGGCGGCCCGGGGTCGGTGCGGGCGACGGTGCAGATCGGGCTGGCCCCCTCCGGCGAGGGCACCGAGCTGACCTGGTCGGCGGACGCCGTCGTCGGCGGCGCGGTCGCCGGGGTCGGCCAGCGGATGATCTCCGGGGTCGCCAAGCGGATGGCCGGGCAGTTCTTCTCCGCGATCGACGGGGAGCTCACGAACCCGCCCGAGGCCGAGGCGCCGTCGGCGGTGGCGAGCGCGGCGGCGGTCTCCTCGACCAGCGTCGACGGGCAGTCCGCGGAGCCTGCGTCGTCGCCGTCCGCGCCTCCTGCGCGGCGCGCGGCGCCGGCCCGGCCGGTGGCCGGCTCCGGCGGGTGGGTGCCCGGCGAGGCGCGGCCGCTGCTGGTCGGCGTGGCCGGCGGTGGCCTGCTGACCCTGCTCGGCGTCTGGGTCGGGTCCCGCCTCGGCCGCGGCCGCTGACGCCGTCCGGTGCGGCCGCCGCCGACGCGACCGCACCGGTCCGGCAGTTCCCGCGCCCCCTTCCGCCCAAAGTATCTCACCGCTAAGGTAAATGCCATGGGGACACCTGCCCGACAACGTCAGATCCGCATCGGCATCGACACCGGCGGCACGTTCACCGACGTCGTCGCCGTGGACGAGGAGACCGGCCGGACGGCCACGACCAAGACGCCCTCCACCCCGGCCGACCCGGCCGAGGGCTTCCTCACCGGGGTCCGCAAGGTGCTGGACCTGCTGGGGCTGGACGGCTCGAGCGTCACCGCGGTCAGCCACGGGACGACGGTGGCCACCAACCAGCTGCTGGAGGGCAAGCTGGACCGGCTCGGGTTCATCACCACCGAGGGCTACGAGTCGGTCCTGGAGATCGCCCGCCAGTCGGTGCCCGACGGCTACGGCAACAGCTACTTCTGGGTCAAGCCGCCGCGGATCGTCCCGGCCGACCTGGTGCGCACGGTGCGCGGCCGGCTCGACGTCACCGGCGCCGAGGTGCGCCCGTTCTCCCGCGAGGACGCCGTCGCGGCCGCCCGGTTCTTCCGCGACGCCGGCATCACCACCATCGGCGTCTGCTTCCTGCACTCCTACGCCGACGACGCCCACGAGCGCGCGATGCTCGAGGTCCTGCGCGAGGAGTGCCCGGACGCGGTCGTGTCGATCTCCAGCGAGGTGCTGCGCGAGTACCGCGAGTACGAGCGCTCGGTGACCACACTGGTCGACGCCGCGGTGAAGCCGAAGGTCGGCGCCTACGTGCGCAACATCCGCCACCGGCTCGACGAGCTCGCGCCCGGGGTGCCCTTCTACGTGATGAAGAGCAACGGCGGCGTGCTGTCGGCCGCCGAGGTGGTGCACCAGCCGATCACCACGATGCTCTCCGGGCCGGCCGCCGGGGCGCTGGGCGCGGCCCTGATCGCCGGGGTCGCCGGCTTCGACCGGGTGCTCACCTGCGACGGCGGGGGCACCTCGACCGACGTCACGGTGGTCGTCGACGGCCAGCCCACGCTCACCACCGAGGGCTCGGTCGGCGACTATCCCAGCAAGATCCCGATGATCGACGTCGTCACCGTCGGCGCCGGCGGCGGGTCGATCGCCTGGCTGTCCCCCGAGGGCACGCTCAAGGTGGGGCCGAAGTCGGCCGGCGCCGACCCAGGCCCGATCTGCTACGACAACGGGGGCGACCAGCCCACCGTCACCGACGCCCACGTCGTCCTGGGCCGGATCCCCCCGCACCTGCTCGGTGGGGAGATCCCGCTGTCGGTCGACGCCGCCCGCGCCGGGCTCGAGACGCTCGGCGCCACGCTGGGGATGACGGTCGAGCAGGCCGCCACCGGCATCCTGGAGATCTCGGCGTGGAACCAGGCCAACGCGCTGCGCCAGGTCACCGTGGCCCGCGGCCTCGACGTCCGCGACTTCACCCTCACCACGTTCGGCGGCTCGGGTTCGCTGCTGGCCTGCCGGCTGATGGACGTCCTGGGCCTGCCCCGCACGCTCGTCCCCCCCAACCCGGGCAACGTCAGCGCCTTCGGGCTGCTCACCGTCGACGTCCGCAACGACTACGTGCAGACGATGGTCTCCCGGCACACCGACCTCGACCTCGACCGGCTGCGGGCCATCTACGTCGACCTCGAGGCGCAGGCGGCCGCGGCGCTGGAGGGCGAGGGCTTCGGCCCCGACGCCCAGCGCCTGCAGCGCAACGCCGACCTGCGCTACGTCGGGCAGGCGTTCGAGGTGCGCGTGCCGGTCCCCGACGGCGTGCTGGACGCCGCGGCTGCCGAGCAGGCGGCGCAGGCCTTCCACGCCGCGCACCGGCAGCTGTACGGCTACGACTTCGTCGACGACCCGCGCCAGGCGGTGGAGTGGGTGAACCTGCGGGTGACCGGCATCGGCCCGATCCGCCGCCCCGACGTCGTCGAGCTGCCCGCCCGGGACGGCGGGCCGGAGCGGGCCGTCACCGGACGGCGCCCGGTCTTCTTCGACGACTGGGTCGACACACCGACCTACGACCGGACCGGGCTCGCCCCCGGTGACGTGGTCCCGGGCCCGGCGATCGTCGAGGAGTTCGGCTCGACGGTCCCGGTGCACCCCGGCTTCTCCGCCGCCGTCGACGCCCACGGCAACCTGCTGCTGACCAAGGAGGACGCGCGATGAGCGAGACGCGGAGCAAGGTCCAGGCCGACCCGGTGCTCGTCGAGATCGTCGCCGGGACGCTCGCGGCGATCGAGAAGGAGGTGGAGACGTCGATCGGGCGCACCTCCCGCTCACCGATGATCCGGGACGCGCACGACTTCCGGGCCGGCATCCACGACCGGCAGATGCGCAAGCTCACCGGGCGGTCGTACTCCGCGCTCGTGCAGCCGGTGGTGCGCGACTACCCCATCGCGACGATGGCCCCCGGCGACGTCTACTTCCACAACGACGTCTACCTCTCCGAGGGCGGCATCGGCCACCTGCCCGACCTCTGCGTCACCGTGCCGGTCTTCGCCGACGTCGATGGTGCGCCCACCGTGGTGGCGTTCGTGCAGGCCTTCGGCCACCACGACGACATCGGTGGCGCGGTGCCCGGCTCCATGCCCTCGGCGGCGACCAGCGTGTTCGAGGAGGGCCTGATGGTCCCGCCGATCAAGCTGTGGGACCGCGGGGTGCCCAACGAGAGCGCGTTGAAGATCATGACCCGCAACTCGCGGATGCCGGACTCGCTGGCCGCGGACCTGGACGCGGAGTGCTCGGCCTGCCTGGCCGGCGCCCGGCGGCTCGGCGAGCTGTTCGACCGCTACGGCGTCGAGGCGATCGAGGCCTGCTTCGAGGCCAGCCTGACCAGCTCCACCGAGGTGTATCGGCGGGAGGTGCTGTCCCAGATCCCCGACGGCACCTACGTGTGGGAGGACTACGCCGAGCACGACGGCGTCGACGAGCCCCAGCTGCACCGGCAGCGGATCACCCTGACCATGGACTCGACCGCCGACGTCCCGCTGGTCATCGACTTCACCGGCACCGGCCCGCAGGCCAAGGGCCCGATCAACCACTGCGGCGACTACGCCGACGGCAACTTCCTGAAGAAGTGGCTGGCGCCGATCCTGCGCAACCTCGCCGCCACGCCGGAGCGGATGGCGCAGCTGGACGTCAACGAGGGCGTCGTCCCGCTGATCGAGATGCGTTTCCCCGAGAAGGGCACGCTGCTCACGCCGATCTTCCCGGCGCCCACCAACGCACGGACGTTCGTCATCCTGCGCCTGCTCGGGGTGCTGGCGGGCGCGCTGGCCAAGGCCACGGGCGGCCGGATGCCCGCCGACCAGGAGACGATCCGCTACACCGGGGTCTACGGCACCGACGCCGACGGCGAGCCCTACCTCATGCGCGAGGTGCTCGGCGGCGGGTCGGGCGGGCGCTACTACGCCGACGGGGAGGACACGATCCACGTCGTCCCGGACTCCCGGAACCTGCCGACGGAGTTCACCGAGTCCCGGTTCCCGCTGCGGATCGAGCGCCTGGCGCTGGCGCAGGACTCCGGCGGGCCGGGCCGGTACCGCGGTGGCTGCGGCTACGAGAAGGACATCCGGGTGCTGCGCGACGCGCACTTCATGTCCATCGCGGACCGCTCGATCCTGTCCTGCTGGGGCGTGAAGGGCGGCAAGGCGGGTCGGCCGTTCTCCATCACCGTCGACCCCGGCGGGCCCGACGAGCACGAGGTCGACGCGCTGGCCGACGCGGAGCCGCTCACGGCCGGCACCGTGGTGCGGGTGCGGACGACGGGCGGCGGTGGCTGGGGCGACCCGCTGGAACGCCCGGTCGCCGAGGTGCTCCAGGACATCGCCTGGCGCAAGGTCAGCGTCGACGGCGCCCGCCGCGACTACGGCGTGGTGGTGCTCGCGGACGGCTCGGTCGACCAGGCGGCCACCGACCGGCTGCGGGCGGAGGTCCGGGACGGCCGGGCCGACGTCGAGCCGTTCTTCGACCGCGGCCCCGGCTACGCGCTGCTGTCCGGTGGCGCGGCCGCCAACGAGTACGACTTCCTCTGAGCCGATGATCGTCGTCACCGCCGCCGGGGGCCGCACGGGGCTGGCCGTGGTCGCCGCGCTGCGCGCCCGCGGCCAGGCCGTGCGCGCCCTGGTGTCCTCGCCGCGCGCCTCGGCGTCGCTGACGGCGCTCGGGGCGGAGGTGGTGCAGACCGATCTCACCGACGTCGACTCCCTGCCGGCGCGGCTGGCCGGGGCGCAGGCGGTCCACCTGATCTGGCCGAACTTCGACGCCCGGGAGCAGGCGGGCTCCGTCGCGGTGCTCGCGGCCGCCCGGCGGGCCGGCGTGGGCCGGCTCGTCCACCACTCCGTCCTGCACCCGCAGGTGCGGGCCATGCCGCACCACGCCGCCAAGGAACGGGTCGAGGAGGCGGTCGTCGGAGGCGGGGTGCCCTGGCGCGTCCTGCGGCCCTGCGCCTACGCCGACAACCTCGACGCGGGCCTGTCCGACGTCGCGGCGACCGGGCGCTTCTCCAGCCCCTGGGGACTCACCCGCGGGCAGTCGCTGGTCGACCTCCGCGACGTCGCCGAGGTGGCCGCCGTGCTGCTCACCGAGGACGGCCTGGACGGCGGCACGTTCGAGGTGGCCGGCCCCGAGCCGCTCACCGCCCCGGCGATCGCCGGGCTGCTCGCCCAGCGGCTGGACCGCGAGGTGACGGCGGTGGACGTCGTCCCCGACCGGCCGGTGCCCCCGGTCTCCGACTACGCGGCGCACTGCCGCCGGCTGATGTTCGACTGGTACCGGGAGCACGGGTTCACCGGCACGCCCTGGGCGCTCGAGGCGCTGCTGGGCAGGCCGGCCCGGACCCTGGCCGACCACCTGGCCGCGCAGGAGGTCACCCGGTGACCGACCTCGCTGGACGGGCTGGGGCCCGGCGACCCGTCGTTAGCATGACCGCCATGGCGCAGGCGGACGCGGACGCGGTGGACCTGATCCTGGAGCAGTGGGGGCGGGAGCGGCCGGACCTGGACTGCTCCCCCATGGGCGTCATCGCCCGGGTCACCCAGGCCCAGCGCGAGGTCTACCTCGCCCAGCGGGAGACCTTCGCCCGCCACGGCCTCGACGCCGCCGCCTTCGACGTCCTGGCGGCGCTGCGCCGCGCGGGCCGGCCCTACCAGCTCACCCCGACGGCGCTGATGCGCACCGCGCTGGTCACCTCCGGCGCGATCACGCAGCGGCTGGACCGGCTCGAGGAGAAGGGCCTCATCTCCCGCGAGCCCAGCGAGGACGACGGCCGCGCGGTCCTGGTCACGCTCACCGAGCTCGGCGGGCAGGCCCTGGACGCAGCACTGCCCGACCACCTGGAGACCGAGCGCCGACTGCTGTCCGGCCTGAGCACCGACGACCAGCAGCTGCTCGCCGGTCTGCTGCGCCGCCTGCTCATCACCCTGGGGCGCACGCCGGCCGCGCCCTGATCGACGGTCGACGACGCGAGGTACCTCAGCGCTAAGATGTCCCGGCGACCCGCTCCGGGCCCGGCACTGCCGACTGACCAGGGATGCCGACGATGACCTCAGTCCACGAAGACCTGTGCACCCGACCGGCGACCGAGCTGGCCGCCCTCCTGCGGGACCGGCAGGTGTCCGCGCGTGAGCTGGTGGACGCCCACCTGGACCGGATCGACCAGCTCAACCCCGGGCTCAACGCGATCGTGACGCTCGACGCCGAGGGCGCCCGGGCCGCAGCCGACGCGGCCGACGCCGCGCTCGCCGCCGGCGAGGACGTCGGCCCGCTGCACGGCCTGCCGGTGGCCCACAAGGACACCCACATGACCGGCGGGATGCGCACGACCTGGGGGTCGCCGCTGCACGCGGACACCGTGCCGGCCCGCGACGAGCTCGTCGTCGCCCGGCTCAAGGCCGCCGGCGCCATCCGGGTCGGCAAGACCAACACCCCCGAGTTCGCCGCCGGCTCGCACACCTTCAACACCCTCTTCGGCGTGACGCACAACCCCTACCGGCACGGGCTCTCCGCCGGTGGCTCCTCCGGCGGGGCGGCGGCCGCACTGGCCGCCGGGCTGGTGCCCCTCGCCGAGGGTGGCGACATGGGCGGGTCGCTGCGCAACCCGGCGGCCTTCAACAACGTGGTCGGGCTGCGGCCGACGCCGGGACGGGTGCCCTCCCACCCCGCGCCGGTCGGGTGGTCGCAGATGCAGGTGCAGGGCCCGCTGGGCCGCACCGTGGCCGACGTGGCGCTGCAGCTGTCGGCCCTCGCCGGGCCCGACCCGCGGGTCCCCATCTCGCTCGGCGACGGCGGGGCCTCCTTCGCGGCGGCGCTGCCCGAGCGCCTGGACGGCCTGCGCGTGGGCTGGGCGCCGGACCTGGGCGGCCGCATCCCGGTCGACCCGGCGATCACCGAGGTCCTGGGCACCTCGGTCCGGGTGTTCGAGGAGCTCGGCGCCCGGGTGGACGAGGCGTGCCCCGACCTCACCGACGCCCAGCAGGTGTTCGAGGTGCTGCGCAGCTGGCAGTTCGAGGCGACCTTCGGCGAGCGGGTGCGCCGCACCCCGGAGTCGTTCAAGGAGTCGATCCGCTGGAACGTCGAGGTCGGGGCGAAGCTGACCGGCGCCGACGTGGGCCGCGCCGAGCTCGCCCACACGAAGCTGTACGAGCGCGTCGTGGCCTGGTTCGACCAGTACGACGTCCTGCTGGCACCCACCACGCAGGTGCTGCCCTTCCCGGTGGAGATGGAGTACCCGACCGAGGTCGCCGGCGTCCCCCAGGACGACTACCTGGGCTGGATGCGCTCCTGCACGATCATCACCCCCACCGGCTGCCCGGCGCTGTCGGTGCCCGGCGGCTTCACCGCCGACGGCCTGCCGGTGGGCCTGCAGGTCATCGGCCCGCCGCGGGGCGACCGGCGGGTGCTGGAGGTCGGGCACGCGTTCGAGCAGGCCACCGGTTTCGGACGGCGCCGCCCGCCGCTGGGGTGAGCACCGCCCTGGACCCCCTGCTGGTCCTCCTCACGGTGCCCGGGCCGGGGCGCCCGCCCGCCCGCGCACGGGCCGGGAGCTCCGCATGACGCTGGTGGAGATCTGCGTCGACGACGTCGCCGGGGCCCGCGCCGCCGAGGAGGCGGGCGCTGACCGGGTCGAGCTGTGCGCCGATCTGCTCGAGGGCGGCATCACCCCCAGCATCGGCATGCTGGAGCGGACGCTCGCCGCGGTGACCCGGGTGGGGGTCCAGGTGCTCGTCCGGCCTCGTGGCGGCGACTTCCGCTATGACGCGGACGAGGTCGCGGTCATGCGCGCCGACATCCGCGCGGCCCGCACCCTGGGCGCAGGCGCCACCGTGCCGGTGGGGTTCGTGCTCAGCGGGCTGACCACCGACGGCCGGGTCGACCGAGCGGTGCTCGCCGCACTGCTGGCGGAGTGCGGTGACGCACCGACGACCTTCAGCAGGGCCTTCGACGACGTGGCCGACCGGCGGGCTGCGCTGGACGAGCTCGCCGCGCTGGGCGTGCACCGGGTGCTGACCTCGGGCGGAGCCGCCACCGCGTCGGCCGGCGCCGCGGAACTGCGGGCGCTCGCGACCGACGGCCGGGTGATCGTGCTCGCCGCCGGGTCCGTGCGGTCGGGCACCGTCGGTGACCTGCTGACCCGCACCGGGGTCCCCGAGGTCCACCTGCGCGCACCCGGCCCGCCGGCGGCCGGCTCCGCACGTCCCCGGCGGAGGTCGCTGCCGTCGTCACCGCCGTCCGGGCCCATCGGGACCAGAGGTGACCGACGTGCCGACAGGCGACGTGCCCGGAGCCGGCCAGGGCTGGTGACCCCCGGGCCCGGCCGGGGCGCGCGTGTCAGCGGGTGGTGCCGGTGGCCTGGGTGCCGGTGAAGGTGAAGGCCATCCGGCTGCGCGCGCCCTGGAACGCGTTGCCAGCGCCCTCGGGCAGCGCGACCGAGACGGCCAGGTGGTCGACCCCGCCCACGGCCAGGCTGGCCGGGGTGGCGAGCACCCGGCTGCCCGCGACCGGGCCGGCGGCGAGCGTGCGCTCGGTGCCGCTGCAGGTGTACACCGGCGCCCCGCCGACGAGCGCCGTCGACCAGACCACGTCGCAGGACCGGACGGTGAGCTGCAGGCCGTTCGCGGTGTCGGTGTCCAGCACGCTGGACTGCAGCGGGACGGCGGACAGCGAGACCGAGGCCATCGGTGCCGTGCCGTCGTTGCGCAGGTCGACCACGCGGGTCATCCGGTCGCCGGGGAGGAAGCCGGCCACGTCGAGCGGGTACGCAGAGCCGCCGGCGTCGGCCAGGTCGATCGAGACCACGCCCGAGGAGACCGTCGCGGCCAGCGGGGTGGTGCTGTCGGTGAAGGACCCGAAGGTGCCCAGACCGGCCACCGCGGCGGCCGCGCCGAGCACGCCGAGCGAGCCGATCACCCTGCGGGTGCGCGTGCGGGCGGTGGTGGTCATGTCGGCTCCTCGTGCTCGTCCCGGCCGCCGGTCCCCCCGGCGCCGAGGACGACGGTGCCGCCACCGCCGCACGATCGGCGCGTGCGCTCCGCAGGATCTCCGCAAGACCGCCGGACACCGCCGGAGGCGGACGGCCGGGGTGCCGGGGTCAGGCCGCCTGCGCCGCGTCCACCAGCTGCGGCATCCGCAGGTGCCAGTCGGTGCGGCGCTGGAACGCGTCGCCGGCGCGCAGCACCGCCTGCTCCTCGAAGGGACGCCCGGCGATCTGCAGTCCCAGTGGCAACCCCCCGTCGGTGAACCCCATGGGGACCGACAGCACCGGGTTGCCCGTGGCGTTCCAGTAGCCGGCGCGCACCGTCGTGCCCCCGTCGTCCAGCCGGCTCCACCGCGTCTGGACCAGCGGCGGGGCACCGGCGGTCACGGTCGGGGTGACCACCAGGTCGACCTGCGCGAAGAGCTCGGCGACCCGGCGCATGCCGACCCGGCGGACCCGCTGGGCCTGCACGAAGTCGGTCGCGCTGTAGTACAGGCCCGAGGCGATCCGGCTGCGGGTCAGCTTCCCGTACCGCGACCACTGCCGCTCGAAGTCCGGCTGGTGGTAGGTGGCGGCCTCGACGAACATGGTCATGACGTTGACCAGGTTCAGCTCCGCCCAGAGCGGCAGCCGGACGTCCACCACCTCCGCCCCCGCGGCGCGCAGCACCTCGACCGCGACCGCGAGCACCCCGGGCACCGCGGGGTCGTCGCCCCGCGCCGGGGCCGCCGACATGTCGTCGACGCCGATCCTCAGCCCGGTCAGGTCGCCGGTCAGCGCGGCCGGGTAGTCCTCGACGGGCTCACGGACGGAGCTGGGGTCGGAGTCGTCGGCGCCGGCGAGCACCGACAGCAGCAGGGCGCAGTCGGCGGCGCTGCGGGCCATCGGGCCGATGCGGTCCATGCTGTAGGCCAGCGGGACGCACCCGGACTTGGGCACCCGGCCGTAGGTCGGCATCAGCCCGGTGATGCCGCAGAACGCCGCCGGGATGCGGATGCTGCCGCCGGTGTCGGTGCCCAGGCCGGCGAGGAACTGCCCCGTCGCCACCCCGCTGCCCGTCCCCGAGCTGGACCCGCCGGGGTGGTGGCCGACGTCCCAGGGGTTGCGCAGCTCGGGGAAGGGGCTGCCCTCGTCGGCCTCCCCGATGGCGAACTCGGCGGTGGTCGTCTTGCCCATCATGATCCCGCCGGCGCGGCGGAGCCGGGCGACGGCGACGGCGTCGCGGCGGCCGTTCCACTCCGGGTCGTGCACCAGGCTCATCGCCGTGGTCGGGCCCTCGGAGGTGGTGATCAGGTCCTTGACGCCCAGCGGCACGCCGGTCAGCGGCCCCACCGGGTCCCCGGAGGCGAGCCGGGCGTCCGCGGCGGTCGCCGCCGCACGGGCCTGGTCGACGTAGCGGTCCAGGAAGGTGCCGAACCGGGCGTCCAGCCGGTCGGCCGCGTCGATCGCCTGCTCCACGAGCTCGACGCTGGACACCTCCCCGGCGCGCAGCGCGGCCGCGGCGGCGGTGACGGTCAGCGGTGCGTCCACGACCGGTCTCAGGCCCGCGCGCTGAACAGCACGGCCGGCTCGTCGTAGCGCGCCTCGGGGACGGCGTAGAGCAGCCGCACCGCGGCACGGGCGGCCCGGAAGCCCGCGACCAGGCCGGCGATCTCGTCCTCCGCGGGCGTCAGGTGGGCCATCGCCAGCAGCGCGCGGACCGCGGTCTCGGGGTCCGGACCGGGCTCGGCGGGCAGGTCCGCGGCAAGTTCGGCGGCGAGCGCGACCGCCGCCGTCGCGTACATCTGGGTCACTCGTTCCTCCGGTGCGGGGGTGGTGGACGCGACCCCGACGAGGGCACGGCGGGGCGAGGGTATCCACGCGGCCGGCGCTCAGCCGGTCACCGCCCCGTGTCGCCCCTGCGCCGCGCCGGGCCCCGGTGGGCGAGCAGCTGGCTGGCCACGTTGGCGACCACGATGGCGACGATGCCGGCCCAGGCGTCCCAGCCCAGACCCTCCCCCAGCACGACCAGCCCGACCACGGCGGCGAGCACCGGGTTGATGCTCATGAAGACCCCGTAGGCACCGGTGGCCACCCGGCGCAGTGCCTGCAGGTCGACGAACAGCGGCACCGCCGAGGCGAGCACCCCGGCGGTGACCGCGCACGCCACGGTCGCCGCCGACGGCGGGTGCTGGGCGAGCACGACCACCCCGACCGGCAGGAAGAGCAGCGCCGAGATCCCGGCCGCCGTCGCCGGCCCGGCCCCGCCGGGCACCCGGGCACCGATCTCCCGGTTGACCAGGATGTAGGCCGCCCAGCAGCCGCCGGCCAGCAGGCCGAGCCCGATGCCCGGGTAGTCGGTGGTCGGCTGCGGCCGGGTGAGGACGAGGACGCCGCCGGCCGCGACCAGCGCGCACAGCAGCGGCCCCCTCCCCCGGGCGCCGAGCAGGGCCAGCGACAGCGGGCCGAGGAACTCCAGCGTCACCGCCAGGCCGAGCCCGATCCGGTCGACGGCGCTGTAGAGCGAGAGGTTCATGGTGGCGAAGACGACGACCAGCAACAGCACCGGCCGCCACTGGGCCGCGGTGAACCGCCAGGGCCGTGGCCGGGCGACGGCCACCAGCACCGCCCCGGCCACCCACTGCCGGACGGCGACCACGCCCACCGCACCGATGGCCGGGAACGCCAGCGCCCCGACGGCGGCACCGACCTGGTTGGACAGCGCGCTGCCGACCATCATCGCCACGCCGACCCACGCGCCCCCGGCCGGCGGGGTCACCGGTCCCGCCGGCCGCTCGGCAGCCTGCTGCACGCCGTCCGCCAGAGCCTGGTCCGTCCGCATGAGGAGACTGTGCGGGACCGGGGTGCGATGCGCACAATGCAATCGACGCGCTCCCCATACGCTGCACGCATGGCTCTCGAACTGCGTTCCCTGCGCTGCCTGGTCGCGATCGTCGACGCCGGGACGCTGACCGACGCCGCGATCGCGCTGGGGGTCTCGCAGGCGGCGGTGTCCCGCACGCTGGCCGGCCTGGAGACCGAGCTCGGCGTCCGGCTGCTGCACCGCACCGCCCGGCAGGTGACCCCGACCACGGCCGGCTCCCGGGTGCTCCCCCGGGCCCGGCGGCTGCTGGCCGACGCCGACCAGCTGGTCGCCGACGCCGCCGGCGGCACCGGCCGGCTGCGCATCGGCCACGCCTGGTCGGCGATGGGCCGGCACACCCTGGACTTCCAGCGCCGGTGGGCCGCCGCGCACCCGGCGGTCGAGCTGGCGCTGGTGCGCACCAACTCCCCCACCGCCGGGCTGGTCGAGGGCGCCTGCGACCTCGCCGTGCTGCGCACCGAGCCCGACCCCCGCCGCTTCGACAACGCCCTGGTCGGCCTGGAGCGCCGACTGGTCGCCGTGGCGGCCGACGACCCGTGGGCCCGGCGGCGGTCGGTGCCGATGGCCGAGATCGGCGGGCGCACGCTGCTCATCGACCGGCGCACCGGCACCACGACCCCGGAGATGTGGCCGGCCGGCGCCCGCCCGGCGGTCGAGTACACCAACGACGTCGACGACTGGCTGACCGCGATCGCCACCGGGCGGTACGTCGGGGTGACCGCGGCAGGTACCGCGGCGCAGTACCGCCGTCCCGAGGTGGTCTACCGGCCCATCCGGGACGCCGAGCCGATCGCCGTCCGGCTGGCGTGGTGGCGCAGCGACCCGCATCCGGCGGCCGCGGCGGCCGTCTCCCTGCTCACCGAGCTCTACGGGCGGGGCTGACCGGGGCGCGACCCCGGGCGGGACGGGTCGTCCTCAGGCAGGGACGCTCACGTCGTGCCTGCTGCTGGTGCTGACCAGCCTGGCGATCGGTCTGCGCCCGCCGGGTCCTCGACCCCCGGCAGCCCGGGCAGACGGCGCGGCCACCGGTCCACGAGGCCACCGCCCAGGCCTGGGCACGCACCTCCCTCACCCCTGCGGGTGACCGCACCCCGACCAGACGGCTCCGCGGCTCTCCCCGCGGGCACCCGGTGTCGTTGAGGACCCGTCGGGTCGAGGAGATGAGGAGCGCGGGCGATGCGGGTGACCTTCCTGGTGTACGGCGTGCTCTACGTCGTCATCGAGGTCGTCGGGTACCAGCTGGAGCAGGTCAGCTGGCCGGCGGTCACCGCGCTGGACGTCGCGACCGCGCTGACCGACGCCTTCCTCACCGTCGCCGTCCTGGTCGGCGTGCTCGTGGGGATCGACGTGCTGGGCCACCGCTGGCGCCGGGCCCGGCAGCTGCGGCTGGTCGAGGAGGCCCGGCTGGCCACCGCCGAGTGGGCCGACCCGGGCACCCTCGACGTCCGGTCCTGGCGGGCCGAGCCGGTTCCCCCGCAGCTGGCCCTGCCGGCGTCCCCGCGCCGGCGACGCCGCCGGAGCTCCGCCGAGGAGGCCTACGCCGACAACGCGTACGCCCGCCCGGTGGCCCCGCCCGGCCGCCTGCTCTGAGCCCCGGACGGCGGGCACCGGACCGCGGATCTCCGGTTCGTCTGAACTCTTTGCGCCCCGATCACCCACGGAGGGCCCCGAGCAGCTAGGGTCGTCCTCGTCGGGAAGGCCCTGCGCACTGGCAGGACCCCGACGATCAGCCTCAGCTAGGAGCGCGCAATGCCCGAAGGAACAGTGAAGTGGTTCAACGCCGAGAAGGGGTTCGGCTTCGCCACCCCTGATGGTGGCGGCCCGGACGTCTTCGTCCACTACTCGGCCATCCAGACCAGCGGGTACCGCTCGCTCGACGAGGGCCAGCGCATCTCGTTCGACATCGAGCAGGGCCAGAAGGGCCCGCAGGCTGCGAACGTCAACCCGGTCTGATCTAGGACCGGGCTGCTGACGCAGCTCTCTGGAACCACCGACAGTGCCCTCGCCCGGGTAACCGGGCGGGGGCACTGTCGCGTCCGGGCCCCCGCCGGGTCAGCGGGCCCGCGGGACGTAGCCGCCGATGAGCGCGGACATCAGCAGCGCACCGGCGTCCGGGCCGACCGCGGCCGCGGCGTCGGCGAACGCCCGCCAGCGCTCCCGCTCCAGGTCCGACATCGCGCCGGTGGCCCGTGCCTCGGCCTGCTCGAGCAGCCGCTCCCACTCCGTCTGCGGGGTCGGCCACAGCCCGGTGAGCCGGCGGGCCTCCCCCGAGATCGTGGTGAACCGGACGATCTCCCCGGCGTGGTTGGTCAGCGCCTCGACGTAGCCGGCGGTGACGAGCGCGTTGGCGGCACCGACGACGTCCGGCTTGGGCAGGCCGCTGGCCGGGACGACGGCGCCGAGGTAGGGCGCGCTGCCGTGCGGCGGTGCGTCGATCAGTCGTGCGATGGCGCGGAGCACGGGCAGGTCGCGGGTGAACCAGGTGTCGGCCAGGGGCAGCGGGGTGGTCATGGGTCCTCACCGGAGAGTGCGGCGCCGCCGGACGCGGCACCGTGTCCACGGTACGAGCCCCCCGGTCGACGGCCGTTGGTCACCCTCAGCAGGGGTGCGGTGACCTGCGCGGGAGGCCCCACCGCCGGTGGCGGGGCCGCCGTACGGTGGGGTCATGACCACTTCCGCCCACCAGCCCCAGGTCGTGAAGAGCGACGAGCAGTGGCGCGCCGAGCTGTCGCCGGAGGAGTACGCCGTCCTCCGCCAGGCCGGCACCGAGCGGCCCTACACCGGTGAGTACGTCGACACGAAGACCGTCGGCACCTACTCGTGCCGGGCGTGCGGGGCCGAGCTGTTCCGCTCCGAGACCAAGTTCGACTCCCACTGCGGCTGGCCCTCGTTCTACGAGCCGTCGGCGCAGGACAACGTCGTCCTCCGCGACGACACCCAGTACGGGATGCTGCGCACCGAGGTCCTCTGCGGCAGCTGCCACAGCCACCTCGGCCACGTCTTCGCCGACGCCCCGCAGACCCCGACCGGCGACCGCTACTGCATCAACTCGGTGAGCATCACCCTCACCGAGGCCTGACCCGTCGAACGCGAGTGGCCCAGGACCCGTCGGGTCCTGGGCCACTGGCGTTCAGCGCGTCAGGGGAGGTCGGCGACCAGCTCGGCGATCTCCTTGCGGGTGCCGGTGTAGAACGGCACCTCCTCGCGCACGTGCCGGCGGGCGCGGCTGGCCCGCAGGTCGCGCATGAGGTCGACGATGCGGTACAGCTCGTCGGCCTCGAAGGCGAGCATCCACTCGTAGTCACCGAGGCCGAACGAGGCGACCGTGTTGGCGCGCACGTCGGGGTACGGGCGGGCCTGCATGCCGTGCTCCTTGAGCATGTCCCGCCGCTCCTCGTCGGGCAGCAGGTACCACTCGTAGGACCGCACGAAGGGGTAGACGCAGACGAAGCGGCGCGGCTCCTCCTCGGCCAGGAAGGCCGGGATGTGGCTGCGGTTGAACTCGGCCGGGCGGTGCAGCGCCATCTGCGACCACACCGGGTCCAGCCGGCGGCCGAGCTCGGTGCGGCGGAAGCGGCCGTAGGCCTCCTGCAACGCCTCCGGAGCCTCGGCGTGCCACCAGATCATGAGGTCGGCGTCAGCGCGCAGCCCGGCCACGTCGTAGACCCCGCGGACGACGACGTCCTTGCCGGCGAGCTCGTCGAACAGGGCGCTGACCTCGTCTGCGGCGGCCGGGCGCTGGCCGTCGGCCAGCGGGCGGGCCATCCTGAAGACCGACCACATCGTGTACCGGATCCGGGCGTTCAGCTCGTTCGCCCGCTTGCCGATGCTGCGCTCTTCGGTCTGCTCGCTCATGCCCCCATTGTCGCCCGTCCGCGTCGGCTGGGGGCGCCGGGTCGGGGGCGCTGCGTCACAGCGGGCAGTACATGACGTGCACACCCACCCGGCCCAGGGTGGCGTGCTCGTACGCCCCCGGGACGGTGCCGATCACGGTGAAGCCGAGCCGTTCGTAGACGGCGATGGCGCCGTGGTTGGTCTCGACGACCGCGTTGAACTGCATCCCCGCGTAGCCCCGCTCCCGGGCCCAGTCGAGCGCGTACCGGCACAGCGCCGTCCCGACGCCCCGGCCTCGCACGTCGGCGGCGACCAGGAAGCTCGCGGTGGCCACGTGCGACCCCGGCCCCCGCCGGTTGGGACCGACCCGTGCGGTGCCCAGGACCCGGTCGCCGTCGACGGCGACGACGGTGCGCTCGGGCTCGGCCTGCACCCAGGCGGCGTGCCCGGCCTCGGCGCTCATGTCCGGCTCGTAGGCGTAGGTCTCCTGCGCCCGGGCGACCTCGGCCATGACCGGCCACACCTGCGCCCAGTCGGACTCCACGAACTGCCGGATCTCCACCCGGGCACGGTAGCGGCCCGGCGTCAGCCGAGGGCGGCGACGGCGGCGCGGGCGTCACGGATGCAGGCCGGGACGCCGACCCCGCCGTAGGCGGCCCCGGCGACGGCGAGCCCGGGGACGGCGGCCACCGCGGACCGGACAGCAGCGACCCGCTGGGGGTGCCCGACCAGGTACTGCGGCAGCCCGTCGACCCAGCGCACCAGCTGGGTCTGGACCGGCTCGGGCCGCGCCAGGTCCAGCAGGTCGGCCACGTCGGCCACCACGGCGGCGGTGAGGTCGACGTCGGTGCGCTGCAGGGCGGCGTCGTCGCCGAACCGGCCCACGGAGGACCGCACGCGCAGCAGCCCGTCGCCGGACAGGTGCGGCCACTTCGAGGAGGAGACCGTCACGCCCTTGACCAGCCGCCCGGTCACCGGCGGCACCAGCAGCCCGGAGCCGGCCGCGACCTGCTGGGCCGGGAACGCCATCGCGACCACGGCCATCGACGCGTACGGGATGCCCCGCAGCGGCTCGACGGCGTCGGGCGCGAGGTCGGCGAGCAGGTCCGCGGTCGGCCCGGCCGGGGTGGCCAGCACGACGGCGTCGGCGGTCAGCGTGGCGCCGTCGGCCAGGTCGAGCTCGAACCCCGCGGCGGTGCGGCGCAGCGCGGTGACCCGGGTGCGCAGCCGGACGTCGGCGCGGGAGGCCCGCACCAGCGCGGCGGGCAGCGAGCCGACCCCGTCTCGCACGGTGACGAAGACCGGGCCGTCGACGTCGCCGCGGCTGCGGGCACCGGCGTCCCGGGCGGCGATGGCGGCGCCGAGCACCGTGGTGGCCGAGGGCAGCTGGGCGGCCAGCGCCGGCATGGTGGCGGCGAGGCTCAGGTCGTCGGGCCGGCCGGCGTAGACCCCGCCGAGCAGCGGCTCGACCAGCCGGTCGACCACCTCGTCACCGAGCCGCTCGCGCAGCAGCCCCCCCACGGAGACGTCGCCGTCCAGGTGCAGCGGGGGCAGGTCGACCTCGGCGCGCACCCGCTCGACGCCGGCCGGGGTGAGCACCCCGGCCAGCCCGTCGGCCGTCGTCGGCACGCCCTGCAAGGTGCCGGCAGGCAGCCGGTGGCGGCCGTCGGGCAGCACGATGGAGGCCTGGGTGGTGGCCGGGGCGACCAGCTGGTCGGCCAGGCCCAGCTGCTCCACCAGCTGCACGGCCTCCGGCACCCGGGCGAGCATCGCCTCCGGACCGGTGTCGTAGGCCAGCCCGGCGAGGGACACCCGGTCCAGCTTGCCGCCGACCCGGTCACCGGCCTCCAGCACGACGACCTCGCCGTCGAGGTGGGTGCGGCGCCACTCGAAGGCGGCGGTGAGGCCGGTGATCCCGGCGCCGACCACGACGAGGCGCATCAGGCGGTGGTGAGCTCGTGCACCAGCTCCACGACGTGGGTCAGCGCGCCCGGGTCGGTCTCGGGGAGCACGCCGTGGCCGAGGTTGAACACGTGGCCGCGGGCGGCCCGGCCCTGCTCGACGATGCGGCGCACCTCGCGGTCGATGGTCTCCCGGTCCGACAGCAGCACGGCCGGGTCGAGGTTGCCCTGCAGCGAGTAGCCCGGGCCCACCCGGCGGGCCGCCTCGTCCAGCGGCACGCGCCAGTCGACGCCGACCATGTCCGCGCCCGCGTCGCCGATCAGCGGCAGCAGCTCCCCGGTGCCCACCCCGAAGTGGGTGCGCGGCACGTCCCGGTCACCGAGCCCGTCGAACACCGCGCGCGAGTGCGGCAGCACCCGCTGGGCGTAGTCGGCGGCCGACAGCACCCCGGCCCAGGAGTCGAACAGCTGGACGGCGCTGGCGCCGGCGTCGACCTGGGTGCGCAGGAAGGTGGCCGCGGAGATCGCCAGGTGGTCCAGCAGCCGGTGCCAGGCCTCGGGCTCGGCGTACATGAACGCCTTGGTGCGGGCGTGCTCCTTGGAGGGGCCGCCCTCGATCAGGTAGGTGGCCAGGGTGAACGGCGCCCCGGCGAAGCCGATCAGCGGCGTCGCGCCCAGCTCGGCGACCAGCCGCTGGACGGCGGTGCCCAGGAAGTCCAGCCGGTCGGGCTCCAGCGGGGGCAGCGCGTCGACGTCGGCCACGCTGCGGATCGGGCTGGCGATCACCGGCCCGACGCCGGCCTTGATCTCGATGTCGACGCCGGCGACCACCAGGGGCAGCACGATGTCGGAGAAGAGGATAGCCGCGTCCACCCCGTGCCGGCGCACCGGCTGCATGGTGATCTCGGTGACCAGGTCGGGGTCCTGGCAGGCCTGCAGCATCGCCGTCCCCTGGCGGAGCGCCCGGTACTCCGGCAGCGAGCGACCGGCCTGGCGCATGAACCACACCGGGGTCCGCGTCACGGGGAGCCCGCGGGCGGCGCGGACGAGGTCGGAGTCGGCGGCCGGTCCTGCAGCTGTTCCCACGGCTGCCGATCCTCCCAGACGGCGCCGCGGCCGGCCGAGGACCGTCGGGGGCACCCCGCTCGCGGGTGCCGGCTGTGGGCCGGCTCACCGTCGGCGGCGCGTCGGGTGCGGCCCCCGGTGGTGGGCGACCTACCCTGCGGACGTGGTGCAGCAACGGACGGACCCGGTGGACGGGACAGCGCCACCCGCGCCGGTCCCCGCGGAGTTCCGGGCCGCCCTCGACGCACTGGCCACCGTCCGCCCGCGCCCCGAGGTCGCCCTCGAGCCCATCCCCGCACCCAAGCGGCTCGCCCCGTGGTCCCACGCGATCGGCCTGAGCATCGCCGACCCGTCCGACGACGAGGAGGAGCTGGCCAGCGGCCGCTTCATCGTGCTGTTCGACCCCGCCGGCCACGACGCCTGGGAGGGCACGACCCGTTGCGTCGGCTACGTCTCGGCCAGCACCGACTCCGAGATGGTCGACGACAGCATGTTCTCCGAGGTCGCCTGGAGCTGGCTGACCGAGGCCCTGGTCGCCTGCGGCGCCGACCACCACGCCGTCGGCGGCACCGTCACCCGCACCGCCTCCACCCGCTTCGGCTCCATCGCCGCCCCCGAGCACTCGGTCGACGTGGAGATCCGCGCCTCCTGGACGGCGGAGGGCACCGACCTCGACCGGCACCTCACCGCGTTCCTCGACGTCCTGGCCAACGCCGCGGGCCTCCCGCCCACCGGCGTCCACCTGCTGGGCGCGAGCGCGCAGCCGGTCGACAGCGGCGCATAGACTCCCGCCGTACTCCACTCGGCCCAACACCCGTTGCGCCAGGTGCGCGGACACGCCGGTCCGTACGTCGGGTCTTCAGCTGCTGACCACACCGTCGTCGGTCCGGTCCGACGACGGGAGGGTGCATGCCGCTGGGCAGGCTGTGGTCGGACGGCGTCCTGTTCGGCCCGCACGCCAGTGCCCTGGTCGTCGACCCCTCCCCCCTCCTGCGCGAGGCGCTCGCCGACCGGCTCCGCACCCTGGGAGCACGCGACGTCGAGGAGGCCGCCGGGCTGGAGGAGGCCCGGGTGCGCGCCCACGTGTCCGGGCCGCGGGCGCTGTGCGTGCTGGAGGTGGACCTGCCCGAGGCCGGCCCGGAGAGCGCCGGCCGCGGCGGTGACCCCGGCCGTGGGCTGGAGCTGCTGCCCACGCTGCGCACCGAGGGCTGGCCGGTGACCGTCGTGCTGACCTCGGTGACCGAGCCGGCGGTCGTGCGCTCGGCGTTCCTGGCCGGGGTGCAGGGGTACCTGCTCAAAAGCAGTCCGCTCGCCACCCTCACCGAGGGGCTGCGCGCGGCGCTGTCCGGTGAGGTCTGGGCCGACCCGGGGATCGCCAGCAGCCTGGCCCAGGGCCTCACCCGGACAGGCGTGGAGGAGGCTGTCGGGGAGCTGTCCGCGCGCGAACGCGACATCCTGCGGCTGGTGGCCGACGGGAACACGAACAAGGAGATCGGCGAGAAGGTGGACCTGTCCGCACTGACCGTGAAGAGCCACCTGGCGCGGATCGCGCGCAAGCTGGGCACCGGCGACCGGGCGCACATGGTGGCGCTGGGCATCCGTTCAGGGGTCATCAACTGAGCACCGACCCGAGCACCGAGGTGGACACCACGAGCGAGAGCCCGACCGACCAGACCCCCGCCGACGCCCTGCCGGCCGAGCAGCCGCCGGCCGAACCGGAGTCGACGGCGGAGCCCCTGCTCGCCCCGCGCGACGGGCTGCCCCCGACCATCGAGACCTCGACCGCGCTGGTCGCCTACGCCGACGCCCTCGCCGGCGGCAGCGGGCCGGTCGCCGTCGACGCCGAGCGCGCGTCGGGCTACCGCTACGGGCAGAGCGCCTACCTGGTGCAGATGCGCCGCGCCGGCGCCGGCACCGGGCTGATCGACCCGGTGCCGCTGCCGGACCTGTCGGTCGTGCAGGCCGCGATCGCCGACGAGGAGTGGGTGCTGCACGCGGCCAACCAGGACCTCCCGTGCCTGGCCGAGATCGGGCTGGCCCCCGCCCGGCTCTTCGACACCGAGCTCGCCGCCCGGCTGGCCGGTCTGCCGCGGGTGGGCCTGGGCGCGGTGGTCGAGTCGCTGCTGGGCCTGTCGCTGCAGAAGGGGCACTCCGCCGCCGACTGGAGCACCCGCCCGCTGCCGGAGGACTGGCTGGTCTACGCCGCCCTCGACGTCGAGGTGCTGGTCGAGCTGCGTGACGAGCTGGCTCGCATCCTCGCCGAGCAGGGCAAGACCGAGTGGGCCCGGCAGGAGTTCGAGGCGATCCTGGCCGCGGGCCCGCCGGCGGCGAAGGTCGACCCGTGGCGGAAGACCTCGGGCATGCACGGGCTGCGCAGCCGGCGTCAGCTGGGCATGCTGCGCTCGCTGTGGCAGGCCCGCGACGACCTGGCCCGGCGCCGCGACATCGCGCCCGGCCGGGTGCTGCCGGACTCCGCCATCGTCTCGGCGGTGCAGGCCGACCCGAAGACCGAGGGCGCGCTGCTGGAGCTGCCGGTGTTCCGCGGGCGGGCCAACCGCAAGCTGGTCACCACCTGGTTCGGTGCGCTGACCCGCGGCCGGGAGCTGCCGGAGAACGACCTGCCGCTGCACAGCCGGCCCGGCGACGGGCCTCCCCCGGTCAACCGCTGGGCCGACCGCGACGCCGCCGCCGCGGCCCGGCTCAAGGCCGCCCGCGCGGGCCTGGCCGAGGTGTCCGAGCACTGGTCGGTGCCGGTGGAGAACCTGCTCTCCCCCGACCTGGTGCGCCGGCTGATGTGGACCCCGCCCCGGCCCGCGGACGCCGCGACCGTCACCGAGACCCTGCGCGCCGGTGGTGCGCGGGAATGGCAGATCGGGCTGACCGGCGAGCTGCTCACCGAGGCGATCACCGCGAGCTGAGCGGGCGTGAGCTGACCGACGCGGTTGCCGCGTCGGTCAGCCGCGGGTGCGGCAGGCGAGGTCGTGGAAGTCGGCCAGCGGTGCCTGCACGGAGCGGGGTCCCCGGTCGTCGTCGTACACCGAGTACTGCACGGTGTCCGGTGTCAGCGCGTCGAGCTCTGCGACGCGGAAGTCGGCCTGGGTCAGCTCGCTGTCCTCCTCGTGGTCGCCGGCGAGGACGACGTACAGGTCGTCGTCGAGCGGTGCCCGCAGCGGCGTGCCCTGCCAGTCCTCCCCCGGCGCGGCGAGGACCACCGTGGTGGACGCACGCACCGGCGCCGCGGCGACGAGGTCCGCGTGCACCTCGTTGGGCTGCTGCCCCCGGTTCGGACCCGCGACGCCCAGTTCCTGCACCGAGCCGCGGCAGATCTCGACGACGGCCACCGGGGCGCCGTCGGCGGTCACCGTGATGCCGACCGCGCCGTTGACCTCCGGGGTCCCGGCACACCCGGCCAGGGCCAGCGCAGGCAGGACGGCGGCGAGGACCAGTGGACGGCTCATGCCGACACCGCGCCCCGGCCGGAGGGCCCGGTCGGGGCGCTGCCGGCTGTCCGCGCCCGCAGCTCGCGGACGGCGGTGCGCGGGTCGTCGGCGAAGAAGGTGACCTGCTCGGCGACGACCGGCGCCCCGTCGAGGAGCACGGTCGCCCCCGGGCGCAGCCGGAGCCGGACACTGCTCTCCCCGAGCACGCTGAGCACCACCGATCGCCCGTCCACCTCGAGGGTGCGGCCGTGGTCGACGGTCGTGGCCGCCCGGGCCTCGAGGACATCGGCGGTCGGGACGACGACCTCCCGCAGGGAGCCGAACCGCAGCACCAGCAGGTCGGGGCCCAGCACGTGGGGGCGCTGCTGGAAGGAGAGGGTGAGGCCCAGCGTCACCACCAGCGCCACCAGGCTGACCACACCGACGACCAGCCGCACCGTCTCCCACGGCAGCAGCAGGTGCACGGCCACCCCCTCGACCGGGCTCAGCAGGACCGTCACCCACAGCATCACCCCGATGCGCGAGGTGTAGGACAGCGGCACCTCCCCCGGCTCGACCGCCCGGTGGCGGCGGACCGCCCACCACAGCGACCGGCAGCTGCCGGCCAGGGCCCTGAGCAGTGCCGCGCGGTCACCGGCCATCGAGCGCTCCGTCCGTCGTCCGTGGCCGGACAGCAGCGGATCGAGACCGCCCGGAACGTGCAACGGGGCGGTCCCGCGGCGTCGTTGCCGCAGGACCGCCCCGTCGATCGGGAGTGGCGCTAACTCTTCCCGGCCGCCGCCCGGCGACGGGCCAGCGCGTCGACCGAGGCGGCGAGCAGCAGCACCCCGCCGGTGATGATGTAGTTCAGGTACGCCGACACCTGCAGCAGACCGAGGCCGTTGTCGATGATGGCGATCACCAGGCCACCGAGCACGGCGTCCCGGATCCGGCCGCGGCCACCGAAGAGGCTGGTGCCACCGATGACGGCCGCACCCACCGCGTAGAGCAGCGTGTTGCCGCCACCGGAGCCGGGGGTCACCGAGCTCAGGCGCGCGGCGGCCACCAGACCGCTGACCGCCGCCATGGACGAGGACAGCATGAACACCAGGACGCGGATCCGGGTGACGCTGATGCCGGCCCGGCGCGCGGCCTCGGAGTTGCCACCGACCGCGTAGACGTGCCGGCCGAACGTCGTCCGCCCCAGCAGGAAGGTGAGCACCAGGAGCAGGACGACCACGACCGGGATGGCGTACGGGATGCCCTTGAGGTCGACCGCCTTCGACAGCGCGCGGTCGGCGTTGAGGATGCTGGTGAGCACCAGCACGACCACGGCGATGAGCACGATCCGGCCCACCACCACGATCAGCGGCTGGCTGTCCAGGCCCTTGCTGCGCTGGGTGCGCCAGCGGTTGAGCTGGAGCACCGCATAGGCCGCGATCACCGCCGCCGCCAGCGCCCAGCCGGCCCCCACCGGGATGTAGCTGTTGGTCAGGCCGCGGATGGTCTCGTCCCGGATCGGGACGGTGCCGCCCTGGCCGATGACCCGCAGCGTCACACCCTGGAAGGCCAGGAACAGCGCCAGGGTGACCACGAACGACGGGATGCCGATCAGCGCGACCAGCGTGCCGGTGAACAGGCCGATGACCGCACCGGTGACCAGCGCCGCCAGGACCGCGACCCACCAGGGCGCGCCCTGCTGGGCCAGCAGCTGGGCCGAGACGGCCGCGCAGACACCGCTGACCACACCGGCCGACAGGTCGATGTCGCCCAGCAGCAGGATCCACACCAGGCCCATCGCCAGCAGCGTGATCGGGGCGGCCTGGATGATCAGGTTGGTGATGTTCAGCGGGGTCAGGAACGTCTCGGGACGCAGCGCGTAGAACAGCAGCGTCAGGACGACGATGCCGAGCACCGCGGGCAGCGCACCGAGGTCACCGCCGCGCAGCCGGTCGACGTAGCCCCGCACCACACCGCCGAGCGAGCCGTCGGAGCGGTCACCCTCGAAACCGGAGGGCGCGGCGCCGCCCGGTTCCAGGTCGCTGGTGGGGACGATGTTGCTCGCCATGGGTCAGACCACCTCGGAGACGGTGGCGGGAGCCAGGCCGATGTCGCCGGAGCGTCCCGCGGTGATGAGCTCGATGACCTGGGCGCGGTCGACGGTCGAGATGTCCACGTCGGCCGCCATCCGCCCCAGGTACAGGGCGGCCACCCGGTCGGACACCTCGAAGACGTCGACCATGTTGTGGGTGATGAACAGGACCGCGTGGCCGGTGTCGGCCAGCCGGCGCACCAGGTCCAGCACCTGCCGGGTCTGGGCCACCCCGAGCGCGGCGGTGGGCTCGTCGAGGATGACGACCTTGGAGTCCCAGAGCACGGCCTTGGCGATGGCGACCGTCTGCCGCTGACCACCGGAGAGGCTGGACACCAGCTGGCGCACGGACTTCAGGGTGCGCACCGACAGCTTGGCCAGGGTGTCGCGGGCGGCCTGCTCCATCGACGCCTCGTCGAGGACGATGCCGTGCTTGCGCTCGCGGCCCAGGAACATGTTCTGGACGACGTCGAGGTTGTCGGCCAGCGCGAGGTCCTGGTAGACGACCTCGAGCCCGAGGGCGGCGGAGTCACGCGGCCCGGTGATGGACACCGGCTCACCGTTGAACAGGATCTGGCCGCCGTCGATCGGGTGGATGCCGGCGATGGACTTGATGAGCGTGGACTTGCCGGCGCCGTTGTCGCCGACCAGCGCCGTCACCTTGCCGGGGTAGACCTTCAGGTCGACCCCGTGGAGGACCTGCACGGCGCCGAAGCTCTTCTCGACACCGCGGAGCTCGAGGATCGGCGACCCGGCCTCGGCGTGCGGAACGGTCATGCGTGTTCCTTCCTGGAACAACCCTCGGGGCGCCCTCCCCGGAAGAGGAGGACGCCCCGAGGAGGAGTGGTTACTGGATGCCCAGCTCGGTGCAGGCGGCGGCGTACTCACCGGTGCACAGGTCGGCGGCGGAGACCTGACCGTCGTCGACGACGTCCTTGACGTTCTCGCGGGTGATGGCCACCGGGTCCAGCAGCACCGACGGGACGGTGCGGCCACCCTCGGCGTCCTCGGACTCGCCGTTGACGATGTCGGGCTGCTCCTCGCCGTTGATCAGCGAGATCGCGAGCTCGGCGAGGGCGTTGGCCTCCTCCGCGGCGGACTTGTAGACCGTCATGCACTGGCGGTTGGCCAGGATGTTCTGCAGGCCCTCGAGCGAGGCGTCCTGCCCGGTGACCGGCACCTGACCGCCCTGGCCGTTGCGGACCAGGGTCTGGATGGCCGCGTTGCCGAGCTGGTCGTTGGCCGCCAGGACGCCCTGGATGTTGCCGCCGTTCTGGGTGTACATCTGCTCGAAGATGGTCGCGGCCTCGGTGGGCTCCCAGCCGGGGACGGCCTGCTCGGCGACCTGCGTGTAGTCGGTGATCTTGTCGAGCACCTCGTGCGCGCCGTTGGCGAACGACGTGGCGTTGCTGTCGTCGGGCGAGCCGTTGAGGAAGACGATGTTCTTCGCCCCGGCGCCGAGGCAGTCGGCCAGGCCCTGGCCCTGCAGCCGGCCGACCTCGGTGTTGTCGAAGGAGACGTAGTACTTCGCCGAGCCACCCAGGGTGAGCCGGTCGTAGTCGATGGTGGCCACGCCCTGCTGCTCGGCCTGGCTCTGGATCTGCGCACCCGAGGCGTTGTCCAGGTTGACGATCGCCAGGACCGTGACACCCGAGGTGATCATCTGGTCGGCGATGGTCTGCATGCGCTGGGCGTCGCCCTGGGCGTTCTGGACGTCGGCCTCGATGCCGGCCTCCTCGAAGGCCTTGATCAGCAGGGGGCGGTCGAAGGACTCCCACCGGGTGGAGGACTCGGTGTCGGGGAGGATGACGCCGACCTTGCCCTCCGCCGCCGCCTCGCCGCCGCCGCTGCTGCTGGCAGCCGCGCCGCCGCTGGCCGCCGGCTCGTCGCCGCCACCACAGGCAGCCAGGCCGAACACGAGGGAGGCTGCGAGAGCCGTCATCAGGGTGCGCTGTCGCGCCATGGGGTCCTACCGTTTCGTCGTTGATCCGGAAGCGTTTCGCTGGGCATCGTGAACCTGGCTGGTTGTGACCGCAAGCACATGGTGATCCCGTTGCCGGACCGTTATCCGGGACTCCCCGGACGAGGGGGTTGGCCCGGGAGTTACCAGCGGGTAACTTCGGGTCGCCGGCGCTGCCGCCGACACCGGAACTCACCGCGGAGGTCCCATGTCCCGCCCCTTGCGTGAGGTCGTCTTCGTCGACGGCGTGCGCACCCCGTTCGGCAAGGCCGGCCCGACGGGCATCTACGCCGAGACCCGGGCGGACGACCTCGTGGTCCGCTGCATCCGCGAGCTGCTGCGCCGCAACCCCTCGCTGCCGCCCGACCGGGTCGACGAGGTGGCCATCGCCGCGACCACGCAGATCGGCGACCAGGGCCTGACCCTCGGCCGCACCGCGGCCCTGCTGGCCGGGCTGCCCCGGTCGGTGCCGGGTTTCGCGATAGACCGGATGTGCGCCGGCGCGATGACCGCGGTGACCACGACGGCGTCGGGGATCGCCTTCGGCGCCTACGACGTGGCCATCGCCGGCGGCGTCGAGCACATGGGGCACCACCCGATGGGCGAGGGCGTCGACCCCAATCCCCGGTTCGTGAGCGAGAAGATCGTCGGAAGTTCCGCGCTCGTCATGGGCTCGACGGCCGAGAACCTGCACGACCGGTTCCCGCACCTGACCAAGGACCGGGCCGACGCGTTCGCCGTGGCCAGCCAGCAGAAGTACGCCGCCGCCGTCGCAGGCGGGCACATCGGCCCGGAGCTGGTGCCGGTGGCGACCCGGTCGGCCGAGGCCGGCTGGGGCCTGGCCACCGTCGACGAGCCGCCCCGGCCCGGGACCACGCGGGAGGCGCTCGCGACCCTGCGCACGCCGTTCCGCCCGCACGGGCACGTGACCGCCGGCAACGCCGCCGGTCTCAACGACGGCGCCACCGGCTGCCTGCTGGCCGCCGAGGAGGTGGCCGAGGAGCTGGGTCTGAGCGTGGGCATGCGGCTGGTGGGCTTCGGCTTCGCCGGCGTGGAGCCCGAGGTGATGGGCGTGGGCCCGATCCCCTCGACGGAGAAGGCGCTGGCCCGTACCGGCCTGTCGATCGCCGACATCGGGCTGTTCGAGCTCAACGAGGCCTTCGCCGTCCAGGTGCTGGCCTTCCTCGACCACTTCGGCATCGCCGACGACGACGAGCGGGTCAACCCCTGGGGCGGCGCCATCGCCGTCGGGCACCCGCTGGCCTCCTCCGGCGTCCGGCTGATGACCCAGCTGTCCCGGCAGTTCGCGCAGCGGCCCGACGTCCGCTACGGGCTGACCGCGATGTGCATCGGCATCGGCATGGGCGGCACCGTGATCTGGGAGAACCCGAACTGGGACGGAGAGCTGGCATGAGCACCGACGAGGTCGTCACCCGATCGCTCGTGCGGTACCTGGCGGTACCGGGGCTGACCGGTGAGCTCGCGCTCATCACGCTGGACAACGGGCACGACCACACCCGGCCCTCGACGTTCGGGCCCGGCGGGCTGGCCTCGCTGGACGCCGCACTGGACGAGATCGAGGCGCGCTCCCCCGCCGCCATCGCCGTGACCGGCAAGCCGTTCGTGTTCGCCGTCGGCGCGGACCTGTCCGGCATCCCCTCGATCGGCTCCGCGGCCGACGCGCGGGAGATCGCCGAGACCGGGCACCGGGTGTTCCGCCGACTGCGCGACTCCACGGTCCCGACGTTCGCGTTCGTCAACGGCGCGGCGCTCGGCGGCGGGCTCGAGCTGGCGCTGCACTGCCACCACCGCAGCATCGCCGCGACCGCCGTCGTCGCCTTCCCCGAGGTCTTCCTCGGCCTGGTGCCCGGCTGGGGCGGCACCCAGCTGCTGCCGGCGCTCATCGGGATCGACGCCGCGGTCACCGTCATCGTGGAGAACGCCCTCGCGCAGAACAGGACGACGCCCGGGCCGAGGGCAGCGCAGCTGGGGATGGCCGATGCGGTGTTCGAGCCGGCCGACTTCCTGGAGCGGTCGCTGGAGTGGGCGGCCGGCGTGGTGTCCGGGGACGTCGCCGTGCGTCGTCCCGAGGTCGACCGGTCGGCGTGGGACGACGCGATCGCCCGGGCGCGCGGGATCGTGGCCGCACGGACCCGGGGCGCCTCCCCAGGTGCGCTGCGCGCGGTCGAGCTGCTGGACCTCGCGCGGGCCGGCGACGCCGGGTTCACCGCCGGGACGGCGGCCGAGGACGACGCGCTCACCGACCTGCTGATGAGCGACGAGCTGCGGGCCGGCCTGTACTCCTTCGACCTGGTCAACAAGCGGGCCAAGCGGCCGGCCGGCGCCCCGGACAAGGGCCTGGCCCGGAAGGTCACCAAGGTGGGCGTGGTCGGTGCGGGACTGATGGCCTCCCAGCTGGCGCTGCTGTTCGCCCGCCGGCTCGAGGTGCCCGTCGTGCTCACCGACGTCGACCAGGCGCGCGTGGACAAGGGCGTGGGCTGGGTGCACGCGGAGCTGGCGAAGCTGGCCGAGCGCGGGCGGCTGTCACCCGACGCCCGCAACCGGCTCACCGGCCTGGTCACCGGCTCGCTGTCCAAGGACGCCTTCACCGACGCCGACCTGGTCATCGAGGCGGTGTTCGAGGAGCTGTCGGTCAAGCAGCAGGTGTTCGCCGAGGTGGAGGCCGTCGTCTCTGCCGAGTGCGTGCTCGCCACCAACACCTCGGCGCTGTCGGTGACCGAGATGGCCGCCGGCCTGCAGCACCCCGAGCGGGTCGTCGGGCTGCACTTCTTCAACCCGGTCGCCGTCCTGCCGCTGCTGGAGGTCGTGCGGGCCGAGCGCACCGACGACGCCACGCTGGCCACCGCCTTCGCCGTCGGCAAGCAGCTGGGGAAGTCGTGCGTGCTGGTCGCCGACGCCCCGGCCTTCGTGGTCAACCGGCTGCTCACCCGCTTCCTGGGTGAGGTCACCGCGGCCGTGGACGCCGGCACGCCGGTCGCCGTCGCGGAACGGGCGCTGGAGCCGCTCGGGCTGCCGATGACGCCGTTCGAGCTGCTGTCGCTGGTGGGCCCGGCGGTCGCGCTGCACGTGGCCGAGCGGATGCACGAGGCGTTCCCCGACCGCTACGGGGTGAGCACGGGGCTGCAGCGGATGGTGTCGCTGGGGAAGAAGAGCGTGTTCTCCGCGCCCGGCGTCCTCGACTCGGAGCTGGCCGGCATCGACGCCGGCGACTCCCCGCTGACGGCCGAGGAGCTGCGGGACCGGGCCGAGCGGGCACTGGCGCAGGAGATCGGGCTGATGCTCGACGAGGGCGTCGTGACCGGCGTCCAGGACATCGACCTGTGCATGCTGCTCGGCGCCGGCTGGCCGTTCTGGCTGGGCGGCATCTCCGCGTACCTGGACCGCACCGGCGTCTCCGAGTCCGTCACCGGCTCGCGCTTCCTCCCCCGCGGGGTGGCGTCCCTGCCGGCCTGAAGCGCCGCAGCGTGGATCAGGTGACCTGATCGTGCGTGCTCCTGGCTCACCGCACACCGTGAGCCAGGAGCACGCAGGGTGAGCCCGGACGACGGCCGCACTGTGCGTCAGCGGAACTTGTGGGTCAGCGAGTCCATCGTGCGGTCGACGCTGGCGATCTTGACGTGCGAGATGCCGCTGGTGGCGCCGGCGGCGAGCATCGCCTCGTGCGCCGCCCGCAGGGTCGCCCACACCGCGTCGGCGTCACCCTCGATCGTCGTCCCCAGCGCCCCGACCTCCGACCGCAGCCCCGACGCCTTGATCACGGCGATCGCCGCCTCGACGAACGCGTGCGGGTCCTCAGCAGTCCCCGCCGGCGACGGCGCCACCTGGATCTCGGCGATCATCACGGTCCCTCGTCCCCTCGGTGCCCTCCGGCCACGTCCAGAGGCTCGGCCCGAGCTCGCGAGGGCTGAGGAGGACGTGGTCCTCCTACTGCTGGCCCTCGACCCGGGCGGACTCCTCCGGGGCCGAGGCCCGGTCGGCCACGCGGGCGGCCCACTCGACGATGCGGCGGGCGACGTCCTGCTCGGTGAGGCCGACGTCGGCCAGCACCTGGCCGCGGCTGCCGTGCTCGAAGAACTGCTGCGGCAGCCCCAGCGTGCGCACCGGGACGTCGGAGTCGACGTCCTGCAGCGCCTGGGTCAGCAGCGTGCCCACCCCCCCGGCCCGGCCGCCGTCCTCGACGGTGACCACGAGGCGGTGCTCGGTGGCCAGGGTGCGCAGCTCGTCGGAGACGGGGACGACCCAGCGCGGGTCGACGACGGTGACCTCGATGCCGTGGTCGGCGGCGCGCTCGGCGACCGCCAGGCACATGGGCACCAGCGAGCCGCAGGCCACCAGCAGCACCTCGGGCGTGGCGCCGCGGCGCAGCACGTCGACCGGGCCGAGGCGCTCCAGCGCCGACACCTCGACCGGCAGTGCACCCTTGGGGAAGCGGACGACGGTGGGGCCGTCGGTGACCGCGACCGACTCGCGCAGCGCCTCGCGCAGGGTGGGCTCGTCGCGGGGTGCGGCCAGCCGCAGGTTCGGGATCACCGAGCAGATCGACATGTCCCACATGCCGTTGTGCGAGGCGCCGTCGGAACCGGTGACGCCGGCCCGGTCCAGGACGACGGTCACCGGCTGGCCGTGCAGGGCGACGTCCATGAGCAACTGGTCGAACGCCCGGTTGAGGAACGTCGAGTAGATCGCGACGACCGGGTGCATCCCGCCCATGGCCAGGCCCGCGGCCGAGGTGAGCGCGTGCTGCTCGGCGATGCCGACGTCGTAGGTGCGCTCGGGGAAGCGCTCGGCGAACGGCGCCAGGCCGGTGGGGTGCAGCATCGCCGCGGTGATGGCCACGACGTCGGAGCGCTCGGCGCCGATGCGCACCATCTCGTCGGCGAACACGTCGGTCCACTCCGGACCCTTGGCCGCCGAGGACAACCCGCTGTCGGGCTCGAAGACGCCGGTGGAGTGCCAGGCGTCGACGGTGTCGGTCTCGGCCGGCGGGTAGCCGAAGCCCTTGGTGGTGACCGCGTGCACGATGACCGGCCCGCCGAAGTCGCGCGCCCGGCGCAGCGCGGACTCCATCATCTCGATGTCGTGGCCGTCGACGGGGCCGACGTACTTCATGCCGAGGTCCTCGAACATGCCCTGCGGGGCCAGCACGTCCTTGAGGCCCTTCTTGATCGCGTGCAGCGCGTCGTAGAGCGCGGTGCCGACGACGGGGGCGCGGTGCAGGGCCTGCCGGACGGCGGTCAGCGCGTCCTCGTAGCCCGGGCGCAGCCGCAGCGTGGCCAGCGCGTCGGCCACCCCACCGATCGTCGGGGAGTAGGAGCGGCCGTTGTCGTTGACCACGATCACGACCGGGCGCTCGGCGGCGGCGATGTTGTTCAGCGCCTCCCACGGCATGCCACCGGTGAGCGCGCCGTCACCGATGACCGCGACCACCGGCCGGTTCTCCCCGCGCACGGCGAAGGCCTTGGCCAGCCCGTCGGCGTAGGACAGCGAGGTCGAGGCGTGGCTGTTCTCCACCCAGTCGTGCTCGCTCTCGGAGCGGCTGGGGTAGCCGGACAGGCCACCGCGCTGGCGCAGCTGGGTGAAGCCCTCGAGCCGGCCGGTGAGCAGCTTGTGCACGTAGGCCTGATGGCCGGTGTCGAAGATGATCGGCTCGCGCGGGGACTCGAACACCCGGTGGACGGCGATGGTCAGCTCGACGGCACCGAGGTTGGGCCCGAGGTGCCCACCGGTCTTCGCCACGGCGGCGACGAGGGCGTCACGGATCTCCGCGGCCAGGGCGGGGAGCTGGTCGGGACGCAGCGCCCGGAGGTCGGCGGGCCCGGTCAACGAGCTGAGCAGCGACACGACGGGGCAGGGTCCTCTCGACGTCGGCAGCGTCGGTGGGGCGCAACCGTTGAGTCCCCACTGTAACTGCGAACCGGGGACCTGCCGCGTGGAGCGAGGACCTACAGCCGGGGCACCCAGCGCTCGCCCCGCAGGGCGCCGGCGACCACCTCGACGCCCCGCGCCGCCCGGGTCAGCCGGGCGCCCTCGCGCTCGTAGGCGCGGATCGCGGCCTCCATCGCGTCGGGGGGCAGCTGGTCGGCCAGCTCGACGCGCACGGTGCGCCAGCCGGCCCGGGCCGCCTCCAGCCCGGCCGCGACGTGGTCTCCGGCGAAGCGGGCCAGCAGCACCGGGTAGCGGCGCAGCACCTCGTGCGAGCGGTAGTCCGGCGGCACCAGGTCGTAGAGCCAGGCGACGGCGCTCTGCTCCCAGTCGGGGGCGCCGGGGGGCCGCACCTCGTCCGGCCAGCCCGGCGGCAGTGCGGCGTCCACCCGGTCAGTGTGCGACCGGGCTCCGGGACGCCGGACACCGGCTCGCACGTGTGTTCGAAGCGTGACCTGCCGGTGGCCCGCCGTGCGGCCCACCGGCGATCGGGCCGGACCCGGACCACGACACGGGACGACCCGGCAGGCGTGTGTGTGCTGGCCTGCCGGGTCGTCCCTGCTCGCGCTCAGCCGGACGGTCAGATGGCCGGCACCGGGCGCTTCGTCCCGGTGAACGAGCTCACGCACGTCCCCTGGTCGGCGAACACGGGGCGCGTGCTGGTGGCCCAGCCGCCCTTCTTGCACTGCTCCTTGCTGGTGAGCACCACGGGCGCGGCGAAGGTGTGCCGGACGCCGGCGAAGTCGATGGCGTCGAGCACGCCGTCGCCCTTGACGCCCGAGCCCAGCGAGAAGCCGAACGCCGTGACCTGGGCCGACGGGAAGGCGGCGCGCCACTGGTCCAGCGTGCCGTGGTTGTCGCTGCCGGAACCGCTGGTGTGACTGGGGGCTGCGTCCTTGACGAACTGCTTCGCCCCGTTGTTGAGCCACCAGTCGTTGCCGTAGAGCGACTCCCCGACCAGGATCCCGTCGGCCGTCCCGTCGGCGTCGAAGTCGACCACCAGCTGGGCGCCGGGCACCCCGCCGTTGGTGGTGTTGGTGAACTGCAGTGCCGGCTCACCGGCGTCGGCCAGCGGGATGCCTGCGGCCACGTACTCGGCCACCTTGTCGGTGCTGGTCGTGCCCCCGGTCCACAGCCGCAGCCCGGTGCCCTGGAGGGCGTAGTGGCCGGTGGCCCGGGTGTCGGACAGCGTCCGCACGAAGTCGTCCGGGACCGTGATCGTGTCCGTCGCGGCGGTGGCCGTCGGCTGGGTGGTCTCCGCACTCGCCGGTCCGGCTGCGAGCACCAGTGCCCCGGCGGCGAGCGCGATGGCGGCAGCCCTGTGTCGTGCCATGGTCGGTGACCTCTCTCGGTGTCCGTCCCCCGTGGAGCGGACAGTGGCGGGACCGTAACCGCCCGTCACCCCGCACATGAGAGTGCTGGACCCGGTGGCGGGGCCCCTGGGGCCGGTGTGGCGGGAGGGGCCGGTGCGGGGAACAGACCCGTCCCCGGTGCATCCGGCGGGCCCGTCACGAGCGAACGTCCACCGTGGAACAGCTCGATCGCACGCAGGTGCGCCGGGTCATCGAGCCGCTGCTCGAGGCCGGCTTGACCATCGACCAGGTCGAGGTGCTGGTGTTCCGGCTGGGCTTCGAGGCCGTCGTCGGTGCGGGGCCGGGCACCGTGGCGGGCGTGCACACCCTGGTCGCCGCCGAGTCACCCGAGGTGCAGGCGGCGTGGGCGGTCACGGTCGGCCGGATGATCGAGCTCGCCGGGCCGACCTGACCGGCTACCGGGCGACGGCCACGGTCCCGGCCGACTCGGGGGCGGGCGCGGGCTGAGTCGGGGCCGGGCGGGTCCGCCGGGCGGCCAGCAGCGTCCGGGCCAGCCGCAGCGCCTGGCCCGGGGACAGGTGCGGCAGGTAGGCCCGCGAGACGGCACCGGCGATCCGCGGCAGGTCGGCGGTGTCCAGGTGCACCAGCCACAGCGGCCGGTGCTGCGGCTGGAACTTCGCCTTGAAGGCCAGCAGCGACCGGAACCCGTACACCGGTTCCATCCACCGCCCGGTGTTCTGCAGCAGCCGGGCGAGCACGTCGGTGTCGCCGGCGCCGGCGGGCAGGGCCAGCGGCGCCCCCGACAGGCTGACGAACTCGGCACCCTCGGCCTGGAACGTCAGCACCGCGGTGCCGACCAGGAACTCCATGGTGCCCGGCGGGCAGCCGGGGCTGCGACGCATCAGGTCCAGCGTCCAGCCCACCTGCACCCCGTCCCGGGACGCGGGCAGCCAGCTGGTCGCCCCGTGCACCCGGCCGTCGGGGTCCACGGCCAGCAGGCAGCGGACGGCGGGGTCGGCCAGCTCGTCGAGCCCGCCGAGGGTGAACCCCATCTCCGGCAGCCCCTTGCCGGCGAGCCACTCCTCCGAGGAGCGCGCCACCTGCTCGCGCAGGGCCAGCGGCGCGTCCGCCCAGCGCACCCACACCGCCTGCACGCCCCCGCGCGCGGCCCGGTTCATCGCCGTCCGGACGTCCTGCCAGCGCCGGCCGACGAACGCCAGGCCGCCCAGCGGCAGCCACGTCTCGCTGGCGACCTGCACCCGGCGGGCGCCGGGCAGCGCCGCGGCGACCGCGTCGGTGACCGACCACCAACACGGCGTCCACCCGCCCGCCAGGCACCAGGCGGTGAACTCCGGCACCGCCCGGGTCCGGGCCGCCGGCGCGCCGACCGGGTCGCCGGTGGTCAGCGCCACCCCGCCCACGACCCGGAACGCCACGACGGCCTGCCCGTCCTCGGTGAACCACCAGCGGTTGCCGACCCAGGTGGTCATGAAGGACATCGCGCCGTCCCCGTGCCGGGCCACCAGCTCCCGCGCCCGGACGGCGTCCCCGCTGGGCACCGCCGGCCGGACGACGGCCCACGCCGTCCCGGCCAGGACCGCCCAGCAGGCGACCCCGGTCCAGTCGGCGAGCACCCGGGCGGCGCCGTGCAGCGGGGCCAGCCGGGGCAGCACCTCCCCGAGGTAGCCGGGCGGCAGCAGCCGGGCGGGCAGGTCCAGCAGCAGGCGGGCCACCGTCGGGGGCTGCGCCCAGTCACCGCGCAGCAGCACCCCGGCGACGACGTGGGCGGCCACCACCAGCGCCAGGCCGCCCCCCGCGCGCACGGCCCAGCGCCGGGCGGTCCCTGGAGCGGCCGGCACGGCGAACCGGCTGCGGGTGAGCAGCAGCAGCGCCAGGACCGCCGCGGGGGCGACCAGCGGCGCCCACAGCGCGACCACCGGCAGCCCGGCCCGCGGGGTGTCCAGCAGGGTGAGCGCCTCGGCCGGACGGCGGAGCACCGCGGCGACGACCACGCTGCCCACCACGGTGAGCACGCCGGAGAACAGGACCGCGCCGGTCCACGCCGCCCGCCGTCCCCGACGCAGACCCTCGGCGAGCACCAGCTGGACCAGCACCGGCAGGACCGACAACAGCGCGGGACCGGGCCCGTGCAGCCGGGCGCGGGCGGTCAGCAGCCGGCAGTCCCCCGGGTCGCCGGCCGCGCACACCTGCTGCAGCAGTCCCGCGCCCGGCCGGCCGGAGACGAACAGGTGGGACGCGAGCGCCCACGGCCCCTCCGGGTCGCGGGAGAGCGCCGCCACCAGCGGGCCCACGGCCGCCGCGGCCACCACCAGGGCCACGAGCGCGCGGGACTCGCGCCGGCTGACCGGTCCGCGGTCGTGCCCCCGGCCCCGGGCGCGGTGGGCCACCTCGCCGGCCAGCAGCCCGACGCCCCACCCGGCCAGCCGGTGCACGTCCCCCGCCGTCCCGGCGTAGAGCACGGCCATGACCAGCACCACGCCCAGCACGACGCGCAACCGGCGGCGCAGCAGCGGGGTCGCGGTGGCCGAGGCAGCGGCGACCACGGCGAGCACGCCCGGCAGCGGTCCGACGACGACGGCGGCGCTCAGCTGGTGCCCCCACCGGTCGCCGGTGGTGGCCAGCAGTGCCCCTCCCCCGCTGCCCACCAGCCCGGCGAGCACCTGCCCGCCCAGCAGGGCCACCCCGGTCCGCCCGCTGCCCCAGCGGTGCTCGACCGGGCCCAGCAGCGCGACCACCAGCGCGAGCGTGACCACCGTGCCGGCCGGCGTCCGCACCGCCAGGCCGGCGGTCAGCAACGTCTCCCAGCGGCCGGCGGCCAGCGGGCCGACGCCGGTGCCCAGCGCGTCCGGTGCGGCCCACCGGGCCCCGGCCACCAGCACGGCCAGGAGCAGGAGGGTGACCGGCACCGCGCCCGCCACCGACGCGGTCCGGCGGAGCCACCCGGGGGCGGTCACGACGGCAGCCCGGTGTGCGCGGTGAGCCACGGCAGAGCGCCCTGGAAGCCGGCGCCCCAGACGTCCCAGGCGTGGCCGCCCGGCAGCTCCAGGGAGGTCACCGACACCCCGGCGGCCTGCAGCGCGGCCGTGACCTCCGCCGTCTGCGGGCGGTACTCGTCGTCGTCGCGCCCCACCAGGAGGTAGGCCGACAGCTGGGGGTACCGGCGGGCGGCCAGCTCGTGCAGCGGGTCGACCGCGTCCAGGGCCGCCCGGTCACCGCCGAAGGCGGCCTGCGCGGTGCCGGCGGGGTCACCGAGGGTCGGGGCACGCTGACCGGAGGCGTCGAGGAAGGTCGGGAACAGGTCGGGGTGGGCCACGGCCAGCTGGAGCGCGCAGGTGCCGCCGTAGGAGAAGCCACCGACCGCCCAGTGCGCGTGGTCCGGGTCGACCTGCAGGGTGCTGCCGATCCAGGCCGGCACGTCCACCGACAGGTAGGTGGCGGCGTGCCCCAGCGCGGAGTCCAGGCACAGCGGGTTGTCGGTCTCCCCGCCCAGGGCGTCGGGCATCACCACGACCGGCGCCAGACCGTCGTGCGCGCGCGCCCAGTCGTCGAGCCGGTGGGCCAGCTGACCGCCGTCGATCCAGTCCCGGGTGCTGCCCGGCTGACCGCTCAGCAGCACCCACACCGGCAGCAGCGGCCGGTCGGGGCTGAGGTAGGCCGGCGGCAGGTACACCCAGGCCGGCCGGGCCGGGAAGCCGGATGCGGTCGCCGGGATCTCCACCTGCGACAGCGCGCCGGTGGCCGGCATGCCCCTCGGTGGGGTCCAGTGGGCCGGGGCGACCGGCGCGTCCGGGCCGGGGGTGAGGACCCGCTCGATCGGCACCTGGTCGTAGGGCGGCAGCTGCAGCGCGGAGGCCACCGTCGGGAACGACCGGTAGACGACGTCAACCCCGTCCGCCGCGCCGAGCACCACGGCCAGCGCCGCCAGGACGGCGACCCCCCGACGCCACCACCGCTGCCCCGCCCAGCCGGCCACGGCCAGCGTGACGCCGGCCAGCCCGAGGCCCACCCACAGCGGCACCAGCCACGGCAGGCCGTCGGGGAACGGGTCGGTCACCGCCAGCAGCAGCTCCCCCAGACCGAGCAGCACGACCGCGGCCAGCAGGGCGAGCGGCACCCGGCGCGCCGCCCAGCGCCGCCCGCGGTGCGCCAGCAGCAGCACGAGCAGGCCGACGACCAGCCCGGCGATCAGGGCCACGTGCAGGTGCCCGTCGACCAGGCTCAGGCCGGTGACCCAGCTCCACGCTCGCGACACCACGACTCCCTCTCCCGACCGGACCGAGGGAGAGGTTGCGCGGGGGAACTGTGGTCGTCCTGGGAGCCGCCGGGGAGGTGGCTGCACACGGCCGGGACAGCGTCACCCCGGCCGGCGCACAGCCGGAGGGGTCAGGCGGGGACGAGCAGCGCGACGCACTCCACGTGCGCGGTCATCGGGAAGCAGTCGTAGGCGCGCAGGTCGGCCAGCCGGTAGCCGGCGGCGGCGAACGCAGCGACGTCGCGGGCCAGGGACGCCGGGTCGCAGGCCACGTAGACCACCGCGCGGGGTGCGGCACCGGCGATCACCCGGCTGACGTCCTTGCCGGCCCCGGCCCGCGGCGGGTCGAGGACGACGACGTCGGGGCGGCCGAGATCGACCAGCAGCTCGGTGAGCCCGGGGGCGTCGACGTCGCCCTGCCAGACCTCGGCCTGCGGCAGGTCGGCGAGGTTGGCGTCGGCAGCCGCGCAGGCCGCCGCGTCGGACTCGACGCAGACGACCCGGCCGCCGGGCCCCACACCCGGGGCGAGGGCGCCGCCGAACAGGCCGGCACCGGCGTACAGGTCGAGCACGGTCTCCCCCGGCTGCACCGCGGCGAAGCCGGACACGGCCTCGACCAGCGCGTCGGCAGCGGCCGGGTGCACCTGCCAGAACCCGGTGCCCTCGACCTCCCAGTCGCGGCCACCGGCGGAGCGCTGCGCCCGCCCGGCGGGCTCCTCGGGGACGTCGGCGCCCGGGCGCAGCACCAGGACGTCCTGGGGCCGGCCGCGGCGGTCCAGGGTGGCGGTGGTGACCACACCGGCGGAGTCGACGGCGACGTCGACCGCCCCGGCGTCCAGCCAGCGCCGTCCCAGCACGGCCTGCGCGGCCGGCTCGACGGTGATCGGGCAGTCGTCGAGGGCGACCACGTCGTGCGAGCGGTGCCGGCGCAGTCCGGGGTCCCCGGCGCGGTCGAGGGCGAACCGCGCCCGGGAGCGCCAGCGCAGCGGCCCGCCGGGCAGCGCCTCGACCGTCACCGGGACCTCCAGGCCGGCCAGCCGGGACAGCTGCTCCCGGACGACGGCGGCCTTGAGCTCCAGCTGGCCGGCGTGGCTGACGTGCTGCCAGTCGCAGCCGCCGCACTTCCCGGGACCGCTGTACGGGCAGGGCCGCTCGACCCGCTGCGGGGCCGCCTCGAGCACCTCGACGGCGTCGGCGCGGCAGAACCCGGCGTGCCGGTCCTCGGTCACCTCGACCACGACCCGCTCGCCGGGCAGCGTGTGCCGCACGAACACGACGCGCCCCTCGTGCCGCGCCACGCAGTGCCCACCGTGCGCCACCGGCCCGACGGTCACCTCGAACCGCCGGCCCTCCCAGCCGCCACCCGCAGCAGCGGACACCCGCGCCCGGCTCTTCGGCCTCGCCGCAGGGGCCCGCCGCGAGCCTGCGAGCGGCGGGGGGCGGCGAGGTCCTTCAGCCATAGGGCGTCTGCTCCACGTCGTCGGTCAGGCCGCGGCGGAGGTCGCCGGGCGCGGGGGTGCCGTCCCGGGGGACGCGGTCCAGCGAGCTCTCCAGCTGCCACGGCACGCTGGTGATCATGACGCCGGGCTGGAACTGCAGCCGGCTGCGCAGCCGCAGCGCGCTCTGGTTGTGCAGCAGGTTCTCCCACCAGTGCCCCACGACGTACTGCGGCACGAAGACCACGACCAGCTCGCGCGGGCTGGACCGCCGGATGTCGCGCACGAAGTCGACGACCGGGCGGGTGATCTCGCGGTAGGGCGAGTCGAGCACGGTCAGCGGCACCGGGATGTCGTAGCGCTCCCAGTCGGCCTGCAGTGCGCGGGTGTCGGCGTCGTCCACGTTGACGGTGAGCGCGGTCAGCTGGTCGGGGCGGGTGGCCCGGGCGAAGGCCAGCGCCCGCAGCGTCGGCTTGTGCACCTTCGACACCAGGACGACGGCGTGCACCTTCGAGGGCTTCATCCGCGTCTCGCTGTCGGGCACCAGCTGGTCGGCCACGTGGGAGTAGTGCCGGTTGATCGAGCGCATCAGCAGGAAGATCACCGGCATCGCGGCGATGACGATCCAGGCACCGCCGGCGAACTTCGTGACCACCACGATGACCAGGACGACGGTGGTCAGCGTCCCGCCGATCGCGTTGATCACCCGGGACCGCTTCATCCGGCCGCGCGCCGCCGGGTCGGTCTCCCCGCGCAGCTCCCGGTTCCAGTGCCGCACCATGCCCCACTGGCCGATGGAGAAGCTGGTGAACACCCCGACGATGTACATCTGGATCAGCTGGGTCGAGTCGGCGTCGAAGACGACCAGCAGCAGGACGGCGAACCCGGCGAGCAGCAGGATGCCGTTGCTGTAGACCAGCTTGTCGCCGCGGGTGTGCAGCTGACGGGGCATGAACCGGTCCTGGGCGAGCACCGAGCCCAGCAGCGGGAAGCCGTTGAACGCGGTGTTGGCGGCCAGGATGAGCACCAGCGCCGTGGCCGCCTGGACGAAGTAGAAGCCCAGCGAGTCGGCGCCGCCGAACACCGCCGCGGCGACCTGGGCGATGACGGTCCGCTGCGGGGAGTTCTCGCAGTCGGCGAAGCCCACCAGGTCGCAGGCGTTCTCGACGTACTTGACGTCGGACAGGATGGCCAGCGCGGTGACCCCGATGAACATGGTCGCGGCGATGCCGCCCATCAGGGCCAGCGTGGTGGCCGCGTTCCTGCTCTTCGGCGGCCGGAACGCCGGGACGCCGTTCGCGATGGCCTCGACCCCGGTCAGCGCGGTGCACCCGGAGGCGAAGGCCCGGAGCACGAAGAAGATCAGCGCCAGGCCGGTGACGTTCTCGTAGCCGGGCTCGGCCTCGATGGCGTACTGCGCGCTCTCGGCGACCACCGGGCTGTCGACGACGAGCTCGCGCACCAGCCCGGTGACGATCATGACCATGATGCAGGCGATGAAGGCGTACGTCGGGACGGCGAAGGTCCGGCCCGACTCGCGCACCCCGCGCAGGTTCAACGCCACCAGCAGGGCGACGAGGCCGACGGAGATCAGCACGCGGTGCTCGTCGAGGGACGGGAACGCCGAGATGATGTTGTCGGTGCCCGAGCTGACCGACACCGCGACCGTCAGCACGTAGTCGGTGAGCAGCGCGCTCGCGACCACGAGCCCGGCGAACTGGCCGTGGTTCTTCATCGCGACCTCGTAGTCGCCGCCGCCCGAGGGATAGGCGTGCACCACCTGGCGGTAGGACAGCACCACCACGGTGAGCAGCAGGACCACGACCGCGGCCAGCCACGGGGTGAGGAAGAGGAACGTCGTCCCGGCCAGCGTCAGGAAGATCAGGATCTCCTGCGTCGCGTAGGCGACGGAGGACAACGGGTCGCTGGCGAAGATCGGCAGGGCGAGGTGCTTGGGCAGCAGCGACTCACCCGCCTTGTCCGTGCGGACGGGTCGGCCGAGGACGAGACGTTTCGGGAGCTGGCCGAGGTCGGACAGGGACGGCACGCGATGATCGTACGGACGTGGACGGCGCCGATGGGCCGGTACGGGGCGACCTCACTCACAGCGGCACCCCTCCGGGTGGGGCGGCGCTGCCCGGCGCACCTCCCGGGCCCGGAGCCGGGTGTACGTTCGCGCGCTGTACGACCTGGTGTCCCACCGGGCCGGCACAGGAGAACGGACGGGGTGGGATCGGGTGCACGTCGTCGTCATGGGCTGCGGCCGCGTCGGGTCGGCGATCGCCCGCCGGCTCGAGCAGATCGGTCACAGCGTCGCGGTGATCGACCAGGACGCCGAGGCCTTCCGCCGCCTCGGCCCGGAGTTCGGCGGCCGCCAGGTCACCGGGCTGGGCTTCGACCGGCAGACCCTGCTGGACGCCGGCATCGACACCGCCGGGGCGTTCGCCGCCGTGAGCAGCGGTGACAACTCCAACATCATCGCCGCCCGGGTGGCCCGGGAGACCTTCGGTGTCGAGCACGTCGTCGCCCGGATCTACGACTCCAAGCGGGCCGAGGTCTACGAGCGGATGGGCATCCCCAGCGTCGCCACCGTGCCATGGACGGTCAACCGGCTGATGCGCGAGCTGCTCTCGGTGAAGGTGAGCGAGCTCTGGCGCGAGCCCACCGGCAAGGTGCTGCTCATGCGGGTCACCGTCACCGACAGCTGGGTCGGTCGGCCGCTGGCCGAGCTGGAGGCCGCCTCCGGCGCCCGCGCCGCGTGGCTGGTCCGCTTCGGTGAGGCCCAGCTCCCCACCGCGAGCACGGTGCTGCAGACCGGTGACCACCTCGTGGTCGCCGTGACCGACGAGCTGACCGACCGCGTGCACGCCGTGGTCGAGCAGCCGGCCAGCGGAGGGCAGCACTGATGCGCGTCGCCATCGTCGGAGCCGGTGCCGTCGGCCGCTCCATCGCCACCGAGCTGATCGGCAACGGGCACGCCGTGATGCTCATCGAGCGCAACGGCTCCCGGGTCAAGCCCAAGTCGGTCCCCGGCGCGGAGTGGGTCCAGGCCGACGCCTGCGAGGTGACCTCCCTGGAGGAGGCCCAGCTCGCCACCTGCGACGTGGTCATCGCCGCCACCGGTGACGACAAGGCCAACCTTGTCGTCTCGCTGCTGGCCAAGACCGAGTTCGCGGTCAACCGCGTCGTCGCCCGGGTCAAGGACCCCCGCAACGAGTGGCTGTACACCGAGGCCTGGGGCGTCGACGTCGCCGTCTCCACCCCGCGGGTGCTGGCCGCCCTCGTCGAGGAGGCGGTCACCGTCGGCGACGTCGTCCGGCTGATGAGCTTCCGGAAGGGCGCGGCGAACCTGGTGGAGATCACCCTGGCCGAGGACACCCCCTGGATCGGCCGGCCGGTGCGCGAGGTGCCGCTCCCCCGGGAGACCGTGCTGACCACCATCCTGCGCGGGGACCGGGTGATCAACCCCGACCCCGACGAGCCGCTGGAGGCCGGGGACGAGCTGCTGTTCGTCACCCACGGCGAGGTCGAGGAGGAGCTGCAGCGGATGCTCTGCCCCGACGGCAGCTGCTGACGGACCGCGTGGCCGCGGGCCGTCAGGCCGGGGGTTGCTCGGCTGCGCGGTGACGGTGCAGGCGGGCGACGACCCAGAGGGTGACCACCAGCTGGACGGCGGTCACCGGCAGGCCCAGCACCACGCTGGAGGTGCCGAGCAGGCCCACCTCGTCGGCCCGGTAGAGCACGTACTGCACCCCGCCGCGCAGCAGGAAGACCCCGCCCCACAGCACGGTCAGCCAGCCGTAGGCGCGCAGCATGCGCGGGTCCTCGCGCCAGGGCCGGTCCGGCTCGGGGTCGGCCGGGCGTGCCCCGCCGCGCACCGGGGTGTCTGCGGCGTCGGCGGCGACCGGGTCGGTGCCGCGGCGCAGCCGGTCGCGGAACGAGGGCAGCTTGTGGCCCGACAGCGACCCGAGGTGGCTGGGGGCCAGGAACTCGGCGACGACGCCCACCAGCGGCCGGCGCACCAGCAGCGAGCCGAGCACGACCACGCCGATGGCCAGGTTGCGGATGATCCCGATGACGAAGAAGTCGCGGGCCTCACCGGTGCGGGCGGCGATGAAGACGGCCACGGCGACGGCGAACAGGCCGCTGATCGCCTGCTGGATGCTCTCCCGCCGGACCAGCCGCAGCAGGAAGACCAGCACCGCGGCGATGACCGCGGCCCAGATGCCGACCCTCAGCCCACCGAGGCCGTTGGCGACGATGAAGGCGATGGTCGGCAGCGAGGCGTCGACCATGCCGCGCCAGCCGCCCAGCTGGTCGAGCACCATGTGCCGGTCGAAGGTGACGTTCTCCCCCGCCGGCTCGCGGCCCGGTGCCGAGCTGCTCACCGGCTCCCCCCGTCGGGTCGTGCCGTCACGCCCGGACCCCCGAGGGGGTCACCCGGCGCTCAGCTCGTACCAGGGGTTGTAGATGACCTGCCGGCCCTCGAAGGCGGCGAAGCGACCGCGGGCGGTGAGCCGGCGGCCGGGCTCGATGCCCGGGATGCGGCGGCGGCCCAGCCAGACCAGCGTCACCGAGCCCGAGCCGTCGAACAGCTCGGCCTCCAGCGTGGGCACGGTCTCCCGCGGCGTGTAGACGACCGACTTGATCCGCCCGGTGACGGTGACGACCTGGCCCTTGCGGCACGCGCTGACCGCCGAGCAGCCGGCGATGGCCGCGTCGGAACGCAGCTCCTGCGCCTCGACGGTGCGGTCGTCCGCGGTGAGCTTCTGCAGCGTGCGGGAGAGCCAGCTGCGCGCACCGGGCTGCGCTGCCGACTCCGCCTTGGTCTGGGTCACGGCTCCAGCGTAGTGCGGTCTGCCGCGGCTGTCCGACGTGCCGTCAGCCACTCCACGACCCGGCGCCAGGCCGGCCCGTCCAGGTCGATCGCGGCCATGTGGTCCCCGGGGACCAGCGCCACCTCGACGGCGTCGCCGGCGGCCGTGGCGGCCGCGGCGTAGCGCCGGCTCTGCTCCGGCGGCACGGTCGTGTCGTCCTCGCCGTGCACGCACAGCACCGGGACGCCGGTGGGCAGCAGGCGCACCGGGTCGGCGGCGGCGTACCGGTCGGGCACCTCGGCCGGCGTCCCGCCGAGGAGGGCGACCGTGGCGCCGTCGCCCAGGTCGGCGGCGACGGCTGCGTCCAGGTCCAGCACCCCGGCCTGGGACACCGCGGCGGTGACCGGCACCCGGGGGTTCCCGCCGGGCGCGCCGGCGGGCAGCTGCCCGCGGCCGGCCGCCCAGGCGGCCAGGTGCCCACCGGCGGAGTGCCCGACCACGGTGACGTCGGTGAGGTCGAGGCGGGCCGCGGCCGGCGAGTCGGGCAGGGAGTCCAGCGCCGCTGCGACGTCGGCCAGGGTGGTCGGCCAGCCCCCGCCGGCACCGACCCGGCGGTACTCCACGGCGACCGCCGCCCACCCGGCCGCGGCCAGGTCGGCGACCAGCGGCCGGGCCAGCTCGATGCCGTACCGGGCGCGCCAGAACCCGCCGTGCACGACCACGACCACCGGTGCCGGGGCGTCGCCATCGGGGAGGGTGACCTCGAGGAACTGGTCCGGCCCGGACCCGTAGGCGTGGGTGAGCGGCTGCGTCTCCTGGCTCACGCCGGGGCGTCCGGCGGGATCGGGGAGGTGGCCCGGCCCGAGCTGCGGCCGGCGGCCTGCTGGCGGGCCACCTGCTCGGCGGCCTGCGGCGGCAGGGTCAGCGGCAGCGGGTCGCGCACCGGCATCGGCCCGGTGCCGCGGACGACGACCACGCCGCGGAACGCCTGCTCCAGCGGCAGCCCCGCCTCCGGGCCGGTCGCGGCCGGGCCGCTGATCATCCCGCGGAGGAACCAGCGCGGACCGTCGACGCCGAGGAAGCGGGCCGGCCGCCGGACCATCGTCGGCGCGGTCTCCCCGGGCTGGGGGGCCGTCGGCAGGACCACGGTGCCGGCCAGCTCGCGGCCGAAGGGGCCGTCGACCTCGGTCAGCTGGGCGCCCTGGGCGGCGGCGCCGCGGGCCAGCTCGACCCGGACCTCGTCCCAGAGCCCGCCCGCCCGGGGCGCGGCGAAGACCGACAGCTGCAGCAGGGAGTCGCCGTAGCGGAGGCTGGCGCCCACGACCTGCTGCTGGGCGTTGACGTCGACCCGCAGCTCCATGCCCGACAGGGCCGGCAGCCGCAGCGCACCGAGGTCGATGCGCAGCTGGCCGTCGTCCGGGGCGTCGGCGGAGTCCCAGGGGCCGCTGGTGCCGACCTCCTCGCGCTCGCGCACCTGCGGCTCGGGGGGCACCCCCCGCTCGCGGAGGCTGCGGTCGATCCGGTTGCGCCGGCGTCCGATGGGCATCGTCAGGCCCGTCCTTCCAGGGATGAGGGGGTTGCGTCGGGCGAGGGCCGGTCCAGCGCGCCGGACCCGCCGGTCGACCCGTGGCCGCCGCTGCCGCGCTCGCTGGCGGGCAGCTCGGCCACCGGCACGAAGCGCGCCCGCACGACCGGCTGGACGACCAGCTGGGCGACCCGGTCGCCGCGGGACAACCGGATCGGCGTCGTCGGGTCCAGGTTCACCAGGTTGACCTTGATCTCGCCGCGGTAGCCCGCGTCGATGGTGCCGGGTGCGTTGACCAGGCTGAGGCCCAGCCGGTGGGCCAGGCCCGAGCGGGGGTGCACGAACCCGGCGTACCCCTCCGGGATGGCCACGGCCACGCCGGTGCCGACCAGCGCCCGCTGGTGCGGGGCCAGCTCGACGTCCTCGGCCAGGCAGAGGTCGGCACCGGCGTCCCCGGGCAGGGCGTAGCCGGGGGCGACGGCGTCCGGGCCGGTGAGCAGCACCGGGACGTCGACCACGGCCACGGGCCGGTCGGCGGCGGCCGGGTCCTCGGCATGGGGTGCGGGCACGGCGGCGAGGCTAGCCCCGCCGCCACCGCCGCCCGCGGCGGGCCGCACGCCGTGCACCGCGGTCGTGCTCAGGGCGTCGCGGCGGGCGGCAGGTGCAGGTCGGCCCGCAGCCGGTCGGCCAGGGTCACGGTGGCCTTGCGGTTGCTGCGGGCGGCCAGGCTGGCGCCGAGGAGCAGCGGGGCCATCGAGGTGGTGCTGCGGGCCATCCGCCGGGTGAGCCGGCGACGGACCGCCGAGGCGCCGGCCGTGCCCAGCATCGACAGCAGCCCGCCGGAGCCGCCCGTGCCCACGGCTCGCTGCGTCGTCCAGCTGGCCAGGTAGGCACCGGCGCGGGCCCGGGCGTCGCCGGGCGCCGGACGGCCGGCCAGCTCGTGCAGCTCGCCGACGAGCACGACCTCGACCGCAGCCACCAGCACCGTCTGGGCGCCGAGCTCCAGCGGGACGGCGACCAGCGTGGGCGGGGCGAACCACTGCGCGGCGGCCAGGCCACCGGTCGCCGCCCCCACGCCGGCGGTGAGCCGGGCCGCGCGGGCGACGAGGACGTCGGCGATCTCGCCGTCGGTGGCCCCGGGGTGCGCCGCCCGCAGCCGGGCCGCGTCGCGGATCGGCAACCGGGGCGCGGCGGCGTCCAGCAGGTCCGACAGCAGCCCGCCGGGTCCGATGCCACCGCCCTTGGCGCCCTTCGCGTCCGGTCCGGGCCGGCCCGGACCGGGCCGGGAGCCGCCGGTGTCGGCGGACCGGGCGGCTCCGGCGAGGGCGGAGATGACCTCGGTGAGCACGCTGCCCGCCGCGCGGGCGCCGGCGGAGCGCCTGGCACCGGCGGGGCCGGCCTTGTCGTCGCGGCCCAGCAGGCCCGCGACCGCGTCGGCCAGCGCGCGCCCGGCAGCGCCGAGCCCGTCGCCGGGTCCGCTGCCGCCGTCGAGGACCTCGCCCTCGACCGGCTCGCCCACGGGACGCGGCGGTGGGACGTCGCGCGGTGACCCTGTGCCCTGACCGTGCTGTGTCATCGGTGCCTCTCCGTCCAGAGCTCCGGTACTGCCCGCACCCGGTCGGCGACGAACGTCCCCCACCGTGCCAGGCCCGACCGCGTGGTCCCGCGTGGTGGGGCGAGGGTCAGGCCCCCTCGTAGGGTCCCGCCACGAGGAACGAGTGGTGGGGGGCGAGGGGGCCCTTCATCAGGCGCAGTCGCGGCAGTACAGCGCGTCGCCCTTGGTGGCGGCCAGGCGGCTGCGGTGTTGCACCAGGAAGCAGCGCGAGCAGGTGAACTCGTCCTCCTGCTTGGGCAGCACGCGGACCGTGAGCTCCTCACCGGACAGGTCGGCCCCGGGGAGCTCGAGGGCCTCGTTGAAGTCGGTCTCGTCGACGTCGACCGAGGAGGACTGCGCCTCTGCCCGGCGGGCCTTGAGCTCCTCGAGGGAGTCCTCGCCGAGCTCGTCCGCCTCGTTGCGCCGCGGTGCGTCGTAGTCCTGGGCCATGGTGTGCCCTCTCTCTCTCGTCGCGGGCGCTCGGCCCGCTCGTCTGCCCCCGGCGCTCCGAGCAGCCGGTGGGTGGTGCCGGCCGCCGGAGCGGTCGGTGGTCTGTCGTCGGCCTGCGACCCCTGGTGGGCCGCGGACCGGGTGGCACGGTGGTGCACCGGAGGCATCCGGCCGACCGGGTGCGGACTCGCGTCCACGTGGTCGGCCCAGCGCCCCGTGCTGCGCTCCGGCCAGCCGCCCAACGTCGTGGGGTCCCGGTTTGTGCCCGCCGTCCGCGGCCGGGCACACCGGGGTCCCGCGGACGTCGTCCTGGGGGCGGAGCGCCAGAGGCTACCCCTCCCCCGGTCCGGCCCGGAGAGGCGGCGGACCCACCGTCGCGACCCGCCCGCCGGGCGGCGGCGCCGGGCCGGGGACGCCGCTGGTCGGGGGCCCGGCGGCCGCTGCGCCGGGGTGGGGACCGGCCGCCGGCGGGGTCGGGACGCGCCCGGCCCCCGCACGGTGCGCCGCAGCCACCGCGCCCGCCACTAGGGTCACTCCCGTGTCAGAGCTCGCCGCTGTGAGGACCCCGTGACCGACCTCGCCAGCGAGCCCGGGGTGCGCCGCGCCACACCCCGCCGCACCCGTCGCCCGATCCCGGCCCTGGTCCTGCTGCTGCTGCTGGCGCTGGCCGCCCTCGCCGTGTGGTTCGACGTGCTCAGCGACGAGGAGCGCCGGGACGAGGAGCGCGCGGCGGCCTGCAGCAGCGCCGCCGCCGTCCCGACCGAGGTCGACCCCGCGACCTTCACGATCAACGTGCTCAACGCCTCCGACGTGGCCGGCGAGGCGGGGAAGGTCGCCGAGACGCTCCGCTCGCGCGGCTTCACCGTCGGGCTGACGGAGAACGACCGCAGCGGCAACGAGGTGACCGGCGTCGGCGAGGTGCGCTTCGGCCCCGGCCGCGACGGGCTGGCCCGGTTCGTGGCCCTGCAGCTCCCGGGCGCCGGCGAGCGCCAGGACGGCCGCGCCGAGGCGACCGTCGACGTGGTCATCGGGCCGGAGTTCGCCGGCCTGGCCACCCAGGACGCGGTGGCCGCCGCGCTGGTGCCGCCGACGACCGCCGCCGGGGCCTGCCCGGTCCCGTAGGTCCTCCGGCCCGGTGGGTCAGCTGTCGGTGTGCAGGCGCTCGAGCAGCTCCACCAGCGGGCCGGCCACCGACGGCGCGGCCGCCACGGCCATCGGCTCGGCGAACGGTCGCCCGGCGGTGCCGGTGACCACGAGCCCGGCCTCGGCGGCGACCAGCGCACCGGCCGCGTGGTCCCAGGGCTTGAGGCCCTGCTCGTAGTAGGCGTCGACCCGGCCGGCCGCGGCCGCGCACAGGTCCAGCGAGGCGCACCCCCAGCGGCGGATGTCACGCACCTCGGGCAGCAGCTGGGCGACCACCGCGCCCTGCACCCGGCGCTGCTCGGTGCCGTAGCCGAACCCGGTGGCCACCAGCGACTGGCTCAGCGACGCCGGCGCACTGCCGTGCAGCTGCACGGTCGCCGCCCCCGGCGCGGTCAGCCAGGCGCCGCCGCCGCGGACGGCGGTGAAGAGCTCGCCGGTCGCGACGTTGAGCACCACCCCGACCTCGGTGCGCCCGTCGACCTCCCCGGCGATGGAGACGGCGAACGCCGGCAGCCCGTAGAGGAAGTTGACGGTGCCGTCGATCGGGTCGACGACCCAGCGGACGCCGCTGGTGCCCTCGGTCGAGGCGCCCTCCTCCCCCAGCACGCCGTCGTCCGGGCGCGCCTCCAGCAGCCGGCGCACGATCAGCGTCTCGCTGGCGCGGTCGACGGCGGTGACCACGTCGACGGGTGAGGACTTGGTGTCGACCTGGTCGGCGGCCGTGCTGCGCCCCGCCCCGACGAGCAGCGCGGCCTCCTCGGCGGTGGACCGGGCCAGCTCCAGCAGCTCGGTGTGCAGGTCGGGTCGAGCGGTGCCGGAGGTCATCACGAGGAGGGATCCTGCCCGACCTGCGCGACGTCGGTGCGCTGGGTCACTAGCCTGTCCGCGTGCAGGGCTTCGGAGTGGACATCGGTGGCAGCGGTATCAAGGGTTGCGTCGTCGACCTGGACAGGGGCGAGCTGGTGGGTGAGCGGGTACGGATCCCGACGCCGCAGCCGGCGCTCCCTGCTCCGGTCTACGGCGTGGTGGCCGACATCGTCGGTCAGTTCGGCTGGGAGGGGCGGATCGGCGTCACCTATCCCGGGGTGATGAAGCACGGCGTGGCGTTCACCGCCGCGAACATGGACCACTCGTGGATCGGCACGGACATGGCGTCCGGGCTCGAGGCGGTCATCCCCGGCACGGTGCAGACGCTGAACGACGCCGACGCCGCCGGCATCGCCGAGATGGCCTACGGCGCCGGCCGCGGCGAGCGCGGGCTGGTCCTGATGCTCACCTTCGGCACCGGCATCGGCAGCGCCCTGTTCATCGACGGCCAGCTGGTCCCCAACACCGAGTTCGGGCACATCGAGGTCGACGGCGCCGACGGCGAGAAGGCCGCTTCCGCCGCCGCGCGGGAGCGCGAGGGCCTGAGCTACCCGGCCTGGGCCAAGCGGGTCGACCGCTACCTCGACACCCTCGAGATGAGCCTGTGGGCCGACCTGATCATCGTCGGTGGCGGGGTGAGCAAGAAGGCCGAGAAGTGGGTCCCGCTGCTGTCCACCCGCACCCGTGTGGTGCCGGCGCAGCTGCTCAACGACGCCGGCATCGTCGGCGCGGCCCTGGCTGCCGAGCAGCACATCGGACAGTGACGATGGGGCCCCGGGCACGCCCCGGGGCCCGCCGTCGGACCGTGCGGACAGGAGCGTGCTGGTCACCGGGCCGCCCGCCCGGAGCGAACCCTGTGGACCGCCGCTGTGCCGTCGTTACAATGGAGGAGCCCCGCGCGCCGCTCCCCCAGCCAACAGGTCATCCCCCGCTCCCAGCACGGTGAAACGCCTTCCCGGTGGGTCACCGACCGGGAACGCCGGCGGGCCGCTGGGACCAGGCGGCGCCGGAGGCCGCTGCCCGCGGGCCACACGGCTCTCGAGGAACGCACCGCAGTAGTACGGGAAGGAACCTGAGTGCCCGCCGACCAGCCAGGACCGGAGTCGAACACGGTGAGCAGCCCGAGCCGCAGCAGGACGGTCGCCGCCCGTTCCACCACGGCGGCGCAGGCCACCGCCCCGGTCGCCCCGGCCAAGAAGGCCCCGGCCAAGAAGGCCGCCGCGAAGTCCGCTGCCGGCACCCCCGCCCGTAAGAGCGCCGCCCGCAAGCCGACGATCGCCCCCTCCCCCGGCACCGGCACCGGCGCCGTCCTCACCGCGGTCGCCTCCGACGGCGCCGCCGTCGCCGTGGTCGACGGTGCCGAAGGGCTGACGCTCGACGAGGCCGTCGTGACCGGCAAGGACGGCGTGGCCGTCGCCGAGGTCGCCGACGACAAGGCCGAGGGCGAGGGCCCGGAGTTCGAGTGGGACGACGAGGAGGAGTCCGAGGCGCTGCGGCAGGCCCGCAAGGACGCCGAGCTCACCGCCTCCGCCGACTCGGTCCGCGCCTACCTCAAGCAGATCGGCAAGGTCGCTCTCCTCACCGCCGAGGAGGAGGTGGACCTCGCCAAGCGGATCGAGGCCGGGCTCTACGGCTCCGAGCGCATCCGGCAGGTCGAGGAGGAGGGCCAGAAGCTCTCCCCGCAGATGCGCCGTGACCTCAACTGGATCGTCCGTGACGGCGAGCGCGCCAAGAACCACCTGCTCGAGGCCAACCTCCGCCTCGTGGTCTCCCTGGCCAAGCGCTACACCGGCCGCGGCATGGCCTTCCTGGACCTCATCCAGGAGGGCAACCTCGGGCTCATCCGCGCGGTCGAGAAGTTCGACTACACCAAGGGCTACAAGTTCTCCACCTACGCCACCTGGTGGATCCGCCAGGCCATCACCCGCGCCATGGCCGACCAGGCGCGCACCATCCGCATCCCGGTGCACATGGTCGAGGTCATCAACAAGCTCGGCCGCATCCAGCGCGAGCTGCTCCAGGACCTGGGCCGCGAGCCCACGCCGGAGGAGCTGGCCAAGGAGATGGACATCACCCCGGACAAGGTGCTGGAGATCCAGCAGTACGCCCGGGAGCCGATCAGCCTCGACCAGACCATCGGCGACGAGGGCGACAGCCAGCTCGGTGACTTCATCGAGGACTCCGAGGCCGTCGTGGCCGTCGACGCGGTCAGCTTCACGCTGATGCAGGACCAGCTGACCAGCGTCCTGCAGACGCTCTCGGAGCGGGAGGCCGGCGTCGTCCGACTGCGCTTCGGCCTCACCGACGGCCAGCCGCGCACCCTCGACGAGATCGGCCAGGTCTACGGGGTCACCCGCGAGCGGATCCGGCAGATCGAGTCCAAGACCATGTCGAAGCTCCGGCACCCCAGCCGCAGCCAGGTCCTGCGCGACTACCTGGACTGACGAAGGACCCCCTCGCCCCCAGGCCACGCTCCGCGCGGCCCGGGACCCTGCGAGGGGGCCGTACGACGGCCGGTGCCCTGCGGGGCGCCGGCCGTCGTCGTGTTCCGGGAACTTCCGACGGGCGGTCCGGTGCGGGCACTGGCAGCATGCCGAGCACGCGATGTGCACTGGAGCACATTCGTCCGCATAGAGGCGACATGGCCGTCCCGTCCCGTTTCCGCCGACTCAGGGCCGCGGCCCTGGGCAGCGCCCTGCTCGTGGCGCTCCCCCTGACGGCGGTCACCGCCGCGGAGGCGACCGGCGCCCCGCCCACCAGCTCACCGGCCGCTCCCGGCTGGGTCAACGGCTGGCAGGGCAGCCCCACGGCCGGCGGGACGTTCGACCCCGCGAGCTGCCCGGCCGACACGGGGCTGGAGGACCAGACGGTCCGCAACATCGTCCCGGTCAGCACCTCCGGCTCCACCGTGCGGATCCGGGTCTCCAACGCCTTCGGCGAGGCCCCGCTCCGGGTGGGCGCGGCCTCCGTCGCGGTCGCCGGCGCCGGCGCCGCGGTGGCCCCGGGCACGCTGCGGCCGGTGCTGTTCTCCGGCAGGCCGGACGTGCTCGTCGCCCAGGGCGGTGAGGCGCTCAGCGACCCGGTCCGGCTCGACGTGACGGCCCTGCAGCGACTGAGCGTCAGCGTCTTCCTCCCGGAGGCGACCGGCCCGGCCACCCAGCACAACAACTCGCGGGAGACCAACTACCTGGGCAGCTCCGACCGCACCGGCGACCCCACCGCCACGCAGTTCGACCGGCCGATCTCCTGCTGGCTGTTCGCCTCCGGCGTCGACGTCCTGCCCGGCCGCTCCGTGGTGGGCACCGTCGTGGCCCTCGGTGACTCCATCACCGACGGCGACCAGTCCACGGTCGACGCCGACCAGCGCTACCCCGACTGGCTCGCCCGCCGGTTCGCCGCGGTGCCCGGTCGCACGCTCGCCGTGTCCAACGCCGGCATCGGCGGCAACGAACTGCTCTACGACCGGGTGCCGGAGCTCTTCGGCGTCTCCGCGCCGGCCCGTCTCCCCCGCGACGTGCTCACCCAGGCCGGCGTGCGGGCCGTGATCCTGACCGAGGGCATCAACGACATCGGTGCCGAGAACGCGCGGGCCGAGGACGTCATCGCGGTGTACCAGCAGCTGATCACCCAGGTGCACGCCGCCGGACTGCCGATCTACGGCGGCACGCTGGTGCCCTTCGGCGGCTCGAACGCCGTCTACGGCGGCGGCTACGGGACCCCGGCCGCCGACGCCCAGCGCCGCCTGGTCAACGACTGGATCCGGAGCAGCGGCGCCTTCGACGGCGTCATCGACTTCGACGCAGCACTGCGCGACCCGGCCGACACCAGCCGGCTGCTCCCGGTCTACGACAGCGGCGACCACCTGCACCCCAGTGACGCCGGCTACCGAAGGATGGCCGAGACCGTCGACCTGGGCATGCTGCTGCGCGGGGCCACCCACCCCCGCTGACCCCACGGCACGCCCGGAAGGGCCGGCGTCTCCCCCGCGAGGGAGACGCCGGCCGTCTCCCTGTCCAGGTCCCGGGGCACGAGGCCCTCCCATCGGGTGACGGGACGGTGTGCGGCGGCGCCCGACGGGTAGACGGCGTAGCGTGGACCCCGTCAGAACAGCAGCGGACACACAGCCGGCCTGAACGTCGGCGACCAGCACTACCCAGTACGTGCACGACCCGGACCCAGTTCCGAACCAGCGACGTCCCCTGCTGTAGCCGTTCCACCCAGGTGTCCGAACGATCACGACCGCATCTCTTTCGGCGAGTCACGGTGTTCGGGCGTCGGATCGGGAACAGGAGGGACCATCCTGGCGCTGTGCAGGAGGCCGATCCGCAGCCGCGGGTCCGTGCGGTAGAGAGCGAGTGATGAGCCAGATGACGACCCAGACGCTGACGACGACCCCGCCCACCGAAGATCTCGTTCTCCCCTTCCACTGCGACCGTTGCGGCGCCATGGCGAAGGTGCGAGTGGTCCTCCCCAGCGGCAGTGACCTCGTCTTCTGTGGACACCACGCACGCGAGTACGAGGACAAGCTCCGCGACCTCGCAGCCGACATCATCGAGACCGACGGCGAGGCGCGCGTCTCCTCCTGAGTGCGGGAACTATCGTCGCGCCAGCGATGAAGCCCACACCCGACGAAGCCGCTGACGTCCCGACCCCGCACTCCGGGGACGGGAGGTCGGCGGCTTCGTCGTTCCCGGGACCCGGTGCCCCGGACCAGCGATCCGGAGAGCGACCGATGCCGCAGGACCCCTCCGACACCGTGCGTCTCCAGCCGGACGGCACGATCGGCGGCAACCGCCCCGGACCGCCCCCGGTCCCCACCGGGACACCGGCCGCCCCGGACGAGACCCAGGTGATCGGCGCCCGGGTGCCGGCCGACGGGCCCACGGCCGAGCCGGCCGACGCCGACCCGCCGCACGACGCCACTCAGCACATCGCCCCGGTCACCGCGGAGGCCCAGCACCTCTCCCCGGCCCGCGACGCCGCGCCGCACGACGCGACCCAGCACCTGACCCCGGTCCCCGGCGGGCCGCCGTCGGTTCCCGGCGACGGCCCCGGCGGACCGCCGTCCGCCCCGGCCGGCGAGGACGGGCACTGGTGGCGACGCCGGGCCGTGCTCGTGCCGGCCGGAGCGGTCCTCGCGCTGGCCGCGGTCTACGGCGTCGACCTGCTCGCCTCCGGCGACGACGTGCCCCGCGGCACGGTCGTGGCCGGGGTGGAGCTGGGCGGCCTGTCCCCCGCCTCCGCCGCCGCCCGCCTGGAGAGCGACCTCGCCCCGCGGGTCGCGGCCGACCGCACCGTGCAGGCCGGCGACGTCCAGGGGATGCTGCACCCGGCCAGCGCCGGCCTGGCCCTCGACGTCCCGGCCACCGTCGACGCGGTCGACGACCAGCCGCTGAACCCCCTCACCCGGCTGACGTCGCTGTTCGGCGACCGCGCGGCCGACCCGGTGCTCACCTCCGACCAGCCGGCGCTCACCGCCCAGCTGGACCAGCTGGCCACCACCGTCGACCGGCCCCCGGTCGACGCCTCG
>NZ_JAAGWH010000004.1 GCF_010682105.1 Modestobacter muralis | reverse complement strand
ATCGAGATCGACGGGACGACGCCCCGGCTGGTCGAGCCCGCCGACGGGCGCACCCTGGACCGGGCCGGCGCGGCCCAGGCGCTCACCGCCGCGCTGTCCTCCGGCGCCGACCCGGCCACGCCCGTCGAGCTGCCCGTCACCGTCGCCACCCCGCGCGTGGCCACGGCGGAGGCCCAGCGGGTGCTGGACGCCGTGGTGACGCCCGCGCTGGCCGCCCCGGTGTCCGTCGCCGGCTCCCCGGGCGGCTCCCCCGTCGAGCTGCCGCCGAGCGCGATCGCCGCTTCGCTGACCTTCACCCCCGCCGACGACGGCACGCTGGCCGTCGCGGTCGACCCGGCCGCGCTGCAGGACGCGATGGGCGGCGACCTCGCCGTCTTCGGCTCCCCCGCCCAGGACGCCCGCTTCGAGGTCAGCGGGGACACCGTCTCCGTCGTCCCCTCGGTCGACGGTCAGGGCATCGACCCCGCCGACCTCGCCGCCCAGCTGATGCCGGTCCTCGACGACCCGGCCCCGCGGTCGGTGACGCCTGCGCTGGGCCCCGTGCCGGCCGCCTTCACCACCGAGCAGGCGCAGGCGCTGGGGATCCGGGAGAAGGTCAGCGACTTCACCACCCGGTTCACCAACACCGCGAGCGGGACGAACATCCGGGTCGTCGCCGAGGAGGTCGACGGCGCGCTCGTGCGGCCCGGGGAGACCTTCAGCCTCAACGACTACACCGGCCCGCGCGGCACCGCCCAGGGCTACGTGCCGGCCGCGGTGATCAGCCGTGGCGAGCTGTCGCAGGCGGTGGGCGGCGGCATCAGCCAGTTCGCCACCACGATGTTCAACGCGGTGTTCTTCGCCGGGCTCGAGGACGTCTTCCACAAGCCGCACAGCTTCTACATCAGCCGCTACCCGGCCGGCCGCGAGGCCACGGTGTACGAGGGCCAGATCGACCTGCAGTGGCGCAACGACACCGAGACCGGCATCTACGTGCAGACCGAGTGGGTGCCCGGCGCGCTGACGGTCAGCTTCTGGGGCACCCGGTACTACGAGATCGAGTCGGTGAGCGGTGAGCGCCGCAACGCCCGCGAGCCCGCGGTGCAGGAGAAGGTCGACGACGGCAACTGCACCCCGCAGTCGGGCTCGACCGGGTTCGACATCACCGTGACCCGGGTGTTCAAGGACCTCACCAGCGGCGCCGAGCTGCGCCGCGAGGACTTCGACACCCGCTACGCCGCCGAGGCCGTCATCCGCTGCGTCCCGCCGCCGGCCCCCGAGCCCGCGCCGGCCGCGCCCGGCGCGGAGCAGCCCCCGGCCACGACGAGCGCCCCGGCGCCGCCCACGCCGGCCGGTCGTCGTCCCGGGCACCGCGCCGCCACGGCCCCCCGCACGCACCGGCGCCGGCGCTGAGGACGGCTCCCCCGAAGGAGGCGGAGCCCGGGGAGGACGACGCCGTGCCGGGACCGGCCGTGCACACTGGGACCGTGGCCTCTGCCGTTCCCCACAGCTCGACGGCGCCCGCCGTCCCACCGTCGGGGAGCACCTCGGAGGTCGCTGAGCCCACCCCCGCGCCGCGCCGGGGGCGGCTGGACCGGTGGCCGGCCCCGGTGCGCGTGCCGCTGCAGGTCCTGGGCAGCAGCGCGGCCAAGGCCTGGCACGACCGCATCCTGGGGCTGTCCGCCGAGGCCGCCTTCTGGCAGGTGCTGTCGGTGCCGCCGCTGCTGATCGGGCTGCTGGGCTCGCTGGGCTACCTGGGCTCCTTCATCGGCGCGGACACCGTCGCCGAGATCGAGGACAGCCTGGTGCGCGCGTCGGCGGAGGCACTGACGCCCGGCGTCGTCGACACCCTGGTGCGCCCGACGCTGGAGGACATCCTCGGCTCGGGGCGGCTGGACGTCGTCAGCCTGGGCTTCGTGGTGTCCCTGTGGGCCGGCTCGTCGGCGACGGCGACGTTCCTCAACACCATCGTGATCGCCTACGACCAGCGCGACGTGCGGGGCCCGATCCGGACCCGGTTGATGGCCCTGTGGCTGTTCATCGTCGGCCTGGTGCTCGCGGTGCTGACCCTGCCGCTGCTGGTGCTGGGGCGCACCACCCTCGTCGCCTTGCTGCCGGAGGAGTGGCAGGACACCGCGACGCTGCTGGTCAACGCCGTCTACTGGCCGCTGGTGGTGGTCGGGCTCATCCTGGCGATCACGAGCTTCTACCACGTGATCCTGCCGCGGCGGATCCCCTGGCACCGGCACCTGACCGGGGCGGTGTTCGCCGTCGTCTTCTTCATCGCGGCGGCGACGGTGCTGCGCGGCTACGTCGCCGACATCCTGACCACGGCGCTGCCCTACGGCGCGCTCGCCGCCCCGATCGCGGCGCTGCTGTTCTGCTTCCTGCTGGGCATGTCCCTGATCCTGGGCGCGGAGCTCAACGCCACCATCGAGGCCCGGTGGCCCGCCGGGCCCCGCCGGCACGACCGCCGCCGGCAGCGCCGACGGGCGGCCCGCATCGAGCACGAGGCCCGCGCCCTCGGCCTGCGCCCGTAGCGCGCATCGGCTCCGGCCCCCGTGCAGGGTCCCGGTCCGCGCGGAGCGTGGACCGGGGGGCACGGGGGTCCTTCATTTCTTGAGCTGGTTGTAGACCTCTGTGCAGGCCGGGCAGACGGGGCTGCCGGGCTTCGGGGACTTGGTCACCGGGAAGACCTCGCCGCACAGCGCCTCGACCATGTTGCCCATGACGGCGCTCTCCGCGATCTTGTTCTTCTTCACGTAGTGGAAGACCTCGTTGGCGTTGCCGGTGTCCGACTCGCGGACGTCGGGACGCTCGAGGATGTCGCTGCTGCTCACAGGCTCTCCCTGGATCGGGGTGCGCGACGGTCGCCGGCAGGGCACCGGCCCTCGCTGCACCGCCGTCCATGATGACAGGGCACGGCCGGGCACCGGCGTCCACGCCGGGCCCGACCGGGCTCACATGTCGATGACGCGGGCCCTGCTGCTGCCGGACTCGAGGATGCGGTCCGGCGCCGGCGGGGTGTACCGGTTGACGTCGAGCTTCCTCTTCGGAGGCCGGTCGTTGGCCATGACCACGGCGATCCACGGCAGGATCGTGCCGAGGACGGCGAAGACGGCCATCAGCCACAGCGAGTACTGCGCGGTGAGCGCGGCGACGACCAGGCTGGTGCCACGGATCGCCATGGTGATCGAGTAGCGACGCTTGCGGGCCGCGTGCTGGTCGGCCTGGCTCGGCTCGGCCTCGGTGATGAGCAGCGGCTCACTGTGGTCGTGTCGGCTGGTGAACTGGCTGGAGGCCACGGACGCCCTTCCTGGACCGGGCCGGGGGAAGGGCGGCGGTGGTCGGCTGGGTGGTTCGACCGGCCCCGGAGCCCCCGGCTCCGACACCCATCGTGCCACTCGATCGTGCACCATGCAGCTGCCCGGGCAGGTCTGTCCGCACTGTCACTCCCCGGCGGCCGCCGACCCCGGCGCTGCCGTGCTCGACGCCGTGGCCGCCGCCTCCAGCGCCTGCTCGGTGGCCCGGACCCCGTCCGGCGACGTCGGCCCGGTGAGGTCCGCGACCGACCGCCGCGCACCCTCCTCGCCAGGCCGCGGGAGATTCCCGCCGGCCGGGCGGGGTGTCGCCGTACTGCTCGCCTCGCAGGCTCCGCCCCTCCTGCGCGCCGAGGCCGGGCAGCCCCCCCGGCCGGCGCAGGACGGGAACGGGACGGCGCGCTGTGCCAGGGTGGCGCCGTGGCTCGCGTGCTGAAGGTGTCCGGACCGCTCGACCTCGACGCGATCCGGGCGGAGGCCGGGGTCCCCGCCGAGTTCCCGGCCGACGTGCTGGCCGAGGCCGAGCGGGTGGCCGCCTCCCCGCCGCTGCCCGACCACGATGCGACCGACCTCCCGCTGGTCACCATCGACCCGCCCGGCGCCCGCGACCTGGACCAGGCGGTGCACCTGGCCCGCACCGCGGCCGGGTACCGGGTGTCGTACGCGATCGCCGACGTCGGCGCCTTCGTGCCGCTGGGCAGCGCGATCGACGCCGAGGCGCGCCGCCGCGGCCAGACCGTCTACTGCCCCGACGGGCGGACGCCGCTGCACCCGCCCCAGCTGTCGGAGGGGGCGGCCAGCCTGCTGCCCGGGCAGCTGCGGCCGGCCGCGCTGTGGACCATCGACCTCGACGGCGACGGCGAGGTGACCGCGGTGGACCTGCGCCGGGCCCGGGTCCGCAGCCGCGCCCAGCTGGACTACGAGTCGGTGGGCGGGCAGGTGCCCCCGGAGCTGGAGCTGCTGCCCGAGATCGGCCGGCTGCTGCAGGCCCGTGCCCGCGACCGCGGTGCGATCGAGCTGGGCACGCCGTCCCAGGAGGTGGAGCCCGCGCCGGACGGCGGCTGGCGGATCGCCTTCCGCGGCCAGTCTGACGTCGAGGGCTGGAACGCGCAGATCTCGCTCCTGACCGGGCGCTGCGCGGCCCGGCTGATGCTCGACGGCGGGGTCGGCGTGCTGCGCACCCTGCCCCCGGCGGACCCGGGCGCGGTCGACGCCCTGCGCCGGCTGGCCCCGGGTCTGGGCGTCGCGTGGCCGGCCGGCGCCGGGCCGGGTGAGGTCGTCGCCTCACTGGACCCCGCCCGCCCCCGCGACGCCGCCTTCCTCGATGCCGCGGTCTCCCTGCTGCGCGGCGCCGCCTACACCGCCTTCGACGGCCCCCCGCCGGCCCAGCCCGGGCACGGCGGCGTCGGTGCCCCCTACGCGCACGTGACCGCGCCGCTGCGCCGGCTGGTCGACCGGTTCGGCACCGAGGTCTGCCTCGCACTCGCCGCCGGCGAGGAGCCCGCCGCCGGGCTGCGGGCCGCACTGCCGGGGCTGCCGGCACTGATGGCCGCCTCCGACCGGCGCACGCACGAGGTCGAGCGCGCGGTCATCGACCTGGTCGAGGCCACCGTGCTGGCCGGCCGGGTCGGCGAGGTCTTCGACGCCGTCGTGCTCGACGCGGACGGCAAGCGGTCGACCGTGGTGCTCGCCGAGCTGGCCGTGCAGGCCCGCTGCGACGGCCGGCTCACCCCGGGCGAGCGGGTGCGGGTGCGGCTGACCACGGCGGACCCGGCCACCCGCACCGTGCGGTTCGCGCCCGCCGGGGACTGACTCAGCGGGTGCGGTAGTGCAGGTGGAGCAGCCCGCCGGCGAAGGGGCGCTGCTCGACGAGCTCGAGGTCCAACCGCATGCCGTCCGGGAAGAAGCGCTTCCCGCCGCCGACCACGGTCGAGGTGAGGAACAGGTGGTAGTCGTCCACGAGGCCGGCGCGGATCGCCTGGGCGGCGAGGGTCGGGCCGTCGACGGTCAGGTCGTGGTCGGACCCGGCCTTGAGCCGGCGGACCGCCTCGGGGTCGAAGGCGCGCTCGATCCTGGTCCGCCCGCTCGACACCTGGTCCAGCGTCGTGGACCAGACGACCTTGTCCGCGGCCTGCCACTGGCGCGCGTACTGCACGACGAACGGCGGCGCCTCCGGCAGGGCGTCCGCGGTCTCCCAGAAGACCATCGTGTCGTACATCCGACGGCCGTAGAGGTAGGTCCCGACGTCGCGGAAGAGGTCGCTGATGTAGTCGTGCACCTCCTCGTCGTCGGCCGCGCCCCAGCCGAGGTCGCCCTCGGCCGCCTCGGCGTAGCCGTCGAGCGAGGTGATCATCGAGTAGATGAGCTTGGCCATGTCGTCCTCCTCCGGGTGCAGGTGGGTCTCCGCCGACTCGGACCCTCGCCCGACCCCGAACTCATCGCCCGGCCGGGGTCGGAGCAGGATGGGCCGGTGCGTGCGGTGGTCACCCGGATCAGCCAGGCGTCGGTCACGGTGGACGGCGAGGTCGTCGGGGCGATCGGCGCCGGGCTGCTCGCCCTGGTCGGGGTGGGCCGCGACGACGACGCCGACCGCGCCCGGTTGCTGGGCCGCAAGCTGCACGAGCTGCGGGTGTTCCCCACCGACGACGGCGCCCGCTCGGTCGGTGACCTGGGCCTGCCGGTGCTGGTGGTCAGCCAGTTCACGCTCTACGCCGACACCCGCAAGGGCCGGCGTCCCTCCTGGGCCGACGCCGCGCCCGGCGAGGTGGCCGAGCCGCTGGTGGCCGAGGTGGTCGGCGAGCTGGTCCGCCGCGGCACCGCGGTGCAGACTGGCCGGTTCGGGGCCCGGATGTCGGTGGCCTCGGTGAACGAGGGGCCGATGACCCTGCAGCTGGAGGTCTGAGCGCAGCCGTCCGCGGACGGCATGTTCGCCGGCCGCGTCGTCGGGTATCACAGCGTTGTCATTCGACCACCCGCAGTCGTCAGACAGGTGCCGAGCGACACACCTGCCCGTTGCCTGTGAGTTGTGCACCACCGGAACACCGGCCCACCCCGGTCCGTTGCACACGACGTACCACACCGGACAGAAGGCTGGAGAGCCACCCGGCGATCCCGGGTCGAGCCCCCGACCTCCACCGGGGTGCACCGCACATCGACGACGCGGTGCATCCGGACCCCGAAGCAAGGACGAAGACTCATCGTGACCGTGCTGCAGTCCTCCCCCACCGACACCCTCGAGCTGCGCGCGCCGCGCCGGTCGCCGGACACCAGTGGCCTGGTGTCGACGGACCTGGTGCGCGTGTACCTCAACACCATCGGCAAGACCGCGCTGCTGACCGCCGAGCAGGAGGTCGAACTGGCCAAGCGCATCGAGGCCGGGCTGTACGCCGAGCGGCTGCTGGGCGAGAAGCAGCTGACCCCGGCGGTCAAGCGCGACTACGGGCTCCTGGCCGCCGACGGTAAGGCCGCCAAGGCCCACCTGTTGGAGGCCAACCTCCGGCTGGTCGTCTCGGTCGCCAAGCGCTACACCGGCCACGGCATGACGTTCCTGGACCTCATCCAAGAGGGCAACGTCGGCCTGATCCGCGCGGTCGAGAAGTTCGACTACACCAAGGGCTTCAAGTTCTCGACCTACGCGACGTGGTGGATCCGCCAGGCCATCACCCGCGCCATGGCCGACTCCGGCCGCACCATCCGGCTGCCCGTCCACCTGGCCGAGCAGGTCAACAAGGTCGTGCGCACCCGCCGCCGGATCCACCAGGAGCTGGAGCGCGAGCCCACCGCCGAGGAGCTCGGCCTCGAGCTGGACATGACCCCGGAGCGGATCACCGAGCTGCTCGAGTACTCCCGCGACCTGGTCTCCCTCGACCAGACCGTGGGTGCGGACGAGGAGTCCCGGCTCGGTGACTTCATCGAGGACGCCGACGCCGCCGTCGCCGAGGACGCGGTCGCCTTCCAGATGATGAAGGGCGACGTGCGCACGGTCCTGGGCACGCTCGAGGAGCGTGAGCGCGACGTGGTGATCATGCGCTTCGGCCTCGACGGCAACCAGCCGCGGACGCTGGAGCAGATCGGCAAGCAGTTCGGCCTGTCCCGCGAGCGCGTGCGGCAGATCGAGCGCGAGACGATGAACAAGCTGCGCGACCCGCAGCGCGCCGACGCTCTTCGGGACTATCTCGGCTGAGGTTGTTCATGGCGATCCTCCGGATCGCACCGCGGCCAGCAGCCGTGCCCCAGCGGCGCTGAGCCGCTGGCCGGGATCGAGTCGGGAGCCTCCGGCCCCGCGACGCGATCCCGGACCGGCCTGCCCGGCCGGGGGTCCGTACTCGTCCCCGGCCGGCGCTACGACCACCAGAGCCCGCCACCTCGTACCGGAGGCGGCGGGCTCTGTCACGTGCCGGGGCGGAACATGCGGCGGGGGCCCTGCTCGACGCGGGCCGTCGGGGGACCGACGCGCACCTGGGCGCCGGCGACGACCAGCGACCGGCCGCCGTGCCAGGCGTCGGCCGGGCCGACGATGACCGGCTCCAGGTTCAGCGCCAGCACCTCCGGCAGGTCGTCGGCCAACCGGGCCACCCGCAGCAGCAGGTCCTCCAGCGCCGCGGTGTCCACCGGCGCGCTCCCCCGGTAGCCGTCCAGCAGCGGGAACGCCCGCGGGCTGCGCACCAGCTCGGCGGCGTCGGAGTCGGTCAGCGGCAGGGTGCGGAAGGCGCGGTCGCCGAGCAGGTCGGTGGCCACCCCGCCGACCCCGAAGCTCACCAGCGCGCCGAAGGACGGGTCGTCGACGACCTGCACCACCGTGCCCACCCCCGGCGCGGCCTGCTCCTGCACGATCACCGGGTCCCCGGACGGGATCGCGGCGTAGGCGGCCCGCACGTCCTCGGCGTCGGCCAGGTCGAAGCGCATGCCGCCCAGGTCGCGGCGGTCCCGCAGCCACGGCGCGGTCGACTTCAGCACCACCGGGTAGCCGATCTCCTCGGCCGCGGCCACCGCCGCCTCGACGTCGGTCACCCGCCGGGTGCCCAGCATCGGCACGCCGTAGGCACCGAGCAGCTGCATCGTCTCGGTGTCGGTGAGCTCCCGGCCCGCCGGGGTCCCGGCCAGCGCGGACTCCACGACCGCCCGCCCGGTCGCCTCCTGCACGTCGTCCAGCTCGGGCACCACCCCGACCGGACGGCGCCGCCAGCGGGCGTACTCGGCCACCCTGGCCAGCGCGATCACCGCCCGCTCCGGGGTGGAGAACGACGGCACCGACCCGCGCGCGGGCATGCCGTCCTCGCCGCGGAGGGCCAGCTCGTCGGGGATGCCCTCGGTGGACAGGAAGTTGGCCACCAACGGCTTGGCCGACCCCGCCGACACCTCGCGCAGCACCCGGCCGAAGGGCTGCTCGCCGCGCAGCAGCGGGGGCAGGAACACCGCGACCACCGCGTCGACGCCGTCGTCGTCCAGGGCGGTCTGCAGCGCGGCGCGGAAGTCTTCCGGGCTCGCCTGGGTGCCGATGTCGACCGGGCGCTCGTGCGCCAGCTCCAGCCCCTGCTCCAGGACGGCGTCGGCGACCAGCACGCCCATGGCGGTGGAGTTGCCGACGACGGCGACCCGGTCACCGGCCGGCAGCGGCTGGTGGGCCAGCAGCGTGCCGACGTCGAAGAGCTGGGCGAGGGTCTCCACCCGGATCACCCCGGCCGAGGCGAACAGCGCGGCCACCGACTGCTCCGGGACGGCGACGCTGGTGCCGGCGAGCCCGGCGGTCATCCCGACGTGCCGACCGCTCTTGACCGCGACCACCGGCTTGGTGCGCCCGACCGCGCGGGCCAGCCGGGCGAACTTGCGCGGGTTGCCGAAGCTCTCCAGGTGCAGCAGCACCACCTCGGTGCCCGGGTCGGTGGCCCAGTACTGCAGCAGGTCGTTGCCGCTGACGTCGGCGCGGTTGCCGGCGGAGACGAAGCTGGACAGCCCGATGCCCCGGCCGCGGGCCCGCTCCAGCAGCGCCACGCCCAGCGCGCCGGACTGCGCGAAGAAGCCCACCCGCCCGCGTCCCGGGACGTCGGGGGCGAGGCTGGCGTTGAGGTGCACGCCCGGGTCGGTGTTGACCACGCCCAGGCAGTTGGGCCCGACGACGCGCATGCCCGAGGCCCGGGCGGAGGCGACCAGCGCCCGCTCGGCGGCCAGCCCCTCGGGACCGGTCTCGCCGAAGCCGCCGGAGATGACCACCAGCCCGTGGACGTTCTTGCGCCGGCAGGCCTCGACCACCGCAGCGACCTCGTCGGCCGGCACGGCGAGGACGGCGAGGTCGACGTCGTCGGGGATCGACTCGACGTCGGCGTACGCCGGGACGCCGCGGACGTGCCGCACCGCCGGGTTGACCGGGTAGATCGGGCCGGCGAACCCGTAGCCGAGCAGGTTGTGCAGCACGGCGTACCCGACCTTGGCCGGGTCGTTGCTGGCCCCGATGACGGCCACCGAGCCGGGGTTGAGCAGCCGGCCGATGGAGCGGGACTCGCTGCGCTGCTCCCGCTCGTGCACCACGGCCAGCGACTGCTCGGTGGGCGCGATCGGGAAGGTCAGGTGCACGACGCCGTCCTCGTAGGACCGGGCCGCGGCGTACCCGGCGTCGCGGAACACCCGGACCATCGCGCCGTTCTGGCTCAGCACCTCGGCGACGAAGCGGGTGATGCCGCGTTCGCGCGCGGCGGCCGCCAGGTGCTCCAGCAGCACCGAGCCCAGGCCGCGCCGCTGGTGGGCGTCCTCGATGAGGAAGGCGACCTCGGCCTCGTCGGTGCCCGGCGTGCGGTCGTAGCGGCCCACGCCGATGAGGTGGTCCCCCAGCAGCACGACGAAGGCGACCCGGTCGTCGTGGTCGACGTGGGTGAACCGGTACAGGTCCTTGGCCGACAGCTGCCGGACCGGACCGAAGAAGCGGTAGTACCGGGTCTGGTCGGAGCTGCGCTCCATCAGCCCGACGATGCCGTCGGCGTCCTCCGGGGTGATCGGCCGCAGGTGCACCGTCCCCCCGTCGGACGCCACCACGTCGGCCTCCCACCGCGGCGGCGCGACGGGGGTGGCAGTCGTTTCCTCGTTCACAGGGCCTCCCGGCCACCTCGTAGGGGCCCGCCACGAGCGTGCGAGTGGTGGGGGGCGAGATGGTCCTTAGTCACGGGGGTCGTCCGGGTCCAGTCCGAAGTACGGGAAGGACGCCTTGCGGGTGCGCATGATCGCCTGGTCGACGCGGTTCTCGGTGAACGGGTCCCAACGGGACCACCCCACGTAGCCGCCCTCGGTCATGGTGTCGGGCGGGGTGATGCGCAGCCCCCGGCCGCGGACGTCGTCCTGCCAGCTCTGCGGGATCTCCGTGCCCGGCTCCAGCCGGTCACCGCCGGCCTCGGCGATCAGGTGGGTCCAGGCCCGGGGCACGCAGCGGACCAGGCCGTAGCCCCCGCCGCCCAGGGCGATCCACCGGCCGTCGCACAGCTCGTGGGCCAGGTCGTGCACGGCCCGGTAGGAGGCGCGCTGCCCGTCGACGGTGAGCGCGAGGTCGGCGAGCGGGTCCTCGTGGTGGGCGTCGCAGCCGCACTGGGTGACCAGGATCTGCGGCCGGAAGGCCCGCACCACGCTGGGCACCACGGCGTGGAAGGCCCGCAGCCAGCCCGAGTCGTCGGTGCCGTTGGGCAGCGCCAGGTTGACCGCGCTGCCCAGGGCCTTGCCCGGGTCGCCGGTCTCCTCGGGGAAGCCGGTGCCCGGGAAGAGCGTGAGCGGGGTCTGGTGGACGCTGACGGTGAGCACCCGCGGGTCGTCGTAGAACGCGGTCTGGACGCCGTCGCCGTGGTGCACGTCGAGGTCGACGTAGGCGATCCGCTCCCAGCCCTGCCCGAGCAGCCAGGCGATCGCGACCGCGGCGTCGTTGAAGACGCAGAAGCCCGAGGCGGCCCCGCGCATGGCGTGGTGCATGCCGCCGGCGATGTTGACCGCGTGCTGGGCCCGGCCGGAGGAGACCAGCTCGGCGGCCAGCACGCTGCCGCCGGTGATCAGCGCGGCGGCGTCGTACATGCCGGGGAAGACCGGGTTGTCCGGCGGCCCGAGGCCGTGGCCGGCGTCGTCGGGGCGCTCCGGCGCGCGCCGCACGGCCTCCAGGTAGGCCGGGTCGTGGACCAGGGTGAGCAGGTCGGGGCCGGCCGCGGTCGGGGCGGTGACCGACAGCCGCGGCCCGGCCAGCACGCCGAGGGTGTCGGCCAGCCGCATGGTGAGGTCCAGCCGCACCGGGTGCATGGGGTGCTCACCGCCCCACGTGTAGCCCAGCAGGGCGTCGTCCCAGACGACGGTGACCGAGTCGCTCATCGCTCCCCCGGCCCCGTCGCGGCGCCGGGTGGGACCGGCGCGGTGCTCCTCGTCGAGCAGGCGGGCTGCGTCACCGGACCGACGCTACCGGTGGGCGCGCCAGCCCGCGGGGTGCTCGGTCGTGGCGACAGCCCCGCTCGGTGGTCCCGCTCGGTGGTCCCGCTCGGTGGTCCTGGCCTCGTAGACTCGGGGGACCTGACGGAGGAGTGAGTGTGAACGACCTCATCGACACCACGGAGATGTACCTCCGGACCATCTTCGAGCTCGAGGAAGAGGGCATCGTCCCGCTGCGGGCACGGATCGCCGAGCGCCTGCACCAGAGCGGCCCGACCGTGAGCCAGACGGTGGCCCGGATGGAGCGCGACGGTCTGCTCACCGTGCAGGGCGACCGGCACCTGCAGCTGTCCGACGAGGGCCGTGCGCTGGCCACCGCGGTCATGCGCAAGCACCGGCTGGCCGAGTGCCTGCTCGTCGACGTGATCGGCCTGGACTACGCCGACGTGCACGAGGAGGCCTGCCGCTGGGAGCACGTGATGAGCGAGGCGGTGGAGCGCAAGCTGCTGAGCTTGTTGAACAACCCGACAGTGTCGCCCTTCGGCAACCCGATCCCCGGGCTCGACGCCCTGGGCGGGGACACCTCGGCCGTGCTCGACGCGCTCACGCTGCTCTCGACCAGCGCGACGCCCGAGGGCACGAAGGTCGTCGTGCGCCGGATCAGCGAGCAGCTGCAGGAGGACGCCGCCCTGCTGCGCTCCATGGCCGACCAGGGCGTGCGCCCCGGCTCCACCGTGACGGTCTCGCTGGCCAACGGCACCGTGCTGGTCGACGGCGTCGCGCTGCAGCCCGGCGTCGCCCAGCACGTGTTCGTCAGCGCGGTCGACGAGGAGCTCACGCCGGTCGAGGCCGCCGAGGCGGTCGCCGCCGTCTCCTGAGCGAGGACCCGGCCGCCCACCCCTGCAGCTGTGCCGTACCGAGAGCCGCGACCCCCACCGGGGCCGCGGCTCTCGTCGTACACGGCAGCGAAAGATGCTGAGCCGGGCTCACGACCGGTCACTAGGCTCGGGGCGACCCTCCTGACCAGCTGAAGAGAGAAGGCCCCGGTGAGCGACTCCCCCGCGCCGACCGAGCAGGACGAGGACACCGCGCCGCCCAGCCCGTTCCACCGGCTGGCCGACTTCGTCGCGCTCCCCCGGCTGGGCGGCCTCGCCCTCTCCCCCGACGGCAGCCGGCTGGTCACCTCGGTGGCCACCCTGGACGCCGAGGGGAAGACGTGGCAGTCCGCGCTGTGGGAGGTCGACCCCGCCGGTCAGCGGCCCGCGCGCCGGCTGACCCGCGGCGCGGCCGGGGAGTCGAGCCCGGTCTTCGCCCCCACCGGCGAGCTGCTGTTCACCTCCGCCCGCCCCGACCCGGCGGCCGGCAAGGACGCCGGGGAGCCGAAGCCGGCACTGTGGGCGCTGTCGCCCGAGGGCGGTGAGGCCCGGCTGGTGCTCAGCCGGTCCAGCGGCGTCTCCGGCGTGGCCGTGGCCGCCGACAGCGGCGACGTCGTGGCCGTGACCTCCGTGGTGCCCGGCGCGGCCGACGCAGAGGCCGACGAGCAGCGCCGCAAGGCCCGCACCGACGCCGGGATCACCGCCCTGCTGCACGAGAGCTACCCGGTGCGCTCCTGGGACCATGACCTGGGCCCGGCCTTCCCGCACGTGTTCTGGGTCGGTCACGTCCCCGCCGAGTCCGCGCCGGCACCGGAGTGGCGCGACCTGACCCCCGACGCCGGCCCGCCCGCCGGAGCCGGGGACGACCTGGCGATCTCCCCCGACGGCCGCTTCGTCGTGCGCAGCGAGGACGTGCCCGACGGCCCCGCCGGCCGACGCTCCCGGCTGGTGCTGACCCAGGTGGCGACGGGCACGACCCGGGTGCTGGTCGACGACCCGCAGGCCGACGTCTTCGCCCCGGCCTTCTCCCCCGACTCCACCCAGGTGGTGTGCGTGCGCGAGTCCGCCTCCACCTACGCCGAGCCGCCGGACTACACGCTGCTGCTGGTCGACGTCGCGACGGCCGCGACCCGCGACCTCACCGCCGGCTTCGATCGCTGGCCGGGCTCGCCGCAGTTCTCCGCCGAGGGCACCGCGGTGTTCTTCCTGGCCGACGACGACGGCCGGCACGCCCTGTACCGGGTCGAGCTCGCCGGCGGGGCGCCGGTGCGGCTGACCGACGCCGGTGCCTTCAGCGACCTGCAGGTCGCCCGCGACGGCAGCGCGCTGTACGCCCTGCGCTCGGGCTACGACCTCCCGGCCGCACCGGTGCGGCTGGACCCGACGGCCACCGGCCAGGACCCCGCTCCGCTGCCCAACCCCGGCACGATCAGCGCCTTCCCCGGCACGCTGCGCGAGCTGGACGCCACCGCTCCCGACGGCACCCGGGTCCAGTCCTGGCTGGTGCTGCCCGAGGGCGCCAGCGAGACGAGCCCGGCGCCGCTGGTGCTGTGGGTGCACGGCGGGCCGCTGATGAGCTGGAACTCCTGGTCGTGGCGCTGGACGCCGTGGGTGCTGGCCGCCCGGGGCTACGCGGTGCTGCTGCCCAACCCGGCGCTGTCGCAGGGCTTCGGGCAGGACTTCGTCCGGCGCGGCTGGGGCGAGTGGGGCGGGCACCCCTACACCGACCTGATGGCCGCGGTCGACGCCGCGGAGGCGCTGCCGGAGATCGACCGGACACGGACGGCGGCGATGGGCGGCTCGTTCGGTGGCTACATGGCCAACTGGATCGCCACCCAGACCGACCGGTTCGCCGCGATCGTCACCCACGCCAGCCTGTGGCACCTGGACAGCTTCGGCGGCACCACCGACTCCGCGTTCTACTGGGAGCGGGAGTTCGGGGACCCGCTGACCGAGCCACGGCGCTACGACCAGAACTCCCCGCACCGCTACGCCGACGCCATCCGGACGCCGATGCTGGTCATCCACGGCGACAAGGACTACCGCGTGCCGATCGGCGAGGGCCTGCGGCTCTGGTACGACCTGCAGAAGCGCGGGGTGCCCTCGAAGTTCCTGTACTTCCCCGACGAGAACCACTGGGTCCTGACGCCGGGGAACGCAGCGGTCTGGTACGAGACCGTGCTCGCCTTCCTCGGCCAGCACGTCCTCGGTGCGGACTGGCAGCGCCCCGAGCTGCTCTGACCCACCCGACGCACCGGCCGCGCCCTCCGGCCCGGCCGGTGCGTCAGCGGTCTGCACCCGAGGGGCCGGCGGCCTCGCGGATCACCTGGCGCACCACCGCCGGGGGCAGGCAGGCGTCCAGCGCGGTCCGCAGCAGCCCGGCGAGGGTGTAGCTCGGCTCGCTGCCCAGCGCCCGGTCCAGCGCGACGTTGGCCAGCGCGCCGTCCCCGCGCAGCCACGCGCTGACCGCCAGCAGGGTCGCCGGCGCGGCGTCGAGCGGGGCCGGTGCCCGGCGGGTGAGCTCGGTCCACACCGCCTCCGCACCCGGCGCGGACTCCCCCAGGGCCAGGGTCAGCGCCCGGTCCCGCAGGTCGGCGTCGCGCAGCCCCCACGCCAGCCGGGCGACCTGCCGGTCCGACAGACGCGGGGCCCGCGCCGTCCCGGCCCCGTGCACGGCGGTGAGGACGGCGTCCCAGCCCTCCTCGGCCACGGCGTCCCAGCCCCGCTCCGCGGTCGCGGCGGCCAGCTCGTCGCCCACCTCGTCGCAGGCCCAGGCCATCCCCGCCGAGCGGGTGGGGGCGATGCGGGCGGCGAGGGCGGTTCGGTCGGCCTCGACCACCGTGCCGTGCACCACCGCGGCGACGGCCAGGTCGCTGGTGCCGCCGGGCAGCGGGGTGCCCGCGCCGGGCGCGCAGCAGGAGCCGGAGCAGTCGTAGGACCACCAGCGGCCCCGGCGGACCAGCAGCGCGTCGCGCACCGGCACCCGGTGGGCGTGGAAGCCGAGCACCGCCTCGCGCACCAGCGTGCGGTGCGGGAGCCCGGCGGCGCCGTCGTCGTCCTCGGAGACCACCACCAGCACGACGGCGGTGGGGTCGTCGGTGCGCACCGACCGGGCCAGGTCGCCCGCCAGCGACCCGTGGTGTCCCGGCGGCGGCAGGTCCACCCGGGCGGTGAGCCCCACGGTCATCGGCTCCTGCCCGCGCAGGCTGACCACCACCAGCGACTCCTCGGGCGGGAAGCCGAGCAGGTGCGGCAGCCCGGCGGCCAGCGCCCCGGGGTCGGCGAGGCGGACGGTGGGCTGCGGGTCCAGGTCGGTCATGCCACGACCCTGGGCCGGGCGGGGCCGCGGGAGGGCGGGACCGGGGCGGTCGTGGACGCGACCACCCGATGTGGACGACGGCGGGCGTCAGTCCAGCGCGGTGTGCTGGTGGTCGTAGGCCTGCTGCAGCAGCTGGGCCAACGCGGCCGGGTCCTGGCCACCGCCGCCGGTCGCGTCGGTCACCGTCAGGCTGACCAGCCGGTCGCCGTCCAGCGCCATGCCGAGCTGCACCGGCACGGTCAGCGCCTGCCCGTCCGGCCCGGTGAGCGACAGCGACATGGTCAGCGCCGCCGAGCCGTCGCCGAGGTCGGGCACCTCCAGCGGGGCGAAGGTGACCGTGGCGGTGCCGATCTGCGGCGCGGTGATGGTGGCCTCCGGGCAGTCGGCCAGGCTCTGGTCGAGGTCGTCGAGCGAGCCGGCCACCGACGGGCCCGCCACGAGCACCTCGGCGACGGCGGTGCTGCCGGTCTGCGCGGTCTGCGCGGCCAGCCCGGTGACGTCGTCGAGCCCGGGCTGGACCCCCTCGACCGCCGGCGCGCACTCCTCCGGGGTGACGGTCAGGCCCGCCAGCTCGCCGAGGCCACCGCCGAGCTGCCCCTGCTGGGCGAGCACCTGCTCACCGGTGATCGGCGTGACCTGGGTCCGCGGGCCGAACGCCTCGGCGGGGAGCAACCCGGCCGAGAGGTCCTCGGGTGCCGCCGCGTCCTCGCTGGTCGGTGCCGGGGCCGGGCTGGAGACGCTCGCGGCCGGCGAGGCCGAGCCCGCCACCTCCGAGCTGCACCCGGCCAGCGCGGCGACGCCGAGCAGCCCGGCGGTGAGGAGCCCGACGGAGCGCCGGCGGTGCCGGGGAGCAGTGGCCACGGCCGGACCCTACGACCGGACCGCCGGCCCGGGCGAGCTCCCCCACCCGGCCAGGTGGTCCACCGCGGCGCCCGGCCACCGGCACCGCGGTGGACGACGGCACCGGGTGCCGACCACCCCGGTCACGGGGTGTGCGTCCGCGTCGACCACCACGCCCACGCCACCAGGACCGGCTGGAAGAGCAGGCGCAGGGCACGCTTCGCGTCGGTGTCCAGCCCGAAGGCGTCCCGGTGCTCGGTGAGCTGGGCGATGTTGCCCGGGAGGACCGCGACGAAGAACAGCGCCGCCAGCAGGCCGATCCGGCGCTGCTCCCGCGGCAGGACGGCCAGGACCACCCCCAGCCCGATCTCCACCACCCCCGACATCAGCACCACCTCGTCGACGTCCAGCGGCACCCAGGGCGGGACCTGCGCGCGGAAGTCCTCGCGGGCGAAGGTCAGGTGGCTGGTGCCGGCGAACACGAGCGCGCCGCCGAGGGCGACGCGGGCCACCGACCGCAGCCGGGTGTGGCTGACCGAGCGGGTCATCGGGACTCCAGGGGACCGGGGGGACCCAGGCACCGGGTGCCGGCCCTGGTCCCCCGTCCTGCCCGGCGCTGCGCCGGGGCATGCGCCCGCGCCGTCCCGGCCGCGTACCAGGTGGCCGAGCAGGTGTCCCTCCTCACCGACCACGCCGGCGCCGCGGGACCGTCTGGTTAGAGTCCGGGCATGGGACGGTCGCTCCGGGTCGCGCTGCTGTCCTACCGCTCCAAGCCGCACGGCGGCGGGCAGGGCGTCTACGTCCGGGCGCTGTCCCACGAGCTCCGCCAGCTCGGCCACCGGGTCGAGGTGTTCAGCGGCCAGCCCTACCCCGAGCTGGTCGACGGGGTGCCGCTGACCCGGGTGCCGAGCCTGGACCTCTACCGGGAGCCCGACCCCTTCCGCACACCGCGGCCCGGTGAGTTCTCCGGCGTCCTCGACGTGGCCGAGTGGGCCACGATGTGCACCGCCGGCTTCCCCGAGCCGCTGACGTTCAGCCTCCGCGCCGCCCGGCTGCTGGGCCCCCGCGCGGGCGACTTCGACCTGGTGCACGACAACCAGTCGCTGGGCTACGGCCTGCTGCAGCTGCGCCGGCGCGGGCTGCCCACGGTCGCCACGGTGCACCACCCGGTGCAGATCGACCGCGACCTGGAGCTGGCCGCCGCGACCAGCCGGCGCACCCGGCTGCAGCTGCGCCGCTGGTACGGCTTCACCGCCATGCAGGCCCGGGTCGCCCCGAGGCTGGACGGCATCACGACCGTCTCGGAGAGCTCCCGGCGGGACGTCGGGACGCACCTGGGCGTGCCCGCGGCGGGCGTCCGGGTGATCCCGGTGGGCATCGACCCGGCGGTGTTCACGCCCCCGCCCGGCACCGCCCGCCGGGACGCCGACCACGTCGTGGTGACCACCAGCGCCGACGTCCCGCTCAAGGGGCTGGTGCACCTGCTGGAGGCGGTCGCCAAGCTGCGCACCGAGCGCGACGTCCGGCTGACCGTGGTCGGCACCGCCCGCCCCGGCGGGCCGGCCGCGACCGCGCTCGACCGGCTGGGCATCGCCGACGCGGTGCGGTTCACCGGGCCGATCCCGACCGAGGAGCTGGTGGCGCTGCTGCAGACCGCGACCGTCGCCGCCGTCCCGTCGCTGTACGAGGGCTTCTCACTGCCCGCGGTGGAGGCGATGGCGTGCGGCACGCCGCTGGTCACCACCGACGGCGGCGCGCTGCCCGAGGTCGTCGGCACGCACGCCGGCGTCCAGGTGCCGGCCGGGGACGTCGGCCGGCTGGCCGAGGCGCTGCAGCTGGTGCTCGACCACCCGACGTTCGGCGAGCAGCTGGGCCGCGCCGGGCGGGCCCGGGTGCTCAGCCACTACACCTGGCGGCGCACCGCCGAGCGCACCGCCGAGTGGTACGCCGACGTGCTGGACCGGCGCGCCTGATGCTCACCGTCGACTACGACCTGCTCGGCGTCCGGCCCGGGATGCGGGTGCTCGACCTGGGCTGCGGCGAGGGCCGGCACGCCTTCGAGGCCTACCGCCGCGGCGCCGACGTGCTCGCCGTCGACTGGGGGCAGCACGAGGTCGCCACCACCGCGCAGTGGCTGGGCGCGATAGCCGCCGCCGGGGAGGCGCCCGCGGGTGCCCGGGCCGCGGTCGCCCGTGGTGACCTGCGGGCGCTGCCGGTGCCCGACGCCAGCGTCGACCGGGTGATCGCCTCGGAGGTGCTCGAGCACATCGTCGACGACCAGACGGCGATCGCGGAGATCGCCCGGGTGCTGCGGCCCGGCGGCCGGGTCGCGGTCACCGTCCCCCGGTACGGGCCGGAGCGGGTCTGCTGGGCGCTGTCGGACAGCTACCACGCCAACTCCGGCGGCCACATCCGGATCTACCGCGGCGACCAGCTCTCCGAGCGGCTGTCCGCCGCGGGGCTGCGGCCCACCGACACCCACCACGCGCACGCCCTGCACGCGCCCTACTGGTGGCTCAAGTGCGCCGTCGGCGTCGACCGGGAGAACGTGCTGACGAGGGCCTACCACCGCGTGCTGGTCTGGGACCTGATGAAGCGTCCGTGGCCGACCCGCACCGCCGAGCGGCTGCTGGACCCGCTGCTCGGCAAGTCGTTCGTCGTCTACGCCGACAAGCCGGCGTGACCGACCTCCCCGAGGTGCCCGGCGTCCTCGGCGCCGACCAGCTGCGGACGACGGTGGCCGCGATCGCCGCCGAGCAGGCCGGCGACGGCGCGCTCCCCTGGTACCGCGGCGGGCAGCTGGACGCCTGGGACTCCGTCGAGGCGGCGATGGCCCTGGACGTCGGCGGCGAGCACGACCGCGCCCTGGCCGCCTACGGCTGGCTGGCCCGGCACCAGCGCCCCGACGGCTCGTGGGCCGCGGAGTACCGGGACGGCGCCGTCACCGCGCCGGCCGCGGAGAGCAACCACGCCGGGTACCTCGCCGTCGGCGTCTGGCACACCTGGCTGTGCACTCAGGACGCCGCCGCGGTCGACCGGCTGTGGCCCGCCGTGCGCCGCGCGCTGGACCTGGTCACGGCGATGCAGCTGGTCAGCGGGGCGGTCAGCTGGGCACTGCGCCCCGACGGGACCCCCGACGACACCGCGCTGCTGACCGGCAACGCCAGCCTGCACCAGGCGTTGCGGTGCGGCATCGCGCTGGCCGGCCTGGTCGGTGAGCCGCAGCCGGACTGGGACCTCGCCGCCACCGAACTGGGCACCGCGCTGCGCGAGCGGCCCGCGGCCTTCGCCGACCGGTCGCGGTGGTCGATGGACTGGTACTACCCGGTGCTGGCCGGCGCGCTGACCGGGCCGGCGGCCGACGCCCGGCTCGCCGCCGGCTGGGACACCTTCGTCGTCCCGGGCGCGGGCGTGCGGTGCGTCGCCGACCGCCCGTGGGTGACCGGCGCGGAGACCTGCGAGCTGGCGCTCGCGCTGACCGCCGTCGGCCGCCGGGACGACGCGGCCGCGCAGCTGGCCGCGATGCAGCACCTGCGGGCCGGCGACGGGTCGTACTGGACCGGCCTGGTGCTCACTGACGGCGTCCGCTGGCCGGTCGAGCGCACCACCTGGACGGCGGCCGCGGTCGTCCTGGCCGCCGACGCGATCGCCGGCACCGGCCCCGCCGCCGGGCTGTTCGCCGACCCGGCCGCGCTGGACCGCCCGGCCCGGGAGGCGCGGGACCGGCCTGGGAAGATCGCCGGGTGATCACCCCGCCGGAGCCCGCCGAGGTGACGTGCGTGATCGCCAGTCGCAACCGCCGCGACGACCTGCTCGACAGCCTGCCCCGGCACGAGGCGCCCGTCGTCCTGGTCGACAACGCCTCCACCGACGACACCGTCGCCGCCGTCGCCCGGGCGCACCCCGAGGTGACCGTCGTCCCGCTGCCGGAGAACGTCGGCGCGGTCGCCCGCACCATCGGCGTCGCGCACGCCGGCACCCCGTTCGTGGCCTTCACCGACGACGACTCCTGGTGGGCGCCCGGCGACCTGGCCCGCGCGGTCGAGGTGATGCGCGCCCACCCGCGGCTCGGGCTGCTGGCCGCGCGGATCCTCGTCGGCCCGGAGGACCGGCTGGACCCGGTGTGCACGGAGATGGCGCAGAGCCCGCTGCGCCGCGAGCCCGACCTGCCCGGCCCCTCGCTGCTGGGCTTCGTCGCCTGCGCGGCACTGGTGCGGGTCGAGGCGTTCACCGCCGTCGGCGGCTTCGACGAGGTGGTGCGCTTCCCCGGCGAGGAGGAGCGGGTCGCCCTGGACCTGGCCGCGTCCGGCTGGGGGCTGGCCTACGTCGACGAGGTCACCGTGCACCACCACCCCTCGCCGCGCCGCGACACGAACGCCGTCCGGCAGACCGGCATCTGGCGCAGCCGGGTGCTCACCGCACTGATGCGCTACCCGCTGCCGGCGCTCGCCGGGCAGCTGCTGCGGGCCGCGCGGGCCGGGCGACCCGGCGTCCGGGGGCTGGCCGGCGCCGTCCCCCGGGTGCCGGCCGCGCTGCGGGCCCGCCGGGTCCTGCCCACCACCGTCATGACCGGAGTCCGGGAGCTGCAGGGATGACCGACCACACCCCCGATCCGCGGGTCGCCGTCGTGGTGATCACGCACAACCGGCGCGAGGAGCTGCTGCTGGCCCTGACCCGGCTGCGCGAGCTGCCCGAACAGCCGCACGTGGTGGTCGTCGACAACGGCTCCGCCGACGGCACCGCCGCGGCCGTGCTGCGCGACCACCCGTGGGTCGAGCTGATCGCCAGCGACGAGAACCTGGGTGCGGTCGGCCGCAACCTCGGCGTCGCCCGGCTGCAGACCCCCTACGTGGCCTTCTGCGACGACGACACCTGGTGGGACCCGGGCTCGCTGCGCGCCGCCGCCGATGCCCTCGACGCCCACCCCCGGCTGGCGGTGATCACCGCGCGCATCCTGGTCGAGCCCGGCGGCGTCGAGGACCCGATCGTCGTTGAGCTGCGCGACTCCCCCGTCGTCGGCGCGGACTGGCTGCCCGGTCCCGCGCTGGGCAGCTTCCTGGCCGGGGCCAGCGTGCTGCGCCGGGAGGCGTTCAACGAGGTCGGCGGCTTCAGCGCCCGGCTGTGGCTGGGGGGCGAGGAGGAGCTGATGGCCGGTGACCTCGCCGCCCGCGGCTGGGAGCTGTGCTACCTGGAGCACCTGACCATCCACCACCAGGCCAGCACCGCCCGCGACCCGCACAAGCGCCGCGCCGACGGCATCCGCAACACCCTCTGGACGACGTGGCTGCGCCGTCCGCTGCGGCCCGCGCTGCGCCGCACCGTGCACCTGCTGCGCACCGTCCCGCGCGACCAGGTCACCGCAACCGGGCTGGTGCGGGCCGTGCGCGGGCTGCCGTGGGTGCTCCGCGAACGGCAGGTGCTCCCCCCGCACGCCGAGGCCCGGTTCGCCGCCCTCGAGGACGCCCAGCGGAAGTCGACCGCCCGCCGCTACGTGAGCTGACGCCCGCGCCTGTTGATCATGGGCGTGTCGCCATCCGACCCGCGGTGGACGGCGTGTCCCGCGGCCAGCCGCCCGTGATCAACGCCGGGGGCGAGCTCACCGGCGGGCGGGGCGGCTCGCGCAGGTGATGCAGGTGCGGGCCTGCGGGCGGGCGGCCAGGCGCTCCGAGGCGATCGGCTGCCCGCAGGAGTCGCAGGTGCCGTAGTCGCCGGCCTCGGCGCGGGCCAGCGCGGCGTCGACGTCGGCGAGCCGCTGCTGCGCCTGGGCGATGAGCGCGGCGACCTGCTGGCGCTCGAAGGCGATCGTGGCGCCCTCCGGGTCGTGCTCGTCGTCGGCGTTGGACGACCGCGACGCGTCCACCACCTCGTCGAACTCGCGGGTGAGCGCGGCGATCTGGGCGAGCGTCTCCGCCCGCGTGCGGGCCAGCGCATCGGCAGCGGTCACCGCCCCATCGTCCTCCGCTGCAGCTGATGGAGTCCCAGCGCTCGGAGAACGATGCGCTGGGACTCCATCAGCGGGTGTCAGCGGGCGTCAGCGGGACGTCGGCCGGGTGTCAGCGGCGGCGCGCACCGTCGTCGGCAGACCCCACCGAGGAGGACCCATGGAGAACAACATCGAGGCCGAGGGCCTCGTCCTGCACTACGGCTCCACCCGCGCCCTGGACGGCGTCGACCTGTCCGCCCCCGCCGGCACCGTGCTCGGCGTGCTGGGCCCCAACGGCGCCGGCAAGACCACCGCCGTCCGGGTGCTGGCCACCCTGCTGCGCGCCGACGCCGGCACCGCCCGGGTCGCCGGCCACGACGTCGCCCGCGAGCCCCAGGCGGTGCGCGAGCAGATCGGGCTCACCGGTCAGTACGCCTCGGTCGACGAGGACCTCACCGGCCGGCAGAACCTGGTGATGATCGGCCGGCTGCTGGGCTTCAGCCGCCCCGAGGCGCACGCCCGGGCCACCGACCTGCTCGCCCGCTTCAGCCTCACCGACGCCGGCGGCCGCCCGGCCAAGACCTACTCCGGGGGCATGCGCCGCCGCCTCGACCTGGCCGCGAGCCTGGTCAACCGGCCGAAGGTGCTGTTCCTCGACGAGCCCACCACCGGCCTGGACCCGCGCAGCCGCAACGAGGTCTGGGACACCGTCCGCGGCCTGGTCGACGACGGCACCACCGTGCTGCTGACCACGCAGTACCTGGAGGAGGCCGACGAGCTCGCCGACGACATCGTCGTGTTCGACGCCGGCAAGGTCGTCGCCCGCGGCACGAGCGACGAGCTCAAGCACCGCACCGGCGCCCAGACGCTCACCGCGCGTCCCCGCGACCGCCGGGACTCCCCCGTCGTCCTGCAGGTGCTCGAGCAGGTGACCGGGGCGGTCCCGACCACCGACGGCCGCGGCACCTCCTCGGTGCCGGTGCCCAGCGAGGCGCTGCTCGGCGCCGTCCTCGACCAGCTCACCGTCCGCGGCGTCGCCGTCTCCGAGCTCGCCGTCCGGCTGCCCAGCCTGGACGACGTCTTCTTCGCCCTCACCGGCAGCTCCACCACCCCGACCCCGGAAGCGAGCCTGGCATGACCACGATGACCCCTCCCCGACCGACCGCACCGCTGCCCACTCGCGCGACCAGCGGCAACGCCCTGCAGCAGGCGCTCACCCTCGCCTGGCGCAACGTCGTCAAGACCCGGCGCCAGCCCGAGGCCCTGATGGACGTGAGCCTGCAGCCGATCATCTTCACGGTGCTGTTCGTGTTCGTCTTCGGCGGCGCGATCGCCGGCGACTGGCGCACCTACCTGACCTACCTGGTGCCCGGCATCCTGGTGCAGACGCTGATGTTCGCCACCGGTGGCATCGGCGTCGCGCTGAACAACGACATCACCAAGGGCGTCTTCGACCGGTTCCGCAGCCTGCCGATCGCCCGGTCCGCACCACTGATCGGCGCGGTGTTCGCCGACGTCGTCCGGTACCTGACGGCGACCGTGGTGCTGCTGGCCTTCACCTTCGCGCTGGGCTTCCGGACGACGCAGGGGCTGCCCGCCGTCGTGCTGGCGGTGGCTGTGGGCATCGGGTTCGCGATGTGCCTGTCCTGGGTCTTCGTCTGGATCGGCCTCAAGGTCCGCTCCGCCGGCGCGGTGCAGGGGGTCGGCTTCCTCGCCACCTTCCCGCTGACCTTCGGCAGCACCGCCCTGGTGCAGGCCGACACCCTGCCCGGCTGGCTGCAGGCCTTCACGAAGAACAACCCGGTGACCCACCTGATCGACACCGTCCGCGGGCTGCTGCTGGGCGGCCCGGTCGCCGAGCCGCTGGCCTGGACGGCGGGCTGGGGCGCGCTGCTGCTGGTGGTCTTCGTGCCGCTGGCGATGCGGGCCTACCGCCGCCGGGTCTGAGCCTCGCCCCCGGTGAACATCGCGCCCGGCCAGCCGCCGGTGTAGGTCACCCCCAGGTCGGCGAACACGTCGGCCCGGGAGGTGGCCGCACCGGCGGCGTGCCGGCGTTCCAGCTCCTCGGCACCGAGCGCGGCGCGCACGGCCCGCTCCACGACCAGTCCCGGCAGCCCGGCCAGGTCACGCCGCCCCCGGACGGCGGTGGCCCGCCCCAGCAGGGTCGCCGCCCGGCCGGGGTCGCCCTCGGCCAGGGCCAGCGCTGCGGCCGCCTGGAGCGTGATCGCCGCCACCGGCATGTCCGCCGCCATCCGCACCGCGAGGTCGACGGCGTCGGTCAGCTGCTCGGCCGCTTCGGTGAGCAGGGCGGGGTCCGCCCCTGCCGCGACCTGGAGGGCGAGGACGGTGACCAGTCCGCTCTGCACGGAGGACCTGATCTGCGGCGGCCCGGTGGTCACCGTCGCCAGCCGGGCCAGCGCGGACCGGTACCAGCGCTCGGCCTCGGCGAGCCGGCCGCCGAGCAGGGCCAGCTCGGCCAGACCGCCCTCGGCGAAGGACAGCAACATCCCGCCGTCGCCCTCCAGCTCGGCGCGCAGCTCGGCCAGGTCACGCCCGGCGCGCTCCTCCTCGCCACCGGCCGCCCGGACCAGCGCGAGCCGGACCCGCATCATCGGGGTGTCCTCGTGGGTGCCCAGCGCCTCGGAGAGCTCGATCGTCTCCTCGTAGGCGGCCACGGCGGCGGCGAGGTCGCCGTCGGTGGCGCGCAGCTGCGCGAGGGCCGCCGCGGTGATCGACCGGCCCCACCGGTCGCCGAGCCGGGTGAACTCCGCCCGGGCCAGCTGCAGGTCGGCGGCCAGCGTCTCGGGCTCGCCGTCGTTCTCCGCGACCTGGGCCCGCACGCCGTGCGCCATCGCCACCACCCACGGGTCGGGGTGCGTCTCCAGCCGGGACAGCGCGCCGTCCGTCCGGTCCCGCCCGGTGAACATCACCGCCATCGCCCACGAGACGGCGGCCGTCACGTCACCGGAGGCCCAGGTGTCCTCGTCGGGCAGGTCGGCGACCGCCTGCAACGCCGTCAGCGCCTGGACCCAGTCGCCGCCGTCGAGCTGCAGCATGGCGCCGAAGGCCAGGCAGGCCGTGCGCAGCGGCGGGGGCCCGCCGGGCAGCGTCACGACCTGCGACAGCCAGCGCGCGCCGGCGACCTGCATGCCGGAGAGGAACCAGTACCAGGTGAGCCGGCCGGCGAGGTGCACGGCGGCGTCGCCGTCCCGGGCGGTGACCAGCCGCTGGAGGACGGCGACCAGCCCGTCGTGCTCGGCGCGCAGCCGGTGCAGGGCCCCGAGCTGGTCGGCCCGCCGCAGCCGCGGCTCCAGCTCGTCGACCAGCCGCAGGCACCACGCCGTCTGCGCGGCCTCCACCGTGTCGCGCTCCCCGGCGGCGTCGAGCTGCTCGCCGCCGTAGGCCCGGATGGTCTCCAGCATCCGGTAGCGGACGCTGCCGTCGGAGCCCTCGGCGGCCAGCAGCATCGACTTCTCCACCAGCCCGGTCACCGCGTCGAGCACCGCACCGGCCGGCCAGCCGGGGTCGGCACAGACCACCTCGGCGGCGTCCAGGGCGGCGCCGCCGCTGAACACCGACAGCCGGCGGGCCACCGCGCGCTCGCGCTCGTCGAGGGCCTCCCAGCTCCACTCCACGACCGCGCGCAGCGTCTGGTGCCGGGGCAGCGCGACCCGGCTGCCCCCGGTGAGCAGGGAGAACCGGTCGTCGAGCCGGTCGGCGATCTGCTGCACCGACAGGCTGCGCAGCCGGGCAGCGGCGAGCTCCAGCGCGAGCGGCATCCCGTCCAGCCGGGTGCACACGTCCAGCACCGCGTCGAGGTTCGCGGCGGTGACGGTGAAGCCGGGCCGGACGGCAGCGGCCCGGTCGGCGAACAGCCGCACCACCGGGGTGCCCGCCGCGCCCTCGGCCCCGGCGTCGGGGACCTCCAGCGGGCCGACGGGCAGCACCGCCTCCCCGGGCACGCCCAGCGGCTCGCGGCTGGTGGTCAGCACCGACAGCGCCGGGCAGTGCGCGAGCAGGGTGTCGGTGAGCTCGGCGACCGCGGCCACCAGGTGCTCGCAGTTGTCCAGCACGAGCAGCGCGCGCCGCTCGGCGAAGGTCTCCCGCAGCCGGTCGCCGGCGTCGGCCAGGGTCGGCACCCGTTCCAGCGAGGTGCCCTCCCGCTGACCGACCGCGGCCAGCACCGCCGCCGGCAGCAGCCGGGCGTCGGCCACCGGGGCCAGCTCCACCCACCACACCCCGTCGGGGACGGCGGCCCGGCGGTGGTGCGCGGACTCCAGCGCCAGCCGCGTCTTGCCCGCCCCCCCGGGCCCCAGCAGGGTGACCAGCCGGCCGGCGTCCAGCAGCCGCTGCACCCCGGTGAGCTCGGCGTCCCGGCCGAGGAAGCTGGTCAGCGCGCTGCGCAGCGGCGTCCCACCCCGGGCCGGGACGGGCTCGGCGGCCTGCCCGCGCAACACCGCCAGCTGCTCGGCCTGCAGCGCCGGCGAGGGGTCCAGGCCGAGCTCGTCGGCGAGCCGGGCGCGGCAGCGGTCGTAGGCGGCCAGCGCGTCGGCCGGGCGGCCCAGCAGCCGCAGCGCCCGCACCTGCAGCACGCACAGCGGCTCACGCAGCGGGTGCTCGGTGACCAGCTGCTCCAGCTCGGCCAGCACCCCCGCCGGGTCGCCGAGCGTGAGGCCGGCGGCCAGCCGCTGCTCGGCGGCGGTCAGCCGCAGCTCGTCGAGACGCGCGGCCGGCGCCGCGGAGAAGACGAGGTCGCGCAGGTCGGCCAGCGCCGGGCCCCGCCACAGCCCCTCCGCCTCGGTCAGCAGCGCCACGACCTGCGCGGGGTCGGCTGCCCCGCGCGCCCGGGCGGCGAGCGCCTCGAACCGGCCCGCGTCGACCGCGTCGGCGGGCAGGTCGAGCAGGTAGCCGTGCGCCTGCGCGCGCAGCGACAGCTCCGGCGCCGCGCGGCGCAGCCGGGAGACCAGCGCCTGCAGCGCGTTGCCGGGCGCGGCCGGCGGGTCGGCGTCCCAGACGGCCTCGACCAGGGTGTCCAGCCCCACCACCCGGCCCGGCTCCAAGGCCAGCCGGGCGAGCAGCGCCCGCGCGCGCGGCCCACCGACGTCCACCGCTCGGCCACCGGCGTCGCGGACGACGACCGGGCCGAGCAGGCAGACCGAGAGGGGCACGACCGACATGATCTCCCGGACGCCGCTCAGGCCGACGTGCGGCGCAGCAGACGCAGCGAGCCGGTGCCCGGCAGCTCGGTGAACTGCCCCGAGGCGAGCACCCTGGAGTACACGCCGAACGGGGCCTGGCCACCGTCGGCCGGGTCCGGGAACACGTCGTGGACGGCGAGGGTGCCGCCGACGGCGACCTTCGCGACCCAGGCGTCCTGGTCGCGGCGGGCGCTCTCCTCGGTGTGGCTGCCGTCGAGGAACAGCAGCGCCAGCGGGGTCGACCACAGCGGGGCGAGCAGCTCCGACCGAGTGACGACGGCGACCACGACGTCCTCCGCGCCGGCGTGGGCGATGGTGCGGCGGAAGCCGGGCAGGGTGTCGATCCGCCCCACCAGCGGGTCGACCAGCTCGGCCTGGTGGTACTCCCAGCCGGGCTGGTGCTCCTCGGAACCGCGGTGGTGGTCGACGGTGACCACCTGCCGGTGCGTCTCGCGGGCCGCGGCGGCCAGGTAGAGCGCGGACTTGCCCAGCCAGCTGCCGATCTCCAGCAGCGGCCCGGGCACGGTCACCGCCCGCGCCGCCTCGTAGAGGGCCCGCCCCTCCTCGGGTGGCATGAAGCCGGGGGCGGCGGCCGCGGCGGCCAGCAGGTCGGCGGTCACCGCGGGTCCCGGGGGCGCGGCGTCGTCCCACGGCCGAGGTCGTCCGGGGTCGGCGGGTCGGCCGGCCGGCGTCCGGCGGGGTGGCCGCCGGGACGGCGGGTGGCCTGTCCCGTCGCGGTCGACGGACCGGACACCGTGGTGGCGGCGGCCCGGGCGGCGGGTGCAGGGACCGGTTCCTCCGCCGGGGTGGCGGCGGAGGCCGCGGTGGCCACCAGGGCGCCGATCAGGGTGGTCACCGGGACGGCCAGCACCAGCGCGACGCCGGCCACCAGCGTGCCGATCACCTGCTCGCCGACCTCGGAGCCGGTGAGCGTGGTCCAGAACGGCCGCTGGTACAGCTCGAACAGCATCAGCAGCGGGAGCGAGGCGCCGGCGTAGGCGAAGACGATCGTGTAGACCGTCGAGGCGATGTGGTCGCGGCCGATCGCCATGCCGCGGCGGAAGAGCTGCAGCCAGCCGGCCTGCGGCGAGGCCTCGTGCAGCTGCCAGACCGCCGAGGCCTGGGTGATCGTGACGTCGTTGAGGATGCCCAGCCCGGCGACCACGAGGGCGGCCAGCACCAGCCCGGAGAAGTCCAGCGTCGGGTCGAACTGCAGCAGCTGCACCGCCTCCTCGCTGGAGAACCCGGTGAGCCGGGCCGCGGCCACCGCCGCCGCACCCAGCACCGCCGACAGGGCCAGCCCGAAGAGGGTGCCCAGCAGCGCCGTCGTCGTCCGGGCGGAGAAGCCGTGCGCCAGGTACAGGACGACGAACATGATCGTCGAGGAGCCGACCAGGCTGACCCAGATCGGCGAGCCGCCGGCCAGCAGGCCCGGCAGCATGAAGGTCAGCAGGACGGCAAAGGCGAAGCCGAGCCCGAGCAGGGCGAGCAGGCCGCGCAGCCGGGCGACCGCGCCGACGATGGCGGTGAAGGCGATCGCCAGCACGACGATCGGGGTGCCGCGCGGGAAGTCCTGGAAGGTGTAGCCCGGGGCGCCGGTCTCGATGCCGGGATCACGGTTGAGCACCAGCTCGTCGCCCTCGGCGACCCCCTCGGCCACCACCTCCGGGGGCAGCTCGACCTGCACGTAGTCACCGGCGCTGTCGCCCTCGGCGACGACCATCACCGCGCGGGCGCAGGTCTGGGCCGGGGCGTTGCCGGTGGCCTCGGCGCACTCGTAGGTCTCCAGCGAGGCGATCGTGGCCTCGGGGTAGGTGGTGCCCGGCGGCAGGAAGGAGGCCGCCGCCTGCTGGGCCGCGGTCTGCTCGCTCTGCGGCCACAGCGTCACCAGGCCGACGAGGGTGGCGATCCCGATCGGGACGAGCACGTAGAGCATCAGCCGGACCGCCCGGCGCCGTCGGGCCATCGCCAGCGGGTCGAGCGGGAGGGCCTCGCCGTCGGGTCCGGTGACGGGTCCGTGGCTGTGGGTGTGGGCCGGCACGCGGTCAGGCTAGGCCGCCCGCGCGCCGGCACCGGGGAACCGGGGCTCAGCCGGCCGGCGGGGGCGCGACCTCGCCGAGCAGCTCGGCACCGGCGAGGTAGCCGGCCAGCAGCGCGGTGGCCACCTGCCCGACCACCTCGTCACCGGGCAGGAACCGCGGCGAGTGCAGCCCCGGACGGCGGCCGTCGGCGCCCGCGGGACCGCCTTCGACGCCCAGGAAGAGCATCAGCCCACGGGCGCCCGCGCAGAAGTGCGAGAAGTCGTCGGAGCCGAAGGAACGCCACGCGTCGTCGACCGTCGTCCCGCCGCGCACCAGCCAGCCGGCGGCACCCCGGGCCAGGTCCGGGTCGTTGGCCAGCACGGGCATGTTGTGCTCGCTGTCGACCTGCGCGGTGCAGCCGTAGGCGGCGGCGGTGTGCGCGGCGACGTCCGTGAGCGCCTGCACCAGCTCCAGCCGGTCCTCCTCGCGCATCGCCCGCAGCCCCCCGCGGGCCCGGGCGGTGTCCGGGACGACGTTGAACGACGAGCCGGCGTCGAGCTGGGTGACCGCCAGCACCGCGCTCACGGTCGGGTCGACCCGGCGACTGACCAGCTGCTGGAGGGCCAGCACGATCGCGGCGAGCGCCAGCACCGGGTCGGCGGTGGTGTGCGGGTAGCCGCCGTGCCCGCCGTGGCCGGTGACGGTGATCGTGAACTCGTCGCTGGAGGCGTTGACCGGGCCGGGGGTGGCGTTGACGACGCCGGCCGGCAGCTGCGGCTGCACGTGCGCGGAGACCACCGAGTCGACCCCCTCCTCGGTCAGCACGCCCTCGGCGACGACGTCGGCGGCTCCGGAGGGTGCCCGCTCCTCCCGCGGCTGCAGCAGCAGCACCAGCGGCGCGGGGCCACCGACCCGGGAGACCGCGCGGGCCAGCGCGACCAGGCCGGCCAGGTGGGTGTCGTGCCCGCAGGCGTGCATCGCCGCACCCGTCGCCGCCCACGGGGCGCCGGTCCGCTCGGCCACCTCCAGCCCGTCCAGCTCGGCGCGCAGCGCGACGCTGCGGCCCGGGCCCTCGACGACCCGCACCAGCCGTCCGGTGCCCGCGACGACCCGGCCCTCCCCCAGGCCGAGGGCGGCGACCACGGCGTCGGCGGTGTCCTGCTCGTCCCCGGACAGCCGCGGGTCGGCGTGCAGGGCGTGCCGCAGCTCGAGCGCGGCCGGGAGCTCCTCGGCCAGCGCGGCGGTGAGCCGCTCGGACCACGCCGTCAGCGCGGCCGGGGGCTCCCTGTGCGGGACGGCGACGGGCACGGTGGTCTCAGGAGCGCTCACCGCCCCATCTTCGCCGGGTCCGTGTTCCAGCCGGATGTCCGGCCCGGCATCTAGCCTGCCGCGGTGGACCTGGAGGTGGTGCGCGGCGCGTACTCCGCCGTCGCGGCCCGGTACGCCGAGCTCTTCGACCGCAGCGGGCTCGACCACGAGGACGGCGAGGACGTCGCGCTGGTCGAGCGGCACCTGACGGGGTCGTCCGGTCCCGTCCTCGACCTCGGCTGCGGACCGGGCCAGTGGACGGCGCACCTGCACGCCCTGGGCGCCGACGTGACCGGTGTCGACGTCGTCCCCGAGTTCGTCGCCCACGCCCGGGCGGCCCATCCCGGCCCGGGGTTCGTGCTCGGCTCGATGACCGGGCTGGACGTGCCGGCGCACTCGGTGGCCGGGGTCCTCGCCTGGTACTCCACGATCCACCTGCTCCCGTCCGAGCTCGACGGCGTGCTCACCGGGTTCCGGCGGCTGCTGGCACCCGGGGGCACGCTCGTCCTCGGGTTCTTCGGCAGCGACGACGGGGTGGTCCCGTTCGACCACGCCGTCACCACCGCCCATCGCTGGCCGGTCGACGTCATGGCGCGGCGGCTGGCGGGAGCCGGCTTCACCGAGCTGGAGCGCGTGCAGCGGGTGTCCGCTGCCCGACCGGACCGGCGGCACGCCGCGATCGCCGCACGGGCGTCCTGAGTGGTGCGGCTGCCCGGGGGCCCGCAGGCCCCCGGGCGCGAGGTCAGAGGCTGGCGCCGGGCGCGGCCGCGAACGGCTCGATCGCGGCGAGCTCGTCGTCGGTGAGGTCCGGCCCCTGCAGCGCCTGCAGGTTGGCCTCCAGCTGGGCCACCGAACTCGCCCCGATGATCGCGGTGGTGACGCGGGGGTCCCGCAGGACCCAGCGCAGCGCGAGCTGGGCCAGCGTCTGGCCGCGGCCGGCGGCGACCTCGTTGAGGCCCCGGGCCCGGTCGGTGAGGTCCTCGGTGACGTCGTCGGCGGAGAGGTAGATGCTGCGGGTGGCCCGGGAGCCCTCGGGCACGCCGTTCAGGTACCGGTCGGTGAGCCGGCCCTGGGCGAGCGGGGAGAAGACGGCCACGCCCGCGCCGGCCGCTGCGGCCGCGTCGAGCACGCCACCCTCGGGCGACCGGTCGAAGATCGAGTAGCGCGGCTGGTGCAGCGTCAGCGGCGTCCCCAGCTCGGCCAGCAGCTCCGCGGCCCGGGCGGTGTCCTCGGGCGAGTAGTTGGAGATGCCGACGTAGAGCGCCTTGCCGGCCCGGACGACGGCGTCCAGGGCGCCCATCGTCTCCTCCAGCGGGGTGTCGGGGTCGCGGCGGTGGGAGTAGAAGACGTCGACGTAGTCCAGCCCGGTGCGCCGCAGCGACTGGTCCAGGCTGGCGACCAGGTACTTGCGCGAGCCGCCGTCGCCGTAGGGGCCGGGCCACATGTCGTAGCCGGCCTTGGTGGAGATCAGCAGCTCGTCGCGGTAGGGGCGCAGGTCGCTGGCCAGCACCTCGCCGAAGGTCGTCTCCGCCGAGCCGTAGGGCGGGCCGTAGTTGTTGGCCAGGTCGATGTGGGTGACGCCCAGGTCGAAGGCCCGCCGCAGGATGGCCCGCGGCGTGGCCAGCGGGCGGTCGGCGCCGAAGTTCTGCCACAGGCCCAGCGACACCGGCGGCAGCAGCAGCCCGCTGCGCCCGGCCCGTCGGTACTCGGTGGTGGTGTAGCGGTCGGCGGCAGGGGCCCAGGACCGGTCGGTCCGGTCGTCGGTGATCACGGGCACATCGTCGCAGCCCGGCGTCCGGCGTGCGGCGCCACACCGGACGCACGCCGGCGCAGCCATGACGCGGGGCTGTGGACCGTGAGCGCCTGACCGTGCTCGACCGTTGTCGGGGCGCGAGGCGCCGAGGCGAGCAGCCCTCAGCTGACGTCGACCAGGCGCTCCAGGCGACAGAGCCAGCTCAGCCGCTCCCTCGGGATCGGCCTCCGTGCGGACCGCGCCATCGGGCGGGCCCGGTCAGCCGCGCGCCCGAGCGCGGCGCGACCCCCGCCTCCCGGCGACCAGGGCAAGAACCCCCAACAACAGTGGCGGCAGCAGCAGGGCCGGGACATCTGTCCCCAGCACACCCTCGGCGCCGCCGCCCGGGTTCGCATCGGCTCGCTGCGCACTCACGAGGACGAAGGCGACGCCCGTTGCGGCGGCCACCACCGCGAGCACCGCGGAGGCAGCGGACCACTGCTGCTCCAGGCTCAACAGCACCGGGACGACGACGAAGACCAGACCCAGCACGGCCACCGGCACGAGCAGCAGACCGACCTGGCCCGCCGTGCTGAGCGCTGACACGGACGGATGGTGACACGCCCGGTCGCCTGGTCGTCGTACGTGATCGCTGAGTCGTTCCCTGCTCCCGAGGAGTCGTTGTGGCGCAGGGCCAGTTGAGTGGACTGCGATCGCACGTCGACGGACGTACTGCGACGTGCCCCTGGGTTCTGCGAGAGGAGCCGACCCGGGCTGCTCGACGTACGCGATCATCGCGCCGTGGAAGAGGCCAGTGCGCGCATCACCGTCCGGCGTCCGAAGGCCGTCTACAGGGACCGCTTGCGCAGCTACCGAGTTCAGATCGACGGGGCGGAAGTCGGGTCGCTGGCCTGTGGTGAGGAGTTGGTGCTCCCAGTCGTACCCGGCACCTACCGAGTCCGCGCTGTCCTCGATTGGTCCGGCAGTCCGATGGTCGACGTCGATGTGGCCGCAGGCGAGACGGTGACACTGAGGGTCGAGCCGGCAGGGTCAGCTGTCGCAGCCACCTTCACGGCCCCCCGGCGGGACAACTGGCTGCACCTCTCACCAGAGTGATCGATCCGCGTCTTGCGCCGGCAGCGGAACGACTGCGCCGACGTGGCCGGTCCGACCGCTCCTCCGGCACGGTGCAGCCATGGCCGCCGACTTCGCCGGGGAGACCGCCCGGCTCTACGCCCGTTTCCGCCGCGACCTGCCAGCCGACCAGGCCGCCGAGCTCGCCGGGCAGCTCGGACTGACAACGGACGACCTGCTGCTCGACCTGGGCTGCGGCACCGGGCAGCTCACCGCGCCGCTGCTCCCCCACTGCGCCGGCGTCGTGGCGGTCGACCCGGAGCCGGGGATGCTCGCCGGCCTGCGGGACCGCGGGCTGCCCGGTGTGGTGCCGGTGCTCGGCGCGGACACCGACCTGCCGCAGCTGGGCCGGTGGTTGCCACCCCCCGGCGCACTGGTCGTGGGCAACGGGCTGCACTGGATGGACGAGGCCGCCACCCTGGCCGAGGGAGCGGCGCTGCTCCGACCGGGCGGCGGGCTGGCGGTCGTCACCCAGGGCCCGCCGCTGTGGCTGGGCACCGCACCCTGGCAGCAAGCAGTGCGCAGCGTGGTGGAGCAGGCCCTCGGCCCGGTCACCGCCACCTGTGGCAGCGACGCCACCGCCCTGGCCGACCGGGTCGGGCTGCTGGAGGCCCTGGGGCTCACCGTGCAGGTGAGCAGCTGGCGGGCCGACCACGTCGTGGACGCCGCCTGGGTGGTCGGCCACCTCGGCAGTGCGCTGCCCGGCGACGCGCTGGCCTCGGGGAGCCTGCAGCAGGCGCTGGAGACCGAGCTCGACCGGCAGGCCGGCCCGCTGGTCGAGCAGGTCCTGACCACCGCGGTGGTCGCCCGGCGCACCTAGAGTCGCCGGTCATGGGCACCCCGTGGACGACCGCCGTCATCCCCCGCCAGGCCGGCCGCACCGCGGTGGTCACCGGCGCCAACAGCGGGCTGGGCCTGGAGACTGCCCGCGCCCTGGCCGCCGCCGGCGCCCGGGTGGTGCTGGCGGTCCGTGACCCCGCCCGTGGCGAGCGTGCGGCCGCCGGGCTGACCGGCGACGTCGAGGTGCGGCAGCTGGACCTGGCCGACCTGGCCTCGGTGCGCGCCTTCGCCGCCGCGTGGACCGGGCCGCTCGACGTCCTGGTCGACAACGCCGGGATCATGCACGTCCCGGCCGGCCGGACGGCGGACGGCTTCGAGCTGCAGTTCGGCACCAACCACCTGGGCCACTTCGCGCTGACCTGCCTGCTGCTGCCGCACGTCACCGACCGGGTGGTGACCGTGTCCTCGTTCCTGCACCACCGCGGGCGGATCGACCTCGACGACCTCAACTGGGAGCGCCGCCGGTACTCCCCCGAGGGCGCCTACGCCCAGTCGAAGCTGGCCAACCTGCTGTTCACCCTCGAGCTGCAGCGCCGGCTCACCGCCGCCGGGTCGCCGGTGCGGGCCACGGCGGCGCACCCCGGCTGGGCCGCGACCAACCTGCAGGGGAAGTCGGGCAACCGGCTCAAGGACGCCGCCGTGGCCGTCGGCAACCGGGTGGTCGCGACCAGCAGCGCGCAGGGCGCCCTGCCGGTGCTCATGGCGGCCACCGCGGACCTGCCCGGCGGCAGCTTCACCGGCCCCTCCGGCCGGCTGATGCGCGGCGCCCCGACCCTGGACGGCCGCAGCCCCGCCGCCTCCGACGGCGAGCTCGCGCGCCGGCTGTGGGCCGCCTCGGCCGCGCTCACCGGGACCGACCTGCCCGCCTGAACCCGGGGGCGCGGACCCCTCCCGTGGTGCACGACCGTTCGCCGTGGTGCAGTCAACCCGTGTCACTCACCGACCGGCTGGACGCGCTCCAGCGCCGGCACAAGGCCGCCGGGTTCCCGATCGCCGTCGTCTACAAGTACGTCGACGACTCCGGGCCCTACCTCGCCGCGCTGATCACCTACTACGCCTTCGTCTCGCTCTTCCCGCTGCTGCTGCTGTTCTCCACCATCCTGGGGAAGGTGCTGGCCGGGGACCCCGGGCTGCAGGAACGGCTCCTGGACTCCGCACTCAGCCAGTTCCCCGTCGTCGGTGACCAGCTGGGCAGCCCCGAGGAGCTCAGCGGCGGGCTGGTCGGCGTCCTCGTCGGCGTGCTGGGTGCGCTGTACGGCGGGCTCGGGGTGGCCCAGGCGGTGCAGCACATGATGAACACCGCCTGGTCGGTGCCGCGCAACAGCCGGCCCAACCCGTTCCTGGCCCGAGGCCGCAGCCTGCTGCTGCTGGGCACGGCCGGGCTCGCAGTGGTCGGGACGACGGCACTGTCGACGCTCGGCTCGGGCAACGCCGGGTCGCTGGGCATGGCGCTGCGGATCGTGTCCCTGGTCGGCTCCATCGGGGTCAACGCGATCGTGTTCGTCTTCGCCTTCCGGCTGGCCACCGCCCGTCACCTGACCGCCCGGCAGGTGCTGCCCGGCGCGCTGATCGCCGCCGTCCTGTGGCAGCTGTTGCAGACCTTCGGCGTCGGCTACGTCAGCCACGTGGTCTCCACCGCCAGCGCCACCAACGGGGTGTTCGCCCTGGTCCTCGGCCTGCTGGCGTTCCTGTACCTGGCCTCGGTCATCGGCGTGCTCTGCGTGGAGATCAACGTGGTGCGGGTCGACAAGCTGCACCCGCGCGCCCTGCTGACCCCCTTCACCGACGCCGTCGACCTCACCGCCGGGGACAAGCGCAGCTACACCGGCCAGGCGAAGGCGCAGCGCAGCAAGGGCTTCGAGCAGGTGCACGTCACCTTCGACCGGCCCGAGCACCGCCGGGACGACGATGCGACACCCGACCTGGACGGCCACCGGACCACCCCGCACCCGGACGCCGACCGACAGGACGCCGACCACGGGTCTCCCGCCCACGGGGCCACCGCCCGCGAGGGCTCCGCACCGCCCCACTGACGGAGAGATCGAGCGCACGGGATGTTTGCTCCGGCCGCCGAGTGAGGTAATCTGTAGTCGTCGCTGGAGATACCAGACGGCACCGATCGCAGAGAGACCGCACGACACGGAGGTGCACAGCCATGGCGCTGACTTCCCACGACCCGTTCGCCAACGCCTCGTCGCTGTTCCGGGCGCTGGACTCCCTCGCCGGCCGGGCCGGCACCACCACGGCCCACCCGGTCGCCGGGATGCCGATGGACGCCTACCGGATCGGTGACAACTTCGTCGCCCACCTCGACCTGCCCGGCGTCGACCCGGGCTCGATCGAGATGTCACTGGAGGGCACCACGCTGACGATCAGCGCGGAGCGCTCGGTCCCGCAGCTCGAGGGGGCCCAGTGGCAGGTCGCCGAGCGCCCCTTCGGCAGCTACACCCGGCAGCTGGTGCTCGGCCGCAGCCTGGACACCGACCGGCTCGAGGCCAGCTACCACGACGGTGTGCTGACCGTGAGCATCCCGGTGGCCGAGAAGGCCAAGTCCCGCACGATCACCGTCACCCGCGCCGACACCCCGGCCGCGGTGCAGGCGCACACCATCGAGGGCGAGAAGCCCGCGGTCGAGAGCTGACCGCAGCCACACCCCGGGAGGGGCGGAGCCCGCCGGCTCCGCCCCTCCCGTCGTCCGTACGTCTGGAGGCACGATGGGCACCGACCCGCTGCGGTCGCTGGACGACCCCGACCACCCGGTGCTCACCATGAGCCAGGCGGCCGAGGTGCTCGGCGTGCAGGCCGCCTTCCTGCGCAGCCTGGACTCCGCCGGCGTGCTGCACCCGCACCGCTCCGCCGGCGGCCACCGCCGCTACTCACGGCACCAGCTGGAGCTCGCCGCACGCGTCCGGGTGCTGCTGGACGACGGCCACCTCCTCGGCTCCGCGCAGGTGATCGTGCAGCTGCAGGACGACCTCACCGATGCCCAGACCGAGGCCGACACGGCCCGGGCCGAACGCGACACCGCCCGCCAGGAGCTGCGCGACCGCGACGCCGGCTGACCGCGCCGCGTCCTGGCTCACCGCACGTGCTCCTGGCTCACCTCCTGCCCTGAGCCAGGAGCACGCACGATCAGGTCACCTGATCCCGGGGCGTCAGACGACGGCGGGGAGCACCAGGAGCAGGGGCGGCACCAGCAGCAGGGCCAGCGCGCCCAGCAGCGCCGCGGCGCGGGCGACCAGCGGCAGCGGGTGGGCGGGGGCGAGCAGCCGGCGCACCCGGACCGCGACCGACCCCCCGGCGACGGCCAGCGCACCCTCGGGCACCTGCCCGCCCGCTCCCCCGGCGGCGGCCACGATCGCCGCGGCCAGCGTGTGCCGCGGATCGGGGCAGCCCAGGGTGGCGAGCGCGACGTCGTCGGCGCGCATCTCGACCAGGTCGCGCACCGCGTCGTGCGCCCGGTCGGCGGCCGGCAGCACCGGCAGCGCCGCCCGCCAGGCCACGAACGGCAGCAACAGCAGGTGGTGGTGCTCGCGCAGGTGCGCCCGCTCGTGGGCGATCACCGCGTCCAGCTGCGCGCCGTCCAGCTCGGCGACGATGCCCGAGGAGAGCACCAGCAGCGGCCGGGCGCCGGGGATGCAGAACGCGATCGGCGCGGGGTGGTCCAGCAGCCGGGTGTCCTCCCCCGGCACCGGCCGGACGACGAGCTCCAGCAGCTCGCGGTGCCGCCGCCGGGTGCGCGAGGTGCGGACGAAGGACAGCAGCAGGACGCCGAGCAGCTCCAGCGCCAGCACCGCGGCGAGGGTCTGGGCGACCCAGTGGTCACCGCGCACCGTCTCCTGCGCCGGCTGCCGGGTGACCCAGTGCCACCACGCCTCGGGCAGCGAGTGCCCCCACGGCGAGAGCCCGTGCACCAGCAGCGCGCCGATGATCGACAGTCCTCCGGCGAGGCCGATCGCCTGCCAGCAGACCAGCGCGACCAGCGGGTCGCGTCGCGGCCAGGCGGCGCGGGCCAGCGCCGCGGGCACCGGCCAGGCCAGCAGCGCCGCGAGCACGCCCAGGGCGATCGCGGTGGCGGGGAGCACGGTCAGCCGAGGCGGTCCCGCTCGGCGCCGGCGAGCAGGTCGCGCAGCATCGCCACCTCACTGGCGTCGACGCTGCCCACGAAGCGGGCCAGGGCGGCCTGGCGGTCACCGGCCTGGCCGAGCACCTCGTGCATCAGCTCGGCCACGTGCTCCTCGCGGGTGCCCACGGCGCGGAACTGCCGGGGCCGGGCGTCGTCGTGGGCGACGAAGCCCTTGGACTCCAGCCGGGTGAGCACCGTGTGCACGGTGGTCAGCGCCAGACCGCGGTCGGCCAGGTCGTCCTTGAGCTGGGTGGCCGTGCGCGGGCCGCCGACGGCCCACAGGTGCTCCAGCACGGAGCGCTCCAGGTCCCCCAGGGTGTTCATCGATCTCCTGTCGGCAGGTCTCGCTGCACTGTCTGCCAGCTCACACGGCGTGTTTTCTACGCGATGTAGAAGTGTTCTTCTACTCGGCGTAGAAAGAACGTGTAGATCGTACGACAGCAACCGGGGAGGTCGCCGTGGACGTGTTGGACATCGCCCGCTGGCAGTTCGGCATCACCACCGTCTACCACTTCCTCATGGTCCCGCTGACCATCGGCCTGGGGATCCTGGTCGCGGTCATGCACACGATGTGGGTGCGCACCGACAAGCCGGAGTGGCTGCGGATGACCCGCTTCTGGGGCCGCATCTACCTGATCAACTTCGTGCTCGGCGTGGCCACCGGCCTCGTGCAGGAGTTCCAGTTCGGCCTGGCGTGGAGCGAGTACAGCCGCTTCGTCGGCGACGTCTTCGGCTCCCTGCTGGCCATGGAGGCGCTGCTCGCCTTCTTCCTCGAGTCCACCTTCCTGGGCCTGTGGATCTTCGGCTGGGGCCGGATCCCGAAGAAGGTGCACCTGGCCACCCTGTGGGCGGCGGTGATCGGCTCGATCGTCAGCGCCTTCTTCATCATCGCGGCCAACTCCTGGATGCAGCACCCCGTGGGCGTGGTCACCGACGACGCCACCGGCCGCCCCGAGCAGGTCGACTTCCTCGCCGTGCTGACCAACAACACCGCGCTGGCCGCCTTCAGCCACACCATCGTCGCCGCGCTCATGGTCGCCGGCGCCGCACTGGTCGGCGTGGGCCTGTGGCACCTGCGCAAGCGCACGCTCGCCGGCGCCCCCACCACCGACGTCGACCACAGCGTCTGGCGCCGCTCGGTGCGCCTCGGCGGCTGGGTCTCCATCGCCGCCTTCATGCTCACCGCGATCACCGGCGACGTGCAGGGCAAGCTGATGTACGAGCAGCAGCCGCTGAAGATGTCCTCGGCCGAGGCGCTGTGCACCACCGAGGCGCCGGCCCCGTTCTCGATCTTCGCCTTCGGCAAGCTCGGCTCCAACGAGTGCGACGACGTCCACTCCTGGACCGTCCCCTACCTGCTCTCCTACCTCGCCCACGGCGACTTCTCCACCGCCGTCCCCGGCGTCAACGAGCTGCAGCAGGAGTACGCGGCGGCCTACGGCGCCACCTACCCCGACGACCCCAGCTTCGGCGACAAGGCCGGCGAGCCGATCGACTACACCCCGGTGCTGGCCGTCACCTACTGGAACTTCCGGTTCATGATCGGCATGGGCATGCTGTCGGCGGGCGTCGGCGCCTACGCCCTGTGGGCCACCCGCAAGGGCCGGGTGCCCACCAACCCGATCGCCGTCTACGGCTCGCTCGCCGCCGTCGCCGCGCCGTTCGTGGCCAACGCCGCGGGCTGGGTGTTCACCGAGATGGGCCGCCAGCCCTTCGTCGTCTACCCGAACCCCGACGTCCCGCGGGCCGAGCAGGTGTACTTCTTCACCGCCCAGGCCGTCTCCCCCGGCGTCAGCGCCGGGGAGGTGCTCACCTCACTGAGCACGCTGACCGTGCTCTACGGGGCACTCGCGGTCGTCGAGGCCTGGCTGCTGGTCCGGTTCGTCCGCGCCGGCATCACCACCGGCGACGGCGCCCCCACCCCGGGCCACACCCCCGAGGGGACGCCGGACGACGACCTGCCGGGCGGGCGGGACGAGAAGTCCGACGACGTCCTGTCCTTCGCGTACTAGGGAGACGTGGACCATGGACCTGCAGACCCTCTGGTTCATCGCGGTCGCGGTGCTCTGGACCGGCTTCCTGCTGCTGGAGGGCTTCGACTTCGGCGTCGCCGCCCTGCTCCCGGTGCTCGGCCGCACGAAGACCGACCGCCACCTGATGCTGCGCTCGATCGGCCCGCTGTGGGACGGCAACGAGGTCTGGCTGATCACCGCCGCCGGCGCGGTGTTCGCCGCCTTCCCCGGCTGGTACGCCACCTGGCTGCCCGCCCTCTACCTGCCCTTCGTGCTCGTGCTGGTCGGGCTGATCGTCCGGGCGGTGGCCTTCGAGTGGCGGCACTCCCACCACACCGAGCAGTGGGACGCCACCTGGACCCGGGTCATCACCACCGGCTCGTTGATCGCCGCGCTCGGCATCGGCGCCGCCCTCGGTGCGACCACGCTCGGGCTGCCCATCGACGCCGACGGCACCCGGGTGGGCGGTGCGTTCGCCGGCATCGGCTGGCCGGCGGTGCTCGGCGCGGTCGCCGTCCTCGGGTTCTCCCTCGTGCACGGGGCGGTGTTCCTGGCACTCAAGACCGACGGGCCGGTGCGGCTGGCCGCCCGCGCGTTCGCCCAGCGCTGGTCGCCGGTGGCCGCCCTGCCGCTGCTGGCCTGGGCCGGGCTGGTGCACCTGCGCGGCGGCACCGCGATCACCGCGGTGCTCTGGCTGGTCGCGGCGCTGTCCGTGCTGGTCGCCTGGGCGCGGATCCGGGTCGACCGCGAGGGCCAAGCCTTCACCGCCTGGGCGGTCGTGCTGCTCGGCTCGACCGCGACCATCTTCGGCGCGGCCTACCCGGTGGTCGTCCCGTCCACGATCAGCAGCGCGTTCGACGTCACGATCTCCGACGCCTCGGTCAGCGACTACACCCTCACGGTGATGACCTGGGCCGCCGGCTTCGGGTTGCCGGTGGTGCTCGGCTACCAGGCGTGGACCTACTGGGTGTTCCGCAAGCGGCTCTCCGCCGAGCCGGAGGCCCCCCACGCGGAGAAGATCGGCGCATGAGCGAGCGGCCGGGGGCGGGACGCGGCCCGCTGGGGGCGCTGGCCGGGGTGCCGGGCCTGACCGGCGCGCTGGTCCGGGCCGCACTGGTCGCACTGGTGCAGACCGTCGGCGTGGTCCTGCTGGCCGCCGGGCTGGCCCGCGCGATCGCCGACGTGTTCGACGGCGTCGTCCCCGGGACGGCGCTGGCGGTGGCGCTGGGCGGGGTCGCCCTGCGGGCCGCGGCCGGTGGACTGGGCGGCGTGCTCGCCACCCGCGACGCCCGCCGCGCCGAGGACGCGCTGCGCCGGCAGCTGCTCACCCGGCTGCTGGAGGGCGAGGGCGAGGCCGTGACCACCGCCGGCGGCACCGGACCGGCCGCGGTGCTGGCCACCACCCGGCTGCACGACCTCGGGCCGGCGCTGGCCACCTACCTCCCCGCGCTCGCGCAGACCGTCGTCGTCCCGCCGGTGCTGCTGCTCGTGCTGGGTGTCACCGACTGGCTGTCGGCGGTGCTGGTTGCGGTGACCCTGCCGCTGGTGCCGCTGTTCATGGCGCTGGTCGGGCTGCACACCCGCGACGAGACCGCCCAGGCCGCCCGCGCACTGGACCGGATCGCCGGGCACGTCGCCGAGCTGGTCCGCGGCCTGCCGGTGCTGGTCGGCCTGGGCCGCGCCGCCGACCAGCTGGGCGCGCTCGCCGACCTCGGTGAGGACCACCGCCGCCGCACCCTGGCCACCCTGCGCGTGGCCTTCCTGTCCGCGCTCGTGCTCGAGGTGCTGGCCACCCTGTCCGTCGCGCTGGTCGCGGTGACCGTCGGCCTGCGGCTCACCCACGGCACCCTCGACCTCTCCGTCGGGCTGCTCGCCCTGCTGCTGGCCCCCGAGGCGTTCGCCCCACTGCGCGCGCTGGGCTCGGCGCACCACGCCTCCGAGGACGCCGCCGAGGCCGCCGCCGCTGCCCGCGCCGTGCTCGCCACCCCCGCGCCCCGGCCGGTCGTCGGCGCGCTGCCCGACGGCGGCCTGCGCGGGGTCACCGTCACCGGCCTCACCGTCACCTTCCCCGGCCGCGGCGCCCCCGCCCTGGACGACGTCGACCTCACCGTCGCCCCCGGTGAGCTGGTCGCGCTGCGCGGCCCCAGCGGTTCGGGCAAGTCCACCGTGCTCGCCGTCCTCGCCGGGCAGCTGCAGGACGGCGGCACCGCGCAGGTCACCGGCACCGTGCTGCGGCCTGCGGACGTCGCCGTCGTCCCGCAGTTCCCGGTGACCGTCGCCGACACCGTGCTCGAGGAGCTGCTCCGGCACGCCGGTGAGGGCGACCGCGCTCCCGAGCTCGCCGACACCGCCTTGTCCTGGGTGGGCGCGGACCACCTGCGCGACCGCGCCTGCCGCACGCTGTCCCCCGGTGAGCTGCAGCGGGTCGCGCTGGCCCGCGCGCTGGTGCGGGTGCAGCGCGGTGCGCGGGTGCTGCTGCTCGACGAGCCGACCGCGGCCCTCGACGCCGCCGCCACCGCCCGGGTCGCCGAGCTGCTGCACGGGCTGCGCGGCTCGCTGTGCACCGTGCTGGTCACCCACGAGCCCGCGCTGGCGGCGCTCGCCGACCGCACCGTCGAGCTGCCCGCGCGCACCGGCGTCCCGGCCCTGACCACCGTCCCGGCCGCCTCGACGGGGGCAGAAGTGGCCACTCCTGCCCCTGTCGAGGCCGGACCGGTCGCGGGCGGGACCGCCGGGCCGGCGACGACGGCGGGGCTGAGCTGGCCGCGGCGGGCCGTGGCGCGGGCGGTCGCCGCGGGGGCGGCGTCCTCGGCGTTCGGCATCGCGCTGACCGCGGTGTCGGGCTGGCTGATCGTCCGGGCCGCCGAGCAGCCGCAGATCCTCACCCTGATGATCGCCATCGTCGCCGTCCGGGGCTCCGGCCTCGGGCGGGCGGTGCTGCGCTGGCTGGAGCGGCTGGCCAGCCACGACGCCGCGTTCCAGCTGGCCACGCGGACCCGGCTGCGGCTGTGGAGCGCGCTCATCGCCCAGGGCCCTGCTGCCGACCGGACGCCGGGCCGCGCGCTGGCCCGGGTGGTCGGCGACGTCGGCCTGCTGCAGGACCTGTCGGTGCGGGTGGTCACGCCGCCGCTGGTGTCGGCCGTGGTGCTGACCGGGGCGACGGCGGCACTGACCGTGCTCAACGTCCGGGCCGGGCTGCTGGTCGGCGCGGTCGTCGCCACCGCGGTGCTCGCCGTCCTGGCGGTGCACCGGTGGGCCGACCGCGGCGTCGCCCGCGCCGCCGCCGAGCTGCAGACGGTGACCCTGCGCGAGACCAGCGCCGCCCTCGAGGCCGCTGCCGACCTGCGGGTGCACGGCCTGGCCGCCGGCGAGGTCGACCGGCTCGACGCGCTGGGCCGCCGGCAGGGCCGGGCCGCGCAGTCCGGTGCCGCCGCGGCCGCCGCCGCGGACGCGGTCGCGGTGCTGGCCACCGGCGCGGCCGCCGTCCTGGCGATCGCGGTGGCCGGGGCCGCGGTGCGCGCCGGCGAGCTGTCCGCCCCGGTCGCCGCCGTCCTGGCGCTGGCCCCGCTGGCGATGCTGGAGCCGCTGACCGCGATCGGTGCCGCCGCCCGCCACCGGCTCGCCTGGCGCGACGCCCGCGCCCGGGTGGGGGCCGTGCTGGCCGAGCCGGTGGCCGCCGACCCCGCACCGGCCGACCGCCTCGCCGTCCCCCGCCCGGTGCGCGAGCTGGCCACCGAGCACCTCACCGCCGGCTGGCCGGGCCGCCCCGGCGTGCTCACCGACCTGGACCTGGTGGCCACCGCGGGCACCGGCTGGCTGGTGGTCACCGGCCCGTCCGGCTCGGGCAAGTCGACGCTGCTGTCGGTGCTGATGGCCTCGCTGCGCCCGGCGTCGGGCGACTACGTGCTCGGCGACGGCGGCCGTCCGGTGCCGGTCGACCGGCTCGCCCGCGCCGACGTGCAGTCCGCGATCGCCTGGTGCCCGCAGGACGCGCACGTGTTCGACGCGTCCCTGCGGGCCAACCTGGCGCTGGCCCGCCCGCGCGGGGAGCTCGCCGGCGCCGCGGGCGAGCAGGCGATGCGCGCGGCCCTCACCGACGCCGGGCTCGGCGGCCTGCTGGCCGAGCTGCCCGCCGGCCTGGACACCTCGGTGGGCGCCGGCGGCACGTCGCTGTCCGGCGGGGAGCGCCGCCGGCTCGCCGTGGCCCGGACGCTGCTGGCCGACCGGGACGTCGTCCTGCTCGACGAGCCGACCGCGCACCTGGACCCACCGACGGCCGCCGCCCTGGTGGCCGACCTGCGCCGGGCGCTGGCCGGCCGGCTGGTCGTGTGCGTGACCCACGACCGGCACCTCCCGGCCGCCCACGACACGGTGGTGGACCTGGGCCGGCGGACGACGGAGCGGGCCCTGGCCTGAGAGACGTGACAGGCCTCACTCGATGGAGGTGGCCTGGATCACATCTCCGGCACGTGCGGCCGATGACGGAGGTGACCGCCACTCGCCGGCGGGTCCGCATCGTCAGGGAGAGCGTCATGCCCAACCCCACCGTCAGCAGCGTCGCGCCGGCGACGCCACCCGCCTCGATCCTCCTGGTCGACGACGAGGTCGCCATCCTCGACGGCCTGCGTCGCCAGCTGCGCCGGGAGTACACCGTGCACACCGCGACCGGCGGTGCCGCCGCGCTGGAGATCCTCGCGGCCCAGCAGGTGACGGTCGTGGTCTCGGACATGCGGATGCCGGAGATGGACGGCGCCACCTTCCTGTCCAAGGTGCGCACCCGCCACCCCGACGTCGGGCGGGTGCTGCTCACCGGGCAGGCCGACACCCAGGCCGCCATCGCCGCGGTCAACCAGGGCCACGTCTTCCGGTTCCTCACCAAGCCCTGCCCGCCGGACGTGCTGATGGACGCCATCGGCTCGGCCGTGGAGATCCACCGGTTGGCCACCGCCGAGAAGGAGCTGATGGCCTCCACCCTGCGCCGCACGGTCGAGGCGTTCATCGCCACGCTCGGGCTCGCCCAGCCGGTGGCCTTCGCCCGGTCCCAGCGGATCACCCGGACCGCCACCGAGGTGGCCGAGGCGCTGGGCGTCGAGGACGTCTGGGAGGTGGAGGTGGCCGCGATGCTCGCCGCGCTCGGCAGCGTCAGCCTCCCCGCGAGCGTGCAGGTCAAGATCGACTCCGGCCGCCCCCTGGACCCGGACGAGGCGGCGATGCAGGCCCGGGTGCCGCACCTGAGCCGCGACCTGGTCTCCGCCATCCCCCGCCTGGAGGCCGTCGGGGCGGCCATCGGCTGGCAGCGGGCCCGCTACGACGGCGTCGGGAACGGTCCGGGCGTGCCGGGCGGTGAGGACCTGCCGCTCGTGACGCGCATTCTGAAGGTCGCCGTGGACTTCGAGCAGGGCCGGGCCACCCGTCCGTCGGTGCAGGACACCATCGCCGTGCTGCAGGCCGACGCCGGCTCCCACGACCCCGCGGTGCTCGCGGCGCTCGCGCGCTGCCACGGGGCCGGACACGACCCCGAGCAGGCCCGCGTGGTGGGCATCGGCGAGCTGGAGGAGGGGATGCTCGTCTTCGACGACATCCGCACGGCCGGCGGCGTGCTGCTGGTCGGGCGCGGCACCACCGTCACCGCACCGCTCGTGCAGCGGCTGGAGAACTTCGCCGCCCGTGAGCCGCTGGCGGGCCCGATCCTGGTGACCGGCGGTGCGGCGTGAGCGCCCCGGCGGCCCCGGCACCGGTCACCGTCGGACTGGTGCCCCAGGGGCAGGTCCGGACGCTGTTCGACGCCTCCGCCGACCCGGTCTGGTCCCTCGACGCAGCCGGCATCTGCCACTACGCCAACCCGGCCACCGCCGCCGTGCTCGGCCGCCCGGTGACCGAGCTGGTCGGGGCGCACCTGCACTCGCTGGCACACGAACCCGGCACACCCGGCGGTGCGGCACCGGACGGCGGGTGCCCGACCTGCCCGCCGGCGCTGGCCGAGGACGCCGAGGCCGTGCTGTGGCGCGCCGACGGCACCTCGCTCACCGTGCGACTGCGCACCCAGCCGGTGCTGGTCGACGGCGCGGTGGCCGGCGCGGTGACCCGGCTCGTCGACTCGCAGCGGGCGTCGGAGTCCGCCGAGGAGTCGCTGGCCCGCTCGGAGGCGCTGCACCGGCTGCTCGCGGAGAACAGCGGCGACCTGATCAGCCAGCACGGGCCGGACGGCGAGATCCGTTACGTGTCCCCCGCCGTCCTCGCGGTGCTCGGGCGGACGCCGGAACAACTGGTCGGCTGCCGCGCCCTGGAACTGGTCCACCCCGACGACGTCGGCGCGATCGTCGACCGCGAGGGACGCTTCCGGGCGGACGCCGGCCGCGGCGAGCTGACCTTCCGGGTGCGCCACCAGGAGGGCCACTGGATCTGGGTGGAGGCGGTGTCCTCCGTGCTGCGCGACAGGACCGGCGCCATCGCCGAGATCCAGATGTGCACCCGGGACATCACCGACCGCAAGGCGCGGGACGCCGAGGTCCACCGCGAGTCGAAGCTGGAGTCACTGGGCCGGCTCTCCGCCGGGCTGGCGCACGAGATCAACACCCCGATCCAGTACGTCGGGGACAACGCCCGCTTCCTGGCCGAGGCCTTCGCCGACCTGATGAGCATGGTCACCCTGTACCGCAACCTGCTCGACGCCGGCGAGGCGACGAGCTGGGAGCAGCGGCAGGACACCATGCGGGAGGCCGAGGGCCGGCTGGAGGTCGACTACCTGCAGACGGAGGTGCCCAGTGCCATCGAGCAGACCCTGCAGGGCATCGACCGGGTGGCCAACATCGTCCGGGCGATGAAGACGTTCAGCCACCCCGGCCACACCGAGCACGTGCCCGCCGACCTCAACGAGGCGCTGCGGGCCACGGTCACGGTCACCCGCCACCAGGTGAGCCGGGTGGCCGACCTGACCCTGGACCTGGCGGAGTTGCCGCCGGTGCGCTGCAACATCGCCGACCTGAACCAGGTGTTCCTCAACCTGATCGTGAACGCCGCCGACGCGGTGGAGGAGACCGGCCGGCACGGGGCCGCATCGGGGTGACCAGCGCGGTGGACGGCGACCAGGTCGTCATCCGGATCAGCGACTCCGGCACCGGCATCCCCGACCACGTGCGGGGGAAGATCTTCGACCCGTTCTTCACCACCAAGGACGTCGGCCGGGGCACCGGGCAGGGGCTGCCGCTGGCGCGCGCGGTCGTGCGGGAGGCCCACGGCGGGTCGCTCACGGTCCGCTCCGAGCCCGGCGCGGGCAGCACGTTCACCGTCCGGCTGCCGATCGACGGGGCGCCGGTCCCGGCCGGGGCCTGACCTGGCGAGCGGCGGGGGCCGGCCGCCCGCCGCCCCCTGCACCCGGCCCGGCAGGCGCCGGCCTGTCGGTGTCGTCGGGCACGCTGTCCCCATGGCACAGCAGACGGTCGAGGAGTTCCTCGCCGAGCTCGACCACCCCCGGGCCGACGACGTCCGCCGGCTCCGCGCCGCGATCATGGCCTCGGCCGCCGACCTGACCGAGCACGTGAAGTGGCGGGCACCCAGCTTCTGCGCCGACGGCGTGGACCGGGTGACGTTCCGGCTCTTCCCCGTCGACCACCTGCAGCTGGTGTTCCACCGCGGCGCCCGGCCGCAGGACACCGCCGGCTTCACCTTCCCCGACGACACCGGGCTGCTGCGCTGGGCCGACACCGACCGGGCCGTGCTCACCCTCGGCGACAGCGCCGACGTCGCGGCGAAGGAAGCCGCGATCGTCGGGCTGGTGGAGCGCTGGGTGCGGGTCTGACCGGTCAGCCGCAGATCGGGCCGGACGGGACGTCGACCCGGATCTCGGTGCCCAGCTCCGCCCCGACCAGCGGCAGGTCGTCACCGGACCAGAAGCTCCCGGGGTCGTAGGCGCTCAGCGGCCGGTCGGGCGCCAGCAGCCCCATCGCGGTGTAGGTGGCGGCGACCAGCTCGGCGCAGAAGACGGTGTCGTTGCTCTGGTGCCGGCGCAGCCTGCCGTTGACCCAGCCGCGGGCCAGGTGCTTCGTGGTCGGGAAGGGCTTGCCGTCGAGCCGGGCGATGGTGCGCAGGACGGCGTCCTCCATCTCCCGGGTCACCCCGCCGTCGTCGGCCGGGCCGACCAGCTGGCGCAGCCAGCCCTGCTGGCCGTAGCGCTTGGCCCACACGCAGACGGCATCGGACAGGTCGTGCAGCTGCACGCCGCGCTGGTGCCGGCCCGACCACACGTCGACGAGCGAGTGCCCCAGCTCGGCGTGCCACAGCAGCGGCGGCAGGTCCTCCAGGACGACGGCCATGCCGACGTGGTTGACCGGGGCGTTGGTGACCGTCTGGATCGCCCGGTCGGCCAGCGAGGCCCCGCGGAAGACCCAGATGTCGCCGGTCCGGGTCAGGTCGACGGCCGCGGCGAGCGACAGGGCCGGCACGGAGGGACGGGAGACCACACGGGAGTGAGCCACATCACTACGCTACCGCTCCATGCGCCTGTCGAAGCTGCTCGGAGTCGCCGGGATCGTCGGAGTTGCCGCGACCGGTGCGGTGTTGGCCCGCCACGAACGGTCCCGGCGGGCCTACTCGGCCGAGGAGGTCCGAGCCCGGCTGCAGGGCCGGGTGGCCGAGACGGCCAGCGCCTCCCTCGATCCGGACCTGGCGCCGGACTGGCCGGCCGAGGTCGAGCCCCCGCGCCGCCACCCGATGGAGGCCCTGCTGAGCGCCGTGATGCGGATCGGCCCGCTCCGCCGGTTCTAGCGGGAATCGGCGCGCCCGCGCCGCCCTTGGACCGGACATGGACGTCTTCCTCACCGGTGGCACCGGACTCGTCGGTTCCGCCCTGCTCACCGCCCTGCTGTCCGACGGCCACGACGTGCACGCGCTGGCCCGCAGCGACGCCTCCGCGCGCGCCCTCGAGGCCGCCGGCGCGACCGTCGTCCGCGGGTCGGTCGAGGACACCGCGGTGCTCGCCGAGGCCGCCCGCGCCGCCGACGGCGTCGTGCACACCGCGGCCGCCGCCGACGGCAAGGACGCCGACCGGGACGCCGCCCTGCTCGACGCGGTGCTGCCCGCGCTGGCCGGCAGCAACAAGCCCTACGTGCACACCAGCGGTGTGTGGGTGCACGGCGCGGGGGCGATCGACGAGGACACCCCCTTCGCCCCGCCGGCGCTGACCGCCTGGCGGCTGCCGCTGGACGCCCGCGTGCGGGCCGCGGCCGACGACGGCGTGCGCTCGGTCGTCATCGCCCCCGGCATCGTCTACGGCCGGGGCCTCGGCCTGCCGAACGTCGTCAAGGACGGCCCGCGCACCGACGACGGCGCCCTGGTGCTGCCCGGCAGCGGCGCGCAGACCTGGACGACGGTGCACACCGAGGACCTCGCCCGGCTCTACGTCGCCGCGCTGACCGAGGCCGCTCCCGGCGCCTACTACCTGGGCGTGAACGGGCAGAACCCGACGGTGGCCGAGATCGGTGCGGCCGCCAGCCGCGGGGCCGGGCTCGACGAGCGCACCGTGTCCTCCACCGAGGCCGAGACCGAGGCCCGCCTGGGTGCGCTGGCCGGCGCGCTGGACATCTCCCAGCAGGCCACCGGCGCCCGGGCCCGCGCCGAGCTGGGCTGGGCCCCCACCGGCCCGTCGCTGCTGGAGGACCTCGGCTCCGGCTCCTACGCCGGCTGACACAGCCCTCTCTCACACAGTTGTGCTCTGCTCCCTACCAGGGAGCAGAGCACAACTGTGCGGAACACCCCCGGCCGGGGGACGTGATCCGGCCGGACCCGTGCTCTGCGCACCCTGGTGAGCAGCATGGACGCGCCGAGGTCACCCCGCGCCGGGTGGGAGCGCCGTGCCCTCGTCCTTGAGCACGACGCCGGAGGCGCCCAGCTGCCGGGACGCCTGCAGCAGCGCCACCAGGGTGTCCGCGGCCTGCGCGTAGCCGAGCCCGTGCGGGGGCCGGACGTTGGAGATGCAGTTGCGCTCGGAGTCCGCCCGCCCCGGCCGCGGCCCGTGCGTCAGGTACAGCCCGAGGCTGTCCGCCGAGCTCAGCCCGGGCCGCTCCCCCACCAGGACGACGACGATCGCCGCACCCAGCGCCTGCCCCACCGGGTCACCGAGGGCCACCCGCCCCTGGTGCGCCACCACGACCGGCGCCACCGACCACCCGGGCAGCCGCTCCAGCACCGCCGCGACCGTGCCCGCCGCGTGCTCGTGCACCGCCCGCGGCGACAGCCCGTCGGCGAGCACCAGCGCCAGGTCGTGCTCCCCGGCGGGCAGCTCCGTGCCGGGCGCCAGCCGCCGTCCCAGGTCCGGGCGCTGCAGGTAGGTGGTCCGGTCCGGTGCCGCGCTGTGCACCTCGAGCACGTCCAGCCCGACGCCCGCCACGGTCAGTGCGGCGCGCACCCGATCGGCGTCCAGCGCGGTGTGCACGGCGTCCCGGGCGGCGGCGTGCGCGGCGCGGAACTCCAGCTCCCGCGTCGTCGGCAACCCGTCCCCCGCCCGCCCCAGCGCCACCCGCGCCCGCGTCGCACCCCGCAGCACCGCCCACGGGTCGCCGGTGTCCGGGCCATGTTGGCGAACATGGCCTCCCGTCGTCGGCCGGCGGTCCGGCGCGTCCGGGCCATGGTCGCGAACACGGCCGTCGGGAGCTGTCACGGGCGGGCCGCGGCGAGCAGGGCGCGGGCGGGCGCGGATTCCGGCGCCAGGTCGCGGACGCGGCCGGCGTCGTCCAGGAGGTCCATCCGGGCCAGCCACGCCTCGAACTCCGGGGCCGGGCGCAGGTCGAGCACCGACCGGGCGGTGAGCACGTCGGTGAACGACAGCGACTGGTAGTGCAGCATCACGTCGTCCGAGCCGGGGACGGCGATGACGAACCCACAGCCCGCCGCCCCGAGCAGGAGCAGCAGGGCGTCGGTGTCGTCGCCGTCGACGTCAGTGTGGTTGGTGTAGCAGACGTCGACGCCCATCGGCAGGCCCAGCAGCTTGCCGCAGAAGTGGTCCTCCAGCCCGGCGCGCACCACCTGCTTGCCGTCATAGAGGTACTCCGGGCCGATGAAGCCGACCACGGTGTTGACCAGCAGCGGGTCGAAGTGCCGGGCGACGGCGTAGGCGCGGCACTCCAGGGTCTGCTGGTCGACCGCCCGGCCGTCGACGCCGCGGTGCGCGTCGGCCGACAGCGCCGAGCCCTGACCGGTCTCGAAGTAGGTGACCTGCCGGCCCACCGTCCCGCGGCGCAGCTCCAGCGCGCCGGCGCGGGCCTCGGCCAGCTGGTCCAGCGTGATGCCGAAGCCGCGGTTGCCCGCCTGCGTGCCGGCGACCGAGGCGAACACGAGGTCGACCGGGGCCCCTGCCTCCAGCGCCCGCAGTGTGGTGGTCACGTGGGCCAGCACGCAGGACTGGGTGGGGATCTCGTAGCGGCCGATCACCGCGTCGACCAGCTCCAGCAGCGCGATCGTCTGCGCCGGGGAGTCGGTGGCCGGGTTGATCCCGATCACGGCGTCCCCGCTGCCGTGCAGCAGCCCGTCCAAGATCGAGGCGGTCACCCCGAGCGGGTCGTCGGTGGGGTGGTTGGGCTGCAGCCGGGACGCCAGCCGCCCGGGCAAGCCCAGCGTGCTGCGGAGCCCGGTGACGACGCGGGTGCGGCGGGCCACGGCGACCAGGTCGGCGGTGCGCATCAGCTTCGACACCGCGGCCACCATCTCCGGGGTGAGCCCACGGGCCAGCGAGCTGATCGCCGCCTCGTCGCGCTCGGCGGCGCGGGCCAGCAGCCAGTCCCGGAACTCCCCCACCGTCAGGCCGGCGACCGGGGCGAACGCGAGCGGGTCGTGGGTGTCGACGATCAGCCGGGTGACGTCGTCCTCGTCGTAGCCGACCACCTGCTCGGTCAGGAACGTCGCCAGCGGGACGTCGGCGAGCGCCAGCTGAGCGGCGACCCGCTGGGCCTGCGACTCCGCGGCCACCCCGGCCAGCACGTCCCCGGAGCGGGCCGGGGTGGCCTTGGCCAGCAGGTCCGACAGCGAGGCGAACTCGTGGGTGTGGCCGCCCAGGGTCGTCCGGCGGATGGTCACCGGCCCACCTCACCGCCTCCGCAGGCGAGCAGTCAACGGGGTGCGACGGAACGGAACACGGCGTTCACGCACCGTCCAGCGCGCGGGCTGCCAGCTCGGTGGCGTACGGGTGGCCGATCAGGCCCGGCAGCCCGCCGCTGTGCAGGAACACCGTGCGCCGTCCGGGCCGCACGCTGCCGTCGGCGACCGCGGCCGTCAGCCCGGCCATCGCCTTGCCGGTGTAGACCGGCTCGAGCACCAGGCCCTCGGTGCGCGCCGCGGTCCGCATCGCGGTGGCCCCGGCCTCGGTCAACGCGCCGTAGCCCTCCCCCACCTGGTCGCGCCGCAGCCGCAGCCCGCCGACGGTCGCGCCCAGCGCGGTGGCCAGCTCGGTCACCCGTTCCGCGGGGTCGGGCACGGCGCCGGTGTCGACGCCCAGCACCCGCTCCGCGCCGAGCCCGGCGACCAGGCCGGCCATCGTGCCGCCCGAGCCGACGGCGACGACGACGGTGTCCAGGTCCGGCGCCTGCTCGGCCAGCTCTCCGGCGCAGGCCAGGTAGCCGCAGGCACCGGTCGGGGTGGAGCCGCCCAGCGGCAGGACGGCGGGCACCTCCCCGGCGTCCCGCAGCTCGGCGGTGACCGCGCTGATCCGCGCCTGCGCGTCCTCGCCCGGGAGCACCAGCACCACCCGGGCGCCGAACAGCTCCTCCAGCGCCAGGTTGCCGGGCCGGGCCGGGTCGGCGGCGCCGGTGAGCACGAGCACCGACGACAGCCCGCGCACGGCCGCGGCGGCGGCGGTCATCCGGGCGTGGTTGGACTGCACGCCCCCGGTGGTGACCAGCACCGTGGCCCCGGCCGCCGCCGCCTCGCCGACCAGGTGCTCGAGCTTGCGCACCTTGTTGCCCCCGGCGAAGGAGGTCAGGTCGTCGCGCCTGACCCACAGGTCGCCGGGCTCCAGCCCGAGGGCCACGGCCAGCCGGGGCGCGGGGTCCAGCGGCGTCGGCCAGGTCGACAGGTGCACGGGAGGGGTGCTCATGGGGACCCAGCCTCACCCCTGCCCGACCCGCCGGCCAGCGGCGGGGTCAGCCCACCTCGAGCAGCTCGAGGTCACGGATGTAGTTGCACGCGCCGCTGCGCACCCGGGACGCCAGGGCGCCCTCACCGCCCGCGCGGAGCTGCACCGCGACCGGGCGACGCCCGAAGAGCACCGGCTGCGCCCAGCCCGGGATCGCGGGCAGCACCGGTCGCCGCACCGCGGAGCCCTCGATGCCCAGCACCAGGACGGCGGCGAGCACGGCCATCACCGCGACCGTGCCCAGCGCGGTGGGCAGCCCGGCCCGCTCGGCGAGGAAGCCGATCACCGGCGGTCCGCCGAGCAGGCCGGTGTAGCCGACCGTGGTGGCCAGGGCCACGCCGGAGGGGCCACCGAGCGCACCGGCCCGGGCGATCGCCAGCGGGAACACGTTCGCCAGGCCGAGCCCGACGACGACGAACCCGGCCAGCGCCACCGGCAGGGACGACGTCGTGACCGCAGCCAGGGCCCCGGCCGCGGCCAGGAGCGCGCCGCCGACCAGCAGCCGCCGCTCACCGACCGCGGCCACCAGGCGGCCGCCGGCCAGCCGGCCCACGGCCATCGCCGAGGAGAACCCGGCGTAGCCCGCCGCGGCGAGCGCCGGAGCGGCGTGCACCTGTTCCCGCAGGTGCAGGGCACCCCAGTCGCTGAGGGCGCCCTCGCCGTAGGCGGTCGCCCCGGCCACGGAGCCCAGCAGCACCAGGACACCGGTCGGCCGACGTCCCGGCGCGGCACCGCCGGGAGCGACGAGCGGGTCGGCTGCCGGGCGGCCGTCGTCGGAGGCAGCGAGGACCGGCCCGGCCCACGTCATCACGGCGAGGCCCAGCACGGCCACGCCGACCAGGTGCGGCGCGACCCCGACGACGGCCGAGGCCAGCCCGCCGATCAGCGCGCCGAGCAGACCGCCGGCGCTGAAGGCGGCGTGCAGGCCGGAGAGCAGCGGCCGTCCGGCCGCTGCCTCGACCCGGACGCCGACGCTGTTGGCGGCCACGTTGACCGCGCCGGTGGTGGCGCCGAAGACGAGCAGGGCCGCGCACAGGGCGGGCACCGAGGTGGCGAAGCCGGGGAGGGCTGCACAGGCGCTCGCGCCCATCCCGGCCAGCGCGCTGGTCCGGCCGGTGCCGAGGCGGCGGCACACCGCAGCAGTGAGCTGCATGCACGCCAGCGCGCCGAGTGACAGACAGAGCAGGGCCACGCCGAGCGCGGTGTGGCCGGCGCCGGTCGCAGCGCTGACGTCGGGGACGCGGGCCGCCCAGCTGCCGAAGACGAAGCCGTCCAGACCGAACAGGACGGCGACGGCGACGCGCAGCCGGGGCAGCGAGGGAGGTGTCGTCGGGGTGACCGCGGCGCGGAGTCGGGCCGGGGTCCGGGTACGGGACAGGGAGGGACCAGGAAGGGACATCGGGACCTTCACGGGGAGGACGCGCGGCGCAGGAGCACGCGCGGCACCGGGGTGCGGCGGGCGGGGGTCGGAGAGCACACGACCTCGGGCGCTGAGTCCCACCGTGCCAGCTCGGCGTGACCGTTGTGTGTCGCAGCGGGGTGAGTGTCGCCACGCCGTCGCCCCACCCTGCTCAGCCGGTCCACCCGTCCGCTGAGGTTGCCGGGCGGGCCCGCGACGTACAGGCTCCGGACATGACCGGGACCTTCGGCCGGGGGCTGCTGGCCGGCGCCGCCGGCACCACCGCCCTCACCGCTGCCACCTACCTCGACATGGCCCTGCGCGGCCGCCCGGCCAGCACCGTGCCCGAGCAGACCGTCCAGGCCCTGCTCGCAGCCACCGGCCAGCGGCTGACCGGGTCCGGGAGTGAGCGGGCCAGCCGGGCCACCGGTCTCGGCGCGCTGCTGGGCCTCGCCAACGGGCTCACCGTCGGGGTGGCGTCGAGCCTGGTGCGCTCCGCCGGTGTGCGGATGCCGTTCCCGGTGGGTTCGGTGGTCAAGGGCGCCGCGTCGATGGCCACCACCGACGTCCCGGTCGCCCTGCTCGGCGTGAGCGACCCGCGCACCTGGTCCCGGGAGGACTGGGTCGCCGACGCCCTGCCGCACCTGGCCTACGGTGCGGCCGTGCAGGCGGTCGTGCAGAGCCTGCCGACGCCGAAGGAGCGGGTGCTGCCCCGGCAGGGGGCCTCCGCCGACCTGGTGCGCCGCTCGCTGCTGCTGGGCCTCGCCACCGGCAGCCGCAGCTCCCTCGGCCTGGCCGCCCCGACGCTCACCGCGGCCGACACCGGGGCGCTGAAGAAGGTCGCCTCGTTCGCCTCGCTGGCCGGTGAGCTGTACGGGGACAAGCAGCCGAACACCCCCGACCGCACCAGCGGCGCCGGCCTGCCGCCCCGGCTGGCCAGCGGCGCGACCGGCGCGGGGCTCCTCGCCCGGCGGCAGGGCGCGAACGCCGCCTGGCCGGTGGTCGCCGGCATGGCCGGCTCGGCGGCCGGCTCGTTCGGCGGGCTGGCCTGGCGGCGCTGGGCGGGCACCCGGATGCCGGACCTGCGGGCCGGGCTGATCGAGGACGGCGTCGCCCTCGCCCTGGCCGCGGCCGCCTGCCTGCCCGGCCGTCGCCGCTCGACCCGGCTCACCCTGGTCAAGCCGCTGGACTGAGCCTCAGGGCGTCCACCGGGGGTCGCGGCCGCTGAGCCCGAGCGCCCGGTCGACCGCGGGCGCGTCGGCGGGCACCGGCACCGCGGGGCCGTACCACCCGCCGTCCCGGCCCAGCTGGGCGATCGGCTCGACCGCGGCCAGGGTGGCCTCGCCCAGCCCGGCCGGGACGTCGTAGGGCGCGCCGACCGCGCGGGCGAGGTCCCAGCCGTGCAGCACGAACTCGGCCAGCATCAGCGGGCCGACGACGGCGGCCGGCATGGGCGTCGCGCCCATCAGCGTCTCGCCCTCCCAGGCGGCCGGGTCGGCCCAGGCGTCGGCGGCGGTGTCGAGCTCGAAGGGCACCGCGGCCGCCCACTGCTCCACCGGCAGCCCGTCGAGGAACGGCGCGGGGGTGAGGCTGTCCGCGTCCTGCTCCAGTGGCATCCGCACCGCGGCCCGCTGCGACAGCACCGCGGCCCACGCCAGGTGGTCCAGCAGCGCACGGACGTCGAAGTCGCGGCACGGCGTCGGTGCGGTGAGCAGCTCGGGGGTCACCGCCGCCAGCGCGGCCGGAGGCGAGGTCGGCGGCGGCGCGCACCGCGGACGGTGGGATCGCGGTCATGCCGCCACCCTGCCCGACGGCCTCAGCCGTCGAGCGCGCGGGCGCCGGCCCGGAAGAACAGCGCGACCGCGAGCGCACCGGGGTCGAGGACCCCGCGGGCGACCTCGCCGACGTAGCTGGCCCGCCCGCGCCGGGCGACGAGGTCCTCGGTCGAGGCGGCTCCCGCCTCGGCGGCCTCGGCCGCAGCGGTGAGCGCCTGCTGCGGCCCGGTGCCCGTGGCGTCGGTGAGTGCTGCGACGGCGGGGACCATCGCGTCCACCATCGTCTTGTCGCCCACCTCGGCGCCGCCCAGCCGCTGGACGGTGGCGGTGCCCTCCCGCACCCCCTCGGCCAGCTGGGTGACGTCGGCCGGGTCGGTCTCCGGCAGCGCCCGGGACAGCGCCCGGAACCACATGCCGAACAGCGGGCCGCTGGTGCCGCCGGTGTCCAGGAACGCGTCGGACACCGCGGCGAACACGGCGCGGGCGGTCTGCGGGTCGGCGGCCAGCCGCTGCTGCACCTTGCCCAGCGCCGAGCGCAGGTTGGCGCCGAAGTCGCCGTCCCCGGCGGCCCGGTCGAGCTCGGTGAGCCGGACGCGCTGCGTCTCGAAGTCGGCCGCGAACGCGTCCATCCAGCGGCGGGCGGCGGCGCGGTCCAGCGTGGCGGTCATCGGGTCTCCCAGGTCAGCGCGGTGGTGGTGACGGCGTCGTCCCAGAGCCCGAGCAGCTCGTCGTCGGCCCGGACGAGCGTGACCGAGGCGCCGGCCATGTCCAAGGCGGTCACGTAGGGACCGACCAGGCTGCGGGCCAGGCCGATCCCGCGGGCCTCCAGGAGCGCGGCGACCTCGCGGAAGACGACGTAGAGCTCGAGCAGGTGGGTGGAGCCCAGGCCGTTGACCACGACGACGGCCCGGTCGCCCTCGGCCAGCCCGAGTGCGGCGACCAGCGGCTCGGTGAGCGCGCCGACCAGCTCGTGGGCTCCGGCCATCGGCCGGCGGTCGATGCCGCGCTCGCCGTGGATGCCGACGCCGTGCTCGACCTCGTCGGCGGCCAGGTCGAAGGAGCGCACGTCCTCGCCCGGGTGCACCGCGCCCTCCAGCGCGACGGCCATGCTGCGGGCGCCGGCGGCGACCCGGCGGCCGAGCTCGGCCACCTCGGCCAGCGGCAGCCCGCGCGCCGCGGCGGCGCCGCACACCTTCTCCACCACGACCGTGGCCGCGGTGCCCCGGCGGCCCGGGCCGTCGTCGGACTCGCTGGCCAGGTCGTCGTCGACCAGCACGGTCTCGACCTCGATGCCCTCCTCGGCGGCGATCTCGGCCGCGATCTGGAAGTTGAGCACGTCGCCGGTGTAGTTCTTGACGATCAGCAGCACGCCGGCACCGCGGTCGACCCCACGGACGGCGGCGACCACCTGCAACGCGGTGGGGCTGGCGAAGACCGCGCCCGGGACGGCGGCGTCGAGCATCCCGGGGCCGACGAAGCCGCTGTGCAGCGGCTCGTGCCCGGACCCGCCACCGGAGACCAGCGTGACCCGGCGGTCGGCGTCGGCGGCCGCGGACTCCAGCCACAGCGGGTCGCGGTGCAGGCGGAGACGGCCCGCCGAGGCGGTGACCAGACCCTCCAACGCCTCGACCACCAGGTCGTCAGGGTCGTTGAGGAACTTCTTGACGCTCACGGGGAACGATCCTGCTCCTCGTCGGCGTCGGCCGCCCGGTCAGCGGCCGCAGCGTCGGCCGCCCCGAGCAGCCAGCCCGGGCCGGCGGTGCGGGCGGCCGCGGGCAGCCGGGTGCGCAGCTCCCGGTCGGCGGTGACCACCAGCAGGTCGTCGTCGCCCTCGGCCAGGTCGGCGGCCACCGCGGCGAGGGCGTCGTCCCCGCTGCCGGGGGCGCGCACCAGCCGCAGCCGGGCCGGGGCGGCGACGTCCCGGGCACGGCCCTTGACCACGGCGACCAGCACGGTCACCGGCACCGGCACACCGTCGGGTCCGACGACGTCGGAGCCGGGCAGCAGGGCCAGCCGGTCGAGCAGCCGGGCCGTCGCGCCGGCGCGGTCCCGCCACCAGCCGTCCGGCCGGGCGCCGAGGGTGTTCGCGACGTCGACCAGCAGCACCGTCACCGGCGCCGGGACCCACCCACGACCGCGGTCAGGGCGAAGGCGACGATGCCGACGACGGCCAGCCAGAACAGGCCCTTGACGATGAAGCCGATCACGGTGAGCGCGATCCACACCGCGAACAGGACCAGCAGGACGAGCAGGAAGGGGCGCACGCCGGCGACGTTACGACCTCAGGCGCCCTCGGCGGCGCTACGACCTCAGGCCCGCCCTCGGCGGGCCTCCGGGCTCAGGCGCCTTCGGCGGCGCCGCGGCGCCAGTAGCCCATGAAGGCCACCGAGGTGCGCGGGATGCCGAGGTCATGCACCAGCCGGCGGCGCAGCGCCTTGACCATGCCCGCCTCGCCGGCCAGCCAGGCGTAGCAGCCGGTGGGCCGGACGTCGGGCACCTCCCAGAGGATGCCGCCGTCGAGGTCGACGTCCTCGGGCTCCTGCCCGGCGCCGGCGCGGGCCAGGCCGAGGCTGCACAGGGCGGCGTGCACGGCCGGGCCGAGGGCGGCGCCGTGCTCGCGCCTGCCGCGGACCAGCCAGTGCACCTCGATGCCCGGGGCGAGGTCGAGCGACAGCACGTCGCCGGCCTCGGGGACCTCGAGCACCGCGACCGTGCGGCGGCCGCCGGGCAGCGCCTCGAGGATCGCGCTGATCGCCGGGACCGCGGTCTCGTCGCCGGCGAGGAAGAGGGTGCCGTCGGCGGGCGGGGCCCACTCGACGCCCCAGGCTCGGCCGCTGCCGGCGCCGCGGGGCCGCGGCCGGTCGGGGCCGAGGACGACGATCGGGTCGCCGGGCTGCGCGGCGGCCGCCCAGCCGGCGGCCGGGCCGGCGTTCCCGCCGTCGACGCCGTGCAGGACGACGTCGACGTCGAGCTCGGCCCGGTCGGGGCGGGCGGCGCGCACGGTGTAGGTGCGCAGGTGGGGGCGACGGTCGTCGGGGAGCGCGCAGTACTCGGCGTACCAGTTCGGGCCGTCGGTGAGCAGGTCGGTGACCGGGGAGCCGTCACGGGAGAGCACCAGCTTGATCCGCTGGTCGTCACGGCCGGCGCCGAACTCGGCGAGCTCGGGGCCGGTGAGGGTCAGCCGCAGGAAGCTCGGGCTCAGCCGCTCCACGCGGGCGACGGTGACGTCGAAGAAGCGGTAACCGGGTGCGGCGACGGGCTCGGGGACCACACGCAGTCCGGGCTCGGCGAGCACCGTGCCGGTGGCCTCGCGCAACGCGGTGGTCATCGCTGTCTCCCGAACGTCGTCCCGGCGACGGCGCCCCCGGATGCTGGTGAGGTTAGCCTAACCAGCATCCGCGGTCGAGGCCCGATCCCGACCCAGCTCCGTACAGATCCGGTCGACGACCGCGTCGGGGTCCTCGTGCTCCCAGAACCGCAGCACCCGCCAGCCCAGCCCGGTGAGGACGGTGTCGGTGCGCCGGTCACGGGCGGCATTGGCGGCCAGCTTCTCGGCCCACCAACCACCGTTGGCGGTGGGCTGGTGACCACACGTCGGGCAGGCATGCCAGAAGCAGCCGTCGACGAAGACGACGAGCTTGCGGCCCTTCCACACGATGTCGCCGCGGGCACGCGTCTCCCGGCAGGGCCGGACGTCGACCCGGTACCGGACCCCGCGGGCGTGAAGCCGGCGGCGGACCGCCAGCTCGGGCACGGTGTCGCGCCTGCCCTGCCGGCGGAACCTGTCGCGCACCGCCGCCGAGGTGGGCGGCGGTGCGAGGCGCAGGTCGACCGGCGGGGCGCTCACGCGGTGGCCGAGGACTACCCGGTCGCCACCTCCACCAGCCGGCAGAGGCCGTTGACCAGCCGCAGCTGGTCGGGTGTCTGCACCGGCGAGGTGAGCAGCGCCGGGCTGCCGACCAGGTAGGCGACGGTCTTGGCGCGGGACAGGGCCACGTTGAGCCGGTGCCGGTCGAGCAGGAAGTCCAGCCGCCGCGGCACGTGCGCGCCGCTGGAGGCGGCCAGCGAGAACACCGCCACCGCCGCCTCCCGCCCCTGGAACTTGTCGACCGTGCCGACCTCCACGCCGCCGAGGCCGGCCGCGGCCAGCGCGCTGCGCACCTGGTTGACCTGGGCGTTGTAGGGCGTCACCACCAGGACGTCGGCCTGGCCCATCACCCGGTCGACCCCGCCGCTGCGCCACCGCCGCCCCATCAGGTCACCGACCAGCGCGGCGACGACCGCGGCCTCCTCGGGTGAGGCGGACCCGTTGCCCTCGTGCACCACGGGGACCCAGCCGATGCCGGCCGGCGCCGCCCACCGCACGGGTGCGTCGAGGGCGTGGTCGGCGGTGACCGGCGCCGGCTGCAGCTCCCCGCGGTAGGACAGGTCGGAGACCACCCGGCACAGCGCCGGGGCCATCCGCCAGCTGCGGTCGAGGAAGACCCCGCGCTCGACGGGGAGCACCGGGTCGTCGCCGAGCACGTGCTGCAACGCGGAGACGTCGGCGCCCTCGGGGTGGATGCCCTGGCCGGGCTGGCGCAGCTGCTGCGGGTCGCCGAGCAGGACCAGGTTGGTCGCGGCGCGGCTCACCGCCAGGGTGCGGGCCAGGGACAGCTGCCCGGCCTCGTCGACCACGAGCACGTCGAGCCGGCCGGCGAGCTCGGGCCGGACGAACAGCCACGAGGTGCCGGCCACCAGGTCGACGTCACCGGAGTCGAGTGCGTCGACCACCTGGTTGTTGCTGCCCACGCAGCGCACGTCGGCGTCGCTGCACCGCTGCACGTCGTCGGCCTTCTGCAGCGCCCGCACCGGCACGCCGGCCTCCCGCGCGGCGACCATCACCGCGTCGAGCAGGTTGCCGATCACCTTGTGGCTGGACGCGGTCAGCCCGACCCGCCGGCCGGCGCGCACCAGCTCGACGACCGCCCGCGCGCCGGTGTACGTCTTGCCGGCCCCGGGCGGGCCCTGGACGGCGAGCACCCCGCCGTCGAGCCGGCCGGCCAGCCGCTGCACCGCCGCCGCCGACCCCTCCCCCGGCTCGCGCTGCGGCGTGCCGGGCACCAGCCGCGGTGGCCGGCGCAGCAGCAGGTCGCGAGCCGCCCGGGCGGGACCGGGACCGTCGATGCCGCTGCCGGCGACCTGCTCGCCCAGGTCGTGCAGCGCGGCGCGGAACAGCCGGTCGCTGGGCGGGGAGGTGGGCAGCAGGCCGGTCGGGTGCTCGTGCGGGGAGCTCGCGCTGCGGGCCAGCACCACCCAGCCGGCGGTCGGGTCGACCTCCACCACCGAGCTGGTGATGCGGGTGCCGTCGGCGGCGGCGAGCAGGTGCTCGTAGCGGCTGCCGGCCGACACCTTGGTCTCCTGCGGCGGGAAGCGGTAGCGCCAGTGCTGCGAGCGCCCGCTGACGCCCAGCAGCTCCGGGCCCTCCAGCGGGCCCAGCGCCGGGGTCTCCCGCTCGAGGTCCTCGGCGGGCAGGTCGCGCAGCCGGAAGTACTCCCACCACGCCGACCGGGCCTCGCGGGCGTCCCAGCCCAGCTGCTGGGCCAGCAGCCAGGTCGCCTCCTGCTCGGGGGTGCGGCCGACCTCGGGCAGCCCGGCGAGCAGCCGGTCCTCCAGGGCCTCCCGCAGCCCCTGGGCGGCGGCGTTCTCCGCCGAGCCCTCGGGGTCGCCGTCCTCGGGCCGGCCGAGCTCCGCGCCAGTGGCCAGCAGCTCGGTGCGCCGCTCCTCCAGCCAGTCGCGCAGCTCGAGGGTGGAGACGCAGTCGTCGCGGTTGTAGGCCTCGATCTGGTCCAGCAGGTCCTGGTCGCGGGTGGCCAGCCAGCGCTCGAAGGCGACGATGGACTCCCCGGCGTCGGACACCGAGGCGCCGTGGGCGCGGGTGTGGCCGCGGTAGTAGTCCTCGACCTGCTTGATCGAGTAGGACTCCTTGCTCAGCCGCAGCCCTTGCCGGACCACGGCGTAGAGGTCGACCAGGACGTCGGCCCGCAGCAGCCGGTCGACGTCGGCCTCCCGGGTGCGCAACCGGGCGGACAGGGTCTTCAGCCGGGTCGGCTCGTAGGGCGCGTAGTGGTAGACGTGCATGGTCGGGTCGGCGGCGTACGCCGCGGTCAGCTGGTCGACCACGGCCTCGAAGGCGACCCGCTCGGCGGCGGACTGGTCGTCGGCGGCGGGGTCGCAGCCCCAGTGCGCGGTGAACTCCCCCGCCGTGTCCAGCACGCCCCACAGGTACTCCAGGCCCGCGTCGCCGGCGAACGGGTCGCCCTCGATGTCGAAGAAGAGGTCACCGGAGCTGGGCGGGGGCAGCAGCTGGAAGCCCCGGCCGGCCTCGCGCGGCAGGAACTCGTAGGAGGGGACGCCGGTCGTCCGCTCGTCGAGCTGGAGCCGGGCCTGCTGGGTGAGCCGCTGCGCCGACGTGCGGCCGATCGACTCCGGCAGCTCCTCGGGCCGCCGGACACCCAGCGCGGCCACGGTGGTGATGCCGGCCTCGGCCAGCGCGGTGGCGTGGTCGCGGCGCATGGTGGCCACCAGCGACAGCGAGTCCTCCCCGCGCCACCGCTCGGTGCACGTCTCCCGCCACGGGCAGACCCCGCAGTGCGCGTTCGGGTAGGGCGGCGCGAGCTCGCCGTCGGCCAGCCGGGCCAGGAAGCGCGACCGGGCCGCCCGGGTGTAGGCCTCGGCGTCGGAGTACCGGAACACCAGCTCCTGCTGGTCGCCGGTGACCACGGTCAGCAGCTCCGGCGGCACGCCCTGCAGGCCGGCGAGGAGGTCGCCGTAGAGCGCCATCTGCAGCAGGGCCGGCACCTTGATCCGCCGGGCGAGCTTGGTGTCGGCGACGTCGTAGGCCCACGGGCCCAGGTCGCTGACCCGGTCGGTGCGCTTGAGCAGGAAGTCGGCGTGCCCGCGCCAGGTGCCGTCGTAGAAGGTCGCCTGGTAGACGACGTCGGCGCCGGCGCGCATGGCCGCCAGCGTCTCGGCCTGGGCACGCAGCAGCCCGGCGGCGTCCTTCCCGGCCGGACCGGCGATCTCGACCACGCGCAGGCCGCGATCGCGCAGCCGCTGCACGTGCCGGGCCTCGTGGGCGATGCCGTGCTCGGCGACCAGCGCCGTCATCGGGTCGACCGCCGGTGGCCGGCCACGGACGCCGCGGGCCACCTCCACCGACAGCCGGGTGAGGTGCTCGCACTCCAGGAAACCGGTCAGGTCGCTGGCGCTGACCACCAGCCCACCCTCGACCTCGTACACGTCTCCCCCTCTCACCGACCCCCCGGTGGAGGAGCCCGGGCGACCGTACGACGGGGGTACGACGGTTCCCGGGGCGCCCCGTCCCGGTCCCCGTCCGGCAGGTCGTGGAGCGGGCCACCCACCGCCTCACCTGCAGGATCACCGTCGCATGTGCCCTTCGGGCCATCGCGGCATGTGTCCTCGCCGACGGCACACCTACACCCTGCGCCCGCACAGGGGGGTGACCGAGCGAGGTGGGCCGGGCACCGGTAGGAACGAGCTGTGCCGGCGACCCTGAACTCCGTGGCCGCTGCCGCCGGGGTGAGCACCAGCACGGCGAGCCGGGCGCTGTCCGGCCACCCGGCGGTGCTGCCCTCGACCCGCGCCCGGGTCGAGGCCGCCGCAGTGGCGCTGCGGTACCAGCCCAACCGGATGGCCAGCGCCCTGCGCACCCGGCGCACCGGCCTGATCGGGCTGGTGGTCAACAACCTGCGCACGGCCACCTTCCACACCATCGCCGAGACGCTGCAGGAGTGGGCGGCCGAGGAGGAGTACGAGGTCCTCGTCTGCACCACCGGCGGCGACCCGGCCCGCGAGGCGGCGTTCCTGCAGACGGTGCGCCAGCACCGCTTCGACGGCGTGGTCGTGGCCGGCACCGGGGCCAACTCCGAGCTCGTCAACACCCTGGTCCAGGAGGGGCAGGCGGTCGTCACCATGAACCGCGAGGTGCCCGGGGCCCTGGCGCCGTCGGTGATGTCGGCCTACGAGACCGCCGCCCGGGTCGCCACCGGGCACCTGCTGGAGCTCGGGCACGTGCGCATCGCCGCGATCGAGGGCCCGCCGGACATCACGTCCGGCCGGCTGCACCACGCCGGGTTCACCGGGGCGCTGGCCGACGCGGGGGTGCCGCTGCACGAGGACCTGGTGCGCCGCGGGGACTTCACGCCCGACTTCGGGCGGGCGGCGGCCACCGAGCTGCTGGCGTTGCCCGAGCCGCCGACGGCGGTCCTGATCAGCAACCACGAGGCCTCGTTCGGCGCGCTGCCGGTGATCGGCGACGGCCCGCTGCAGGTGCCCGCCCAGCTGTCGGTGATCTGCACCGAGGACGAGCCGTTCTACGCCTGGTGGGCCCCGCCGCTGACCACGGTCGACAACCGCGCGGGACTGCTGGCCCGGCGGGCCGCGGAGCTGCTGCTGGAGCAGCTCACCGGGCCGGTCGGTGACCGCCCGGTCCAGCGGGTGGAACTGGTGGCCCCGGAGCTGGTCGAACGCGGCTCCACCGCCCCGCCGCGCTGACCCCGCGGACCGCGACCACCGCGACCAGCAGCGCGACACCCCACAGCAGGAACCAGGCGTCCCAGCAGGGCACGTGCCAGCGCAGCGCGCGCTCGTCGGCGACCGGCCCGAGGTCGAGCACGCCGGTGAGCACCGCCCCGCCGACCAGCACGTTGGCCCCGCCCCACACTGTCAGCAGGGACCCGGCCAGCGCGGCGAGCACGCGGACGCCACGGCGAGGACGACGGCCAGCACCGCGGCGGGGACGGCGGCGGCGCGGGCCACCACCGTCCCCGTCCGGCGGCCGGTCAGTCCTGCGGCTTGGCCATCACCTTGTGCACGGCGGCCTTGACCGCGTCGGGCAGCACGCCGGCCGTGGCGGCCTGCGCCTTGGTCGCCAGGGACGCGGCGACGACCTTGCGCTCACCGGCCATCAGCGCCTCGAAGCCCTGTGCGGCGACGGCGTCGGCGCCGTCCTTGGGGCCCTGGCCCATGGCGGTGTCCTCGAGGCCGGCGCGCTCGAAGAAGTCGGTGTCCACCGGGCCGGGCATCAGCGAGGTGACGGTGACCGCGGAGTCCTTGTCCTTCAGCTCGGCCTGCACGGCCTCGGTGAGCGACTGGACGAAGGACTTCGAGGCGTTGTAGACCGGCTGGTAGGCGCCGGGCATGGTCGAGGCGATCGAGGAGGTGACCAGGATCCGCCCGGAGTTGCGGGCGGTCATCTCGACCAGGGCGAGCTTGAGCAGCGCGGCGGTGGAGACCACGTTGAGCTGCATGATCGACAGGTCGGCGGCCCAGTCGGTGTCGACGAAGGCGCCGCTCTGGCCCACGCCGGCATTGAGCGCGGCGGCCTCCAGCGGGCGGCCCAGCGCCTGCACGGCCTCCCACAGCTGGGCGACGCCCTGCTCGGTGCGCAGGTCGGCCTGGACGGGGACGACGTGGGCGCCGGAGGCGCGCACCAGCATCGCGGCCTTCTCGATGCCGGCGTCCTCGGCGTTCACCACGACGTCGTAGCCGTGCTCGGCGAACTGCTTGGCCAGCTCGAACCCGATGCCGCTGGAGGCACCGGTCACGAGCGCGAGGGGCTTCGTCTGGGGCTCGGTGATGTTCTCGGTCATGACCGACGCGGTACCCCGGCCGACCGGCGGGACACGTTCACGGCCAGATCAGACGCAGCGCCCGGAGGACGTTCCCGCCCAGCACCTTGGTGATCTCCTCGTCGGTGAACCCGTCCCGCACCAGCCACGCGGCGATATTGTGGAAGGACTCGCTGGGGTTCTCGAGCCCGTCGACGTAGGGCACCCGGTCGGGCACGGGCGCGCCGGACCGGGGCTCGGTCGCCAGCAGCCCGGCGAACGTGGTGTGCAGCCCGACGTGGTCCCCGTAGAGGGTGTCCGGGCCGAACCCGACCGCGTCGATGCCGACCAGGTCCAGGCAGTACCGGAAGTGGTCCATCACCGAGGCGATCGAGTGCCGGGGGTGGGCGTGGGAGACGGTGGTGTGCGGCGCGGCCGACATGCCGATCACCCCGCCGGTGTCGGCGACCGCGCACAGCACGTCATCACCCTTGAGCCGCGGGATGTCCCAGACGGCGCGGGCGCCGGCGTGGGTGATGAACACCGGTGCCTCGGACGCGGCGCACGCGTCGATGCCGGTCCGGTCGGAGGAGTGCGAGACGTCGACGGCCAGCCCCAGCTGGTTCATCCGCCGGACGGCGCGCCGGCCGAGCGCGGTGAGCCCGCCGTCGACGACCTCGTTAAGCCCGGAGCCCAGCGCGTTGGAGTCCGAGTAGGCGATGCCGATCTGCCGGATGCCCAGCCCGAACAGGACGTCGAGCTTGTCCAGGTCGTTGCCGATCGGGGTGGCCGCCTCCAGCCCGAACACCAGCCCGACCCCGCCGGCGGCGTGGGTCGCCTCGATGTCGGCGACGGTGCGGATGACGCCGACGCCCTCGGAGTGGGCGAGGTCGGCCAGCCGCATGCCGAGGTCGACCACCACGTCGTCCCACTGCCACGGCGCGTTGCCGGTCACGCAGGCGGTGCCGTCCATCATGTTGTCGAAGACGACGGTCAGGCCGGAGTCGCGCAGCCCGGTGAAGGCGGTGTGCTGCCGACCGGTGCGGTTGTAGCGCGGGGTGTCGGCCATGTCAGCGGGGAAGAGCACCGGGTGGTCGTGCAGGCTGATCGTGACGTTCTCGGCGAGCAGGCGTTCGGCCCGCTCCACCTGCTCGATGGTGAACCCGCCGTCGTACGGCGGGACCCGGCCGGACTCCGGGGCGAGCGGGACGACGGGCAGCCCCAGGTCGCCGGCCAGATAGTCGAACGAGCGGTACCCCGACTGGTGGTCATGGCTGGCGTACGTCATCGGGTGCCCTCCGTCGTGGTGGCGAGGCGGTCCCACAGCGCGGCCCAGGCCCGCATGCCCTCACCGATGCGGGAGATCCGCATGAACTCGTTGGGCGCGTGGTGCTTCTCGTCGGCGGTGGCGAAGGAGAAGAACAGCGTCTTGGCCCCCAGCGCCGACTCGAACAGCGTGGTGGCCGGCAGCGTGCCGGCGATGACCGCGAGCAGCACCGGGTGGCCGGGGTAGACCTCGGCCAGCGCGTCCCGGGCGGCGAGCACCGCGGGGTGGTCGGGCTCGATCCGGTAGGCCGGCACCCAACCGGGGTCGGCGCGTACCGCCACCTCCACCCCGGGGACGGCGAGCGCGGTGACGTGCGCGGTGATCGCGGCGACCACCCGCTCGGGGTCCTGCTGCCCGACCAGCCGGCAGGACACGTGCCCCACGGCCCGGTGCGGGATGACCGTGTACTTGCCGCCGGCGGTGATGCCGTTGACCTCCAGCGTGGGCCGCTCCCACAGCCGGGCCAGCGTCGAGTAGCCGGCCTCGCCGAACAGCTCCGGCACCCCGACCGCGACGCGGTACTCCTCGTCGTCGAACGGGACGGCGTCGATCTCCGCCCGCCGCTGCGGCGACAGCTCCGCGACCCCCTCGGCGAACCCGGGGACGGCCACCGATCCGTCGGCCGCGTGCAGCGAGGCGAGCACGGTGGCCAGCGCGTGCACCGGGTTGGCCACGGTGCCGCCGTAGCGACCGGAGTGCAGGTCCTCGGCGGCGCCGGTGACCTCGATGTCGAGGGCGACCAGGCCCTTGGAGGCGATGGAGATCGAGGGCTCACCCGGCCGCCACATGGCGCCGTCGGCGGAGATGACCAGGTCGGCGGCGAGCTCGTCGGCGTGCGCGCGCACGTAGCCGGGCAGGTGCGGGCTGCCGATCTCCTCCTCGCCTTCCAGCAGGAACTTCACGTTCAGCGGCAGCCCGCCGCGCTCGGCCAGCAGCGCCTCGGCCATGGCCAGCACCAGCAGCACCGGCCCCTTGTCGTCGGTGACGCCGCGGCCGCGCAGCACCGGCCCGTCGACGACCAGCTCGAACGGCGCCGTGTGCCACTCGGCGAGGTCGCCGGTGGGCTGGACGTCGTAGTGCCCGTAGACCAGCACCGTCGGCGCGCCGGGTGCACCGAGCCACTCGCCGCGCACCACCGGGAAGCCGTCGGTCTCCTCGACCCGCCCGGCCGCCCAGGACAGCCGGCCGGCCAGCCACTCCGCGGCGGCGCGCATCGTCTCCGGTGTCGCGCTGCGACTGTCGCTGGGGATGGCCACGTACTCGGTGAGCGCGGCCAGGAAGCCCGGCGGCAGGCTGTCGACCGGTGCGGTCATCGCAGGACCCCCTTCCACGCGCGGCGGGCCGCGGCGAGCGCCGCGGTCCGGGCCATCTCGTTGCCGACGACCATCAGGCCCTCGTCCACGCCCATCCCGGGCTTGGCCAGCACCTGGCTCGCCTCGCACGCCATCGCCACGTGCGCGGTGACCTGCGCGGAGCGGTCGGTCTCGTTGCAGGTGCCGCCGCAGTAGGCCTCCAGCCCCGCGGCCCGCACCAGCAGCAGCGCCTCGGCGGTGGCGGTCAGCGAGCCGAGGTCCGGCGTCTTCACGTGCACGACGTCGGCGGCCCGGGCGGCGGTGAAGGCGCGGACGTCGTCGAGGGTGTTGCACCACTCGTCGACGACGATCCGCACGCTGCTGCCCAGCCGGGCGAGCTCGGCGCGCAGCGCGACGTAGGTGTCCAGCTGGGCGGCGGTGCTGCCGGCGTCGATCGGGTGCTCGACGGCCAGCTCGTACGGCGCGCAGAGCTCCCCGAGTCCGGCCAGGTACGCCGCGACCGCGCGGACGTCGCCGCCGAAGGCCAGCCCTGGGGTGCCGTAGGTGTCCACGTGCAGCCGCGGGCGGTAGCCGCCGTCCGGGCGGAGCCTGTCGATCCGGGCGACCAGCCAGCGCAGGTACTGGGTCAGCCCCCAGCCCTCGGGCCCGAAGGCGGCCGGGGAGTTGAACAGCCCGTGCGGCAGGACGTCGACGCCCTTGAGGATCATCTTGTCCGCGCCTGCGTACCGGTCGTCGCCGGTCTGGGCGTACAGCGGGACGGGCAGCAGCGGAGCACCGGTGGCGTACTCGTCCCGGACGACCTCGGCCATCGTCACCCGCGCCGCGCGGGCGGCGGCGGCCAGCAGCGCCTGGCTGACCCCGTACCGGATCGCGGTGTGCAGCCGGACGTCGTCCTCCAGCTCCTCGGCGAGCGCTCGGAAGCCGGTCACCTCCCGGCCGACCAGGCCCGGCGCCACGAGCGCGGTCACCTCGCCGGCGGCGCGGTCGGCGGAGAACACCGGGTCGCGCCCGCCCGCGCCGCTGTACTGCACGGCCGCGCAGTCGCCGAACTCGACCGAGCCGTCGTCCAGCACCAGCAGCACCGACAGGGCCTCCCCCGGCTGGCGGACGGCGGTGAACCCGGGCGTCAGCGGCGCCCCGGTGTAGCCGAACCCGTCGTGCTCGGCACCGGCCCGGATGGCGGCCTGGTCGTCGGCGAAGAACCCGCCGCGGACCGGGACGGCGAGGACGTCGACGATCCGCGGCGGGGCCATCAGCCGGCCAGCATGGTCTTGATCGAGCGGCGCTCGTCCATCGCGGCGTAGCCCTCGGCGACCCGCTCCAGCGGCAGGGTCAGGTCGAACACCGGGCTGGGGTCGAGCCGGCCGCTGGTGACCCGGTCGATGAGGTCGGGCAGGTAGCGGCGCACCGGCGCGATGCCGGCACCCACGGTGAGGTGCGAGCGCACGATCGGGAAGAGCGGCAGCTCGGGCATCTGGTGCGGGATGCCGACGGCGCCGACGTGGCCGCCGGCCCGGGCCATGCCCAGCGCCATCTCCCACGACTCCGGGGTGCCGACGGCCTCGACGACGAAGGGCACGCCCCGGCCGCCGGTGAGCTCGCGGACCGCCGCGATGCCCTCCGCGCCGCGCTCGGCGACGACGTCGGTGGCGCCGAACGTGCGCCCGAGCGCGGTCCGGTCGGCGTGCCGGCTCATCAGGATCACCCGCTCCGCTCCCAGCACCTGCTTCGCGCCGAGCACCGCGCACAGCCCGACGGCACCGTCGCCGATGACCGCGACGGTCGAGCCCTCGGTCACCCCGGCGAGCACGGCGCCGTGCAGCCCGGTGGCCATCACGTCGGTCAGCGCGAGCAGGGCGGTCAGCCGGGCGTCGTCCACGCCGTCGACCCCGCCGGGGACGGCGACGAGCGTGCCGTCGGCCTGCGGCACCCGCACCGCCTCGCCCTGCCCGCCGTCGGCGCCCGGGGCGCCGAACGTGCCGCCGTTGTCGCACTTGCTCTGCAGGCCCTCGACGCAGGCCGGGCAGGTGTTGTCCGACCAGGTGAACGGGGCGATGACCAGGTCACCGGGGCGCACGCTGGTCACCTCGGCGCCCACGTCGGTGACGACGCCGAGGAACTCGTGGCCCTGCCGGCCACCGGCGGCGCGGTTCACGATGCCGCGGTAGGACCACAGGTCCGACCCGCAGATGCAGGAGCGCAGCACCTGCACGACGGCGTCCGTGGGCTCGGCGATGCTCGCGTCGGGGACGTCGTCGACGACGACGACGCCGGCACCCTGGTAGAGGGCAGCACGCATGGGGATCTCCTAGGGGTGGGTGGGCCGGGACGCGGCTGCGTGGGGAGGGAGGGACGCGGCGAAGGCGGCGAGCTCGTCGAGGTTGGCGACCTCGTTGACGCGACGGCCCTGCTCGATGTCGTGCACGATCTCGCCGATCTTGGAGAAGATCGGCCCGTCCAGGTCGCGCAGCATGCTGTCGATCTCGGTCTTCCGCTTCCGGACGACGAGGTCCCGGTAGATGCCGCTGTACTGCTTGGCGCTGCGCCGGTTGAAGGCGGCCAGCCGGTCCAGCGAGCCCTCGAGGTCGGCGGGGTCGAAGCCGTCGAAGCTCTCCACCGGCACCGGCGCCTGGGCGAGCACCTCGCGGGCCAGGGCCACCATCAGCGGCTGGTAGGCCGGCCGCTCCAGGCTCTCGGCGATGGTGAGGTCGGAGACCGCGCCGGCCCACAGCATCGCGCCGTAGGCCTCCTTGCCCCACAGGTAGCCGAGCACGTTGGCCGTCGGCTGGGCGTAGGGCAGCAGCTCGGCGAGCTCGCGCACCCGCGGGGTGATCTCCCCGCCGGCCAGCTCGCCGATGTGGAAGGCGGCGACGTTGCCCTGCACGATCCGACCCGGGCCGAGATAGTCCGCGCCGACGTTGATGAAGCTGGAGATGACGCGGTCGGCACCCAGCACGTCGACCAGGACGTCGGCGGTGAGCCCGTTCTGCACGGTGAGCACGTAGCCGTCCGGGGCGAGCCGGTCGCGCAGCAGCTCGGCGGCGGCCGGGGTGTGGTGGCTCTTGACCGCCACCACCGCCCGCTCGATGACGTCGGGCAGGCCGTCGGGGGTGACCGCGGGGACGCTCACGGTGAACTCGTCGACCGGGCCCTCGATGGACAGCCCGCGGGCGTTGATCGCGGCCACGTGCTCGGCGTCGACGTCGCAGAGCAGGACGTCGCCGCCGGCCCGGGCCACGTGCGCGCCCAGCGTCCCGCCGATCGCGCCGGCACCGATGACCACCAGGGGGCCGCTCACGCGGGGACGACTCGGTCGAGGAAGCCGCGCATCGTGGTCTGGAAGAGCTCGCGCTCCTCGTTCTGCGGCGAGTGCCCGGACTCCTCGAACACCACCAACTCGGCGTTGGGCAGCAGCGCGGCGATGGTCTCCGAGGAGCTGACCGGGGTGACCCAGTCGTGCCGGCCGACGGTGACCAGGGTCGGTGCGGTCACCGCGGGCAGGTCGGCCTTGAGGTCGTAGCTGCCCCAGTTGTGCTGGAAGCACCAGTTGTGCGCCTCGTGCCGGTAGTACCCGGCCTCCACTGCGGCGGCGGACTTCTCCGGGTCGTAGTGCTTGTCGTAGAGCGGGATCAGCTCGGACCACAGCTGCTTGAGGTCCGCGTCGTCCCGGGTCTCTCCGTGCCAGTAGCGGTTGAACCGCTCCCAGTCGATCTCCACCCGGTCCTGGTTGCGGGCGTTCTCGAACGCCAGCTCCAGGTTGCTGCCGTCGGCGGAGGTATCGCGCAGCACCATCGCCTGCACCCGGCCGGGGTACCGGACGGCGTACTCGAGGGCGATGAAGCCGCCGTAGGAACCGCCGGCCACCGCGATCTGCTCGGCACCGGTCCACTCGCGCAGGCCCTCGACGTCGGCCGCCCACTGCTCGTGGGAGTAGGGCCCGATGCCCTCGCTGGTGCCGCAGCCGCGGGCGTCGAAGACGACGACCCGGAAGCGGTCGGCCAGCGGGCCGAAGGTGGAGCGGGGCTCGGCCAGCGAGCCGATGCCGCCGCCGCCGTGGTGGGCGATGAGCACCGGCCCGTCCTCGGGGCCGGACACCTCGACGGTGAGCCGGGCGCCGTTGATGGTCAGGTCCATGCGTGCTCCTCTGCAGGTGCCAGACCGGCGGTCCAGCGGGTGATGACGTCGTCGAGCACCGGCAGTGGCAGCGCGCCGCCGCCGAGGACGGCGCCGTGGAAGCCGACGAGGTCGAAGCGGTCGCCGAGGGCGGCGGTGGCGCGCTCGCGGAGCCGGACGATCTCGCGCTTGCCGATCACGTAGGCCAGCGCCTGGCCCGGCCAGCAGATGTAGCGGTCGACCTCGCTGACCACGTTGTCGCGGGTGGTCGCGGTGTTGTCGAGCATGAACTGCACGGCCTGCTCGCGGGACCAGCCGAAGGCGTGCATCCCGGTGTCGACGACCAGCCGGCAGGCCCGCAGCGAGGCGAACGACAGCATGCCCAGGAGCGCGACGTCGTCGCTGTAGAGCCCCATCTCCTCGGCCAGGGACTCCGCGTACAGCCCCCAGCCCTCGTTGAAGCTGCACGCCTCGACGTCGAGGTGCTGGCGGTAGCGGGGCAGGTCGAGGGTCTGCGCGGTGGCCAGCTGCAGGTGGTGCCCGGGCACCGACTCGTGGAAGGCCAGCGCCTCGTACTCGAACCGGAAGCGCTCGGTGGGGTCGGTGGCCTGCAGCACGTGCGCGCCGGGCCGGCTGCCGTCGACCGCGGGCGGGCGGTAGTAGGCCATCGCCGCGCCCGCGGCGTCGACCGGGTCGATCTGCTCGATCACGCACGCCGGGATGTCGAAGTGCGGGAACCAGTCGTCCTGCACGGCCTGCGCGCGCTGCAGCGCTCGCTCGGCGACCTCGACGATCTGCGCGCTGGTCTCGAACCGCAGCGCGGGGTCGGCGCGCAGCCGCTCGGCGATCTCGGGGAAGGTGTTCACGCCCAGCGCCCGGGCGCCGATCTCCAGCCAGCGCGGGCGCAGCTCGGCCAGGGTGTCCAGGCCGATCTGGTGCACCTGCGCCGGGGTCAGGTCGGTGGTGGTGTGCCGGGCGACCGCGTCGACGTAGGCCGCTTCTCCGCCGGGGACGTTGCTGATCCCGACGGCATCGTCGGGCCGGGCGCCGGGCAGCAGGTCGCGCAGCTGGTCGGCCAGCACGGTCATCGCCGGGCGCACCTCGGTGCGGATCGTCTCCCGGGCGCGCTCGCGCAGCGCCGGGTCGGCCGTGGCCGTGGGGGCGAGCAGCGCGTCGTCGTCCAGGTCCCGGGCGAGGTGGCCGGTCAGCTGGCCGATCGCGTGCTGGATGCCGAGTGCGGTGGAGACCCGGCCGGCCGCGGCCTCCTCGGCGTACCGCCGGGCGAGCGCGGTGAAGAAGGCGCCCAGCCCGGCCAGCCGGGACTCGTAGCGGGCGGCGGACTCCGCATCGGTGATCGTCATGGCCGGGACCGCCTGGAACACCAGGCCCTGTCGGCTGACGTAGCCCTTGGCCGAGGCGTTGGCCGCCCACAGCGCGTGAGCGGCGTCCCGCCCGGCACCGCGGGACAGCACGCTGAGCACCCCGAGGTCGACCCGGCCGGCGTCGTCGAGCTCCTCGGGGTCGATCGCGGCGATCTCCGCGTCGAGGGCGGCGAACTCCGCTGCGGTGGCCTCGCTGGCCGCCCGGCTGGGGTCACCGGCCAGGCCGTCGAAGTCGGTGATCCCGAGCAGCGTGGCGTTGTAGGGGTCGAACGTGTGCTGGATCCGGAAGTACCGCTCGCCGAGCTCGGCGAGCCTCGCTGCTGCCTGCGTCATGGTCCCCGTCCTGATCGGTCTAGAAGAGTGAGTGGCCGCCGTCGATGGACAGCGTCTGGCCGCTGACCCACCCGGCCGCGGGGACGGCGAAGAACAGCACCCCGCGGGCGATGTCGTCCGGCGTCCCGGTGGCCCGGACGGCGATCCGGTCCAGCAGCGCCTGCTGACCCTCGGGGCCGTAGCTCTCCCACTGCGCCTGGGTGGTGGGGTTGGACAGCACGAAGCCCGGCGCGATGCAGTTGACGGTGATGCCGTGCGGGCCCAGCTCGTGGGCCATCTGCCGGGTGAAGCCGATCTGCGCGGCCTTGGCCGAGGCGTAGGCCTGGATGCCGGTCAGGCTCACGCTGCGGCCGGCGCCGGAGGAGATGACCACGATCCGGCCGTACCCGCGGCGCTTCATCGTGCGGGCGGCGGCGCGGGTGCAGTTCATCGTCGTCCGCAGGTTCGCGTCGACCACGGCGTCCCAGGCGGCGTCGGTGAGCTCGTCGATCGGGACGTGCGTCTGCCCGGTGACGCCGCCGGCGTTGTTGACCAGCACGTCGACGTCGCCGACGGAGGCGAAGAACTCCTCCACCTCGGCGGTGACCGACAGGTCGACGGTGTCGCGGTCGACCTCGTGCACGGTGGCCCCGGCCCCGCGCAGCGTGCGGGCGATCGCCTGCCCGATGCCCTGCGCGGTGCCGGTGACCACGGCGACCTGCCCGTCCAGCTCACTCATCCCGGTCCTCCTCGTCGTCGTCCACGGACTCGTCGTCCTCGTCGGGCTCGGGCTCGGGCCCGGCGCGGAAGGCGCGGTGGATGACCACCGACTCCTCCCACTGCCGCATCCGGTCCAGCCCGGTGGCGCCGACCCGCTGGAAGACCCCCTCGACCAGCGCCTCGACCAGCACGACCAGCCCCGCGAAGGAGTCGAAGGGGACGCCGTCGACCGCGATCGGCAGGACGACGTCGGCGGTGTCGGCGGCCGGTGAGAGCTCCTCGTCGGTGATGACGATGACCGACGCGCCCTGCTGCTTGGCCAGCGCGGCCAGGCGCTTGGCCGGCAGCTCGTGGCGGCGCAGGTCGAACACGACTGCGACGGAGTCCCGGCCCATCGACAGGTAGCGGCCGATGTCGCGGCCCAGCGGCTCGCCGGCGAACTCGACACCGGGCACGAGCTGGTCCAGCTGCAGGGCCAGCACCTGCCCGACGAAGCGGGAGAAGTAGCCGCCGCTGACCACGATGCTGCGGGCCGGGGTGGCCAGCAGCGTGACCGCGGCGTCGAACTCGCTCGGCGGGACGGTCGCCGCCAGCCGCTCGACCAGCCCCAGCCGCTGGGTGATCGAGCGCTGGAACAGCGTGCCGTCACCCTCCCCGGTGAGCCGCCCGGACGCCCGGCTGAGCGGGGAGTTCAGCCGCTGGGTGACCTCCTCGCGCAGCCGCTCCTGGAACTCCGGGTAGCTGCCGATGCCGATCCGGGCCACCAGCCGCAGCACCGTGGGCGTGCTGGTGCCGGCGGTGCGGGCCAGCGTCGCCGCGCTGGCCAGCCCGGCGCTCGGGTAGTTGGCCAGCAGCGAGCGGGCCACCTTCTTCTCCGCCGGCGTCAGCTCGTCCATCCGGGCGAACACCTCGTCGCGGATGGGCGTCATGCGCTGTCCCCCATGTGCGCGGCCGTGCTCAGGTGTGGACCACGAGGCGTTCGCCGTCGTGGTAGGCGGCGAACATCGCCGGGGAGTTGTGCGCGACCACGATCGCGCCGTCGGCGCCGACCGCGATCAGCCCGCCGGTCGCCCCGCGCGGGGCGAGCTCGGCGGCCACCGTGCCGGTGATCGCCTCGGCCAGGCCGACGCCCAGGTAGCGCACCCGGGCGGCGACGTCGTGGGCGACCACGCCCTGGATGAACGCCTCGCCCTCACCGGTGCAGGAGATCGCGCCCACGCCGTCACGGGCGTACGTGCCGGCCCCGACGACCGGGGTGTCCCCGACCCGGCCCTCGCTCTGGTTGACCATGCCGCCGGTGGAGGTGGCCGCCGCGACCCGGCCGTGCACGTCGACGGCGACCGCGCCGACGGTGCCGTGCCGGGAGCCGGCGAGCAGACCCTCCTGCACCCGGCGCAGCTGCTGCTGCCGGGCAGGGGTGGTGAAGTGGTCGGGGGTGACCGTCCGCAGGCCCCAGTCGGCGATCCGCCCGGCGGTGGGTGCGATCAACAGCACCGCCGGGGTCTCCTCCAGGACCTTGCGCGCGGCGTGGACCGGGTTGCGGGCGAACTGCGAGGCCGCGATCGCCCCGGCCCGGCCGTCGCCGGTCATCACGCAGGCGTCGAGCTCGGCGGTGCCCTCGGAGGTCAGGGCGGCGCCGCGGCCGGCGTTGAACAGCGGGTCGTCCTCCAGTCGCTCGACGGTCGCGCAGACGGCGTCCAGCGCGCTCCCGCCGGCGGCGAGCACCGCCGCGCCGGCCTGGTACGCCGCGGTGAGCCCCTCGCTGTACGTGCCGGCCTCCTCCAGGGAGAGCTCCTCGACCCGGCCGCCGGCCCCGCCGTGCAGGACCAGGGCCCAGCCGGTGGATGCCGGGGCGACCTCGTACAGCTGTACGCCGCTCACCGGCCACCGGCCTGACGGGTGATGTAGTTGACGGCGACGAAGGAGCGGAAGACGGCGAGCAGGTCCTCACCGGAGATCGCCACGGTCCGCTCGGCCACCCGCTCGACGCCGCGCGCCCAGGTCGCCACCTCGGCCATGTCCCCGGTCTGCACGTCCAGCTCCAGGGTCGCCGGCCGGGTGATGCCCGGGGTGCCCACGGCGCCCCCGGCCACCCGGCGGGCGGCCTCCTCGGCGCCCTCCCGGATCAGCCGGCAGGACTCGGCCGGGTGCAGGTTGGCCGAACTGAACCGGGTGAGCGACTCCTTGGTCACCACGTGCACGCCGCCCGGCGCGAAGGTCGCGGTCTGCTCCCAGGTGACCGCGTCCCCGGAGAGGAAGGCGATCGGGACGCCGAAGTGCTCGGCGACCAGTGCGTTGATCCCGCTCTCGCCCACCTCGACGCCGTTGACCCGGGCCGCGGCGAAGACCTCGGGGTTGTAGGTGTGGCTGAGCGTGGAGGGCTGCCCGGAGATCGAGCCGTGGTAGCCGACGAAGAAGGCCGCGTCCACGGTCTCGTCCAGCCCCTGCATCATGTACATCGGCTTGTGCCGGCCGGCGATGTAGCTGGCGTTGCCGGCCACCGCCCGCGGGTCGAGGTTGGCCATGGTGCCGTGCGAGTCGTTGAGCACGACCTCGGTCGCGCCCCCGGCGATCGCGCCCTCGATGGCGGCGTTGACCTCGGCGAGCATCAGCTGGCAGCCCAGCTCGTAGCGGGCCCCGCCGCTGGGGCGGCACTGGTCCCAGTCGACGATGCCGGCGACGCCCTCCATGTCGAAGCTGATCCAGATCTTCATGCGCGCTCCTGCGGGGCGTTGGGGACGGGGATGGCGGCCAGCTCGTCGGCCTTGAGGCAGGCGCTGGAGTGCGCGGGGCCGATCGTGAGCAGTGGCGGGTCGTTCTCGCGGCAGATCTCGCTGGCCAGCGGGCAGCGCGGGTGGAACCGGCAGCCCGCGGGGACGTCGTAGGGGCTCGGCGGTTCGCCGTCGAGCTCGAAGCCGTCGTTGACGCTGGTCTCGGTCATCCGCGGGATGGAGTCGATCAGCGCCCGGGTGTAGGGGTGCCGCGGCGCGGAGAACAGCGCGCTCGTCTCGGCGACCTCGACGATCCGGCCCAGGTACATGACCGCCACCCGGTCCGCCAGGTGCTGCACGACGGCCAGGTTGTGGGCGATGAACAGGATGCTCAGGCCCAGCTCCGAGCGCAGCGTGGCGAACAGCTCGAGGATCGTGGCCTGCACGCTGACGTCCAGGGCCGACACCGGCTCGTCGGCGATGAGCACGTCGGGCCGGACGGCGAGCGCCCGGGCGATGGCCAGCCGCTGCCGCTGCCCGCCGGAGAACTGGCTGGGGTAGGCCCCGAGCACGTCCTCCTCCAGGCCGACCAGGTTCAGCAGCCGTACGCTCTCCGCCCGCACCTCCGACCGCGGCACGATCCTGTGCAGCAGCAGCAGCTCGCTGAGCATCTTGCCCACCGTGATGCGCGGGTTGAGCGAGGAGTACGGGTCCTGGAACACCATCTGGACCCGCCGCGAGGACTCCTTGTCCCGCCGGGCCGGCGCGGGCTGCCCGGCGACGGAGACCGCACCGCTGGTCGGGGTGGCGCTGCCGACCAGGATCTTGGCCAGCGTCGACTTGCCCGACCCCGACTCGCCCACCAGCGCGAGGATCTCCCCCGGGCGCAGGTGCAGGTCGATCCCGTCGAGGGCCTTGAGCGAGACCGAGGGCCCCGACGTGAGCCGGGACAGCCACGAGCTGTGCCCGCCGTAGCGCTTGGTCAGCGCGCTGACCCGCAGCACGGAGGGCTCCAGGCCGGGGTCCTGCACGGCCGTGCTCATGCCAGCACCTCGTCCAGCCGGTCGCTCTCGAAACAGGCGGCCAGGCGCCCGGGGGCCACCTCGGTCAGCGGGGGCACGGCCTCGGTGCAGTGATCGCGCACATAGCCGCAGCGCGGCGCGAACGGGCACCCGTGCGGCCGGTCGGAGACGTTGGGCGGGAAGCCGGGGATGGGCACCAGGGCCCGGTCGGGCCGGTCGAAGTCGGGCGCGGACTCCAGCAGGCCCCGGGTGTAGGGGTGGCGCGGCTGGCGGAAGGTGTCCTTGACCCGGCCGGACTCCACGATGTGCCCGGCGTACATGACGGCCAGCTCTGAACACGTCTGGTTCACCACGGCCAGGTCGTGGGTGACGAACACCAGCGAGGTGCCGGTGTCCTCGCACAACCGCTCCAGCAGCCGCAGCACCTGCAGCTGGACGGTGACGTCCAGGGCGGTGGTCGGCTCGTCGCACAGCAGCAGCCGTGGACCGCACGAGACGGCCATCGCGATCATGATCCGCTGGCGCAGCCCGCCGGAGAGCTCGTGCGGGTAGGCCCGTGCCCGGCGGGCGGGGTCGGGGATGCCGGTGCGGGCCATCATCTGCACGGCCAGCTCGCCGGCGGCCTTGGCCGACAGCCCCAGGTGCCGGCGCGGGCCCTCGGCGATCTGGTCACCGACCCGCATCACCGGGTTCAGCGCCGTCATCGGCTCCTGGAAGATCATCGCGATCTCCGGGCCCATCAGCGCCCGGCGCTTCTTCGCCGGCATCCCCAGCAGGTCGGCGCCGTTGTACTCGATGCCGCCGGAGAGCACCTCGACCGGCTTGGGCAGCAGCCCGGCGATCGCGCGCAGGGTCAGCGACTTGCCCGACCCGGACTCCCCGACGATGCCCATCCGCTGACCGGGGTCGACGTCGAAGGACACGCCCTCGACGATCTGCACCGTCCGTCCGCCGGAGCGGACGCCGACGGACAGGTCGTGCACGCGCAGCAGCGGGACGCCGGGCACCAGGCTCTGGTGCCCGCTGGCCGTGGCGCCGGTCGGCTGCGCCTGGTCGATCGACATGGTCACTTCCTCCGCTCCGGGGACAATTGGTCGGAGAGCCCGTCACCCAGCAGGGAGAGCCCCAGGCTGGTGACCACGACGGCGAGGCCCGGGATGGTGGCCTGCAGCCACTGGGTCGTGATGAACTCCTGGCCGTCGAGGATCATCGAGCCCCACTCGGCGGTCGGCGGGGCGATGCCCAGACCCAGGTAGCCCAGGGTGACGATCGCCAGGATGTCCATGACGATGTCGCTCATCGCGTAGATGAGGGCCTGGCTGAGCACGTTCGGCCCGATGTGCTTGACCAGGATCCGGGCGTGCGACATGCCGCCGAGCCGGGCGGCGACGACGTAGTCCTGCTTCTTGGCCACCAGCAGCTCGCCGCGCATGATCTTGGCGTAGGAGACCCAGGAGACCGCCGCGATCGCCAGGTAGATGCTGCTCTCCCCCGCGCCCAGGATGAACACCAGCGCGATGACCAGGACGTAGAACGGGAAGGCGAAGAAGACGTCGACGACCCGCATCACGACGGTGTCGAACCAGCCGCCGAAGTAGCCGGCCAGCGCGCCGAGGACCGACCCGATGACGAACGGGATGAGGACGGCGAGGAAGCCGATCCGCAGGTCGACGCGAGCACCCCACAGCAGCCGGGTGAGGACGTCGCGTCCGTACTTGTCCGTGCCCAGCCAGTGCGCCGAGCTCGGTGACTGCAGCGCCTGCGCCAGGTCCTGCTGGACGGGGTCGTAGGGCGTCAGCCAGGGCGCGAGCACGGCGGCGAGGACCAGCAGGCCGACGATCACCAGCCCGGCCATCAGGGTGCCGTTGCGGTACCAGGCGCGCAGCGAGCGGGACCGGGCCGGCCGGCGCATCGCCTTGGTCGCGGTCGCGACCGCGACGGTGGTCATGCGCGCTCCTTGCTGGAGAGGTCGACCCGCGGGTCGATGGCGGTGTAGACGACGTCGGTGAGGATGCCGACGACGATCACGAACAGGGCCACGAAGAGGGCCACCGCCTGGATGGTCGGGAAGTCGCGGGTGAAGATCGCGTTGATCATCAGCGAGCCCAGGCCCGGGATGGCGAACACCTTCTCGATGACCAGCGAGCCGCCGACGAGGTAGCCGAGGTTGACGCCGATGATCGACACGGTCGGGATGGCGGCGTTGCGCAGCACGTGGCCGCGGAACAGCGCGATGCCGGCGGCGCCCTTGGACCGCGCCGTCCCCACGTAGTCCGAGCCGAGCACGTTGATCGTGGAGGCGCGGAGGCTGCGGATGGTTGTCGGGCACATGGCGATCGCCATGGTCAGCGCCGGCAGGAAGAGGTAGTAGGGGTGCTCGGCGGCGGTCATGCCGTAGCCGCCGACCGGGAAGGCGCGGGCCTTCACCCCCAGCAGCAGGATGAGCATGATGCCGACCCAGAACTGGGGCATCCCCTGGCCGAGCAGGGTGAACACCCGCACGACCATGTCCGGCAGCCGGCCGGGGGCCGAGGCGGCCAGCGCCGCCAGCGGGACGCTGATCACCAGCGACAGCACCAGGGCGAAGGCCAGCAGCGACAGGGTGATCGGGATGGCGTCGAGCACCAGCCCCGACACCGGCGCCTGGTAGGTCAGGCTCTCCCCCAGGTCGCCGGTGACCAGGCGCTTGAGGAAGAGGAAGTACTGGTCCCACAGCGGCTCGTCCAGGCCGAGCTGGGTGTTGAGCGCCGCCACACGCTCCGGGGTGGCCGACTGTCCGAGGATGGTCAACGCGGGGTTGCCGGGCAGCAGGTGGACCATGAAGAAGACCAGGATCGTGACCCCGAAGACCACCGGGACCGACTGGAGCAACCTGGCCGGGACGAACCGGAACCGGTCGAGCACGCGCACACCTCCTCACTCAGGGAGGGCCGGGGGTGGCGCCGCCGCTCGGCGACGCCACCCCCGGCCGGAGATCACGAGGTCTTGTAGACCCCGGCCAGCGGGTAGTTGCCGAGCGGCGTGACCTGGAAGCCCTGCACCTTCGTGCTCATGGCGTAGGCGTAGGGCGAGTAGTAGAGGTAGGCGGCGAAGCTGTCCTCCGCGACCTGGGCCTGCAGCTGCTCGTAGAGGTCGGCGCGCTTGGCGTCGTCGGTCTCGGTCTGCGCCTGCTTGTTCAGCGCGATGACGTCGGGGTTGTCGTAGTAGGTGTAGGCCGAGTGCGAGCCGCCCTCGGGGTCCACCGCGAACGACGTCCACTGGTCGGGGTCCGGGATGTCCATCGTCCAGCCGCTGATGATCATGTCGAAGTCACCGGCGTTGCGGGCCTGCTTGACCGCGGTCGGGTCGAGGGTCTTGATCTCCAGGTCGATCCCGATCTCCTTGAGCTGCGCCTGCATGATCTGGGAGACCGAGGCCTGGTTCGGGTCACCGGCGTTGATCAGGATGCTGGTGGCGAACCCGTTGGGCTGCGAGGACTGGGCGAGCTCGGCCTTGGCCTTGTCCAGGTCCAGCTGCGGGGCCTCGGGGTTGGCGGCGTAGAACGGCGTCCCCGGGGAGAGCAGGGAGTCCGCGGCCTGGCCGTTGCCGTAGAGGACGGTCTTGACCATCGACTCGCGGTCGATGGCGTAGCTGATCGCCCGGCGCACGCGGACGTCCTCGAACGGCGTCTTCTGCTGGTTGAAGGCGACGTAGTCGATGCGGGTGGAGGGGAAGGCCGTGGCGGTGACGCCGGGGGCGGTCTTGAGCGACTCGAAGCTGGACCAGTCCGGGAACTCGTCGACGTCGACCTGACCACCCTGGACCTGCAGCTTGCGGGTGTTGGCGTCCGGGACGACGGTCCAGGTCACGCTGTCGAGGTAGGGGCCGGTCTCGCCCCAGTAGTCGGGGTTCTTGGTCAGCTTGAGGTACTGGCCCTTCTTCCACTCGTTCCAGAGGAAGGGGCCGGTGCCGACGGGCGCCTCGTAGAACTCCTCGACGGTCTTGCCGCCGTAGTCAGCCGGGATCACGCCGTTGCTGAACAGCGCGAGGTCGGCCAGCAGCGGGGCCCAGGCGTACTTGAGCGTGATGGTGACGGTCGAGTCGTCGGTGGCCTCGACGGTGTCGATGGCGGCGTTGATGAAGCCCCAGCCGTCGGCGCCGGTCTTGGTGTTCTCGTCGATCGAGAACTTCACGTCCTCGGCCGTCATCGGGGCGCCGGTGGAGAACTTGACGCCCTGCCGGAGCTTGATCGTGTAGGTGAGCTTGTCGTCGGAGACGGTGTAGTCCGTGGCCAGCAGCGGCGTGACCTCCGTGCCGTCCGCGCTGACGGTGAACAGCGGCTCCATGATCTGCTGCATGACGTAGATCGAGTTGTTGTCGAACGTCGTGGTCTTGTCCATCGCCAGGATGTCCGCGGCGCGGGCGATGGTGAGGTCGCCGCCCTCCACGGGGCCAGAGCCGGCCGCTGCGCCGCCGCTGGTGCTGGTGCTGCCACCGCCACAGGCGGTGAGCGCGACCGCGGCGGTCACCGCGATCCCTGCGGACCTCAATCGGGTTGCACGTGTCATGGACTGCCTCATCGTTCGGACCGCCGCAGCGGGTGGGTGGGGACTTCCAGGGACAGCGGAGCACCGGGTCGCCGTCCGGCCAGGGCGTGCTGAGGACCGGTCCGGACGGCGCGGGAGGTGCCGCGGGAGCCGTCGCGAGCGGCGCCCCTCGGCTGTAGTGATCATTACAGTAGGAGCCGGACATTACCCTGTTGTTACGTTTGGAAAGTGACCTGCGACACCCTTTCGTTGCCGGATCGCAACCTGCACCATGCGGTCATGGACCACCTGACCCTGACGCTGGACGACCTGCCCGGACCGCCCGTCGAGGTGCCGTACGCCTCGGCCACCGGGGTCGGGGAGGGCCCGCACCTCACCCTCGTCGCGGGCGTGCACGGCGCGGAGTACACCGGGATGGCCGCGCTGCTGCGGTTGATCGGCACGCTGGACACCACCCGGCTGCGGGGCCGGCTCACCGTGGTGCCGGTGCTCAACCAGCCCGCGTTCTGGAGCCGGACGCCGTTCGTCGTGCCGGAGGACGGGGTCAACCTCAACCGCAGCTTCCCCGGCGACCCGGCCGGCTCCTACACCGCAGCGCTGGCGCACGGGCTGTTCGAGGCGTTCATCCGGCCCGCCGACGTGCTGGTCGACCTGCACGCCGGCGACCTGCCCGAGGCACTCGAGCCGTTCTGCCTCTACGAGGAGTCGCCGGTGCAGGAGCAGGCCCGCGAACTCGCGCTGGTCTACGGCACCGGCCACGTGGTGCGGCAGACCCGGGCCGCGCGCACCGTAGGAGGCAGCACCAGCGCGGCGGCTGCCGACATCGGCGTCCCGGCGGTCACCGCGGAGATCGGGTCCAACGGCATCTGCGACCCGGCGTCCGTCGCCGGACACCTGCAGGGCGTGCTCAACGTGCTCGTGGCGCTGGGGATGCTGCCCGAGGAGCTCGCGGTGCCCGTGCCCGAGCCGGTCGAGCACGAGGGGTGGGTGTGGCTGCGCACCCCGGTCCGCGGCTTCTGGCAGGCGACGGTCGCCGTGGGTGCCGACGTGCGCACCGGCGACCTGCTGGGCGTGCTGCTGGACCCGTGGGGCGCCGAGCTGCACCGGGTGGTGGCCCCCGCCGACGGCGTCCCGCTGTTCCTCACCTCCAGCCCGGCGATGGAGGCCGACGGGCTGCTGCTCGGCCTCGCCCGCGCCTGAGAGGGTGCCGGTCATGCGCATCCGCCACGTGTCCCTCGTCGACGTGGCCGCCCGCCGGACGGTGCCCGATCAGCTGGTCGCCTGGGACGGCGACGTGCTCACGACCGTGGCGCCCGACGACGACGCCCCGCTGGAGGCCGGGGACGTCGACGGCCGCGGGCTGTTCGCGCTGCCCGGGCTCATCGACTGCCACGTGCACGTGACGTCACTGTCGGCCGACGAGTGGGCCGACTCCGGGCACCCGGCCAGCTACGTGGCCGCGCACGCCACCCGGGCACTGGCGGCGATGGTGCGGCGGGGCTTCACCACCGCCCGGGACGCCGGCGGGGCCGACGCCGGGCTGGCCCGCGCGCTGGACGAGGGCGTGCTGACCGGACCGCGGCTGCAGACCTGCGGCAAGGCGCTGTCCCAGACCGGCGGGCACGCCGACCTGCGGCCGCGCGGGCGGGAGCAGTGGGACCCGCACCCCGACGTGCCGGGCATCGGCCGGATCGTCGACGGCGCGGACGACGTGGCGCGGGCGGTGCGGGAGCAGGGCCGGCGCGGGGCGAGCTTCGTGAAGCTGATGCTGTCCGGTGGGGTCACCAGCCCGGCCGACTCGGTGGACGGCGTGCAGTTCTCCGAGGCCGAGATCCGGGCTGCGGTCGAGGAGGCCGACCGACTGGGCCTGTACTGCGCCGGGCACGCCTATGCCGGTGCTGCGGTGCAGCGGGCAGTGCGGCTCGGGGTGCGCACCATCGAGCACGGCAACCTGATCGAGGCCGCCGACGCCGAGCTGATGGCGGCGGCCGGCACGTACCTGGTGCCGACGCTGAGCGCCTACGCGGTGCTCGCCGAGCGCGGGCCGGAGTTTGGCCTGCCGGCCGACAGCATGGCGAAGCTGGCCGCGGTCGCCGACCGGGGCGCGGAGGCGGTGCGCACCGCCGCCGCGGCCGGGGTGCGGATCGCGCTGGGCACCGACCTGCTCGGCCCGATGGCCGCCGAGCAGAACCGCGAGTTCACCCTGCGGGCGGCGGTGCAGGACTCGTGGGACGTGCTGGCCAGCGCCACCCTGGTCGGTGCGGACCTGTTGGGCGCGACCGGCCGGCTGGGCGTGCTGGCGCCGGGTGCGGGCGCCGACCTCCTGCTCTGCCGTACCGACCCGTCCCTCGACGTCCGAGTGCTGTCGCGGCCGGAGGAGACGCTGGCGATGGTCGTCAGCCGCGGCCAGGTGGTCGTCGGCTGACGGGCGATCCGGTTCCGCCTCCCCGCGCGTCGCCGGCCGGTGCCGTGGCGGGTCTGCCACGCTCGCCCGCACGCTCGAGCGGAGGTGCACCGATGACGCAGCTGACCGTCTCCCCCGGCACGCGCGCTGCGGCCGGGCCGGTGCTGGCGGTCGCCGGCGGGCTGGTCACCGGCGGGTTCGCGGCGTGGGCCTACTACGGCGACACCGTCCGGCCGCTGGCGCACGCCTTCGGGCTGTGGATCACCCTGCTCGCCCTGCTGAGCGCGCGGCGCCTGGTGCGAGAGGCGGTGCTGCGGTCGGTGTTGGCGCTGGCGGCCGCGGTGACGGCGTTCTACGTCGGCACGGACGTCACGTACGGGATCGAGTACCCGGGGGCCCCGTACTCGGTGGACCTGGAACAGCTCGTCCAGTGGCTGGTGCTGGCGGTGGTGGCCGGGTCGCTGCTCGGCTGGGCGTTCCACCCCATCGGCCGCCCCGGTCGAGTCGGCGCCCTGGCCACGGCGGCCGCCGTCGGCCTGCTCGCCGCGGACGCCTACCGCCGGAGCAGCAACTACCCCGAGGACGGCGCGGTGCTGGTCGGCTTCGCCGCGCTGGCCATCGCGGCGGTGCTGGCGGTCGCCGTGCGCTCACCCCGACAGCTCTCCGAGGTCGCGCTCTGGACCGTGCCCATGGCCGCCGCCGGCTGGGTGCTCGTCTCCGCGCCCGACCTCCTGGAGCAGCTCCTGATCACCGGCTCCTTCTGAGCCGACCGGACGCCGCTCCCGGCCGCCCCCGCACACCACGGTAAGAGCACGACGGCAGGAGGAAGGGGCTGGTCGGCCGGAGGAAGGGGCCGGTCGGCCGGACGGGACGACGACACGACGGCCAGGCGGCCAGGCGGCTGGCCGGCCCGGACGGCTGGGCGGCCAGGCCGACAGGACGGCTGGGCGACAGGACGGCTGGGCGGCTGGGCGGCTGGGCGACACGGTCGTCACGCGGGCGGAGCGGCACGACGATCGAGCAGCGCCGGCCGCCGAGCAGCGGACGTGCGGACGTGCGGACACGCGGCTGCACATCCGTAGGCGAGCCAGCCGTCAGGACAGCAGCGGCCCGATGAGGATCTCGGTGCCGTCGGGTCGCCAGGTGCGCCAGCGGTGACCCGGTGGTGCGCCGTCGTCGCGCTACACGCGGAACCCGTGGTGGACCTTCGTGTGATGCCGTTCGCAGAGCAACGCGGAGTTGTCCAGTGACGTCGCACCGTCGTTGATCCACTCGACGAGGTGGTGGACGTCGCACCAATGGGTCGGTGCGCCGCAGCCGGCGAACACGCAGTGCCCGTCCCGGTGCTCCACCGCCCGGCGCAGGTGCGGCGGCACCACCCGATGGGTGCGGCCCACGTCCAACGGCAGCCCGTCCGGCCCGAGCACGATCCGCGTCACCGTCGAGTCACACGCCACCCAGCGGGCCCGCGCGGCCGACAGCGTCGAGCCGAACCCGGTGCGGGCAGCGCCCTCGCCGGTCGAGGGGTCGACGAGGTCCTCCACGTCGACGGTGACCACCACGTGCGGCTTCACCGTCCGCAGCACCGGCAGGTTCCCCGAGGCGAGCTGGTTGTCCGCCAGCTGCACCAATGCATCCGCGTTCTGCTGGCTCCGGGTCCGGTCATCACCCTTCGGCCGGTCGGCCTGCACGAGCGACTCCACCGCCGTGGCGACCTTCTCCCCACCCACGGGGTCGAGGTGGCCGCCGAAGTCCCAGCCGTGCTCGGTCCTGGTCAGCCAGAACCGGCGGCCCTCGGTCGGGTCGGGCTCAGGCCCGTCCGGGTCCACACCGGCGGCGTACGTGGCCACGAACTCGGCCAGCTTCTCGTGCGTCTGCGTGGCCGCCACCAGCGCCACAGCGGCGTCGACCTCACCCAGGTCATGGCCCTGTGCCGCCGCCGATGCCAACCGCGAGGCCGTGAGCTTGCGGCCGATCTCGACCACCTTCGCCGCGGTCACCGACCCCTCGGACGCGGCAGCCGCCACCGCCGGCATCCGCTCGCCCACCCGGCCCGCGCGCACGAACCGCTCCGCGTCGCCCTTGGACAGCAGGCCATGCCCGATGAGCCAGGACTGCATCGACCTCAGGCCGTCACGCTCCGGCGCCTGGGTCAGCTCACACTTCCGCACTGTTCGGGCGATCTCCGCCGCGAGCTGGTTGTGCGCCTGCAGCAACGGCGTTAGACGATCCAGCAGCTGACCACCGAACGACGACGTCAGGTCCTCGGCGCCCAGGGCGTCCAGAGCCGACCGCAACTCGCTCACGCACACCTCCTCGGCTGCTCGAACACCCGTTCGAAGCATACCGCCGTTCGGAGCCCCGCTCACGACGAATCCGCAGGTCAACGACTCGTCCACAGATCGCGCAGCCCCCTTGACAGCGTCACGAGGCGACCGGCCGCCCGACGTCCCGCACCGCGCGGCAGACTCGCCCGGTGACGACCGACCCGGTGATCTGCTCGGCGAAGGGCTGCCGCGAACCGGCGGCCTTCCAGCTGATCTGGAACAACCCCAAGCTGCACACCCCCGACCGGGAGAAGGTCTGGGCCGCCTGCCCGGAGCACCGCGACCCGTTGTCCGACCACCTGTCCGTGCGCGGCTTCCTCCGTCGCGTCGACCCGGTGCAGCAGCCCGAGTAGGTTCGCCCGAGCACACGGGAGCCCGGGCGCGGGCTGAGATGGCGGACGACCCCCGCCGACCGTCCACACCTGATCCGGTTCGTACCGGCGGAGGGAGCTGCCCGATGCTCGCGGCGCGCTTTCACGGAGCCCACCAGCCACTCGCCCTGGACGACGTCCCGGTGCCCGACCCCGCCCCGGACGAGGTGCGCGTGCGGGTGCACGCCGCCGGCGTCTGCGGCACCGAGCTGCACTTCACCGACGGGCTCTACGCCCCCTCCCGGACGCCGATGACGCTGGGCCACGAAGCCGCCGGCGTGGTCGACGCCGTGGGGTCGGCCGTCACCGGCTGGACGCCCGGCGACCGGGTCGCCGTCTACTACTACCTGTTCTGCGGCAGCTGCCGCTGGTGCCTGCGCGGCCGGCAGAACCTGTGCCTGACCCCGCGCGGCGTGCTCGCCTTCGCCGCCGACGGCGCGTTCGCCGAGCAGCTCGTCGTCCCGGCGCACTGCCTGGTCCGGCTGCCCGACGAGGTGTCCTTCGACGCAGCCGCCCCGCTGTGCTGCGCCGGGACGACGGCGGTGCACGCGCTCACCGAGGCCGCGGTCGAACCCGGCGAGGTGGTCGTGGTGCTCGGCAGCGGCGGGGTCGGGCTGGCCGTCGTACAGGACGCGCACCGCCGCGGGGCGACCGTGATCGCGGTCAGCCGGGACGCCGCCCGCCGCGAGGCCGCACTGCGCTCCGGCGCCACCGCCGCGGTCTCCCCCGCCGACGCCGCTGCCGCGGTGACCCGGCTGTCCGGTGGCCAGGGCGCCGACGTGGTGGTGGAACTGGCCGGGGTGACGGCGACGCTGGAGCTGGCCACGGGCGTGCTCGGCCGGCGCGGACGGCTCGTGCTGGTCGGCTACAGCGCCGACTCGTTGACCGTCAGTCCGCTGGGCATGGTGGTCGCCGAGCAGCGGGTCATCGCCAGCGTCGGCAACACCCTGGCCGAGCTGGAGACCGCCGTCTCGCTCGCCGCGAGCGGTCAGCTGACCCCGCCCGTGGCCGCGACGATGCCGTTGTCCCAGGTCAACGATGCACTGGACCGGCTCAGGGCCGGCGACGTGACCGGGCGCCTGGTCCTGCACCCCTGACCCCGACGGGGGCCGTGCCAGGATCGGCCCCCGTGGCCAGACGCAACAGCAAGGCCGACCCCCTCCCCCGCGAGGTCGGCGTCCTGGCGATCGTGGCCTTCGTCGTCGCGCTCGGCTTCGGCGTCGTGGCCCCGGCCATCCCGCTGTTCGTCCGCGACTACGGCGTCGGGACGACGGCGGTCGGCTTCGCGATCAGCGCCTTCGCCTTCTTCCGCTTCCTGTCGGCGTTCGGGGGCGGCGCGCTGGTCGAGCGGCTCGGCGAGCGGGTGGTGCTCGCCGCCGGGCTCGCGATCGTCGCGGTGACCAGCGGGGCGGCGGGGCTGGCCGGCAACTTCCCGCTGTTCGTGGCCCTGCGCGCAGCCGGCGGCATCGGCAGCGCGATGTTCACCGTGGCGGCGCTGTCGCTGCTGCTGCGCACCGCGCCAGCGGCCCACCGCGGGCGGGCGGCGGCGACCTACCAGGGCGGCTTCATCCTCGGCGGCATCGCCGGCCCGGCCGCCGGCGGCTTCCTCGCCGAGATCTCCCCGCGGGTGCCGTTCTTCGTCTACGCGGCGTTCCTGCTGGTCGCCGGCAGCGTCGCGCTGGTGCTCCTGCGCCCCGCGGCCCTCCGCCCGGTGGACCCACCGGTGACGCCCGCGGTCGACCCGGGCGGCGGCGGTGAGCCCTCCACCGCAGCAGTGCCCCCACCCGGCACGGACGGCGGCGGGCTGCGCGTGGCGCTGCGGTCCCGGGCCTACCTGGCCGCCCTCGTGGCCAACCTCGGCGTGGGCTGGGTGCTGTTCGGGGTGCGCAACTCCCTGGTGCCGCTGTACGTGACCGAGGAGCTGGGCAAGACGGTCGCCTGGGCCGGCGCGGGCCTGCTGGCCGGCTCGGTGGCCCAGGCGCTCGGGCTGCTGCGCGCCGGGCGGCTGTCGGACAACTGGGGCCGCCGCCCGTCGCTGCTCGTGGGCACCGGGCTCGCGACCACGTCGATCGCCGTCCTGGTGCTGCCGCCGACCACCGCCGCCTTCCTGCTGGCGATGGCCGCGTTCGGGCTGGGCGCCTCGTTCCTGGCCAGCGTGCCCGCCGCAATCGTCGGCGACGTCAGCCCGGCCAGGGGCGGCAAGGCGGTCGCGGTGTTCCAGATGGTGGCCGACCTGGGCGCCGTCGCCGGCCCGCTGGCCGCCGGCTGGCTGACCGACACCTACTCGTTCCAGGTCGCCTTCGCCGTCAGCGCGGGCGTGCTCGGCCTCGGGTTCCTCGCCGCACTGAGCATGCCCCGCACCGTCACGCCCGCCTGACCGGCGTCAGGCCCAGGGGGCCAGGGTGGGCAGCGGGCCGTCGGCCTGCAGTCCGGCGCCGTCGCTGCGCCCGGTGATCCAGGCCGCCACCTCTGGCAGCGTGCCCGCCACGGCCAGCGCGCCGGTCCCCCACTCGCGGTCGCCGGCGAACAGCGCCACGTCGGGGACGGCGTCGCGGGCGTCCCACTGCCGGAACACGTCGTCGAGCACCGCGGCCAGCACGTCGTCCGGGACGTCGGCGAACCCGATCCCGGCGTCGAGGTCGATCGTGTGCACCCACACCTCACGGGCCCGCAGCCAGGGCAGCTCCGCGGCCGGCAGGTCGCGGCCCTGGCGGGTGCGCACCTGCACGGCCCACGCCTCCCCGGGCAGGTCGCGGACGGCACCGGCCAGCCGCTGGGTGGCGGCCAGGACGGCGCCGCGCAGCTCGACCGGGGACAGCGCGGCGGTCTCGGCGATCTGCGCGTCGCGGGCCTCGTCGGAGGAGTAGGCCGGTGTCTCGACCCCGGTGCGTGCCCAGGTCAGCAGGTTGACCAGGGCGTCGGCGTTGCCGGCCAGGTGGGCGAGCACGTACGCGCGGGTCCAGCCGGGCAGCAGCGACGGCCCGTCCAGCTCCTCGTCGGTGAGCCGGCCCAGCGCCGTCCCGAGGTGCTCCTCCCCCTGCCGCCACCAGTCCAGCTGCTCGGTCGGCGCGGTCATGGGATCTCCTCGGTCAGCGGGGCGGGACGCCCTCACCCTGCCTCGTCGGGCCGGTCGTGGCGAGCGGAGTCCGCGCGGCTTCCGATGGGCGGGCGGAAGGGGTTGGATGGAGGTGCCACCGGGAGCGGGCCCCACCGGGCGACCCGTCCCGGCGGCTCCAGACCGGAGGTGCCGTGCCCGCTCGCCCTGTCCTGCTCACCGTCGACGACGACCGCACGGTCAGCCGCGCCGTCGCGCGCGACCTGCGCCGCCACTACGGCGACCGCTACCGGGTGGTGCGTGCCGAGAGCGGCGCCGACGCCCTGGCGGTGCTGCGCGAGCTCACCGCCCGCGGGGAGCTGACCGCACTGCTGCTCGCCGACCACCGGATGCCCGGCATGACCGGCGTGGAGTTCCTCGAGCAGGCGATGGACCTCACCCCCAGAGCCAAGCGGGTGCTGCTCACCGCCTACGCCGACACCGACGCCGCCATCCGGGCGATCAACGACGTCGACCTCGACCACTACCTGCTCAAGCCCTGGGACCCGCCGGAGGAGCTGCTCTACCCGGTCCTCGACGAGCTCCTGGAGGACTGGGCGCGCACCACCCCCGCCCCCTTCGACGGGCTGACCCTGCTGGGCCACCAGTGGTCGCCGGAGACCCAGGAGCTCAAGGAGTTCCTGGCCCGCAACCAGGTCCCCTACCGGCACCTGCAGGGCGAGAGCGGCGCCGCGATCCGCACCGCCGCCGGCCTGGACGACGACGCCGCACTGCCGGCCACGGTCTTCCCCGACGGCACCGTGCTCAGCCGCCCGTCGCTGCGCGACGTGGCCACGAGGTGCGGGCTCGCCACCACCGCCGGCAGCCCCTTCTACGACGTGGTCGTCGTCGGCGCCGGCCCGGCCGGGCTCGGCTCGGCGGTCTACGCCGCCAGCGAGGGGCTGCGCACGCTGCTGGTCGAGCGCACCGCCACCGGCGGGCAGGCCGGGCAGTCCAGCCGGATCGAGAACTACCTCGGTTTCCCCCATGGGGTCTCCGGCGCCGAGCTCGCCCAGCGGGCGCGGGACCAGGCGGTGCGCTTCGGGGTGGAGGTGCTCACCGCCAGCGAGGTCACCGCGATCACCCCCAACGGCGACGGCCGGGCGCTCAGCTTCGCCGACGGCAGCCAGGTCACCGCCCACGCCGTCGTCCTGGCCACCGGTGTCACCTGGACCCGGCTGCCGGCCCGCGGCGCGGAGGAGTTCGCCGGCCGCGGCGTCTACTACGGCGCAGCCGCGCACGAGGCGGCCGACTGCTCCGGCGAGGAGGTCTACGTCGTCGGCGCCGCCAACTCCGCCGGGCAGGCGGCGCTGCACTTCGCCAAGTTCGCCAGCCGGGTCGTGCTGCTGTGCCGCGGCACCGACATCCGCGCCAGCATGTCCGAGTACCTGGTCGCCCGGATCCTGGCCAACTCCGCCATCGAGGTGCTCACCTGCACCCAGGTGCTCGCCATCGAGGGCGACGACCACGTCGAGCGGCTGGTGCTCTCCAACGCCGCGACCGGGCAGACGACCACCGTGCCGGCGTCCCGGCTGTTCGTCTTCATCGGCGCCCAGCCGCCGACGGCGTGGCTCGGTGACGCCTTCGCCCGGGACGCGCGCGGCTTCCTGCAGACCGGCCCGTCGCTGCTGGACGCCGAGGGGCGCCCGCCACGCGACTGGCCCCTGTCCCGCGCCCCGTACCACCTGGAGTGCTCGGTCCCCGGGGTCTTCGTCGCCGGCGACGTCCGCGCCGAGTCGGTCAAGCGCGTCGCCTCCGCCGTCGGCGAGGGCGCCATGGCCGTCACGCTCGTGCACCGCTACCTGGAGGCCATCGGATGACCGCGACCACCCCGCAGATCAGCGTCGCCGAGCTGCGCACGCTGTTCCTGTTCGAGTCCCTCGGCGAGGCGGAGCTGGCCTGGACCGCCGAACGCGCCGACATCCGGGTGTTCGACGCCGACGTCGTCGTCTTCTCCGAGGGACAGCCGGCCGAGTCGCTGTACGTGCTGCTGGAGGGCGGGCTCCTGCTCACCAAGCACGCCGACGGCGAGGACGTCGTCATCAACGACACGACCCACCGCGGGTCGTACTCCGGCGCGACCCGGGCCTACGCCACCGGCGCCCCGGAGGAGTACCCGACGACGATGCGCACGACGCGGCCCAGCCGGTTCCTCCGGCTCGCCGCCGACGACTTCACCACCCTGGTGAAGGAGCAGTGCCCGATGGCGGTGCACCTGCTCGACGGGCTCTACGAGGGCGTCCGCGCGACCGAGTCGGCACTGCGCCAGCGGGAGCACCTGGTGCAGCTGGGGCACCTGTCGGCGAACCTGGCCCACGAGCTGAACAACCCGGCCGCGGCGGCGGTGCGGGCCACCGAGCAGCTGCGCGGCCGGATGGGCGCCATGCGGCACAAGCTGGCGCTGCTGGCCGACAGCGGGCTGTCCCCGGAGCTGGTGGGCCGGCTGGTGCGGACCCAGGACGCCGCGGTCGAACGGTCGCTCAAGGCGCGCCCGGACCTCACCGCCCTGGAGGAGAGTGACCTCGAGGACGCGATCGCCGAGCGGCTGGAGGAGGTCGGGGTCGACCAGGTCCAGGCCTACGACCTGGCACCGGTGTTCGCCGCGGCCGGGATGGACGCGCAGTGGGTGGACGACGTCGTCGAGCAGGTCGACTCCGGGCTGGAGTGGAGCGCGGCGTTCGGCTGGCTGCGCTACACCCTGGAGACCGAGACCCTGATGAGCGAGATCGAGGAGGCCTCGACCCGGATCTCCTCCCTGGTCGGTGCGGTGAAGCAGTACTCGCACCTGGACCAGGCCCAGCACCAGGACCTCGACGTGAAGCCCGGGCTGGAGAGCACGCTGGTGATGCTGGCCCGCAAGCTGACCGGCATCCGGGTGCAGCGGGAGTACACCGCCGCCCTGCCCGCGGTGCCCGGCTACCCGGCCGAGCTCAACCAGGTCTGGACCAACCTCATCGACAACGCGGCCGACGCCATGACCCGGGACGGCGTGCCGTGCGGCGTGCTCACGCTGCGCACCCGGGCCGACGCCGACGCGGTGTTCGTCGAGGTCTCCGACGACGGTCCGGGCGTGCCCGAGGACGTCCGCGACCGCCTGTTCGACCCGTTCGTGACCACCAAGCCCGCCGGCGCCGGCAGCGGCCTGGGTCTGGAGAACGCCCGGCGGATCGTCGAGCGCCGGCACGGTGGGTCGCTCAGCTACACGACCGGCCCGGAGGGGACGACGTTCTGCGTGCGGCTGCCGCTGCACCGGTCGCGGTGACGTGACCGGCTGGCAGGTGGAACGGGGCGCGGTCTGCGGTCACGCCGACGGGCTGCCGCCCGCGCCCGGGCCGGCGGAGGCGTGCGAGGACTGCCTGCGCACCGGTGGGCAGTGGGTGCACCTGCGCCGCTGCCTGAGCTGCGACCACGTCGGGTGCTGTGACTCCTCGCCGCACCGGCACGCGACCGCGCACGCGACCGCGACGCAGCACCCGGTGGTCGCCTCGGCCGAGCCGCGCGAGCACTGGGCCTGGTGCTATCCCGACCGGGCCCTGCTGCTGCCCCGTTCCTGACTCCCTGCGGTGTGCGCCGGGCCGCGCCGGGTAGCGGGCCGGGCATGACGCAGACCTTCGTGGACTCCCTCGGCGTGCACGGGACGACGGCGGAGGACGGCACCGCGCGGCTGCACCTGGACGCGACGGAGGAGCACCTCAACGCCGCCGGCACGGTCTGAAAGGACCCCCCTGCCCCCCACCACTCGCACGCTCGCGGCGGGACCCTGCAGGGGGGCCAGAGCACCGGCGAGGACGACGTCCCGGCGACCAGCCAGCTCACCGTCACCTACCTGCACGCGGGAGCGCCCGGCCACCTGGTGGTGACCGGGCGCGTGGTGACCCAGGGCGAGCACCTCACGGTCTGCGAGGCCGACGTCGAGCAGGACGGCCGGACCCTGGTGCACGCGGTGGCGACCTTCGCCGTCCTCCTCCACTGACCCAGCCCGCGCGGGCGGGGCCGGCCTCGGACTAGGCGGGACGGCGCCCGGCGCGGGTACGGGCTGCGGCGACCTCGTCGGGGGTGAGGGCGTCGGGGGTGCCGCTGCGGCGCGCGGTGGCCTGCGCGTCCAGCCAGGAGACGTGCCGCTCCCATGCGGCCCGCGGGGAGACCGCCAGTGCCCGGGCGATCTGCGCCCAGTCGGCGCCGCCACGCAGGGCGGCGGCGATGCCGAGCTGGCGGTTCTCGTGGGCCTTGCGGGCCACGACCTCGCCGAGGGCGAGCAGCTCGAGCGCCTCGTCGGCGTCCAGCTGGGTGTTGGTGCCGGCCTTGAAGCTGGCCCAGTCGTCGTCGTCGTCCGCGCTGTCGTTCGGCGCGTCGACGACCACGTTGTCGCGTCGGCTGAGGAAGTCCAGCCGGCTCACCGCCGTCATGAGGGAGAACTCGCGCTCCATCACCTCAGGGGTGGTGGCGACCTCAGGAATCGTCGTCATGACCACAGTATTGCGCCCGACCACACGGGGTGTGACCCCGTCGTGACATTGATCTCGCAGGTGCGCACGGTGCTGGCGCTGCGGAGCCGGGTCGGGACGGTGCGTCCCGATCCGGCTCCACGAGGGTCACTCCTGGACGCCGACGGCCTGCTTCGCGAGTGCGGCGAGCCGGGCCTGGACGGCGCTGACGACGCTCGACCGCGCCTTGTGCGCCTCCTCGTAGCGGATGATCGTGCGCACGTCCTGCGGGTCGGTCAGGGCGCGCACCGCGCGGGCGATCTGCGCGGTGGTCATCGAGTCGTAGCCCGGGACGGGCAGCTCGGCGGCGGACACGTCGCCCAGCTCGCGCCGGGTGGCGGCCACGGTCTCGGCCGCGGCCGTGTTGCCCTCCCGCTGGGCGATCCGCTCGGCGCGGCGCAGCGAGGCGACCCGGCCGACGGTGAGCGTCTCCCGGACGGCGTCGGTGAGCGCGCTCGCCCGGCCGGTGACGTCGTCGACGACCCCGGTCACCGCTCCCCCGGCCTGCTCGCCGGCGTGCTGCGCGGAGTCCACCGCACGGTTGACGGTGTTCGCGGCGAAGCGCACCGGGAGGTTGGCCAGCCGGGTCGCGCCGCCGGCCACGCGCTGCAGCGGCGTGGCCCGCAGCGCCGCCGGACCGCCGAGCGCCTCCTCGGCCAGCACGACGGTCAGCCACTCGACGGTCGCGGCGTGCGCGGTCACGAGCCGCTCGGCCAGCGCGTGCACCTGCGGCTGGTCGGCGGCCTGGGCCAGCACCTTGAGGTAGGTGGCCCGGTCGAGCAGCTGGTGCTCCAGCTGCAGGTCGCCCAGCAGCGCCTCGTCGATCGGCTCGGCCTGCTCCAGCGTGCCCTTGACCAGGGCGGCCAGCCGGCCGAGCACCGGGGTGACGACGTCGGTCAGGCCGCCGAGCTCGCGCAGCTGCTCGGCGATGGCGGCGCTGCGCTCACCGGCGTGCTCGGCGTTCTCGGCGAGCTCGCGGCGGACGGCGTCGGTGCGGGCCTGGCCCATCCGGATCCGGGCGATCTGCTGCTCGGTCTGGGTCAGCTGCAGCAGCGCGCGGAGCTGGGAGATGAGCGTGGCGGTCTGGACGGTGGCGGGAACGGCCATGGGGGGCTCCAAGGGTGGGGTGCGGCCGGGCACCTCCTCCATGCCCACCGGAGGCTGCGCGCTAACAAGAGCAAGCACACGGCTAGCAGTGAGGACCGTCACGAGCAGAGGGGCAGGAGCCCCCCCGGCGGGGTAGGAGGCCAGACCAGGTCTGCCCACACCCGCACCGGCGAGGACAGTGGTGCCGACGCAGAGGAGGGCCACCGTGGCCAAGACGACGAGCGACGACCACCGGGACCCCGACCTGATCGCTGTCCAGGCGGGCAGCGCGGCCGCCAGTGAGATGACCCGCCCGGCAGGGCTGGACCGGGACCGCATCCTCACCGCGGCCATCGCCTTCATCGACGAGAACGGGCTGTCCGCGCTCACCATGCGCCGGCTCGGGGCCACGCTCGGGGTCGAGGCGATGGCGCTCTACCGCTACGTCCCGGGCCGCGAGGACCTGCTGGACGGCGTCGTCGACCGGGTCGTGGAGACCCTGTTCGACAAGGACGACGGCGACGACATCTACGTCGAGGACCACAACGGGTGGCAGGACTACCTGATGCGGCTGGCCCACGGCGTCCGCCGGATCGCCCTCGCCCACCCCTCGGTCTTCCCGCTGGTCGCCAGCCGCCCGCCGGCCGCCCCCTGGGTGCGCCCGCCGCTGCGCAGCCTGCGGATGGTCGAGTCCTTCCTCGGCACGCTGACCGACGCCGGGTTCCCCGACCAGGCCGCGGTCGCCGCCTACCGCGCCTACTCCAGCTTCCTGCTGGGCCACCTGCTGCTCGAGGTCACCCAGCTCGGTGCGCAGGTGAGCCTGCTCGACCAGCCCGAGGGCGACCCCGAGGCGCAGGCGAACACCGACCTCACGCAGTTCCCGGCGTTGTTGCGCACCGAGAAGCTGCTGTCGCGGGACAAGTCGGCCGCGGAGTTCGAGGAGGCCCTGGAGAACCTGCTCGACCGGCTCGAGCGGGTGCTGCGGGAGACGCGGGCCTCCGACGGGGACGCCGGCGACCTGGCCTGAGGTCACATGACTCAGCGTCAGCGTGCAGGACGTGTCGTCGTCGGCGCGAGGGCTGACACCCAGGTCGGTCGCCCACCGCCGATCGGTGACAATTCCTGACCTCGTGATCGTTTACGCCGTAAACGGTCGGGCACAGTGCTGTCCGTCGGACGGTGAGCACCAGCTGCCGTCCACAGACCACCCAGATCCCCCCTGGAGGAGCACTGTGATCACCCAGCAGGACATCAACACCATCATCGGCGGCAACGCGGTCGACAGCGACGGCGACAAGCTCGGCAAGGTGGGCCAGGTCTACCTGGACGACCAGACCGGCAGCCCGGAGTGGGCGACCATCAGCATGGGCCTGTTCGGCAGCCAGGAGCACTTCGTGCCGCTGACCGACGCCAGCGTCTCCGGCGGCACCCTCGCCGTGCCGTACCAGAAGGCCAAGATCAAGGACGCCCCCCGCGTCGACGCCGACCAGGGCCACCTCTCCCCCGAGGAGGAGGCTGAGCTCTACCGCTACTACGGCGTGGGCACCGGCACCGCCGGCTACGACACCGACACCACCCGGACCACCGGCACCGAGACCGCCGGCTACGCCGCCGCCGGTACCGCGGGCGTCGACACCGACACCAACCGCCACGGCACCGTCGGCCACGACACCTCCGGCCCGACGACCGACAACGCGATGACCCGCTCCGAGGAGCAGCTCCGCGTCGGCACGCAGACCGTCGAGGCCGGCCGCGCCCGCCTCCGCAAGTACGTCGTCACCGAGAACGTCACGACGACCGTCCCGGTCTCCCACGAGGAGGTCCGGATCGAGCGCGAGCCGATCACCGACGCCAACATCGGCAACGCCCTCGACGGCCCCGCCATCTCCGAGGAGGAGCACGAGGTCGTCCTGCACGCCGAGCGCCCCGTGGTCGCCAAGGAGGCCGTGCCGGTCGAGCGCGTGCGCCTGGACGTCGACACCGTCACCGAGCAGCAGACGGTGACCGACACGGTCCGCAAGGAGCAGATCGAGGTCGACGGTGACGGCGTCACCGGCCACGGCACCGCCGGTCACTCGAACGACGGCCGCAGCCTGGCCGACAAGGCCAAGGACGCGCTCGGTCGCGACGACCGCCGCTGATCTCCCCGGGTCACCGCGCAGGTGACCCCGGGTCGCCCTCGCGGTGACCCACCCCGCCGCTCAGCCGGCCGCCGGGCCTCGCGCCCGGCGGCCGGCTGACCCGGCCAGCGCACGCACGACCCGCACGATCCGCACGACAACCCCGGCTCCCCCCCGCTCGACGCGGCTCCTGCCGCGGCTCGCACCAGGAGCTCCCGTCGCGATCACCGGCCTCGGCTCGTCGCCCTCCGTGGCCGCGACCGTCCCGGTGTGCCGGCGCCCAGAGCAGGCGCCCACCGCGATCTCCTCCGCCGAGCCCGCGCGGACCGGCAGGCCACGAGAACCGACCCGGCGGCCGCCCTCCGCACCGAGGCCCACACGGCCTCCCACCCACTTCAGCCCACCCAGCCGTCGGCCGGCCGACCCTGCCGTCCGACCGCATCCCGAACTCGTCGCGATCGGCGAGCGGCTGCTCGCCCGCCGATCGCGACGACCACCCCAGGAGGACAGCATGAGCACCGCCGCGCACGACCCGAACGACTCCACCACCTCGACCAGCGACCGGACGACGAGCTTCCGCAACAACGCGGCGGCCAAGGCCGGCAACGGCGCTCGCGCCAGCAAGGGCGCCGCCCGCGACGCCGTGGACGCCCAGCACGAGCGTTTCGGTGGCATCAAGTGGGGAGCTGCCTTCTTCGGCTGGCTGTCCGCCAACGGCCTCGCCGTCCTGCTGATCGCGCTCATCTCCGCCGCCGGCGTGGCCATCGGCCTCACCCAGGGCGTGCCCTCGGCCCAGGAGGCCACCTCCAACGCCAGCGGCATCGGCATCGGCGGCGGCATCGCGCTGCTGGTCGTGCTGTTCCTGGCCTACCTCGCCGGCGGCTACGTCGCCGGCCGCATGTCCCGCTTCGACGGCCTCCGTCAGGGTGTCGCCGTGTGGGTGATCGGCCTGCTCGTGGTCATCGCCCTGGCGATCCTGGCCGCCGTGGCCGGCGCGAAGTACAACGTGCTCTCCCAGCTCAACCTCCCCCGCATCCCGATCAACGAGGGCACGGCCACCACCGCCGGCATCATCGCCCTGGTCGCGGTCCTGCTGGTCACCCTGCTCGGCGCCATCATCGGCGGCAAGCTCGGCGAGCGCTTCCACCGCAAGGTCGACCGGGCCGGCTTCAACGCCGCCTGATCACCCCACATGCCTGCACCGTCGTCGTCGACCAGGGGGAAGGACGGCGACGGCGGTGCAGCTGTGACCCGGCCCGCCCCGGCGGCGCCGACGCACCTGGACGCCCGGACGGGGCGGTGAGCGCACCAGCGCTCACCGCCCCGTCCTGCGTCCGGCGCCCGACCTCCTCCTCCGGACCGCCGACGAGGTCACTGCGGGTGACGAACGGCCCGCTGACCTGGGCGCTCACCTCTCGGCCGGCCCGGCGCCCACCGGTACCTGCGCCCCGTCCGACGACCCCGCCGGCCCACCACACCCGCACCACCGGGCACATCCGTCCCATTCGACTGCCCGTCGGTAGGGGAACGTTCCGTCCGACCGGGTAGACAGAACGCATGGGGAACGTCGCTGACCGCCAGCCGAACTCCGGGGGCGCCGTGCCCTCGCCGTCGGTGACGGTCGGACTGGACCTCACCGTCGCCCCCGCACTCACCGCCGCCCTCGCCGCCTCCGGCGCGCCGGTCGTCTCCCGACTCGTGCTGACCAGCACCGCCGACCTCCCCGGCGCGCGACTGCGGCTCGCCGTCCAGGACGCCGACGGGCCCGTCGGGTCCCCGGCCGAGCTGGTCGTCGACCTGCACGCCGGCGCCGCGACCGTCGTCCGGGACGTCCGCCTGGCGCTGGACCCGGCGGTCATGCGGGCCACCACGGCCCCCTCGCTGGCCTGGGTGCGGGTCCAGCTGGACGCCGGGGGGACGCTGCTGGCCGAGCGCCGCGTACCGGTGCACGTGCTCCCCGCCGCGCAGTGGGCGCCCACTCCCCTGCCGCTGGCCCTGTCACTGCTGGCCGCACACGTCCAGCCCGAGGACCCGGCGGTCACCGCACTGCTCGCCGAGGCCGCCCAGCTGCTGCTGGAGGGCACCGACAGCCCGAGCATGCCCGGCTACATCGAGGGCTCGGAGCGGGTCGACGAGGTGGTCGAGGCGCTCACCTGGGCGATGCGCCGCCGCGGGATCCGGGCCGAGGAGCCCCCCGAGGGCCGGGTCGACGCCGGGCAGCGGGTGCGCACCCCCGGCGAGGTCCTCGACGGTCAGGCCGGCACCGGCCTGGACACCGTCGTCACCCTGGCGGCGGCCTGCGAGCGGGCCGGCCTCCGGCCCCTGCTGTGGGTCGTCGAGGGGCACGCCTTCCTCGGCTACTGGCGGGAGGACCGCAGCGCCGAGGACGCCGCCACCACCGACGTCACCGCGCTGGTGGCCGAGGTCGACGCGGGGGCGATCGGCCTGGTCGAGACCCGGCTGCTCACCGACCGCGGCAACACCAGCGCCGACCTGCACGGGCCGGCCTACCGCGCCTGGCTGACCGGCGACCGGGCCCGGGTCCTGGGGGTCACCGACCTCGCCCGCGCCCGCGAGCAGGGCGTGCAGCCGCTGCTGCTGTCGTCGCCGGCCGTGGACGAGCCCGCGCCGGTCGAGCCCGAGGCCGAGCCGGAGACCGCCACCGAGCCCGAGCCGGTCGCCGTCGAGGTGCTGCCCGACCCCCCTGCCACCGCCACGGCCCCGCCGCCGGCCCGGGTGCAGCAGTGGGCGAACGCGCTGCTGGACCTCAGCGCCCGCAACCGCCTGGTCAACAACGTCGAGCGGGCGGGCGTGCCGCTCACCGTGCCCGGCGACGCGCTGACCGTGCTGGAGGACATCGTCGCCACCGGGTCGACGCTGACCCTGCTGCCCGGTGACCAGCTCGACGACGCCGACCGCGAGCGCGGGCTCCGGCTGGCCACCGAGCTGCCCCCGCAGGTGCTCACCGAGCTGCTCACCCGTCAGCGGTCGGTGCACGTGGAGGTGCCGCGCGCGGCCTACCTGCCGCGGCTGCGCGCCCTGGCCCACCGGGCGCGCACCGGTCTGGAGGAGACCGGCGCGAACAACCTGCACCTGGCGCTGGGCAGCCTGCACTGGGAGTCCGAGGGCCGCCCGCTGCGCTCGCCGCTGGTCCTCGTCCCGGTCGAGCTGACCCCCGCCCCCGGCGGCGTCTTCCGGCTCACCCTCGACGAGTCGGGTGCCGGCACCCCCAACTCGTGCCTGCTGGAGAAGCTCGCCCGGACTCGCGGGCTGACGGTCCCCGGCATGGCCGCCCCCGCCGACGGCCGTGGCCTGGAGCTGGCCACCGCACTGCGGGCGATGCAGGAGGCGGTCACCGCCGCCGGGCTCCCCTGGCGCGTCGAGGCCACCGCCGACCTCGCCGTCCTGCCGTTCTCGACGACGCGGATGTGGCACGACCTGACCCGGCACTGGCCCGTGCTGGCCACCAGCCCGCTGGTCGCCCACCTGGTCGAGCGGCCCGACACCCCCTTCGCCGACCCGGCCCCCGACACCGCGGACGCCGTCGACCTCGACGAGCTCGCCGCCCGCTGCCCGCTGCCCGCCGACGCCTCGCAGCTGCGGGCCGTGGCCGAGGCCCTGGCCGGGCGCAGCTTCGTCCTCGAGGGCGCCCCGGGCACCGGCAAGTCGCAGACCATCGCCAACCTGCTGACCCGGGCCGCGGCCGAGGGGAAGCGGGTGCTCTTCGTGGCCGAGAAGCGGGCCGCCCTGGACGTCGTGTCCCGCCGGCTGGACGCCGTGGGCATGGGCCAGTTCACCCTCGACCTGCACGACCGGGGTGCCCGGCCGGCCGTCGTCCGGGCGCAGGTGCGGGCCGCGCTCGAGCACGCCGTCTCCCTCGACGAGCCGGGGCTGGCCCGCGACGCCGAGGAGCTGCGGTCGGCCACCGCCAGCCTGGAGCACTACGCCGAGCTGCTGCACGCACCCAACCCGGCCGGGACGTCGCTGTACTCGGCGCACACCGACGCGCTGGCCGCCGACCCCCGCACCCCGCCCCTGCCGGTGACCGGGTCCTTCGCCGCCCGCGCCGACGCCGACGTCGTCACCGCGGTGCGCCGGGCGCTGGCGCTGCTGCCGGAGATCGCCGGCCTGGCCCGCCCCTCGTCGACGCACGCCTGGGGTTTCATCGACACGATCGAGCTGGACATCACCGCCGTCCAGCAGGCCGCCGCCGCCGTCGACGCCGCCGTGCGCGAGCTGCCCGCCGACGGTGGGCTGGCCGGCGCCGTGCGCGCCGCCGGGACGGCGGAGGACCTCGACACCCTGGTCCACCTGCTCACCGGTCCACGGATCGGGCTGGGGGTGCTGGACGAGGTGCGCTCGGCCCGCTGGCACGCCGCCACCGAGGACGTCGCCGCCCAGATCGCCGCCCTCGTGGCCGCGCCGCACCCGGCGTGGGACGTCGTCACCCCCGAGGCCCTGGAGCTGCCGCTGGCCGAGCTGAGCGAGGAAGCCGGTGCCGCCGCCGACACCGGCTGGCTGGCCCGCCGCGGCAAGCTGGCCTCGGTGCGCGACCGGCTCACCCCGGTGCTGCAGCCCGGCGCCTCGGTGCGGCCCGGTGACGTCGTCGACCTGCTCGCCGAGCTGCGCCGGGTGCAGGCCGCGGTGCACTCCCTCGGTGCCCGCGCCGCGGGCATCCCCGGCCTGCAGGTGCCCGTCGACTGGAACCCGTTCCTGGACTCCGGGCGGTTCCTGGTCGACGCCGAGGTGCGCTGGCTGCGGCGCGCCGCGGCAGCCGTGGCCGGTGACTCGCGGCTGGCCCGCGCGCTGCGCCGCGCCCTGGCCGCCGGCCCGCTCGCCGACGCCGCTGCCGCCGACCCGGTCGCCCGGCTGCGGGACGCCGTCACGCACCTGCTGGCGGTCTGCTCCAGCACCCCCGCGCTGCTCGCCGCCTGGACCGGGGACGAGGGCCTGGTGCTGCGCTGGGCGATGACCCGCCCCGAGCGCGGTGTGGAGTACGTGCACCCGCTGTCGCTGCGGCGGTGGGTCAGCCTGCTCGACACCCTCGAGCCGCTGCGGCTGGCCGGGCTCACCGAGGCGCGCACGCTGCTGCGGCACGGTCTGGTGCGGGCCGAGGACGCCGTCCACGCCTTCGACCGCGGGCTGGCCGAGGCCACGGTGGCCGAGCGGCGCGCGTCGACCGGGCTGGACGAGTTCGAGGCCGGCCGGCACGAGCAGACCATCGACCGGTTCGCCACCGCGTCACGCGCCGTCCGGTCGCACCTGACCGCCGCGGTGCCGGCCAGGCTGCTGGCCTCCCGGCCCGTCGACGTCACCGCGGACGACGGGCCGGTCGGTGCGCTCAAGGTCGAGCTGGCCCAGCAGCGCCGCGCGCTGGGCGTGCGCGGGCTGCTGGCCGCCCACGGCGAGCTGATCACCGCGCTGATGCCCTGCGTGCTGGTCAGCCCGGACACGGTGGCCCGGTTCCTACCCGCCACCGCGGACCTGTTCGACCTGGTCGTGTTCGACGAGGCCAGCCAGATCCGGGCCGCGGACGCGATCGGCGCACTGGGCCGGGCGCGGGCCGCGGTCGTGGTCGGCGACAGCCGGCAGTTGCCGCCGAGCTCGGTCGGCGACACCAGGGGCGCCGACACCGACGGTGCCGGCGACGCCGACGAGGAGAGCATCCTGGCCGCCTGCGTGCGGGCCGGCGTGCCCCGACGGTGGCTGTCGTGGCACTACCGCAGCCAGGACGAGACGCTGATCGCCTTCAGCAACGCCCAGTACTACGACGGCCGGCTGTCGACCTTCCCCACCCCGGCGCACGGCCGGAGCACCTCCCCCGCGCCGTCGCACGACCGCCGGTCCGCGGCCGCCGGCGGGCGCGGGATCTCCCTGGTGCGGGTGCCCGGCACGTTCCTGCGGTCGGGCCCGGGCCTGCGCACCAACCCGGTCGAGGCGCAGGCGGTGGTCGACGAGGTGCTGCACCGGTTCGCCCTCGCCCGCCCGCCGGTGCCCTCGATCGGCCTGCCGGTGGTGCCCTCGATCGGGGTGGTCACCTTCAACGCCGCGCAGCGGACCCTGATCGAGGAGCTGCTGCGCGACTCCGGCGACGAGCGCGTCGCCGGCGCACTCGACCGCACCGACGGCGAAGGCCTGTTCGTCAAGAACCTGGAGAACGTGCAGGGCGACGAGCGGGACGTCGTGCTGTTCTCCACCGGCTTCAGCCCGGACGCCGCCGGTCGGCTGCCGCTGAACTTCGGCCCGCTGAACCGCCGCGGCGGGGAGCGGCGGCTCAACGTGGCCGTCACCCGGGCCCGGCACCAGGTGGTGGTGTTCAGCTCCTTCACCCCTGAGCAGCTCCGTGCCGAGGAGACCCCGTCGCTGGGGGTCAAGCACCTGCGCGCCTACCTCGACCTGGCCGCCCACGGCCCGGCCGCGCTGCCGGGCACCGCCCACCGGGTCGCGGTCGAGGACCGGCACCGGGACGACGTCGCCGCCGAGCTGCGCGCCCGTGGGCTCGCCGTGCACACCGACGTCGGGCTGTCGGACTTCCGCATCGACCTCACCGTCGCCCCGGCCTCCGCCCCGGACTCCCCGGTGCTGGCCGTCCTCCTGGACGGCCCGAGCTGGGCCCGGCGCGAGACCGTCGGTGACCGGGACGGCCTGCCGGTCGAGGTGCTCGGCGAGCTGATGGGCTGGCCGGCCGTCGAGCGGGTCTGGCTGCCCACCTGGCTGGCCGACCGGCAGGGCGTGCTCGACCGGCTGGCCGACGCCGTCGCAGCCGCCACCCCGCCAGAACCCGAGCCGGAGCCGGAGCCGGAGCCGGAGCCGCTGCCCGAGCCGCTGCCCGAGCCGGAGGTCGAGCCGGACGTCGAGGTGCTGCCCGAGCCCGAGGTCGAGCCGGAGCGCGTGACCGCGGAGCCCGACGCGCAGTCCGAACCGGCGCCGGAGCCGGTCTCCGGGGCGTGGCCGGCGCACGTCCTGCCGCGGGTGACGCCGTCCCTCGCGGAGGACCGTCCCTGGGACGGCTCGCTCGCCGAGGTGATCCAGCTGCGCCCGGCCGCCCCCGAGCCGGTCGTCGACCCCGCCACCTCCTGGGAGCCGGCGCCGGTCGTCGACCCCGCGCCCGTCGTCGACCCTGCGCCCGTCGTCGACCCTGCGCCGGTCGGGCAGCACGAGGCAGCCGCCGAGTCCGACGCCGTGGTCGAGGCGGATCACGCCGAGGCAGTCGTCGCACCCGAGCCCGTCATCGGGGCACCGATCGTCACCGAGGCGGAGGCCCCCCAGGAGCCGCGGCGCGTCGAGCGCCGGGCGAAGCACGCCGCCGAGCCCGAGGCAGCGCCGGAGCCCGTCGCGGCGCCCGCCACCCTCGTGGAGCCTGCCGCCTCTCCGGAGCCCGCCGCCTTCCTGAACGCCACCGCCCTCGACCCCGAGCCGGTCGGCCAGCCCGACCCCGTCATCGTGCCGGTCGCGGAGGTCCCGTCCCCCAGCGATGCCCCGTCGGCCGTCCAGGCCGAGCCCCATGTCGAGCCCGAGTCCGAGTCCGAGCCCGCCGCCGAGCCCGAGCCCTCCGCCGGAGCCGAGCCCGCCGCGGGAGCCGAGCCCG
>NZ_JAAGWH010000003.1 GCF_010682105.1 Modestobacter muralis | reverse complement strand
CCGCCGAAGCCGAGCTCGTCGCGGAGCCGGCCGGAGAGGCCCTGCCCGCCGTCGAGACGCCGTCGTCCGTCCATCCCGAGCCAGTCACCTGGGCACTCCCGGCTGCCGTGCCCGAGTCCGCTGTCGTCGCCGAGTCCGCTGCCGTCCCGGCGTCCGCTGCCGTCCCGGCGTCCGCGGCCGTCGGCGTGCACACCGCGGCTCCCGAGTCCGTCGACGGGACAGCGTCCGCCGTCCCGCCGGCAGCCGTCGTCCGGCCCCGGCCGGCGCGGTCCGGGGCGCGGGTCCCGCGGCCGGGCCCGCTGGACGAGGAGCAGCCGTTCATCGGCTGGGCGCCCCGGCCCGCCGGGCAGAAGCGCCAGCTCGACCGGCTCTCCGACCCGGCCGTCGCCCGGACGGTGCGCCGGGTGCTCGCCGCCGGACTCAAGGCCGAGGGGCCGGTGCACCGTGACCGGCTCGCGCGGATCGCCGCGAACGCCTTCGGGCTGACCCGGGTCACCGAGGCCCGACGGGACGCGTTGCTGGCGCTGCTTCCCGCCGGCGTGCAGGACGGCGAGTTCCTGTGGCCGGCCGGCGCCGACCGGGAGGCGTGGGCCTGGTTCCGCCGCCAGGCCACCAGCGCCGAGCGCCCCCTCGACCAGGTCGCCCCGCGGGAGATCGGCAACGCGATGGTCGCGCTGTGCCGGGATGCCGGTGGTCTGCCGCGCGAGGAGCTGTTCGCCCGCACCGCGGAGGTCTTCGGGTACCGCCGTCGCCCCTCGGCGCTGACGCCACTGCTGGAGGCGGCTCTCACGCGGTGCCTCGCCGGCGGCCGGCTGACCGAGCAGCCCGACGGGGTGCTCACCGTCTGAGCCGGCCGGCGTCCGGTCCGGGCGCCGCCACCGGCCGGTGACCGCCCGGCCGGGGAGGCGTGCCGCGGGTCACCGCAAGCCCCGATCTACCGTCGCGGGCATGGACATCCCCACCACGAACCGGGCCGTCGTCGCGACCGCGAGCGGCCCCGTCGACGTCCTCACCGACGTCGAGCTCGACGTCCCCATCCCCGGGCCGCGCGACCTGCTGGTCGAGGTGCGCGCCGTCTCGGTGAACCCCGTCGACGTGAAGCTGCGCGGCGGTGCCCTCCCCGGCGGCGACGGCCCGCAGGTGCTCGGCTACGACGGCGCCGGTGTGGTGCGCGCGGTCGGCGCCGAGGTGACCGCGTACGCCGTCGGCGACGAGGTCTACTACGCCGGCTCCATCCAGCGCCCCGGGTCCGACCAGCAGTTCCAGCTGGTCGACGAGCGGGTCGCCGGGCGCAAGCCGGTCTCGCTGGACTTCGCCGAGGCCGCCGCGCTCCCGCTGACCACCATCACCGCCTGGGAGACGCTGTTCGAGCGCTGGCGGCTGTCCGCCGACAGCACCGGCACTCTGCTCGTCATGGGCGCCGCGGGCGGCGTCGGCTCGATCCTGGTGCAGCTCGCCCGCCAGCTCACCGACCTGACCGTGATCGCCGCGGTCGGCCGACCGGAGTCCGGCGACTGGGTCCGCGGGCTCGGTGCCCACCACGTCGTCGACCGCAACGCCCTGGAGGCGGAGGTCGCCGCACTCGCCCCGCGTGGCGTCGACCTCGTCTTCAGCCCGTTCTCCGCAGGCATGGTGGAGATCTACAGCCGGGTGATGGGCGTCGGCGGGTCCGTGGTGGCCATCGACGAGCCCGAGGGGCAGGACACCCTGCCGCTGAAGTGGAAGAGCCAGGGCTGGCACTGGGAGTTCATGTTCACCCGGGTCATCCACGACCCGGAGAGCACCGCGCACCGCGAGCTGCTGGACGAGGTGGCCCGGCTGGTCGACGCCGGCACCCTGCGCACGACGCTGACCACCCGGCTCTCGCCCATCGACGCGGCGACGCTGCAGGAGGCGCACCGGCTGCTGGAGTCCTCGGCCACCATCGGCAAGGTCGTCCTCGCCGCCGGCTGACCTGGTCCCGCGGCGCTCGTGCTCTGCTCACCGTGGTGAGCAGGGCACGAGCGGCCCGCGAGGTCAGCGACGGCCGGTCGTGCCCGATCCGCCCTTGTTGCGCATCGAGGCGATGGCGGCCTTGATCTTCGCCTGGTTCTGCGGCTTGCGCGCCTCGTCGATGGCCTTCTTGGCCAGGGCGCCCTTGGTGATCGCGCTGAACAGTCCCATGGTGGTCTCCTCCGGGTGGACGGGCGCGGGCTCGAGGCCCGCACCCACCCTCCCGTGGTGCCCCGCCGGGCCGGGCGCCAACCCGAGCGGGTCAGGACGAGCAGGTCAGGACGAGGGGGTCAGCCCGCGCACCCGATCGATGAGCTCGCTCTGGCAGACCGCCAGGAAGCCGTCGGGGTCCGGACCGGTGTTCTGCAGGACGATGTGGTCGAACCCGGCGTCGACGTAGGGCTGCGCCTGCTGCACGTGCACGTCGAGGTCCGGGCCGACCGAGAACTGGCCGCGGATGTCGTCGGCGTCCACCGAGCTGCTGGCGGCGTCGAAGTTCACCGGGTTGGGCAGCTCGCTCATCACCGGCCATCCGGTGAGCGCCCAGCGGCTGGTCTCGAGGGCAGCCTGGACGGCGGCGTCCTCGGTCGTGGCCCAGCTCATCGGCACCTCGGCGTACTTCGGGCCGGTGCCGCCGTGCTCGGCGAAGGCGTCGACGAGCTCCTTCTTCGGCTCGGTGGCGAACAGTCCGCTGCCGTACTGCGCGGCCAGCTTGGAGGCCCCCGGCCCACCACTGGCCACGGCGATCACCGGCAGCTGCTCGGGGAGGTCCCAGATGCGGGCGTCCTCCAGGGTCAGGTACTTCCCCTCGTAGGACTGGTAGCCGCCCTGCCAGAGCAGGTTGATGATCTCCAGCGCCTCACGCAGCATGTGGTGCCGGATCCGCACGGCCGGCCAGGCGGCGCCCACGACGTGCTCGTTGAGCCGCTCGCCGGAGCCGATGCCCAGGGTGAACCGGTTGTCCGACAGGATCTGGGTGGTCGCCGCGGCCTGGGCGATGACCGCGGGGTGGTACCGGATGATCGGCGCGGTCACCCCGGTGGCCAGCCCGATGCGCGAGGTCTGCGCCGCCATCGCTCCGAGCATGGTCCAGGTGAAGCCGCTGTGGCCCTGCTCCTCCAGCCACGGGTGGAAGTGGTCGGACAGCTCGATGAAGTCGAACCCGGCCTCCTCGGCGGCGACCGCCTGCGCGACGACCTCCTTCGGGCCGAATGCCTCGGTGGCGATCTTGTAGCCGACCTGCATGGTGCGTCCCCTCGTCGTCCGGTGCGTCCCCGCAGCCGGTGCCCGACCGGCCGCACCCAGAAACCGTCCGGCGCCGGGGAGGGTCAGCCGACGGGCGCGGGGGCCGCCACCGTGACCAGCTGCTCGGAACGCCCGGACCCGGGTGCCGCGTCCCCGGTCACCGGCTGGGCCGGGTGGCCAGCGCGGCGAGCAGCCGGTCGAGGAACGGCGCCTGGCCCCGCACCAGCTTCTCCCGGGCCTGCTCGACCGGCAGCCACGCCGAGCGGTCGATCTCCGGGTACTCCTGCACCCGCCCCGACCGCGGCGGCCACTCCAGCCGGAAGGTGTTGCTGCGGGTGGTGGCCGCGTCCAGGTCGCCCTCGGCGGCCCAGATGGTGACCAGCTTGCTGCTGGAGGTCCGCAGCTCCCCCAGCTCCAGGAACTCCTCGGCCGGCACCGGGGAGCCCATCTCCTCGGCGAACTCGCGCCGGGCGACGTCCATCAGCTCCTCCCCCGGCAGCGACTCGCCCTTGGGGATCGACCAGGCGCCGGCGTCGCGGCGGGCCCAGAACGGGCCGCCCATGTGCCCGATCAGCACCTCCAGGACGCCGTCGGTGAACCGGTACAGCAGGATCCCGGCGCTCTTCCTGGCTGGCATCTCCCCAGCGTGCCCATGGGCCGGTCCGGGTAATCCGGGTGCGTGCCCGGCGGCGGGCGCGTTGACTGCACCGGCCGCGCGGCGCCAGTGACGAGCCGCCGGGACGACGTCCGTACGTCGTCCCGGCGGGTCAGGACGAGAGACGGAAGGACCATGGAGAAGATCAACGGACGCCTGCTCAACTGGGCGTCCATCCTCGAGCCCACCACCCGGGAGCAGGCGGTCCGGACCGCGGCGATGCCGTTCGTGTACCCGCACCTGGCGCTGATGCCCGACGCGCACCTGGGCAAGGGCGCCACCGTCGGCTCGGTCATCCCGACCGAGGGCGCGATCATCCCGGCCGCGGTCGGGGTCGACATCGGCTGCGGGATGATGGCCGTGCGCACCCAGTTCACGCAGGGCGACCTCGCCGGCCGTCCGCTGGACGTGCTGCACGGGCAGATCTCCCGCTCGGTCCCGCTGTCGGCGGGGGGCCGCAACACCACGGTCCGGGCCACGGCCGCGGCGCGGGTCGAGGAGCTGCGCGCGATGCCCGGGGTCGAGCAGGCGGACTCGGCGGTGGGCCACTGGTCGCAGCAGCTGGGCTCGCTCGGCTCGGGCAACCACTTCATCGAGGTGTCCCTGGACGAGACCGACCGGGTCTGGCTGTTCCTGCACTCCGGCTCCCGGGGCGTGGGCAACAAGCTGGCCCAGCGGCACATCCGGCGGGCGCAGGAGCTGTGCCGCCAGCGGTTCATCGAGCTGGCCGACCCCGACCTCGCCTACCTCGTCGAGGGCGACCCGGAGTTCGACGCCTACATCGAGGCGCTGAACTGGGCACAGCGGTTCGCCTACCTCAACCGCGAGGAGATGATGGACCGCGTCGTCGAGCAGACCGGCCGGTTCCTGCACGCCGACGTCCAGCGGCTCGAGACGGTGAACTGTCACCACAACTACACCGAGCGGGAGCGGCACTTCGGCCGGCAGGTGTGGCTGACCCGCAAGGGCGCGATCTCGGCCCGCCCCGGGCAGCTCGGGCTGATCCCCGGCTCGATGGGGACGGCGTCCTACGTGGTCAGCGGAAAGGGGCACGTCCCCGCGCTCATGTCCGCGCCGCACGGCGCGGGCCGCAACCACTCGCGCAACGCGGCCCGGCGGCTGTTCACCCGGTCCGACCTCGACAGCCGGATGACCGGCATCGCCTGGGGCCACTCCGACGCGTTCCTCGACGAGCACCCCGACGCCTACAAGCCGATCGACCAGGTCATGGCCGACGCCGCCGACCTGGTGGAGGTCCGGCACACCCTGCGCCAGGTCGTCAACGTCAAGGGCAACTGAACGCCGGCGGCGTCCCCGGACGCCGCCGGCGCTCAGCCGGCGACCAGGCCCCAGTCGTCGTCGGCGACGTCGGCGGCCTGGCGTTGCGTCAGGTCGCCGACGTCGACCAGCCGGTCGAGCACGTGCGCCTGGCGCTCGCGGGCGAGCTCGGGGTGCACCAGCGGGTCGTAGGCGGTCGGGGCCTGGAACAGCCCGGCCAGCAGCGAGGCCTGCGCCCAGGTCAGCTCGTCGGGGGCGAGCCCGAAGTAGCCCTGCGTGGCGGCGGTGAGGCCGTGGAATCCGTGGCCGTAGTAGCCGTCGTCCAGGTACATCTCGAGCAGCTCGGTCTCGCTGTACGCCCCGTCGAGCTTGAGGGCCAGGACGACGGCCTCGGCCTTCTGCGCCGGTCCGTTGCGCCCGTCCAGGTAGAGGTTCTTGGCCAGCTGCTGCGACAGCGTCGACCCGCCCTCGTCGGTGCCGGTGACCAGGCCGCGGAAGGAGCGGACGACGCCGGTCGGGCTGATGCCGGGGTTGGTGTGGAAGCTGCTGTCCTCGGTGGCGACGAGGGCCGCCAGCAGCTCCGGTGCCGGCGCGACGGTCAGCGCCGGCGCCTGGTGCTCCATCAGGAAGGCGGTGACCCGCTCCGGGGCGTCGTCGACCGAGGGCGTGACCAGCCAACCGACGCCGAGGGCGAGCGCCAGCGTGGCGAGGAGGGCCACGAGCACCCGGCGCAGACCGCGGCGCAGACGGCCCCGGCGGGCGCGCACCGGCGGCCGGCTCACCTCCGGGCTGTCCAGCAGACCTGACGCCATCGACTTCCTCCTCCCGGGCACCGCACCGCCCCGACCGGGGCACACGTCCAGCATCCGGGCCGAAGACGATCTTGTGATCGCCCTGGGGAGTGACTCCGGGGCGGCCGCGGGTCCACCCCTGGGAGGGGGTGCCGGTCATCCCGCGGCAGGAGGCGCCGCGCAGGTCAGCTGCCCGGCCAGGGCTCCTCGGGGCCCACGCCGAGCTCGGGGCCGCACACCCGGTCCGGGGCGACGTCCTGCGGCCGGAAGTACAGCGTCGAGGCGGTGACGTCGTCGCCGAACGCCTGCGGGGTGGTCACGTCCTCGGGGGCGCCGCCGAGCACGGGCGCAGCCGACGCGATCGAGAAGCGCACCACCCGGGTGAACTGGCAGTCCGCCGACACCGACTCGATGCTGAACTCGATCGGCGGCCGCTCGGTGCCGCGCACGAGGTTGTCCAGCCCGCCGGCACCGGTGGACCCCTCGACCAGGTCGATCGTGGCGTCGCCGGCCTGCACGTCGTCGCTGTCGTTCTGGGCGTGCACGTGGCCGGAGACGGTCTGGCGGACGCGGTCGGGCAGCACCTCGCGCAGCTCCTCGGCGGCGACCGGCTCGTGGACGGCGAACAGGTCGATCGGCCGTGCCTCGGCGGGCACGTCGCCCGTCGGCGCCGCGTCCGACGACGAGGGGGCAGCCGCGGACGAGGCGGCGGCCGACGACCGGGCGGCCGACGTGGTGGCCTCGGCGTCCTCCTCCGCGGAGCCGACGGCGGCGCGCACCGTCTCCCGCTGCAGCGGCTCGACCACCGAGGCGTCGTCGGCGCCGTAGGGCCCGGTCGCGCCGTAGACCCGGGGGTCGGACAGCCCGGCGATGGTCAGCCCGAAGGCGTCGACCACCCCGGCGGTGACCCGGTACCCGCCGCCGCCCAGCGTCGTCTTGGTGCCGAGCACGGTGACCCCGGGGATGCCGCGCATCACCTGCGCGGTCGCCGGCGAGTCGTGGTTGCCGGCGATCCACAGCATCGGGGTGGTGTCGGTGAGCGACCGCACGGCGTCGAGGTAGGACGGCGTCAGCTCGGCCGCGGTGCCGAACTCGCTCTCGTCGCCGGCGTTGACGATCAGGTCGACGTCGTAGTTGGCCGCGTACCGGGCCACCAGCGGGTAGTTCGCGGCCAGGTGCATGTCGGCGATCGTCATGATCTGCAGTGCCGTCTCCGGCGTCTGGTCGTCCTCGATCTGCGCCTGCAGCGCCGCCTGGATGCCCACGACCGAGCCGAGCACGTCGAAGGCCTTGGACTGCTGGGAGTAGTAGGCGCTCAGCTCGCTGGGGAACAGCTGCGCGGCGGCCAGCGTGCCGGTGAGCTGGGACTCCCGGACCCAGTTCGGGTTGTAGCTCAGCGCCCCGTAGGCGGCCACGGCCAGCGTGACCAGGGCGGCCGTGCCGGCCTGGCGGACCCGCCGCCGCAGCTCGCCGGCCCGGCGCGGCCACCCGCGCAGGTACCGCACCGACATGTTCACCGCCGCGGCGATGGCCAGCCCGACGGCCAGGCCGAGCAGGAACTCGGCCACCAGCCAGCCGATGATCTCCGGCGCCTGCCCGGTCAGGTCGGCCTGCAGCCGCTGCACGAAGCTGGGGACGTCGCCGCCGGCCAGCTTGGTCAGCGCCAGGACGTCGACGTCCTCGGGGCTGATGTGCACCCCGAACGGCACGCCGCTGACCGTGGGGAACTCCCAGCTGCCCAGCGTGGTGTCCGCGCTCAGCCCGGGCCGGGAGAACAGCGAGCCCTGCACCTCGAAGGGCACGCCCTGCACGGTCGCGTGGTACGGGAAGGCCTGCAGCGCCGCGGCCGCGCAGACCAGCGGCAGCGCGATCCGCAGCACCCAGCGCACGAGGAGGTGCAGCGCCGCGGCGGCCAGGTCACCGGCCCGGCGGGCGCCGTGCTCGACGCGCTGCCGGCGGGTCGCCGGAAACGGCAGCGGGAGCTGCAGGGCGTCGTGCCGGGTGTGCGCCATCGCCCCCATCATCCCGTGCGGGCACGCCCGGCCGGACCCGGCGCGGGAGTGGTCCCGGCGACACCCGCCCGCCGGCGGCAGCTCCTCCGGGTGGATCGTGGGTCGGCCCTCTCGGGCCCGGCGACGATCCGTGGGACCCTGTGAGGTGACCGACGACGACGCACTCGCCGACTCGTCGCCGACGAACGGGTCTCCCTTGGCACTGATCACCTGCCCCACCTGCGATTCCGAGGACATCAACGGCACGCCGCAGCCGGACAGCCGGCTGCTGATCCACTGCAACGACTGCGGCAACGAGTGGCTGCGTGGTGAGGCCCGGCGCGACCCGGCCCGCCCCGCCGTCCAGACGTCGGAGTCCCTGCACGCGACGTTCCCCACCGCCGCCGACGTGCGCCCGGACGTGCGGGAGCGGGTGATGCTGCTGACGTCGGAGTTCCTGATGGAGCGGCCCGAGCCCGACCCCGCCGTGGCCGCCTACCGGGAGCGCTACGCCGCGTTGTTCACCCGTGAGGGCCTGTCGTCGGCCACGTCCGAGCAGCTGCTGCACTTCGCCAACTCCACGACCGTGGCAGACCCGGGCAACATCTCCGGGTTCAACCGGGCGTGGAAGACCGCCGGCCCGGACAAGGCCGCCACCCAGGTGCGCGCCACCATCGAGTACCTCCTGTTCGGCCCGGAGAGCCTCAAGCTCGAGGACCGGATGACCCACCTGGTCGACGGCACCAAGAAGGGGCTGGGCTTCCCCTCCTTCAAGGAGTCGCTGCTGACCAAGGTGCTGTGCGTGGTGGAGCCGGAGCGCTTCCTGCCGATCGTGAAGTACTCCGCGGCGGCCGGGGGCAAGAAGGAGCTGGTCAAGGCCGTCTTCGAACTGGACCTGCCGCCGGTGGAGAAGTCGGCGTGGACGGTCGGGCGGCTGGCGGTCTGGAGCAACGACCTCCTGCGGTCGCTGGTCGGCAACGAGCTGCCCGACCTGCAGGAGGCCGCCCGCTTCCTGCAGTGGGCGAAGACCCAGCCGGTGCTGTCCCGCAGCTGATCCCCGGCACGACGACGAACGCCCCGCCCCGGGGCACCCGGGAGCGGGGCGTTCGTCGTGCGGGGGGAGGTCAGTCGCCGCTGTAGGCGCTGACGCCGAAGTGCTGGTCGCCCTCGTCGTCCTCCTGGACGAGCACGGTGGCGGCCTGGCCGCCGACGATCACCGCGCAGGTGTCACCGGTGCAGTCGATGGTCTCGACCTCGAGGTCCTGGCCGGACAGGAAGCTCGTCACGGCGGCCTCGGTGTCGGCGTTGGCGTCGTCCCGCTGGTTGCGGTAGAGGACGACCGCGGCGATGGCGAGGGCGGCCACGATGACCACCAGCAGCGCCGAGATCAGCGCGTTGGTGTTGCGGGCGACCCAGCCGGGCTCGCCGGCGTCGGGGTTGCCGTCGCCGATGCTGCCCTGGGTGGTCGTGCCGGAGCCGGTCGCGTCCGGGAACGCGGTGCCGTCGCTGCCAGGGGCGTGCAGACCGGGGGTCGGGGTGCCGTCCGGGGTGCCCACGGAGGTGGCGCCGGCCGGGGTCTGCGGGAGGGGCCCGGCCGAGCCGTGCTCGGTGGGGTGGGTGCTGCCGTCGGTGCTCATCGGGTGCGTGCCTCGCTCGGGAGTGGTCGGACGCCGCGTGGTCCGCGGCAGGGTCGTCTGCGTGCTGGGTGGCGTGGGTGCTCGGTGGCGTAGGTGCTGGGTCTGCGTGCCGGAGCTGGCCCGGCGGGGGCGCACCGCGCGCGGCGGGCGCGGGCACCGACGCCCACAACACTGCCACAACGGTGCCACGCCCCCGCCCGGCTCTCAGGTCGGCGGCCCGGCGCCCGGGCCACGAGTCAGCCGGTGGCCGTGCGGGCGCGGGGCGCCACACCCTCGGTGTGCGCGGCGAACCAGGCCACGATCTCCGCACCGGCGGCCGCCCCGGTGCTGGTCAGCGCCTCGACCCACGGCGCGGACCAGCCGCTGGCGGCGATCTCGCCGTGCCCGGGGTGCACCCCGCGGTCGGCGGCGGCGAGCAGGTCGACGTCCAGCAGCGAGTCCCCGGCGGCCAGGACGACGTCGGCGCCGATCCGGTGGGCCACCTCCAGGGCCGCCGCGGACTTCCGCAGCGGCTGCGGAACCAGGTAGACCTTGCGGCCCTGCAGCGACACCGACCAGCCGCCGGCCTGCGCCCAGGCGGTGAGCCGCTCGACCGCGCCGGCGGGCACGGCCGGCCGGTCGACGACCACGTAGCAGAACAGGTCGGCCGCGACCCGGGGCTGCCCGGCCCACTCCGGGCGGCAGAGGTCGGTCAGCTCGGCGAGGGCCGCGGCCAGCGGCGCCACCGCGGCCACCTCGCGCGCGACCCGGCGGTCCCAGGCGGGGTCGGGGACCCCGTCGACCAGCAGGACGCCGCCGTTCGCGGCGACCGCGTACCGGGGTGGTGGCCCGGGCAGCCGCACCCGGGCCAGCTGTGCCGGGGTGCGGGTGGTGACCGGGACGACGACCTGCGCCCGGGCGAGCTCGGCCAGCGCGGCGGCGGCGGGGCGGGTCATGAAGGAGACGTCCCGGTCCCGGTACCGCTCGACGGCGACGAGCCCGTCGGTGCCGGGCCCGTCGGGGTCGGCGACCAGGCCCCCGGACGGCGCGGCGGCGGCGGAGTAGATGAGCGTGCGGTCCAGGTCGCTGGCGACGAGCGTGCCGGTCACGCGTCCCTCCCGAAGTGGCGGATGAGGCCGACGCATGCGTAGGCCATGTCCTCGACCAGCTCGACCGCAGCGCCGCGCTGCTCGGCGAGCAGCAGCACGTGGTCGAGGTCGGCGACGGCGTCCCGGCGGACCAGCACCTTCTCCGGGACCCGGCGCAGCAGCACCCGGGTGGTCTCCCCAACGCCCGGCTTGACCAGGTTCAGGTCGGCCACGCCGTGCTCGGCGGCCAGGCGCTGCACCGTCGCCCAGCCCGACCAGGTCGGCGTGCGGTCGGTGGCCCGCAGCGCCGGCAGGTCGGCGGCCACCTGGTCGGCGACCGCGGCGAAGGAGTCGCTGACGGTGTCCAGGAACCGGGCCGAGACGTCGACCGGTGCGAGCTCGGCGTAGAACTTCGCGCCGTGGAACTGGCCGGGTGCGATCAGCCGGTCGGTGAGCACGGTCCGCGAGACCAGGCCGGACACCGTGGAGTTCAGGCACGCCGAGGCGATGAGGAAGTCCCGCCGGGTGCCGAAGAGCGACGTGCAGGAGCCGGGGTCGGCGAGCACCGCGAGGTCGGCGGAGAAGCCGCGCCCGGCCGGCAGCGCGGTGTTGGCCTGCGCCACCGAGGCGGTGAGCTCGCGGGTGATCGCGCCCTTGCCGGTCCAGCCGTCGACGAACACCACGTCCCGCGGGTCGTGCGTGGCGGCCAGGTGGGCCAGCGCGACCTGGTCGATGCCGCGCCCGCGCAGGATCGAGATCGCCGCGTGCGGCAGGTCCAGACCGTGGGCGGCCCGGGCCCAGCGGCGCATCAGGATGCCCACCGGGGTGCCGGCCCGGGCCAGGGACACCAGCACCGGCGGCCGCGCCCGCTCGGTGAGCACCAGCTCGGTGACCAGCCCGACGGCGTGCGCGAGCGTCCCGGCCGAGGCGGTGAGCGCCCGGTCGAACAGCTGCTGGTACGCCGGCCCGGGCTGGTACTCGACCGGCAGCGACTCCGAGTAGTGGGCGGTACCGGACTGGACCGCCTCCTCGCGCTCCTCGACCGGCGCCTCCAGGTCGGCCCCGGAGAGGTCGGTGAGCAGCCAGCTGACCTCCTCGGCGCGGTAGGAGCCGAACGCCGGTCCGTGCAGCGGCGCCGGCAGCGTGCCCGTCACCGGGCGCCCGGGCGGGAGCTGGGCACGGTGAGCACGGTGACCGGCCCCGCCACCACCGCGGCGAGCCGGGCCCGGAGCTCGGCGTCCCGGCCCGTGTGCGCGTCGTCGACCACCAGCAGCACCGCGTCGAACGGTGCGCCGCAGGCGGCCGGCGCGACGTTGTAGGCGAACCGCGGCCCCGGGCCGTCGGCGGGGTCGTCGGAGGCGGGGAAGGCCAGGGCCGTGCGGATCGCGCAGCCGGGCTCGTCGACCGGCACCACCGGTGAGCGGGTGGTGCTGCTGAAGAGCACCTCCACGCCGTCGTCGGCCAGCAGCGCGGACAGCTCGGCGGCCAGCCGGGTGGGCAGGTACATGAGCTCCTCGGTGCCGAGCACCAGCAGCCGCTCCCCCGCCGTCCGGGGCAGGCCGGGCAGCAGCTGCCGGGCCACAGCGGCCACCGCGGCGTCGAAGGCGGGGCGCTCGGCGTCGGCGAAGCCGTGCCGCCCCCCGTCGCGGACGCCGTCGGGCCAGCCGGTCGCCGTCCGGACCTCGACCGGGCCGGCCGCGACGGCGACCAGGGGCCGCCCGTGCTGCTCCACGAGGGCCGCACCCCGGGCCAGCGCGTCAGCGGGCAGCGCGACCTCCCCGGTGACCAGTGCGACCACCTCGACCTGCACGCCGGCGCGGTCGGCGAACGCGGCCAGCGCAGCGCGGTCGGCGGCGGTGCGGAGGTCGACCAGTGCGGCGACCAGGTACCGCTGCCGCGGGGCGACCGCCTGCAGGGCGCGGATCGTGTCCATGACCGTCGCGCCGGTGGACAGCTCGTCGTCGACCAGCACCAGCGGGCGTGGGCCGGCCAGCAGGCCGGCGTCCTCGGGCAGCAGCAGGTGGCTGGTGGCGTGCGAGTGCTGCTCCTCGAACGCCCCGACCGGGGTCACCCCGGGCACCGGCCGCCGGGTGGAGTGCAGGTACGGGGCGCGGAGCTGGTCGGCCACGGAGTGCCCGAGGCCGGTGGCGGTCTCGGCGTAGCCGAGCACCAGCGCGTCCGCAATCGCGGTGCTCCGGTGCGTGTCGACGGCGGCCAGCAGCCGGGACGACGCCGTGCCGTCGGTGCCGCGCAGCGCAGCGGCGACCAGCGCGCCGCCCTCCTCGCCGAGGCCGGTGGGCGCGCCGGTGAGCCGGTCCGCGACGAGGGCGCCGAGCAGCCGGCCGGTGCCGTGCACGAGCCGGGGGTCGGTCGGCACGTGCTTGCCCAGCACCCGGCTGACCAGCAGGTGCGCCCGCCGCGGGTTGCGGCGCAGCGCCATGCCGACGAGGTCCTCGGCGACCAGGCCGCCGACGCCTGCGGTGGTGGTGAGCCGGGCGCCGAGCCGGTCGGCGGTCCACTGCCCGCTCCACACCGTCACAGGGCGGCGCCCAGCAGGTCGACGAAGGACGTCGTCGGGTGGGCGACGCCGAAGACCTGGGCCCGACGCAGCGTCTGCAGCGCCCAGGCGGTGTGCGGCTTGGACTCGTTCATCTTGTTGCGGAACGCCGACGCGGCCACCCCGCCGGCGGCGCCGGTGCCGAGGACCGCGACCGCGTCGCTGTGCTCCTCGTGCGTGACCACCGACAGCGCGTGCACCGCGGCGACGTGCGAGGGGTGGATGACGGTCTTGCCGCTCAGCCCGTTGGCCCGGTCGAGGACCACCTCGCGGATCAGGCCGTCGAGGTCGCGGCGGATGAGCTCGGTGCGCAGCGCGCGCTCCTGGTGCTCGTCGAACGGGGTCTGCCGGAGCTGGGGCTTGAAGAGCCGCTCGGGGCTGGAGAAGTACTCCCAGACCGCACCGGTGATCACGTGGCCGGTGCCGTCGGCGCGGCCGAGGACGTTGACGATGTCGGCGATGGTGTCGGCCAGCACCCGCACGTCGTAGACGGTGAGCTCGCGGCTGCGCCGCAGACCGTAGGTCGCCGACAGGTCGGTGGCGCCGATCCGCACCGCGAGGACGTGCTCCCGGTGGGCGGCGAGCAGGTCGCGGATGCCGAGCAGCGCCGCGGCCCGGGTCTCCAGGTGGGCGACCTCCGGCGACTCCACCACCGGCATCACCCGCAGCAGCCGGCCGGTGCGCTCGCTGGCGGCCACCACCTCGGCGAGGAACGCCGGGCCCGTGGTCGCGGTGAACTTGGGCAGCACGAAGCCGGTGAGGACGTTGAGGTCGCTGCCCAGCCCGGCCACGATCGCCGGCACCTGCTCCGGCGACCGCACCCGGATGAACAGCAGCGGCCCGTCGGGGGCGGTGGCGGCGAGCTCGTGCAGCTGGGCGACGACGTTCTGCTCGGCCGCGGGGACGTCGGCGTCGGCGATCGCGTCCTCCAGGCAGAGCACGGCACTGAGCACGCCGGCGGCCCGGTTGCGGGCGACGTCCGTCGCCAGCGCGGGCCGGGTGGCCGGGCTGTAGAGGGTCGCGCCGAGGGCCAGGCCGAGCACGGCCGGGTCGTCGGCGGCGGTGAAGGGCTGCGGCGGCAGGGCGAACAGCCGCCCCTCGTCGGCGCCGGTCAGGTTGTCGAAGTGGCGCATGAGGACCTCGGGAGGGAGACCACCGGGTGCTCCGGTGGCGGACGGGACGGGCGAGCGGACGTCGGTGCCGCGCGGGCTCAGCAGGCTGTTCCCGGCGGGCTCACAGCACCGGGGTGGCGCCGTCGGCCCAGGTGATCCGGTCGTAGCCGTAGGCCGCGGCCACCTCCCGGACGGCGCCGGTGATCGGCTCCGCCTCGGCGCGCAGCACGAACTCCCCGTCGATCGCGTACAGCGAGAGCACCGCGACCGGCCCGGCGTGCTGCCCGACGTCCAGCGGCACCTCGACCCGCGCGCCGCCGAAGGTGGTGACCCGCAGCGTGCCGCCCCAGTCGAGCTCGCGGCCGGACTCGGAGAACACGTGGACCAGCAGCCGGCGCAGCGCGCGCGTCTGCCGCAGGTCGACCGTCAGCCTCTCGTGGGCGGCGCGCGCCCCGGTGACCACCGGACGGCGGGAGTGCGGCGGTGCGGTGCCGATGCCGGTGGCCAGCTGGACGAGGCCGGAGGTGCCGTCGGCGAGGGCGTACAGCGCCCCGATCCGGACGTCGCCGACCGCCGCCGACACGATCGCCTCGATCGTCAGCGTGCCGACGCCGGACTGCACCCGGGTCAGGGTCACCGTCGGGTCGCGGCGGGTGAGGATCACCCGCCCGCCCGGGGCGAGCCGGGGCACCGTCCGGCGGACCGGCGGTGCGGCCGCGGCAGGCGCGCGCACCGGCGCCGGGGGCGCATCCGGCGAGCGCACCGGGGTCGGCCCGAGGCTCAGCGGGTCGGACGCGCGGGGACTGGGCGCCGCAGCTGGGCCGGTGAGGTCCAGCGGGTCCCCGAGGTCGAGCGAGGACGACGGACGGCGAGCCGCGGCCGGCGGCGCTGCGGCGGGCGGGGCTGCAGCCGGCGGGCCGGAGAGGTCCAGCGGCGAGGACAGGTCCAGTGACGGCGCCGGCGCGCGGCGGGCCGGCGCGGGCGTGGACAGGTCCAGCCCGGACGACTGCTCTGACAGGTCCAGTCCGGCCGACGAGGACCGCGCGGGCGGCGACGGCTCGGACAGGTCCAGCCCGCTCGACCGGGCGGGCGACGGTGCGGGGGGAGCCGCGGGCCGCGGCGGCTCGGGCGCCGGGGCTGTCCCCGGGACCGGCCGCAGGGTGCGGTGCCGCAGCCACCCCAGGTCCGGGCGCGGCGGCGCGGACGCCGGCGGCTGGCCGATCACGGCCGGCCCCCGGTCACAGCGGCAGCCCGTAGTCGGCGGCGATCCCGGCGATCCCGCTGGTGTAGCCGGCGCCCAGCACCCGGAACTTCCAGTCGCGCTGGTGCCGGTAGACCTCGCCGAGCACGAGCGCGGTCTCCCCCGACAGCACGCTGGCGAGGTTCTCCGAGCGCACGAGCTCCCGGCTGCCCGCGGCCTCCCGCACCACGACGGTCAGCTCGCGCAGCTGCCCGAGCGTCCGCCGCTGCGCCGTCCCGTCGTTGAGGTACAGCACGACGACCAGGCGGTTGACCTCGGCCGGGACGCCGGACAGGTCGATCTCCACCTGCTCGTCGTCGCCGGCCAGCGCGGTCTCCACCTGCGCGACCGACTCCTCCGGCGAGGTGAGCTGGTTGAAGAAGACGACGTGCTCCGGGGAGAGCGCCTTGCTGTCGGCGTCGCAGAGCACGGTGGCGAGCACCAGGTTGTCCTGCAGCACCCGCTCGGCCCCGGCGTTCCAGGAGACGCCGACGACGATCCGGGTCAGGCCGGGGATCTCACGGGTCAGGGCCACGTTGGCGCCGCGGCTCATCGCCGCCATCAGACGTCCTTCACAGCTCGAGGTCGGATCGGGTGAACTTGGTGCGCAGGAAGCTGCCCTGGGTCATCAGCGCGTCGACGTCGGAGTGCTGGGCGGCGTCGCGCACGGCGAGTGCGGACGCCTCCAGCGCCTCCAGCTGCTCCATCAGCGACTGCGCCGGGGTGCGGCCGCTGGCCCGCGGGGTGTCGACCAGGTCCTCGTCGACGGCCAGGTAGCTGCGCACCGTGGTGGGCAGGTAGTCCGTCGCCGTCGCCTTCACCGAGATCGCCGCGTAGACGTCCAGGGGCCGCACCTCGGCGCCGTCCACGACGTCGCGGAGCGCATCGGTGACCCGCCGCGCGGTGACCACCGCGGTCAGCGGCAGCCGGCCGGCGGAGGAGTTGACCAGCCGGTCGACCGACGTGAGCGCCGCCCGCAGCGCCGCCGGGCCGTCCTCGGGCTCGGGGTCGACGGCGGCGACGACGCGGGTCGCGGCCTCAGGCCGCTTGAACCACGCCACCGTCGCCCCTCCCCCCGCACCCCGTGCCCGGCAGTGCGCTCACCCGCCGGTGATCTCGTTCCGGCGGGTGCGCTCCAGGTAGGGCTGCGCCCGCTGGATCTGGCCCTCGAGCGCCTGCACGGTCGCCGCCATCGAGTCGACGGCCTGCGCGCGGAAGGCGTCGACGGCGTCCATGGTGGCGAACACGTTGTCGAAGGCGGCCTGCAGCTTGGCCACGTCGATGGTCGCCGACGCCGCCTGCTGGTTGATCGCCCCGCCCTGGATGCGCAGCTGCTCCGAGGTGGACTCGATCAGGTTCGACGTCACCGTGTTCAGCGCGTTGATCTGGTCGAGCACCAGCTTCTGGCGGCTCAGCGCCTGCGACACGATCACCGCGGTGCGCAGCGCCGCGATCGTGGTGGTCTGCGCCCGGTCGACGCCGCGGATGAGCTCCAGGTTGTTGCGCCGGATGAGGTCCAGGGCCATGTAGCCCTGCACCGCCACGGCCATCTGGGTCTGGATGTCCTGCCGGCGCTGGCGCACGGGGAACAGCGCGTCGGACCGCACGGTGTTCGCGTCCTCGGTGCGGCCGGCGACCTCCAGCTCGGCGACCCGCTGCTCGAGGGCGGCGTCGAGGGCGGCGGCGAGCTCGTTGTACTCCCGCAGCTTGCCCATCAGGGCCCACATGTTGGTCTTCTCGGTCTCGATGGCCGCGTTGTCCTTGCGCAGGTCGTCCTGGCCGGAGTCCAGCGCCTTGATGATCGAGTCCAGGTGCGACTGCGCCGACTGGTACTTGGCGAAGTACCGGTCGACCTTGTCACCGCCCGGGATCCACTTGAGCACCTTCTTGACCCCGGTCAGGTCGGCCCGGTTGGGGTCCAGGTCGGTGACGGTGGTGCGCAGGTCGACCAGGGTGTTGGAGACCCGGGTCTGGGCGTCGACGGCCTTGCCGCCCTTGCCCATCGCCGCAGCGGGGCGCTCCAGCATGCGGTTGGACACCGCCGCCGAGGAGCGCATCTCCTTGTCGCCCATGTTGGTGATGGAGGCGACCTTCTCGGCGAACGCCGGCGACTTGGAGTCCAGCGACACCAGGTCGGCGACGAAGGCCTCCGCCCGGCTGCGCAGCTCGACGGCCTTGCCGTCCTCGATCGGGACGGCGCCGGCGGCCGCCTCCGGGGCGACGACCACGACCGGCGCAGGCGGGGCGAGCACGAGCGCGCCCGCGGCCGGCGCGGCCGCCGGGGTCGCCGTCGGGGTCGCCGACGACGCGCTCAGGTCCAGTTCGGACACGGGGTTCCTCCTGCGGATCGGTCGGTGGCTACCGGGGTGGGCGGGTCAGCGGGGTGGGCGGGTCAGCGGGGTGAGGCGGGTGGGCGGATCACAGAGCGCTGGAGACGGCGGGCATGAGGTCCCGGAACGTACGCCCGGACGCCGGCACACCGAGCGCGGTCATCGACCAGCCGGCGCCGTCGCGGGTCACCCGGGCCATGATCTGCGCGTTGTGCGAGCCGGAGCCGGTGAGCTCGTAGCGGGCGATCTCGGTCTCGGTGGTCTCGTCGATCAGCCGGCAGAAGGCGTTGGCGATCGAGGAGAAGTCCTGGCCGGTGAAGGAGTTCACCGTGAACACGACGTTGGTCACCGAGGCGGGCACGCGGGAGAGGTCGACCTGGATCGCCTCGTCGTCGCCGTCGCCGGCGCCGGTGCGGTTGTCGCCGGTGTGCAGGACCGAGCCGTCGGAGCTGCGCAGCTGGCGGAACCAGACCTGGTCGACCAGGTTGCCGCCGGCGTCCAGCAGCAGCGCGGAGGCATCGAGGTCGACCGACTGGGCCTTGCCGCCGCCGAAGAAGCCCTTCTTCTTGACCGCGTCCCAGCCCAGGCCCATGCGGACGCGGGTCAGCGAGCCGCCGTCCCGCTTGGACAGGGAGACCTTCTGGCCCTTGCTCAGGTTGACGCTCATCTGTGCCACTCCTTCGTGGGTGGTGTGCGGTGCAGGTCGGGGTCCGGCCGGTCAGACGTACGGCGGGGCGTCAGGGGTTCCCGAGACCGCCTCACTTGCGGCCCACGCCCCAGCGGATGCCCCAGTCGTAGGCGGCGTCGAGCTGGGCCTGGGTGCCGTCGACGTAGCGGACCTCCCGGCGGACGGCGAGGTCGCCGCCGCTGGGGGTGAGCAGGGCGATGGCGCAGGTGCGGGCGCCGTCTCGGGGCTCGTCCAGGCGCACCTCGATAGAGGGCCCGGACACCGGGGTGAGGGTGACCAGGCCGTCGGCGGCGGCCCAGTTGGCCGAGCCCTTGTAGATGTAGGCGAACACCAGCACCCGCCGGATGGCCGCCGACTGGGCCAGGTCGACGTGCAGGTTCTCCCCGGCCGAGTTGCTGCCCGACCGGTCGTCGCCGTCGAGCCAGATAGTCGGCGAGGCCGCACCCGGCGCGGTGACGGAGAAGGCGTTGCCCAGCGCCTGGACGACGCCCTTCTTCCCGTCGGTGAGCTCGTACAGGCAGCCCAGGTCGAGGTCGACGTCCGGCTCGCGCTTGCGCAGGAAGCCGCCGGAGGAGGGCCGGGAGGTCCAGTTCAGGTTGACCCGCAGCACCCCGCCGCCACCGCCGGACTTGGTCAGCGACACGGTGGGCGAGGCCTTGGTCAGCGTCACCTTCCTCGGTGCCACCGCCTCAGGTGCCGTCACCTCGGGTGCGGCCTGCTGCTGCGGCCGCTTGGTGTAGTCGATCGGCACTCGGTGTCCCTCCGCCGTCCAGGCGCTGGCGCGCCGCTCCCCGCAGGCGCGGTGCGCGCGCGGCCCATCCAACCAACCACCGGCGCCGCTGCCCAGCCGCGGCGCCCCGGCTCACCCGACGTTGACGCCGAACTCCGTGGCGATGCCTGCAAGTCCGGACTGGTAGCCCTGCCCGACGGCCCGGAACTTCCACTCCGCACCGCGCCGGTACACCTCGCCGAAGATCATCGCCGTCTCGGTGGAGGCGTCCTCGGACAGGTCGTAGCGGGCGAGCTCCACGCCGTCGTCGGCGTTCACCACCCGGATGTAGGCGTTGCGCACCTGCCCGAAGGACTGCCGCCGGGCGTCCGCCTCGTAGATGGAGACCGCGAAGACGATCTTGTCGACGTCGGCGGGCACGGTGGCCAGGCCGACCCGGATCGCCTCGTCGTCGCCGTCCCCGAGGCCGGTGGTGTTGTCACCGGTGTGCTCCACCGAGCCGTCGGGCGAGGCCAGGTTGTTGAAGAACACGAAGTGCTCGTCGGACAGCACCCGGCCCACGCTGTTGACCAGCAGCGCGGAGGCGTCGAGGTCGAACGCCGAACCGGACGTCGTCCGGGCGTCCCAGCCCAGGCCCACCACGGCCGTGGTGAGGCCGGGGGCCTCCTTGGTCAGCGAGACGTTGCCGCCCTTGGCCAGGCTGACGCCCATGACGTGCTCCTTCGAGGTGGCGCGGGAGGCCGGCGGCGGGTGCCCGCCGCCGGCCCGTGCTGTCGCCGCCGCGCTCCCGGGCGCGGCCGGGGAGGTCAGACGTTGATGCCGAAGTCGCGGGCGATCCCGCCGAGGCCCGCCGAGTAGCCCTGGCCCACGGCGCGGAACTTCCAGTCGGCGCCGTTGCGGTAGAGCTCGCCGAAGACCATGGCGGTCTCGGTGGAGGCGTCCTCGGAGAGGTCGTAGCGGGCGATCTCGCGGTTGTCGGCGGCGTTGACCACCCGGATGAACGCGTTGCGCACCTGGCCGAAGCTCTGCCCGCGCTCGTCGGCCTCGTAGACCGAGACGGGGAAGACCACGCGGTCCAGGGTGGTCGGGGCGCCGGCGAGGTCGACCTTGATCTGCTCGTCGTCGCCGCCGCCCTCACCGGTGAGGTTGTCGCCGGTGTGCTCGATGGCGCCGTCGGGGCTGCGCAGGTTGTTGAAGAAGACGAAGTGCTCGTCGGAGGGCGCCTTGCCGTCCGCGCCGAGGCCGATCGCGGAGGCGTCGAGGTCGAAGGGCTTGCCGTCCGTCGTGCGCGCGTCCCAGCCGAGACCGACGATCACCGTCTTCAGCCCGGGGGCCTCCTTGGTGAGTGAGACGTTCCCGCCCTTGCTGAGGCTGACTGCCACCTGGATCTCCTCTGATCGGTTGCGCGGGCCGCTCCGACACCTGCCGACCCGGCTCTCGGTCCCGATACTAGGCAGCACAGCTGTACGGGAGCTGCGCGTTCACCCGCCCCAGCGAGCGCTCTGTGCGCTCCTTCCATCCGGTGCATCATGGTCAACGAGCGATCACTGGACGTTTCCGGCTCGCAATGACCAGGTGCATCGCGTCCCGGCTTCCTGGCGCTGGGCGGCCGGGTTGTCGGCAACCCGCCTGGGAGCTGCCCAGGTCAGTGACGGCGAGTCGCGTGACCATGACGCACCGTGTGCGGTCTGGGTCGTCCGGAGGCCGTCCGGCGATGCGATGCGCGCACCCGCAGACCCCCATGTCGGCGCCCAGCCACGTCGTGGCACCCAACGCCGCCGCCCAGCGGATCGTCGACGCCGCCCTCGGCCAGCGGGGCAAGCCCCACGTCTGGGGCGGTTCCACCACCCGCGGCTTCGACTGCTCGGGGCTCGTCCAGTTCGCCGCGCGGGCCGCCGGCATCTCGGTGCCGCGCACGTCGCGGGTCCAGGCGACCGCGGGCACGTACGTCGCCCGGGCCGACCTGCGCCCCGGTGACCTGGTCTTCTTCTACGAGCCGGTCAGCCACGTGGGCATCTACCTCGGCAACGGGAAGATGGTGCACGCCCCGACGCGCGGTGACGTCGTGTGGATCGCCGACGTCGACCGGATGTACGGCTACACCACCGCCCGCCGCATCGTCTGACCCCTGAGTGGAGTCCCAGCGCTCGCATCCTGCAGCGCTGGGACTCCACCGGGCCGGTCAGGGGGCGATGGTGAGGACGGCGATGCGGTCGCCCCGCAGCGTGAAGCGGTACTGCAGGTCGACCACGCCGCCGGGGAAGTCGCCCTCCAGGTGGCTGGTCACGACCCAGTGCTCGTCGTCGGTGCGCTGCGCGCCGGTCAGCTCGGTGGTGAACGTGTACTCGCTGGACGAGTGCTCCAGCCAGTCGCGGATCTCCTCGGTGCCGCGGTGGGTGCGGCCCTCGTCGGTCACCTCGGCGTCCTCGGTGAAGGCGGCGAGCGCGGTCCCGGTGTCCCGGGCGGTGTGCGCGACGAGGTGGCTGCGCACGGTCGCGGGCAGGTCGGTGATCTCGATGTCGGTCATGTCCTGCACCGTGCGCCGTCCCGCCGGGTCAGGGTCAAGGGGTTGGACCCTCCCCCGGGGAGAAGGTGCACAGTGCCAGGGTGCTCACGATCGGCGAGTTCGCCCAGCTGACCCACCTCAGCGTCCGCACGCTGCGGCGGTACCACGACGCCGGGCTGCTGGAGCCGGTCCGGGTCGACCCCGCCAGCGGCTACCGGTACTACGGCGCCGGGCAGATCCCGACCGCGCAGGTGATCCACCGGATGCGCGAGCTCGACGTCCCACTCGCCGACGTCCGGCGCATCCTCGACTCCCCCGACCCACGGGCCCGCGGCACGCTCGTCGCCGACCACCTGCGCCGGCTGGAGGCCGAGCTCGACCGCACGCGGTCCGCGGTCGCCTCGCTGCGCCGGCTGCTGGACCCCGCCCCGGCCGCCCTGGACGTCGAGCTGCGGCGCGTGCCGGAGACGCCGGTGGCCGCGGTGGCGGCGGACGTCGCGCTGACCGACGTCCTCAGCTGGTACTCCGGCGCCGTCGCGGAACTGGACGCCGCCGTGCCCGAGCCGACCGGGCCGCCCGGCGGGCTGTACGACAACGCGCTGTTCACCGCGGGCGCCGGGCACGTGGTGGTGCACCGCCCGACGGCGCGCCCCGTGCGCGCCGGGCGGGTGCACCCGCTGACGCTGCCGGCGGTCGAGCTGGCCGTGGTCACGCACGCCGGCGACCACGACGACGTCGACGTCACCTACGGCGAGCTGGGCGCCTGGGTGGTCGAGCACGCGCTGGCCGTCGCCGGCCCGGTGCGGGAGACCTACCTCGTCGGCCCGCGGGACACCCCCGACCCGGCCGCCTGGCGCACCGAGATCGGCTGGCCGGTCTTCCGCGTGGGCTGACGGAGTCCCAGCGCTCGCTCCGCGCAGCGCTGGGACTCCATGACGTCGAGCGGTCAGCCGGCCCAGCGGGGGTCGGGTGGGAGCCGCGGGTTGAGCAGGTGCGCGACCAGCGCCGTCCAGCCGGTCTGGTGCGTGGCGCCCAGACCCTCGCCGGTGTCGCCGTCGAAGAACTCGCTGAACGTCGGGTGCTCCCGCCACAGCGGTGAGTCGCTGGACTCGATCCGGTCGCCGTCGGCCGGGCGCTTGCCGTCGACGGGGCGGAACAGCCGGGCGAGGCTGGAGTCGATGAGGTCGGCGGCGTCGACCAGCGTGCAGTGGTTGCCCGACCCGGTGGGGATCTCGATGGTGAACGTGTCGCCGTAGTGCCGGCCCAGCGTGCGCAGCTTGTCCGCCAGCAGCACGTTGACCGGGAACCAGACCGGTCCGCGCCAGTTGGAGTTGCCACCGAACAGCCCGGTGCGCGACTCCCCCGGCTCGTACTCGATGGAGGCGTCCCGGCCGCCGACCTTGGCGATCACCTGCCCGGTCGACTTCGACAGCGAGCGGATGCCGAACGGGGAGAGGAACTCCTCGGTGTCGAACATCCGCTGCAGGATGCGAGCGAGCCGCTCCTTGTCGACCAGCGACAGCAGGATCCTGCGGCCCTCGGGCGCCGACCGGCTGCGCAGCGGGCCCATCAGCTGCGGACGGCGCTTCTGCAGCCACCGCACCCGCTCGGCCACGTCGGGCACCTGGGTGCTGACCCACGCCGGGATGTCGGTGGCGCCCAGGATCGGCAGCAGCCCGACCATCGAGCGCACCCGCAGCGGCTCCGCCGTCCCGTCCGGGGCGACGAGGACGTCGTAGAAGAACCCGTCGTCGGAGTGCCAGAGCTTCACCTCCTGCGACCCGAAGGCGTTCATCGCCTCCGCGATGGCGAGGAAGTGCTCGAAGAACTTGGTGGCCACACCGTCCCAGGCCTGGTTGCCGCGCGACAGCTCGAGGGCGATCTTGAGCATCTGCTGGCAGTAGAACGCCATCCAGCTGGTCGCGTCGGACTGCTCCAGCCGGTAGCCCGGGGGCAGTGGTGCGGAGCGGTCGAACAGCGCGATGTTGTCCATGCCGAGGAAGCCGCCCTCGAACACGTTGGAGCCGTCGGCGTCCTTGCGGTTGACCCACCAGGAGAAGTTCAGCAGCAGCTTGGTGAACACCCGGATGAGGAACGCCCGGTCGCGGTAGCCGTCGATCCGGTAGACGTGCCACGCGGCCCAGGCGTGCACCGGCGGGTTCACGTCACCGAAGGCCCATTCATAGGCCGGCAGCTGGCCGTTGGGGTGCATCGCCCACTCGCGGCACATGAGCACGAGCTGTTCCTTGGCGAAGTCGGGGTCGACGTGCGCCAGCGGCAGGGTGTGGAAGGCGGTGTCCCACGCGGCGAACCACGGGTACTCCCACTCGTCGGGCATGGAGATGACGTCGGCCAGCGCCAGGTGCCGCCAGCTGGTGTTCCGCCCGCCCTTGCCACGCCGGGACTCCGGCGCCGGGACGTCGGGGTCGCCGTCGAGCCACTGGGCGACGTCGAAGCGGTACAGCTGCTTGGTCCACAGCAGCCCGGCATAGGCGCGGCGGGCGACGTGCCGGTCGTCGTCGGACAGGCCCGGGTGGATGACGTTGGCGTAGAAGTCGTCGGCCTCGGTCTTGCGCGAGCGCAGCACCCGGTTGAAGGCCGCGCCGAACATGTCCGCGTCGGGCTCGGCCGGGCGCAGCCGCAGCTTGACCGTCACCGTCTCCCCCGGCGCGACGGCGTCCCAGCGGTACCAGAACGCGGCCTTGGTGCCGGTGTCGGCCGGGTTCACCGCCGTCTTCTCGCCGTTGACGACGCGGCGGTTGATGCCGTCCTTGGGGTAGCGGGAGGCGTTGCTCCGTGCGCCGAACAGCGCGACGGCGTTGGTCTCGTTGTCGCAGAACAGCACCTCGGGGGTGCCCTCGGCGGCCAGCACGTACCGGCCGAGGTAACCGTGCTCGGCCTCGACGGCCTCCACCCCGTTGACGGTGAGCGTGGGGGCGAGCAGCTGGGTGAGCGTGCCCTGGCGCTTGTCGTGGCCCCAGGACCAGGTGTTGCGGAACCAGACCTGCGGCAGCAGGTGCAGCGGGGCGGCGTCCGGCCCGTGGTTGGTCGCCGAGACGACGATGCAGACGTCGTCCGGGGCGTTCTTGGCGTAGGTGACCTGGACGTCGAAGAACCGGTCCTCGTCCAGGACGCCGGTGTCGGACAGCTCGTACTCCCGCTCCAGGCGGGTGCGCTCGGCGTTCTCCCGGCGCAGCTCCGCGTACGGGTACTCGGCCTGCGGGTAGCGGTAGAGCCACTGCATCCAGGAGTGCGTCGGGGTGCCGTCGATGGCCCACCAGTGCTCCTTGGCGTCCTCGCCGTGGTTGCCCTCGGCGTTGGTCAGCCCGAAGAGCCGCTCCTTGAGGACGGGGTCCTTGCCGTTCCACATGGCGACGGAGAAGTTGAGGAAGCCGTAGCGGTCGCAGATGCCGCCCAGCCCGTCCTCGCCCCAGCGGTAGGCGCGGGCGACGGCGTGGTCGAAGGGGAAGGACGCCCAGGCGTCGCCGTCGGCGGAGTAGTCCTCGCGGACGGTCCCCCACTGGCGTCCGGCCAGGTAGGGGCCCCACATGCGCCACGGCGCGGACATGTCGGAGGACTCGGCGAGGCGGGCGTGCTCGGCGGAACGGGGGGTGTCGGCGTCCTGCGGACCGGGGGGGCTCGTGGACTCGTCGTACCCGGAGGTGGCGGCAGACACGACCGCCAGCCTGCCATGCGCGCGCGGCGCCCTCCCGGTGACGGGGCGGTCGGAGACCAGCATCACCGCCCGGCGTCGGCCCCGGCGGTCGACCCCGGCACGGGACGCACCTGCGGACCACCCGTCCCACCGGTCACAGGCGCGCCCCAGGGTCCGGGCCCGCGCGGCGGGGTGCGGGTAGACAGACGGCATGGGCGCGCACCCCGGCCCCCCGCCGGTCCCGCAGGGGACGGCAGCCGGCCGCACGGCGGTCACGGTCTCCGCCGTGCCCGTGGTCGGGGAGGTGCTGGCCCGGCTCGGTGCCCCGGTGGTCACCCGGCTGACCCTCACCGGCGGGGACCGTCCGCTGCGCGACGTCCGCGTCACCGTCGCGGTCACCACCGACGACGGTCCGCTGGGTGCCCCGGTCGAACTGCGCTGCGACCTGGAGCCGGGCCGCACGGTCACGCTGACCGACGTCCCGCTGCTGCTGGACGCCGGCGTGCTCGCCGCGCGCACCGCACCGGGGATCGGCACCGTCGAGGTGGTCGCCGAGTGCGACGGCGAGCTGGTCGGCCGGGCGGGCAGCCCGGTGACCGTGCTGGCCGCCGGCTCCTGGCTGGCCGCCCCGCTCCCGCTGGCCCTGGAGACGCTGGCCGCGCACGTGCAGCCGGGCGACCCCGCCGTCGCCGCCCTGGTCGGTGCGGCCACCGACACGCTGTACTGGCGCACCGGCGACGCCTCGGTCGCCGGTGCGGCCAGCGCCGAACGCGTCGACCAGACGGCGGCCGCGATCGTGGAGGCGATGCGCCGCCGCGGCATCCGGGCCGCCGTCCCCACCCCCGACTGGGCCACCCTCGCCCAGCCCCTGCGCACCCCGAGCCAAGTGCTCGAGGACCGGATCGGCAGCAGCCTGGACACCGTCGTCGTGCTGGCCGCCGCACTCGAGCACGCCGGCCTGCGGCCGCTGCTGTGGATCTGTGCCGACCACGCCTTCCTCGGCTACTGGCGCACCGACCGCGGCGCTGATCAGACCGCCACCACCGAGGTGACCGGCCTGGCCGACCTGGTGCACCGCGGCGAGGTGCAGCTGGTCGAGACCACGATGCTCACCAGCCGCGCCGCGTCGGCCACGTTCGGCGACCTGCACCGCATCCCGGCCACCACCTGGCTGACCGGTGACCGGCACGGCGTCCTCGGGGTCACCGACGTGCACCGCGCCCGCGCCGACGGCGTGCACCCGCTGCCGCTGCGGACCCCCGGCCCCGACCGCCGGCCGGCCGCGCCGCAGCCGCCCGCCGACCCGCTCGCCCTGCCCGACGGCGTCCGCGACGCGCTGCTGGAGCTCGGCCCCGGCACCGTCGCCCTGGGCGTGCGCTCGCTGCGGCTGCCCACGCTCGCGGACCTGCTGGCCGCCGGGACGGCGCTCACCCTGCTGCCCGCCGACCAGCTCGGCGCCGCCCAGCGCGCCCGGGGCATCCGCGCCGGCAGCGACCTCCCGCCCCACCAGCTGGCCGAGCTGCTGGAGCGGCACGCCGGCATCTACACCGACCTGCCGCAGGTGGCCTACCTGCCGCGGCTGCGGGAGCTCACCGCCCGGGCGCGCGCCGCGGTGGCGCGCACCGGGGCCGCCGAGCTGCACCTGGCCCTGGGATCGGTGGCGTGGGAGCGCGAGGGCCGGCCGGTGCGGTCCCCGCTGCTGCTGGTGCCCGTCGTCCTCACGCCCGTGCCCGGCAGCGACGCGCACCGGGTGTCCGCCGCGCCGGGCGGGGCGCCCGCCTACAACGACTGCCTGCTCGCCGAGCTGCGCGACCGGTTCGGCGTCGACGTGCCCGCCGACGGCACGGTGCCCGACCTGGCCGCCGACCTCGGCGCGCTCCGCTCGGCCCTGGCGCTGGCCGGCCTGCCGCACCGGGTCGAGCCGACCGCGGACCTCGCCCTGGTGCCCGCCGCCGCGCTGCGCACCCGCGAGGACGCCGTCCGGGCGGTGGCCGAGCCGGGCCGCCCGCCGCTGGTCTCGACGCTGCTGCACCCGGCGCCGGGGTGGGCCCGCGACGCCGAGCCGCCGACCGCCGGGACATCCGACCTCGAGGCGCTGGCGGACTCCCTGCCGTTGCCGGCCGACGGCGCGCAGCTGCGGGCGGTGGCCACGGCGCTGGCCGGGGAGACGACCGTGCTGTCCGCCGCCCCGGGCACCGGCGCGGTCCAGACGGTCGCCGCACTGACCGCGGCCGCCGTGGCCGAGAGCCGGCGGGTGCTGGTCGTCGCCGCGCGCCCGGCAGCGCTGGCGGCCCTGGCCGACCGGCTCGGGACCGCCGGCCTGGCCGGGCGGGTGCAGGACCTGTCCGGTGCGGCCACCCCGCGCACGTCCCGGCCGGCCGTCGCCACCACCACCGCCGACCTGGGTGCCGCCCGCCGCGTGCTCGCCGCGCACGCCGCCCGGCTGCACACGCCGAACTCGGCCGGGCTGTCGCTGTACCGCGCGCACGGCGCCCTGCTGCACGGCGCGCCCGACGCCCCGGTGCTGCCGGTGCCCGAGGCGTTCGTGGCCACCGCGTCGGCGCGCACCACCGCCGCCGTCCGCCGGGTGCTGGCCGGCCTGCCCGCGGTGGCCGACCCGACCCGGCCGCGACCGGGGCACCCGTGGGGCTTCCTCGACGACCCCGAACTCGACCCGGTCGTGCTGGCCGACGCGGTCGTGGCCGTCGACGCGGCGCTCGCGCTGCTGCCCCCGGCCGGACCGCTGGCCCGGGTCGCCGCCGCCGCGATGCAGCCCGAGGACCTCGACGCGGTGGTCACGGTGCTCTCCGGCGTCCCGGTGCCGCTGGCCGAGCTGGACCGCACCGGGCTCCCGGACTGGGCGGAGACGGTGGACCAGCTGGTCGCCGAGGTCGCCGCGTTCGTCGCGCTCCCCCACCCCGGCCTGGACGTCGCCCTGCCCGAGGCGCTCGACCAGCCGCTGGTGGAGCTCGCCGAGTCCGCCCGCGCCGCCGCGGCGTCCGGCCGGATCGGGCGGGCCAAGCGGCTGGCCGCGGTCCGCGAGCTGATCGCCCCCGTGCTGCTGCCGGACGCGGCCGTCGACCCGGCGGAGCTGCCCGAGCTCACCGCGTCGCTGCTGGAGGTGCAGACGGCGATGCGCGAGCTGGCCACCTACGCCGGGGACGTCGCCGGGCTGCGCGTGCCGTGGTCGTGGAACCCACTGCTGGACCCCGGGCTGGTGGAGCGGCAGGTGGCCCGGCTGCGGGAGCTGCGGGCCGCGATGGACCGGTCGCGGCCGTTCACCCCGGCGCTGCGCCGCTACCTGGACACCGACCCGCCGCACGACCCCGCCGCGGCCGCGACCGTGACCGCGCTGCGCGACGCGCTGGCCGGGCTGCTCGCGGTGGTGCGCCCCACGCCGGAGCGGTGGGCGCAGTGGTGCGGCACCGGCTTCGTGCCGCGCTGGGAGACCACCCAGGACGAGCGCGCGATGGAGGAGTTCGGGCTGCCGTCGCTGGGGCGCTGGCGCGACCTGCTGCAGCAGCTGCGGCTGCTGGAGGCCGCCGGGCTCAGCGAGCTGCGCGGCGTGCTGCTCACCGGCGGGGTCGCCGCAGCCGACGCGGCGGCGGCCTTCGACCGGGGGCTGGCGGTCACGTCGCTGGCCGAGCGTTCCGCGGCAGGCGGCCCGGACGCCGGCGCCGACCTCGACGCCGCGGTGCGCGACCACCTCGCGGCCGCCCGGGCGCTGCGCGCCGCCGTCGTCCCCGGGGACGGGCAGGTGGTGCTGGCCTCGCCGGACGCGGTCGCCCGGCTGCTCCCGCCCGGCGCGGACGGCTTCGACCTGGTCGTCGTCGACGGCGGGCTCCCGGTCGTGGCCGGCCTGGGCGCGCTCAGCCGCGCCCGGACGGCGGTGGTCGTCGGCGACCCGCTGGCCGCCGCCCCCGGCGACCTGGCCACCGCGTGCCTGGCTGCCGGCGTGCCGCGCCGCGACCTGACCGTGCACCACGCGAGCCGGGACGAGTCGCTCGTCTCCTTCGCCGACCGCACGTACCTGTCCGGGCTGCTGGCCACGCTCCCCTCCCCCACCGGCCCGGCCGTCTCGCTGCGCCGGGTGCCGGAGGCGGTGCTGCGCGGGGCCGGCGAGCTGCAGGGCACCAACCCGGCCGAGGCGCACGCGGTGGTCGCCGAGGTGCGCCGCCGGAGCGGCCGCCCGGTCACCGTCGTCACCCTCACCGAGCCGCAGCGGGCGCTGATCGAGCAGCTGCTGCGCGACCACGCCGAGCCCGGGCAGGTCACCGTCGCCCCGGTCACCGACGTCCCGGCGGCCGAGGTCGTGCTGTTCTCGCTGGGCTGCGCCCCCGACGCGGACGGCGACCTGCCCGCCGATTTCGGTCCGCTGAGCCGGCCCGGCGGCGAGCGGTGGCTGGCCGGGGCGGTGGCCCGGGCGAGCCGGGAGGTCGTCGTCTTCGCCTCTTTCGACCCGGCGCAGCTGCGCGACGACGCGACGGCGATGACCGGCGTGCGGCACCTGCGCGCCTGGCTGGACGTGCTGATCGGGGCGGCGACGCTGCCCCGGGCGCTGGCCGCACCCGACCCGCACCGCGAGGACGTCGCCGCCGCGCTGCGGGCCCGCGGGCTGGTGGTGCGCACCGACGTGGGGCTGTCGTCGTCCCGGCTGGACCTGACCGTGGCCCCCGCGGAGACACCCGAGCGCCCGGTGCTGGCCGTGCTGCTGGACGGCCCCGCGTGGGCGGCGCAGCCGACGGTCGCCGACGGGCTGCCCGACGAGGCGCTGCGCGACCGGCTGGGCTGGCCGGCGGTGGCGCGGGTGTGGCTGCCGGCGTGGCTGGCCGACCGGGAGGCCGTGCTCGACCGGCTGGTCGCAGCCGTCGAGGCGGTGCCCGCAGCCGTTCCGTCGCCGGCCGAGGAGGACCCCGGGCCGGAGGTCCCGCGGGTGCCCGTCCCGCCGCCCGCCCACGTCCCGCGGCCGGCAACGGCCCCGGCCGAGCCGGTGCGGACGACCGCGCGGCCGTCCGTGGGCCCGGCCGTGCTGGCCGGCGAACGGCCGTTCGTGCCGTGGACGCCGCCGTCGGCGGGGTCCGCGCGGGCGTTCCGCGAGCTGGACGACCCGGCGGTCGCCGCGCAGGTGCGGCGGGTGCTGGTGGCGGGGATCGCTGCCGAGGGCCCGGTGCACCGCGACCGGCTGGTGCAGCTGACGGCGGCCGCGTTCGGGGTGGCCCGGGTCAACGCAGAGCGGACGGCGGAGGTGCTCGCGCTGCTGCCCGACGCCGAGGCGGAGTTCCGCTGGCCCGAGGGCGTGGACCCGGCGACGTGGACCGGCTTCCGCCGGCAGGCCGGCTTCGACGAGCGCCCGCTGGAGCACGTGGCGCCCGAGGAGCTCGGCAACGCGATGGTGGCGCTGTGCCGGGCGGGTGCGGGGATGACCCGCGACGAGCTGTTCGCCCGCACGCTGGCGGTGTTCGGCCACCCGCGCCGGCACCCGGTGCTGGTGCCGTACCTGGAGCGCGCGCTGGCCACGGCCGTGCGCGCCAGCAGGGTGACCCGCGAGCCCGCCGGCCCGCTGATCATCGCCGCCTGACGCTCGGGAATCGGCTCGCAACTGTCGGTGGCCGGACGTACGGTCCACCGGCCGTGCCCACCGACCCGAGGGGAGACCACCCGTGACGCTGCCCGTCGTGGGTCCGCCGCCGAGCGCCGTCGCGCCCCGGCTGTCCCTGGAGTACGTGGAGGACGTCGGCACCGCGCTGATGCTGCAGGCGCAGTGGACCGGGGCGCTGCCGTACTACCGCTCCGAGTCGGTGCCCGGCGGGGTGGAGGACCTGGCCGCGCTGGTGCCGGAGGGTGCGGTGCTGCGGGTCGACCAGCGGTTCGACCACCACTCGACGCTGTGCGTGGAGCTGCCCGGCGTGCTCCTGGAGCTGGAGCGCCGGCGGGCCGTGACCCGGGTGCGGGCGGCGGGCGCGACGGCCGCCGCGGTCGAGGCCGTCGTCGCCCAGGTGGTCGCGGCGACGCGGGCTGCCGTGGCGGTGCCGGAGGGCACGGTGCGGATGCGGTTCTGGTCGGCGTCGAAGGACGGCGACGGCTCGATGTCCTCCCGCGAGGTGACCGCACCCGGCTGGTCGGAGGTGGCCGGCAACTACGCCGCCCGCACCGCGACGTCGCTGGGTGCGCTGATGGGGATGCCGGACGTCGAGGGCCGGGCGGGCCGGCTGGTGCTCTGGCACGGCGAGCCCGGGACGGGGAAGACGACGGCGGCGCGGGCACTGAGCCGGGAGTGGTCGGCGTGGTGCCAGACGCACTACGTGACAGACCCGGAGCGGTTGTTCGAGGACCCGGGCTACCTGCTGGAGGTCGCCGGCGTCGACGGCGACCGCGGTGAGGACGACGACGAGCAGTGGCGGCTGGTGGTGGCCGAGGACTGCGACGAGTACCTGCGCACCGACGCGAAGCTGCGCGCCGGTGCGTCGCTGGGCCGGCTGCTCAACCTGTGCGACGGCATCCTCGGCCACGGCCTGCGGGTGGTCGTGCTGCTGACCACCAACGAGGACGTCGGCAGCCTGCACCCGGCGATCACCCGCCCGGGCCGCTGCCTGAGCAGGGTGGAGTTCGCCCGGCTGACCCACCCGGAGGCGCAGGCGTGGCTGGGTGCTGCCGCGACCGCCCCGACCGGCGCCTCGACGCTGGCGGAGCTGTACGCGCTGCGCGAGGAGCGCGTAGACCTGACCGACCGGCTCCCGGACATCGGCGGCTACCTCTGAGCTGCCCGGCCCGGGGACCAGCACGCCGGTCGCCCCGATCGGACGACCGCCGCAGAAGGGATCGCTGACGTCGTCCCGACGGCCGGACGGATCAGCCGGCCTTGACGAGCGGGCGGGTGGCGAGCGTCGCGGCCAGCTGGGCCAGCGGCATCGGACGGCCGTACAGCCAGCCCTGCCCGAAGGTGCAGCCCATGCCGCGCAGCAGTTCGTCGTGCTCGGCGGTCTCGACGCCCTCGGCGACCACGTCCATCCCCAGCGCCTGGGCGAGGCCGACGATGCTGCGCAGCATCTGGGCCCGGCGCACCGAGCTGGTGGTCGTGGCGATGAAGGAGGAGTCGACCTTCAGGACGTCGACCGGCAGCGTGTCGAGCCGGCTGAACGAGGAGTAGCCGGTGCCGAAGTCGTCGAGGGCGACCCGGATGCCCTGGGCGCGCAGCGTGTGCAGCGCAGCGACGGCGACCGCGGAGTCGGCCTCCAGCAGGCTCTCGGTCACCTCGACGATGACCTCTCCGGCCGGCCAGCCGGTCTCCTCCAGGACGGCGGCCATCCGCGCGGGGTAGCCGGGGTCGGACAGCTCGAGGCCGGAGACGTTGACGCCCAGGCGCAACCGGCGTCCGGTGTCGCGGTGCAACGCGGCCAGCTGGGTGCAGGCCGCGAGGAGCACCTGTTCACCGAGCGCGCCGATCAACCCGTGCCGCTCGGCGACGCCGATGAACACGTCGGGCGGGACGGGTCCGCGCCGGGAGTGGGTCCAGCGGGCCAGGGCCTCGACGCCGACCACCGTGCCGGAGCACAGCTCGACGATCGGCTGCAGGTGCACCACGACCTCGCCGAAGGCCAACGCCGACGCCAGATCACGGGCCAGCTCCTGGTCGGGGTCCTCGGCGCCTGCGCAGTCGAGCTCGCACCGGCCGCGGCCGGCGGCCTTGGCGGCGTAGAGCGCCTGGTCGGCGCGGCGCATCAGCTGTGCGGCGCTGTCCCCGACCCGGCGCTCGGCGACGCCGACCGACAGCCGGACGGCGGGGTGCTCGGCGCACAGCCGGCGCACCAGCTCCAGAGCGGCCGGACCGGTGGAGCCGGGCAGCAGCAGGGCGAACTCGTCGCCGCCGTGCCGGGCCAGCACCGCGCGGGGCGGCAGCGCGCGGGTCCACTCGTCGGCGACCCGGCGCAGCACCTCGTCACCTGCCTCGTGGCCGCGGGTGTCGTTGATGGCCTTGAAGTGGTCGATGTCCAGCAGCGCCGCGGACAGCGGCTCCCTGCTGCGCGAGAGGTCGGCCAGCAGGTGCTGCAAGGACTCGTCGAACCCGCGCCGGTTGGCCAGCCCGGTGAGGGGGTCGCGGTCGGCGTCGGCGGCGCGCAGCACGAGCACCCGGGTGGCGACGGCGAGCGCGACGATCACCGCGTCCAGGGCGAGTGCGGTGGGCAGGCTGACGTCTCCCTGCACGGTCAGCGCGACGGTGACGCCGGTCAGCCCGAACAGCACGTGCGCGGCAGCGACGTGGAACTTGAACAGCAGGACGGCGTCCATGACGGTGAAGGCGATGAGCGCGGCGGAGGCGACCGCGGTCCCGGCGTCCGGGGCCACCAGGACGGCGGTGTCGACGAGCAGCGCAGCCGAGCCGATCGGCAGGTGGAAGACGTTGCGGCTCCAGCGGCTGCCCCAGCGGGCGACGACGAGCGCGGACAGCAGCGCGCTGAGCGACATGCTCACCATGACCGCCCGCGCCGTCCCCTGCATGTGCCCGCCCCAGGTGAGGAGCAGTCCGGCGACACCGCCGACCAGGTAGAAGACGGCGACCATGGCCGCCATCGCGCGGGGCGTGGCGACCTCGGGTGCACGCAGCAGGTTCACCTGTCCGTGGTCGACACCGACGCCGTCCCGCTTGACCGTGCGGACCCCCGTGGAGGCTCGTGCTGCCCCGACCGGGTGAGTCAGGAGGCGGCGTGCGCGCCGTCGAGGGCGGCGCGGCCGCGGCCGTCGGCCTTGGCGGCGTAGAGCGCGCGGTCGGCCCGGCGCATCAGCTGCGAGCCGGTCTCCCCCGCCCGGTGCTCGGCCACGCCGCAGGACAGCCCGACACCGGGGTGCAGCAGGCTGACCCGGCGCACCAGGGTCAGCGCGTCGTCGCCGCCCATCCCGGGCAGCAGCAGGGAGAACTCGTCACCGCCGTGCCGGGCGAGGACGGCGTCGTCCGGCAGCTCGGCGCGCCAGACGTCGGCGACCGTGCAGAGCATGCGGTCCCCGGCCTGGTGCCCGGCGGTGTCGTTGATCTGCTTGAAGTGGTCGAGGTCCAGCAGCGCGGCGGACAGCTGGTCGCCGTTGCGGGCGACGCCGGTCATCAGCTCGTCGAGCGCCTCGTCGAAGCCGAGCCGGTTGTGCAGCCCGGTCAGCGGGTCACGGCTGGCACCGGAGGCGCGGAGCACCAGGGCGCGGGCGACGTAGGCCAGGGCGAAGACGATGACGTCCACGCCCAGAGCGGTGCGCGGGTCGACGTCGTCGCGGGAGAACAGCGCCGCGGTCACGAGGGTCAGGGCCACGGCCAGGTGCGTGACGGCCAGCGGGAGCTGGAAGAAGTAGCAGGCGTCGACGGCGACGAGGGTGATCAGCGCGGCGGCGAGGACGGCGGTGGGGCTGTCCGGTGCCGCGAGCACGGCGATGCTGATGAGCCCAGCCGCCAGGACGACGGGCAGGTGGAAGAGGTCGCGCGGCCAGCACGGTCCGAACCAGCCGACGACGGCAGCGGCGAGGAGGGCGGTGATCGCCAGCGCGAAGAGCACGGTGCGCCCGGCGCCGTCCACCGCGCCCGAGGCGCCGAGCAGACCGGCGACCCCGCCGGCCAGGTAGAAGACGCTGAGGACGCTCGCCATGACGCGCGGGGTCGCGACCGCAGGCGCCACTGACTTGTCCACGGGACGATCATCGACCCGCGGGCCTGGTTGCCACAGATCCGAGACCCGACAGTCACGCCTGCGCCACTCTTCGGAGGGACCGGTCACCGACCGTGGGTGGCGTCGACCGCTGATCTCGCTGGACGATGCCGTCCCGGGTGTGGCGCACAGCACCCCTGAGTCCCGCGTCCCGGGCGGTCGGGCCCGGGACGCTCGGCCGTCAGCGCCTGGGCTCGCAACCGACCCCGTCACCGTCTCCGTCGAACTTCTCCCGCCAGCCTGGGTCCCCCGCACGGATGGGCGCCGCGCCGGCTGCCCGGACGGCGTCGCAGTTCGCGTACTGGACGTCGGCCGGCGCGGGCTCGGGCGCAGGGGCCGGCGCGGGAGCGGGAGCAGGCGCGGGCGCAGGGACGGGCACGGGGACGGGCTTGGGAGCGGGAGCCGGCTGGGAGCTCGACTTCGGTGCGACCGGAGCGGGCTCCGGTGCAGTGGTGGTGGCGGGCGCAGACGTCGTCCGGGCGGGCACGTTTGCGACGACGCCGCCGGGCAGCGGCTCGTCCGGGCAGGAGGCGAGCACCGTGGCGATGGCGTTGTGCTCGGCCTGCGTGGTCCAGAGCCCGTAGCTCACCTTGACCGCGACCTGGCGGGCGACGTAGGCGCAGCGGTAGCCCTTGGCCGGCGGCAGCCAGGTGGCGGCGTCGCCGTCGCCCTTCTGCATGTTTAGCGGCCCGTCGACGGCGAGCAGGTTGAGCGGGTCGTTGGCGAAGGCGGTGCGCCGGGCGATGTCGAGGCCCTGCGCGCCGGTCTGCCACGCGTTGGACAGCGCGACGACGTGGTCGATCTGCACGGCGGCGCTGGTGTCCTGGCCGCGGACGAAGCCGATGCCCGTCCCGGAGTACGGGTCGGCGAGCTGACCGGTGAGCACGACGCAGTCGCGGGTGCCCGGCTTGAACGTCTCCGCGGTCAGGTCGCGGGCGAGGACGTCGTTGCGGGTGTCGCAGCCGTTGCGGTCGACGTCGGCCCACGCGGCGCCGAACTGGTCGCGGTCGTAGCCGGTCTTGGGCGCCCGTCCCTTGACCGGGACGGCGGCCAGCGCGGCCAGCGCCGTCGTCGGCCGGGCACCCTCGACGGCGGACTGGACCGCGCTGTCGCTGAGCAGCCCGGTCGCGACGCCGGTCGAGGCGGTGGGAGCCGACTCCTCGGTCTCGGCGAGGAGCAGCTGCGCCTCGGCAGCCATGGTGGCGGCCTCGGTGTCGAGGCCGGGTGAGGCGACCGCCGGGCTGGGCGTCGGGGTGGCCACCGCGGTCGAGGGTTGCGGGGCCGTCGCCGTCCCGGCCATCAGCGCGACGGCGCCCACGGCTGCCACGACCCCACCGACCCGGCGGGAGGCGATGTGTGCCCAGCGGGCACCACCGCGCACACCTGCGATGACCCCGACGACGAGGGCGGCGAGGCCCAGCACGGACATCGCCCCGGAGAGCCCACTGGTGACGGCGCCGATCACGACGACGAGCAGGACGACGGCGGCGACGACCAGGAGCGCCGGCGGGCGCCGAGTGGCGGGCGCGGCATGCGCACCGGCCCTGACCGGCGGCAGCGAGTACTGCACCGTTGCCTGCTGCACCGTCGTCCGCTGCACCGGCTCGACCGGGACGCCGGTCGCCTCACGGCGGAAGGAGTCGAGCACGGCCATCGGGTCGGCGGCGTCGAACGGCAGCCGGACGTCCCTGGTCCGCACGACGGCGCCCGGCATCGTGGCCGCCCGCTCCTTCGTCGACGCACCGGCGGCGGTGAGTCCGGAGTTGTCGACGTAGAGGGTGGTCCCCCGACCGGTCGAGCCGTTCAGCACCAGCCGCAGGTACTTCGCGTCCCCGTCCGGCGCGATGACCGCGTAGCCGAGGGTCCTGGCGTGGTCGACCACTGCCCGGACCGGGCTGGCCGGGTTCTTCTGCGCCCAGAGCGCCAGGCGCTCCTCGACAGCTGATGGACGTGGTGACGACATACCGGACCCCCGTTGGTCGAGCTGCGAACCGGCACATCGTGTGTCGGTCCACGGCGTCGACCTGCGAGGACATGCGGAACGGGCCGCGCTGTCCCGTCACCCCGCCCCACGCGTCCCCGCGGCACCACCGGGCGACGACCGAGTGGTCCTCGCCCGGTGGCGGGAGGGTCAGGCCGTCGGCGTCCGCGCCGGCTCGGCGGCCTCGTCGTCCGTCGTGCTGTGCAGGCCGCCGGTCATCGCGTACTCCTCCTCGGGGCTGAGCACGAGCCGGTGCCGGCCGAAGAGCGCGAAGCCGATCAGCCCGAGCACGAAGACGACGAGGATGGCGACGATCGCCGGGCGGTAGTCCTCGTTGGTCATGACCCCGATGAAGATCAGCGTGGCGATGACCCCGGCGAACACCGCACCCGGGACGCCGACCGGGCTCTTGTAGGGCCGGTCGGCGGAGGGGAACTTCCGGCGCAGGAGCACGTAGCTGACCATCTGCAGCACGTAGGCGATGACCGCGCCCCAGACGGCGATGTTGAGCACGATGCTCCCCGCCCCGTCCCCGCCGAACTGGACGGCGAGCAGCGCGATGAAGCCGATGACGGCGCCGACGAGCAGGGCCGCCCACGGGGTCTTGCGGGCGCCGGTGACCGACAGCGCCTTCGGGTAGTAGCCGGCCCGGGAGAGCGAGTAGATGTTGCGGCCGTAGGCGTACATGATCCCCTGCAGCGAGGCCAGCAGCCCGATCAGCGCGAAGGCAGACAGGACAGCGGCGACGTCGCTGTTGGGCAGGATCGCGCGGAACCCGTCGAGCAGCGGCTCACCGGACTCCCCGATCGCGGCCGACCCGGTGACGGCGGGGTTGAGGACGACGACGACCGCGCCGGACGCGATGAGCGTGAACATCCCGCGCATGCCGGCCTTGGGGATGTCGCGGGCCGGGGTGTGCGCCTCCTCGGCGGTGAGCGGCAGCTCCTCGATGCCCAGGAACAGCCACATCGCGAACGGCAGCGCGAGGACGACCTGCCACCAGCCGTAGGGCAGGAACGTCGAGTTGCCCGGCTCGGGCTCGATGTCGAAGAGGCTGCCGAAGTCCAGCGCCCCGGAGAGCAGCGCCATGACCCCGAAGACGGCGATGACGCCGAGGGACAGGACGGCGACGACGGTGGCGACCTTGAACGACAGCTCGGCGCCGGAGACGTTCACCGCGAGGAAGACGGCGTAGAGGATCACCCACCAGATCCAGGCGGGCATCGACAGCCCGAAGAGCTCGTCGGTGATGGCGTCGGCGTAGGTGGCGGAGAAGTAGACGACGACGCCGGTGGTGGCGACGTACTCGATGGTCTCGGCCAGGCCGGTGATGAACCCGCCCCACGGCCCCATCGCGGCGCGGGCGAAGGAGTAGGCGCCGCCGGTGTGCGGCATCGCAGCCGACATCTCGCTGATGCTGGCGATCATCGCCAGGTACATCGCGGTGACGATGACGCAGGCGATCGCGAACCCGCCCCAGCCGGCGCCGGCGATGCCGTAGTTCCAGCCGGAGAAGTCACCGGAGATGACGGCGGCGACGCCCATCCCCCACAGTCCCCAGAACCCGGCGGTGCGGCTGAGGCCCCGCTTCTCGAAGTAGCCGTCGTCTGCGGCGGCGTAGCTGACGCCGCTCTTGCCACTCGTCATGGAGATCTCCCTGGTCAACGGCTCGTGGCCGCGGACGCTAGGGCTGCGCCGTCCCGTTCAGGTGTCGGCTGTGGAACGCCGGTGGAACGTCCTCGTGTCCGGGTCCACGGGACCAGCGAGTCTGCTCCTGGCTCGCCGGGGTCGGCCACGGGTCCCGCCCTCAGGTGCTTGACAGACAGTGTCGTTGGAGCGACATTGTCCGTATGCCGCTGATGACGACGCAGCAGGCCGCCGACCGCATCGGCGTCTCGGCGCGGCACGTGCAACGCCTGGTGGCCGGCGGTGACCTGGTCGCGGTGGGCCCCGACCGCATCGACGCCGGCTCGGTGGTCCAGTGGCAGGCGCTGCGCGGGGACGGCCGGACGCGCGGGTGGGAGGAGCCGACCGCCTGGGCGGCGGTCGCGCTGCTGGAGGGGCGGTCGGCACCCTGGCTGGGCCAGGCGCAGCGGTCCCGGCTCCGCTCGGCCCTCGTCGGGAGCACCGGGGCCGAGCTGGCCGTCCGCGCCCGCAACCGGGCAGAGGTGCACCGCTTCCACGCGCACCCGCGGGCGCTCGGCCGACTGGCCACCGAGCTCGTCCCCTCCGGCGCCACCGACGGCCTGGCCGGCCTCAGCGCCGCAGCCGACCGGCTCGACGGCTACCTCGACCGCGCCTCCCTGCCGCGGCTGGTGCAGCGCTACCGGCTGGATCCGGACCCGACCGGCAGCGTCGTCCTGCGCGCGACCGACCTCCCGATGGACGAGGTCACCTCGCTCGCACACGGGCCGCGCCAGGTGCTGGCTGGGCTCGACCTCGCCGGTTCGACCGGTGCCCGCGAGCGCTCGACCGGCGTTCGCCTGCTGGACCGTGCCCTGGCGCAGCTGCGTGGCTGAGCCGCTTCGCCCGCCGACCCCGGCCGGTGGCTGGGGTCGCCCGTGGCCCGACGTGGCCGAGCTCGCCGCCGCAGTCCCGGCGGAGGCGTGGACGCTGATCGGTGGGCTGATGGTCCAGTTGCACGGCGTCCTCGCCGGCCTGCCGGTGGTGCGCCCCACCGACGACGTCGACGTCCTGCTGCACGTGGAGACCGGGCGTGGACGGGCGACCCAGCTGGCGAGGGCACTGGAGGCCCTGGGCTACGAGCTGCGGCCCAGCATCGACGCCCGGACGGGGACGGCGCACCGGTTCGTGCGCGCCGGTGCCGTCGTCGACCTGGTGACGTCGGAGGGCAGCGGCTCCGTCGTCGACATCGTCGCGGCCGACCACGCGCCGCCGCGGGCACTGGAGAGGTTCCGCGGGTACGACCTGGTCCAGGTGGCCGGCGGCACCCAGGCGCTGCGGCGCACGGTGACCGCCGAGCTGGAGATCAGCGGGTCGCCGACGACGCTCAGCGTGCCCGATGCCTTCGGCGCGCTGGTCCTGAAGGCGGCAGCGCACAAGGCGGACAACCGGGACGGCGACCGGCACCTGACGGACGCCGCCGTCCTGCTGGCCTGCGTCGACCCGTTCGAGGAACGCACGCCCTCGGGCAGCGACCGCTCCCGGTTGCTGCACCTGCGCGAGCACCTGGCCGACCCGACGGCTGCGGCGTGGCTGCTGCTCCCGGACGACGCGCGCCGCAACGGCCAGGCGGCGCTGGACCTGCTCACCTCCTGAGCTCCCGGCGGGCCAGTTCACCCGAGGGCGGACCCAGGATCGGGCGCATGGCCCGGAACTCGGGCGCGGTCGGGATCGGGCCCTGCGGGGACTCCTCGGCCGGGTGGTGGCCCTCGCTCTCCCGCTCGGCACGCGCCGGCAGGCCGGGCACCCAGCGCCGCCGTTCTTCGCTCATCCGCCGAGTCCGTGGTGCCGCTCCGCGCAGCCCGTGCACACCCCGCGGTACCCGGCGAACTCCTCCGGAGGATGCGGCTCCCGGCAGGTGGGGCACCAGCGGAAGGTGCGCCGGCGCGCACGTGCGAACTCCTCCGCTACCTGCGCCAGCCACTCCGGGGAGCACAGCAGGTCGTCTCGGCTGAACGAGCGGCCACTGTCCCGCGCATCACCCAACCCACCCGCGGTGACCGCGCCGAGGGTGACCATCCCCGCCCCGACCCCGAGCGCGACCTGGGCGGGCCGTCCGCTGACGAACCAGGTCACCCCGCCGTCCGCCACGTCCACCCTCCGCCAGCCGGTGCCGACCGCCCGGACCACGTCCTCGTAGCGGACACCGACGAGGGCGGCGAGCTCCTGCTCGTCGGTGGTCGGGTCGTCGGAGGACCCCCACTCGTGCCGGCAGGTCCGACAGACGAGAGCCGCCTGGTCCTCGATCACCATGCAACCGCCGAGCACGACCAGTCCGCGCTCGGCGGCCCGGGCCAACTCGGGGTCCGGCAGGCCGTGGACGACGCGGATGGCGTCCTCCCGGCCGCACGCCGGACACACCTGCCCGCGGACCACTCCGTGTTCGTCCAACCCACACCCCCGCTGACACCGCTCTGGGATCACCCGAGACGCACCATGCCAAGGGCGTCCGACAGTTCCAGGCAGCGTGCGGGCCAGTCGGCGAGGTCGCGGCTCAGCCGGCGATGCGCCGCACGATCTGCCGGGCCGCCGCCCGGCCTTCCGGCGTCGGGGTCAGCGGGTACACGTGGACGGCGCCCGCGCAGACCTCCGCGTGCCCGAGGACACCGGCCGCCGTGGCCCGTTCGATGAGCACTCGGGCGTCGGGCAGACAGATCTCGTGGGTTCCGACGTAGACGTCGATCGGCGCGAGCCCGGCGAGCTGCCCGTTGCCCGGGCTGAGCCGCGGCTGCGTCGGGTCGTCACCGCCTGCCCACGCTTCAGCCGCTACGTGCAGCCCGGCGCATGACAGCCACGGGTCGTGCACCTCGACGGCGGGGAGGTCGGGGTGACTGAGCGTGAGGTCCAGCCACGGGGAGAGCGGCACGATGCGCTCGGGCTGCGGCAGGCCGGCGTCGGACAGCGTCTGCGCCAAGCCGAGCGCGAGCCCACCGCCGGCGGAGTCACCGGCGATCGTCACGTCGTCCGCGTGGTCCAGCAGCTGCCGGTGAACCTCGGTGACGAACGGATAGGCGTCCCGGTGGGTGTGCTGCGGGGCGAGCCCGTAGTGCGGCACCTCGACCCGGACGCCGGCGTCGGCGAGCGCACCGATCAGCGCCCAGTGCTGCGGCGCGATGGCGCTGACGTAGGAGCCGCCGTGCACGTAGAGGACGGCGCGCTGCGGCGTCCGGCCGCGCGGCAGGACGGAGTGCACCGGGAAGCCGTCGACGTCGCGAGTACGCACGTCGTGCCGTGCCATCAGCCGGGCCGGCGGCTCGGTGCTGCCCTTCGGGGCGGCGAGCCGCTTCCGCGCCCGCTCGGCGGTGGCCATCCGCGGCTTGAAGGCCAGCCGCAGCGCGACCTCGAGCGCGCGCATCTGCAGGCTCATGGCGTCACCGTGCGCATCAGAACGCGTCGCCGGTGCGCCAGGGCATCTCCTGCAGCGTCCACCCGTTGCCGTCGGGGTCGGCGAACCCGGCGTAGCGCACTCCCCCACCGACGTCCGTGACCTCACCGACCTCGACGCCACGACCGACCAGCTCGGCGCGGGCCGCGTCGATGTCGGCGACGACCAGGTGCAGCCCGCGGACCGACCCGGACGGCGCCTCGTACACCGGCAGGCCGGTGCCGAAGCCGATCGAGCAGGCCGACCCGGGCGGGGTCAGCTGCACGACCCGGACGCCGTCCGCCGGCCGGACGTCGACGTCGGCGGTGAAGCCGAGCCGGTCGGCGTAGAACGCCTTGGCGAGGTCGACATCGGCGACGGGGATCGGCACGAGCTCGAGCTTCATGTCCACGCGCGGCACCCTGCCATCCCGTCCGCCGTCACGGAGGCTGCGAACTGCCGCCACGAGCGAGGAGACCGTCGCCTCGAGGGGCCGCGAGCGTGAAGGGGGCGATTGCTGCCAGCCCACTCACCGCGCCCGGCGACGAGTGGCCCGCCCGAGCGTGTGTCCACATCACCGCCAGCGCTCGCTGACCGATCCGGTCAGGCCGCCGGCAACTGCGAGGCGAGGTGCCGCACGAGCTCGTGACGGGCAGCAGGACCCAGCGGACCCTGCTTGCGCAGCCGCCGGGCGACGTCCCTGGGTAGCCGTCGTCTGCGACGGCATAGGTGACGCCGTTCTTCGCACTGGTCATGAAGATCCCCCTGGTCAACGGCTCAAGACCGCGGACGCTAGGGCTGCGCCGTGCCGGGTGGGTGTCAGCTGTGCGATGCCGCTGGACGTCTCCGTGTCGCCGGACCAACTCCTACGGAGCAAGCGACGACGCCCCGCCTTCGTGGTCGAGGGCGGGGCGTCGAACGATCAGGCGCAGGTCAGACGGCGCCCATGCTCCGCCAGTAGGCGTTGAGCGCACCGTTGCTCTTGATCAGCCAGACCAGCGGGCCGATCAGGATGAACGAGCCGAGCAGGACCCACAGTCCGGTCGTCGCGCTGACCGGACGGGGCCGTCCCTGCCGGGCGTAGAGGTTGCCGACCTCGTTGGGGAGGACGAACGGCGTGACAAGGCCGAGCGTGAAGATGGCGAGCACGAGGCCGACGGCGCCACCGACTCCCTCACCGGAGTGCTGCTTCATCTCCTCGTGGGTCGCGAAGTGGTAGTAGAGCGAGTACAGGCCCAGCGTGATGATGGTCAGGCCGATCACGGCCCAGGTGCTGCGCACCTTGCCGACCGGGCCGAGCGGGCGGCCGTACGGCGCCACGCCAGCGTGCATCGGGTGAAGCTGCATGGCGCCGGGCGCCTGCATTCCGTAGCTGGCCGGCTCAGCCTGCTGGGGCGCGTAGTGCATGGGCGGCTGCGGAGCCGGCGCGTACGTCGGCTTGGCCGACGGCTCTTCCAGTGCGGACATGAGTGGAATCCCCCGTTCGAGACCGCCGGCTCGTCCGGCAGCGCTCGGACGTTAGATGCCGGCGAGCGCACTACTCCGCTTTTCGAGACGTCTGTGACCGTTTCTGCCTCTCCCGTCCCACGAGCCGCACCAGCGACCGCGCTCGTCCTGCTACAGCTCCGCCCGCAACCCGCCTGCGGTCAGAAAGCTCTGCACTCGCGTGACCCCTGCCCGCGCCACGGCCAACGGCGGGCGGCGTATGCGAGAACCGTGAAGTTGAGAGCCAGCCCATCACCGGTACCTCTCCGCGGCAGGATGGCTCAGACGAGCGCGCGCTCGCTCATGACCTCTTGAAGAGGCGTCGACAACGGCACATCGATGAACAGCTCGCCGAGGTTGAAGTAAGAGCCTCCGCGACTGGTGCGCGCCTCGACCACCCGCTCTGCCTGCTGCATCGTCATGCCGCACACTCGCGCGAGCACGACAGCCGGCGCACCGTTCAGGTCGAAGAGCCCGCCGTCGTCAAAGCCTCGTTCCAGGTCGGGTCGGCCGATGCCCAGCTCTCGGGCCAGGGAGCGGTCGCTGTTCCACAGCCTTCGTGCCTCCACCCGCCGCTGACGGGCTGCCAGGGCACGCGCGACGGCGGGATCGCTGGTCACCGGCTCCGCTCGCGGCGTCTCGAACACCTCCCGCCGAACCGAGCGCAAGTGGAGACCACTCACCACCATCATGGCCACGGCAGTGAATCCCCCGACCGCACTCAGACTGCTGTCCTGGGCACCGGGCGCTTGCGCGTCGGGTGTGATGGCGAGCAACAGCACGAGGAAGGCGTCCACTGCGGTGTAAGCGAGCGCGTACGTCCGCAGCACGGGCCGTCGCAGTTGGCTGTATGCGTGCCAGAAGGGCACGGCGGCCAAGAAGCCGAAGCTCAAGAGTGCGACGGCGAAGTACCAACCACCTTCCTGGCGCCAACTCGATGGAATCCGGTCGCTCCCCGCGCGAACGGGACGGGGGGCCGCGGGCTGCGACAGCTGGGACACTGGGGCTCCTTCATCGACACGCGGATGGCGGTCGACAGTCGCATGCCTTCGACCACTGTCCGGGGAGGCAGCGCTCAACGGCTCGGGCACGGAATCGGGGTCCAGGACTTGCCGCCGGGTGCGTAGCTGCGGCAGCCGGTGTAGCCGCTTGAGCCGGAGCTTGATCCACCGGACGACTGAGTCGGTGCCGCCGTCTTGGTGGCGGTCGAGGAGCGCGTCGACGAACCGGCTGAAGCCGACCGACGTGTGGCCTCAGCAGCAGCCGCGGCAGACTGCTCTGCCGCGCGCCGGGTCGCGGCTTCCTGGGCTGCCTCACGAGCCGCCTCCTCGGCTGCCTCACGAGCCGCCTCCTCGGCTGCCTTACGGGCGGCCTCCTCGGCTGCCTTGCGGGCCGCCTCCTCAGCGGCGTCGTCGAGTCGCTTCTGCTGCGCAGCACGTGCGGAGGTGTTCGTATCGACCGCCTGGTCCAGTTCGGCACTGGCGTCGCGCACCCGGGCCTGCAGGCTGATCACGTCGGCACCGGCGTGCGGGAGCAGCGGGAACGCGGTCGTGTCGCCGTCCAGCAGCTGCCTGAGCGTGACTGCCGTGGCCAGCACCGCGCCGAGGTCGTCGGCGTGCCAGTCGAACGAGGCCAGGGTTGCGGTGGCGGTCGGCTGCTCGGCCAGCACCTCAGTCGCGGACTCCTCCAGCTGGCCGACCTTCGCCGGCACGGTGCAGTCGACGTCCGACGAGTAGAGGCCGCGACCGGCCTGCTGCGCCTCCACCTGGGCTTGCTGCACGGGCGCCAGGTACTTGGTGTTCGGTGCGACCGACATCGCCACACCGAGCCCCTGCCGGGCGATCTCGGCGTTCACCAGCTCGTCGCCGAGGAAGACCGCGGCCAGATAGCGGCCATAACCGTCCTTGGTCTCCTTGTCGCGCTCGAGGCGCACCTCGGTGCCGGCGGGCAGACGGCTCTTCAGGTAGTCCGATGCCTCGGGACCCATGCACTCCACTGGCTTGTCGGGATCGACCGTCTCTGGCGTGTTCACGTTGAGCAGTCGCACGCGATCCACTTCACCCTTGTAGAGCACGTCGATCGTGTCGCCGTCCACCACCCCAGTGACTGTCGCCATGGCGGATCCGTAGAGCCCGTCATAGACAACGCCCGCGCCCAACAACATCGATGCAGTGGCGACGGTTGCGGCGACCTTGTGTGCGGCTACAACAGCGAACAGGCTCATTGTTCCCCCGGAACGACCGATCTTGGACAGCATCGTCACGCTAAGCGGCCTCGCCGTCACTGAGGGCGTCAGTCGCCCGGCCCTAACTCACAGGGGGCAGATGCCTCAGGACGGCGATTCGAAATTCGGGCGAGGGCGCCAAGGCGACTCAGTCGTGGTCCGGTCGTCGACGCCGCAGAGCGCCCAGAAGTGGCTACGCCGTGTCCCGTGCTGGCCCTCACCTGGGACCCGACTCAGCGCGCGGTCGAGGCGCGACCACAGCGCCGGTTCCGCCAGCAGCCGCGGCAGGTCCTCGACGCCGAGGACCCCGTGCGTGACGAGGGTGCGCGCGTAGCGCAGCGCGGCGTCCGCCTTGGTCACGCCGCCACGCGTCGACGTCCGCTGCCGATTCTGCGCGGCAGCCTCCAGCGCCTGCTCGTCCGGGAAGCGGGTGAGCAGCCGCGGAAGCGGGTGACTGTCGGCGCTGGACGGGGAGTCCGCGAGCAGCGGACCCGTCGCCACAGGCTCGAGGACCCGTCGCACCAGCGGGACGACGATGCGGTCGTGGTCCGCGCCCACGCTCCACACGGCGTCCAGCACGCAGGCGGAGAGGCTGGTCCAGCGCTCGAGCCGCGGCGGCACCGGCGGGCGCTCGGTGTCGGCGATCCGCCGGACGTGGTCCGGCGCCGCCTCGACCTCGTCGTCGAACAGTGACGGTGGCGCAGCGTCCACGCGAGCATCCCTTCTCCGGCGTCGCCGGTCGCGGCGAGCCGACCCAGGGTGCCAAACGATCCGACTGACCTACGGCTGCCACACCAGCCGTCCGGTGCACCGTCTCCGGCCCCACCTCGACCGGCTCCCCAGGCGGCAGCCGGCGCAACCATCACGACCTGACGCAGAGCGGTGCGCAACAGGGACGGTTCCGCGGAACCGTCAGCGGCATCGCCCCCTCGGTCACGCCGACGGCAACTCCCGGGCCAGATGGCGCACGAGCTCACGGCGGGCGGCGGGGCCCAGGGGACCGGGCGTGCGCAGCCGCCGAGCGGCGTCCCTGGGTCCGAGGACCGCGACACCACCGATCCGGTCGGCGATGAGGGGGAGGTCGGCGTCCACGAAGCACAATGCCAGGTGGATCGGGACCGACGCCCCGTGCGGCGACCGGTCGAGGACGGGGCGGACGGCCTCGTGCTGCCGCTGGACCGAGTCGAGGAGGCGCGAGTAGTCGCGCCCCCGGATCAGCAGCTGCTCCTTAGACGCGGTGAGCAGCCCGCCGGTGCGCCGGACGCGGACCGGAGCCCGCTGGTAGTGCTTGACGTCCACGAGGTGCACGCCGGTCGCGGCGACGGCCAGGACGTCGATGTCGCCGTCCCGCCCCCGCGCGCTCAGGCGCCGGTTGAAGAGGAACTCGACCTCGTCGCCACAACGTCGGACCAGCCGCTCAGCGACCTTGGCCTCGCCGATCGCACCGCGCCGCAAGTTGGCCGTGGTTGCCGGGTCGTTGTGCAGGGCCAGCAGGAGACCCGCGAGGCGTGGGTGGCGACTGCGCACCTGCTCCTCGTGTCTAGCTCGCCGCTGCTGGTGCTCCCGGAGCAGCGAACCGCCAGGCGTCCCACGATCGACGTCTTCTGCGTCCATGCCGACAGTGGACCGCCGGCCGGCCATCGCGCGCTTCCCCCGGGCGGGTGGCCTGTCCGCGGCAGGCCGTGCTCTCACCCGATCATGGCTACAGGACAGTCCCGAGCGCCGGTGGGACCTCCTGGTGTCCCACCTCGACCGGTTCCCCCATAGGCAGCCAGCGGAACCGCCGCCAGACGTCGTCCGGGGCCTGCGCCAACTCCCGCTCGACCGCCGGTCGGTCCTGCACGAAGTGGCTCCAGCCCTCGTAGTGCACCGGGACGACGACCCGCGCGTCGAGCTGCGCGGTCAGCCGGGCCGCCTGTCGGCCGGTCATCGAGTACCGCAGCGGCCCGGTGACCGGGAAGCGCACGCCACCCAGGTGCAGGACGGCGACGTCGACCCGCAGCCGCTCGGCTACCTCGCGCAGTCCGGCGAAGGGCACGGTGTCACCGGAGATCCACAGCACGCCGTCGTCCTGGCCTTCCCAGCGCAGGGAGAAGCCGACGACGTCCCCGGCGACCGGGCGGCTCAGCGGCGGACCGTGCCGCGCGGGCGTGGCGGTCACCTCGACGTCCGGGCGCCCGGGGGCCGACAACACGGTCGTCTCCCAGGGCGCGAGGCCACGGGCCCCCAGCCGCCGCCCGCCGGACGCCGTCGTCACGACCACCGGCACCGAGGGCAGGAACGCGCGTCCGGCGTCGTCCAGGTTGTCGGCGTGGTGGTCGTGGGTGAGCAGGACGACGTCGACCGGGAGCAACTCGGCCGGTTGCAGCGCGGGGCCGGCGACCTTGCGCGAGCCGGTGCCCCAGCCGAAGTCGTAGCGCCGTCCCGGTGGATCGAAGGTCGGGTCGGTGAGGATCCGCCAGCCGGCGACCTCGATCAGCAGGGTGGGCCCACCGACGTGGGTGAGCCTCACTGCGCGCCGATCACCGGCTGTGGCCCGGCGGCGTGGGCCAGCGCCCAGTCGAGGACCTCGTCGGCGATGCGCTCCCAGCCGGGCGCGGCCGGCAGCAGGTGCGGGTAGCCGGGCTCCTCCCGGACCTCCGTGATGGTGTCGCCCTTGTAGTGCGCAGCGTTGGAGCGCTGCACCGACGGCGGCATGATGTGGTCCTCGCTGCCGGAGACGAACAGCAGCGGCGGGCGGGCGTCGTTGCGGTAGTCGACGTGGGCGTCCTGCGGTCCGGGCATGATGTTGGCCAGCACCGAGCTCCACAATATCGAGCCCGACGCCGGGATGGCGTACCGCTCGTAGAGCCGTCGCGACTCGTCGGGGTCGAAGGTGTTGGTGAAGGCGTAGTGCCACTGCTCCTCGGTGAGCGGGACGGCGCGGTGCCGGTTGGCCGGGTTCTTGAAGGCCGTCCAGGTCGAGCGCAGCTGCGACAGCGGCAGCACCCGCACGCCCTCGGTGGGCGCGGAGTTGAGGACGACGCCGACCGCGCCGAGGCCGCGGTCGAGCAGCAGCTGGGTGATGGTGCCGCCGGCGGAGTGCCCGATGAGGACCGGTGGGCGGTCGAGGGCGCCGATCACGCCGGCGAGGTGGTCGACGATCTGCGGCAGGGTCACCTGGGCGATGGGCGTCGGGTCGGCGTTGAGCGCCTCGACCTCCGCCTCGAAGCCGGGGTAGGCGGGGGTGAGCACACGGAAGCCGCGGGCCTCGTAGTGGCTCTTCCAGTGCTCCCAGCTGCGCGGGGTCACCCAGAAACCGTGGATGAGGACGATGGTGTCGGGGGCGGACGGCGACGCGGTCATGGCGGTCTCCTCGCTCGTGGACGGCAGATACGAGGGACCATGGCAGCGCGCACCGGCGGCGGATCGGCTGTGCGTGCAGGACTGTGGTCTGTGCGTGCCGGAACCGCTTCTCCGAGGTGTGCGGTTCTGCCACGCTCGGCGGTGACACCCCGGGGGTCCGCCGATGCTGCTGCTCGACACGCGCACCGTGCCCCGCGCCGACCGGGCCGAGGCCTTCCGTGCGGCGATGGCGGAGGCCTCCCTGCCCTGCCGCGTGGAGCACCGGACGCCAACCGAACGCGTGCGCGCCCGGATGCACCTCGTGCCGCTGGGCCGGACCGCGGTGTTCACCACCGACGCGTCACCGTTCGGGCTGGTGCGCACGCCGCGGCACGTGCAGCAGGACGGCCCGGCCGTCATCGCCATCGCCTACCAGGCGCGCGGGTCCGGCGAGTACGCGCAGCTGAACCACGAGCAGCTCGTGCAGGGGCGCGACCTGATGCTCGTCGACCTGACGGCGCCGTACGCGTTCGGCTGCTCGGTGGGCGGTGGCTCGCGGTCGCTGATGGTGCCGCACGAGCAGCTCGCGCTGCCGGTGGACGTCATCCGCCGGGCCGTCCCGCGGCTGCGCGCCAGCCCGCTGCACGGCCTGGTGCGCACGCACCTGGAGGAGGTGTGCGGCCGAGCCGAGGAACTCGCGGCCGACGCCGGCGCTCTGGCCCTCGGGTCGGCGACTGCGGAGTTGGTGCGGGCGCTGATCGTGTCGGCCGCCGGCGGGGAGCGGAACCGCGGGGCGGTGCGCGAGGAGACGCTGCTGACCCGGGTGCGCACCTACGTCGGCCAGCAACTCACGGATCCGGCGCTGACGCCAGCGACCATCGCCGCAGCGCACAACGTGTCGCTGCGGCAGCTGTACCGGCTGTTCAGCGATGCGGGATTGAGCCTGGAGCAGGAGGTGATCGGGTTGCGGTTGGAGCAGGCCCGCGCGCAGCTGGTCTCCCCCACCGGCAGGCGACGGTCGATCGCTGCCACCGCTCGGGCGTGCGGATTCACCGACGCCAGCCACTTCACGCGGCGGTTTCGGCAGGCGTACGGCATCAGCCCACGGGATTGGCAGGGGACTGCCCCCACTTCAGTTGACCCGGTTTGGTAGGGGCTATCAGGCCGCGTGAGCGGCCTGGGTCAGTGTCTCGAATTCGATGGGGGTGAGTCGTCCCAGGCGGCGCTGCCGCCGTCGGCGGTGATAGGTCCTCTCGATCCAGGTGATGATCGCCAACCGCAGGTCTTCCCGGGTAGCCCAGCGCTGGCGGTCCAGGACGTTGCGCTGCAGCAGGGCGAAGAAGGACTCCATCGCGGCGTTGTCACCGCAGGCGCCGACCCGGCCCATCGAGCCGGTCAGGCCATGGTTCTTCAGCGCGGTGACGAATGCAGTGGAGCGGAACTGGCTGCCGCGGTCCGAGTGCACGATCGTGCCGGCCGGCGCCCGCAGGGCGATGGCGTTGCGCAGCGCGGTCACCGCCAGTGCGGCGGTCATCCGGGCGTCCATCGAGTAGCCGACGATCCGGCCCGAATGCAGGTCCTTGATCGCGCAGAGGTAGAGCTTGCCCTCGGCGGTGGGGTGCTCGGTGATGTCGGTCAGCCAGACGGTGTTGGGCGCGGTGGCGGTGAACTGGCGGTCGACCAGGTCGTCGTGCACCGGCGGACCGGCCTTGCGGTTGAGGCCGCGCTTCTTGGCGAAGATCGACCAGATCCGCTGCTGGGAGCACAGCCGGGCGACCCGGTTCTCCCCGGCGACCAGCCCGCGTTCGTGCAGCTGGTCGGCGATGAACCGGTAGCCGAAGGCAGGGTCGTCGCGGTGGATGTCGTAGGCGGCATTGATCAGGTGCGCGTCGTCCCAATCGCGCTGGCTCACCGGGTTGGCCTGCCACTTGTAGAAGGCCTGCTTGGAGAAGCCGAGCACCCGGCAGGTCACCGCGACAGGGATCTTCTCGGCGGCGAGTTCACGGACCAGCGGGTAGATCATTTTGGGAGGACGTCGCGGGCGAAGTAGGCCGTCGCCCGACGCAGGATCTCGTTCTCCTGCTCGAGCAGCTTGTTGCGCCGGCGCAGCTCCCGCAGCTCCGCCGAGTCATCGGTCGACCCGCCCCCACCACGATCACTCGAGGTCGGCGGAGCGAGGCCGTCCTCGCGGTCGGCGATCTTCAGCCAGCGCTGCAGGCAGGTCTCCGAAATGCCGAAGTCCTTGGCCACTTGAGCGACCGACGCCTCGCCCTTGCGGGCCACAGCGATGACGTCACGACGGAACTCCGCCGGATACGGCTTGGGCACGATGCTGATCCTTCCAGCGAGGCCGCAGCCTCACAGGCAAGGAGTCAACCGAACCGGGGGCAGTCCCCTTGCTCCGCCGGTGCCGCTCATGGTCCGCCCGTAGGGCGGCCGCATCGAGCTCTTGGATGCGCGGCGCTTGGTGAGTTCTCCGATCGTGCTCCAGCCCGCAGATGTCACACCGCACCCGCGCCACCTACCGGCTCCCCATCCGATCGCTGGAAAGCGCGATGCGCGTACGCCCCAACAGCCCAAGTGGCCGCCGTGTCGACACCGCCTCCGATGAACCCGCCCACCATGGGAACCCACTTGGCCAGCGTGACCACGGAACGTTTGGTGCCGAACTTGGCGATGAGCATGAATCCGACACGCTTGTTGATGCGGCGGATGACCTCGATGGGGATGCGCTCGATCATCGTGATGGTCAACTTCGAGCTCACCTTGATGCCGAATCGCTTTACCACCTCGGTACCCGCGTTCCCGACCAGACAGAGAAGGATCGCCGACCGCACCGCTTCGGCGTCCAGGTCATGACCGTGCACGGCAGCGATGGCACCCGCCAGGTGAGTCTGGACGAGGTAGGCCGCCCCGATGTTCGCCGGAAGGGCGATGGGCAGGGTCACAAGGCCACCCACGTTCGTGATGAAGCCTTGCGCGCCTGCAATGGCGCAGTGGTTGCGCACTAGCGCCTTGACGGCCTCCTCGGGCGTCCGACCCTTGAGCGCCTCAGCCGCGCTCTCCTCCGCGCTCTTGAAGGGGCCAAATCCGTTGAGGCCCACCTTGAGCAACTGCTCGACGAGCTTCTCGCCGGCCCTTGCGATGCTCGAGTCTTCGTCGACACGCGGCGGTGCAGCAGTCATGAATCGCTCCTGAGAGTTGAAGGCCTGAGCACGGCGGAGCGTAGGTCCCCGGCCGGACCAATGACTGTTGCGGCGCGACGAGCTGATCCAAAGGGGTAACCGTCGCGACCAGCCAACGGCTTCAGATGGATCACCAGTCACGGTGGCCCCAAAGACACGCTCATTCACCCCGAGGGACGACGCGTCGGCGTTCCGAAACTAGTGTCCAGTTCGTGGCAGTCATCGAAGACAGCGCCGTCCGTCCGTCCGCAGAGGAGGCCGCGCCTGAGCTGGACACCCGCTCCGTGCCGGAAGCCGGTCAGATTGCGATGGTCCGAGGCGCGACGTGGGCGGTCACGGACGTACGGGTTCAGGGCCTCCCCCGTAGCGGCGCCGACGACGCGACGACCGGCCTCCAGCATGCCGTCACCCTCCAGTCCCTCGACGAAGACCGACTCGGCGAGGAGCTCCAGGTCGTCTGGGAGCTTGAGCAGGGTCGCTCGCTGAGGCCGGAGCTGGGTCTGCCGATGACGCTCGATCCGGAACGCTTCGACGACCCCAGCCGACTCGCGGCCTTCATCGACGCGCTCCGGTGGGGCGCCATCACCTCGGCCGACTCGCAGGTCGTCCAGGCGCCTTTCCGCAGCGGCGCGAACGTCGAGGCGTACCAGCTCGAACCACTACGCCGAGCACTGCGCGAGACCCGGGCCAACTTGCTCCTCGCCGACGACGTCGGCCTCGGCAAGACCATCGAGGCTGGCCTTGTCGTCCAGGAGCTGTTCCTGCGTCACCGCGCCCGGACAGCGATCATTGTCTGCCCCGCGGGCCTCGCCCTGAAGTGGCAGGACGAGATGATCGAGAAGTTCGGACTCGACTTCACGATCATCAACTCCGAGACGATGCGCGAAGTCCGGCGCAGCCACGGGCTGCACGCCAACCCGTTCACGCTCTTCCCGCGGATCATCGTCTCGATGTCCTGGCTCCCTGGCCAGCGCGCTCAACGCCTCCTGCGCGACGTGTACGCCCAGACGGCGAAGCGCGAGGGCGCCCGCCGGTTCGCCTACGACATCCTCGTCGTGGACGAGGCCCACCATGTGGCGCCCTCTAGCCCGCAGCGCGTCGACAAGCTCAACATCACCCGCCGCGGTTACGCCGTCGATTCACAGCGCACGCACGCCGTCCGCGAGCTCGCCGAGAAGAGCGAGCACCGCCTCTTCCTCAGCGCCACCCCGCACAACGGCTATGTCGAGTCGTTCACCGCTCTGCTGGAGATGATCGACCCGCAGCGCTTCGTCCGCGGCTCCCACATCGACCGCTCGGCGCTCCGCGAGGTGGCGGTCCGGCGCTTGAAGCGCGACCTGAAGGAAGCCAAGGGGTTCAAGGAGCGGCAGGTCACCGCCCTCCCCTTCGAGCCGGCCACTTCAGAGGAGGAGGCGTACGAGCGCCTCCTTGCCTTCACCCGCCGGCGTGACAAGGCGGTGGTCACGGGCGGCGGCGCGGCCAAGCAGGCGCGCGACTTGGCGACACTGCTGCTGAAGAAGCGCTTCTTCTCCTCCCCCGTCGCCTTTGCCAGGACCGTCGACGTCTACCTGCAGACGCGGTTGCGAGGCGTCGACGCGGACCTGTCTGGCGACTACGACGACGTCCTGGGCGTCGACGCCGACGACCTCGAAGAGGGCAGGTCGGACCAGACGGAGCTGCTCACCCTCGCGAGCACCCGGCGGAAGCTGCCGCCCCTCACGGATGAGGACGTCGAGGACCTCCGCTGGCTGAGCCATTGGGGCCACGACTTCGACGGCACCGTAGACTCCCGGCTGGCCGCGCTCGTCCGGCACCTGGACGGTGTCCTGCTCGCGGGTGATCACTGGCTGGACGAGCGCATCGTCGTCTTCACCGAGTACGTGGACACGCTGACGTGGATTCGGGACAACCTCCTGCAGCACGGCTACGACGCCGAGCGCATTGCGACCATCGATGGATCCACCGACCCCGAGCAGCGCGAGATCACCCGCGCGGAGTTCAACGAGCCGCCCGGCAAGACCAAGGTGCGCGTCCTGCTCGCGACCGACGCCGCCGGGGAGGGCATCGACCTCCAGTCGCACTGCCATCGGCTGTTCAACTACGACATCCCGTTCAACCCCAACCGGCTTGAGCAGCGCATCGGTCGGGTCGACCGCTACGGCCAGGACCACCAGCCCGACATCCGGCACTTCCAGCCGGTCGGCGGTCGGTCCGGCCTGGCGTCCGACGTCCACTTCCTGGCGCTCGTGGCGACGAAGATCGCCCGGGTGGAGCTCGACCTGGGTTCCGCGAACGAGATTATCGCCCCGGACATCCAGCGGAAGCTCGCCGGCTCCGTCATGGCCAGCCGCTCGGAGAAGGACGTTCCCAAGGGCGACCGAGCGATCAACGAGATGCTCCTTGGTCAGCGGCAGGTGAACGCCGAGCTGACCGCCCTCGAGACGCAGCTGCACGAGGACCGCGAGAGCCTGCACCTCCGACCGATGAACCTCCGTCGAGTGGTCGAGACGGCACTCGAGCTCGACATGCAGCCCCCATTGATCCCAACGCACGCGGAAGAAGATGACGACGCCGTCTTCGAGCTCCCCGACCTGGCGCGCTCTTGGGAACCGGTGACGCGGGGCCTCGCCAGCCGGCTGGAGCCAGACCGGCTGCGTCCCATCACGTTCGACCAGGACGTCGCCCGCGGCACCACCGACGTCGTCCACGCCCACCTCGGCCACCCGCTGCTCCAGCGGTCCACGCGCCTGCTGCGATCGGCCTTGTGGGGCGGGGAGTCCGACCTGAGCCGGGTTAGCGCCGTCGTTGTCCCGGGGCTGGATGAGTCGTTCGCCGCCGCGGTGGTCCGGTTGGTCCTCGTCGGCCGCGGCGGCATCCGGCTGCACGAGGAGGTCTTCCTGGCCGGTACGCGACTGGCCCGCCGGCAGCAGGTCGGGGTCGAGAAGGCCGAAGAGCTCCTGGCCCGAGCGCTGGACGGCGACGAGTTGACCGAGGCGCCGGACGGCGTCCAGAAAGAGCTCGGCACAGCCTGGGACGACGACGAAGCAGGACTGCGAGCTCGCGTGGAGGAGGCCATCCGGACCCGGGTGGAGAAGCGGACGCGGGATGTCGAAGCGCGGCTCGTGAAGCGGCGCGAAGAGGACCTCGCCCGGGTCGATGCCATCTTCACCCGGTTCAGCCAGACGTTGCGCGAGTCAATCGCCGAGGCCGAGAAGCTGCAGGAGGACGCGGAAGCAATGTTGTTCGACGTGGAGCAGCGCCAGTCGGAGAGGGACCTAAGGCAGATGAGGGTGCGGCTCGACGAGCTCGACGAGGAGCGCCGCCGCGAGCGGCGAGCGGTCGAGACCCGCTACGAGGACGTCAAGCCGTGGCCGTTCCCCGCCGCGATCCTCTTCGCCATCAGCCCGGCCGACGCGGAGCAGGGGGTGTCGGTCCGATGAGACGTCGACCGCCGAGCGTGTCACAGCTGCACCAGGACTGGCTGGCCCAGGTCGAGACGGATGGGCCCTTCCTCTCCCTTCCCGTCCTCAAGGACATCTGGCCCGACGGGATGGACCGGCTCAGCGACGTCGATGACCGACTGGTCGCGTTCAAGGAAAATCACGCCGCCTGGGAGACGGCGTTCGACCGGTCCCGGTCCGGTTCGGTCGAGGAGTACGGCCGCGCCGTCGCTTCCTGGATCGACGTCGTCCTCGACGAGCTCGCGCTGTGGGGCCCCCATCGGATCGCGGCGGTGGACCTCTCGGGTGATCTGGTAGTCCGGTCCCCCGGCGAGACGATCACGGTGCGAACCGACGGTGGGCTCGGTGGCCGGGACGGCGAGCTGGTGTGCCTGCTCCGCGTCGTACCTCCGACGGAGAGTCTCCATGCGGCGGGTCTGGACGGCTGGTCGGCCAGCCAGGTCGACCGCATGGCCGCGCTGCTGCGCAAGGCGGACGTCGCGGTCGGTGTGGTGACCGACGGCCGCTGGTGGGCGCTCGTGTGGACCGGCGAGGGCACCACCACCGGCTCGGGCGTGGTGGATGCCCTGACCTGGCGCGAGGAGCCGCAGCTGCGCGATGCGTTCTTAACGTTGGTCAACGCGTCGACGCTGCGCCACAAAAACCCCGAGCGCCGGCTGCCGCGCCTGTTCGAGCGGAGCGTGCTCGAGGCTGAGGAGATCACCGAGGCGCTCGGCGTCCAGGTCCGCAAATCGGTCGAGTTGCTCGTCCAGTCTTTCTCCGAGGCCAGGCTCGCCGCGCGAGCCAAGGGGTCGGTCGACCCGCTCTGCGAAGACCCGGACGAGATCTACCAGGCCGCGGTCACGGTGATGATGCGGGTGGTCTTCCTGCTCTTCGCCGAAGAGCGCGGGATGCTGCCGACCCCGGAGCTGTACCGGGCCGCCTACGGGATCAGCGACCTGCTCGACGACCTGCAGGCTCGCGCGAAGCGGGAGGGCGAAGAGAACCTCGACCACTCCTCCGACGTCTGGCACCGGCTGCTCGCCGTCAGCACCGCCCTCTACGGCGGTGCCAATTTCGACGAGGTCCGGATGCCGGCCTACGGCGGATCGCTCTTCGACCCCCAGCGGTTCCCCTGGATGGCGGACGAACGCCCCGACGGCGGCCTCCGTCTACGAGTGTCGGACCGCACCATGCTGCACGTGTTGAAGTCAGTGCAGGTAGCAAAGGTCGGTGGCCAGGCGCGCCGCATATCGTTCCGGGACGTCGACGTCGAACAGATCGGCTACATCTACGAAGGCCTGCTCGGCTACACCTGCCGGGAGGTCGAGCACGAGGTGGTGCTCGGGCTGGTCGGCAAGGACGGCGAGGAGCCGGAGATCGACCTCGACACCCTCGCCGGGGTCTACGACGAGTCGACTGGAGCCAAAGACTTCGCGATGCGGCTGACCGACTGGGTCAAAGAAACACAGCCCGCAGCGAAACTGGTGTCCGCGTCCAGGCTCGCAAAGCTCTACGACGCCGCGGTAGACGAAGCGGAGATGAAACGGCTCCTCAAGCCCGTCGCCGGCCACGACCTAGATCTGCTCGCCGCACTCGTGGACTGGTCGAGTTACACCCGCCGCGACCTGCGTGACCTGCCGTACGTCGTCCCGCGCGGTGGCCTCATCGTGTCCGAGACGCCGTCGCGGAAGAACGCCGGCGCGCACTACACGCCGCGGTCGCTGGCCGAGGAGGTCGTGCTCCACGCTCTCCAACCATTGGTCTACGAGCCCGGGCCGCTGCAGACCAACGATGAGGACTTCTGGCGATTGAAGTCGAGCTCGGCGATTCTCGACCTCAAGGTCGCCGACATCGCCGCCGGCTCCGGCGCGTTCTTGGTCGCCGCCGCCCGCTACCTTGCCGATCGCCTCGTCGAAGCCTGGACCGCAGAGGGCATCATCGGCGGCGATCTCGTCGACGACAGCCTCCGCACCCGAGCGATCCGCGAGGTCATCGCGCACTGCCTCTACGGCGCAGATATCAACGGCATGGCCGTCGAGATGTGCAAGCTGTCCCTCTGGCTTGTTTCCCTCGATCCCAGCAAGCCTTTCTCCTTCGTCGACGACAAGATCTTCCGCGGCAATTCACTGCTGGGCATTACCACCATCGACCAGCTCCGGTATATACACATTGACCCTAAGGCGAAGAAGGCCCGACAGCTCAACGCCTTCGTCGACGCCGAATCAGTGTTGGATGAGGTGACCCGCATCCGCCACCAGCTCGCAACGACGGTCGACCAGGACGACCCGCAGCGCACCCGCAATGGCAAACGTCGCCTGCTTGAGCAGTCTGAGCAGGCCACCGCTAAACTGCGCCTTATCGCGGACGGAATCGTGGCTACTGGACTGCGCTTAGGCGGCAAACCTGGTAACGCATTAGAAGACGCGTACACCGCCTTAGAAGGCGCTCTCATTCGCGCGTTCCCGGCCGACGCGAGTGCCGGGGAAGCCTCCACGCTTGACCACATCGTCGAGCAAGGGCTGACCCCCACCGTTGCGACGGATTACCAGCGGTGGGAATCCCTTCACTGGATACTCGAAGCCCCTGACGTCATGATCGAGCATGGCGGATTCGATGCGATCGTAGGGAATCCGCCATTTCTCGGCGGAAAAAAGATTTCGACAGCACTGGGGGCAGACTTCCGGAATTGGCTCATTAATCAGGTTGCGGAGCAGACCTCAGGCAACGTCGATCTCGTCGCCTATTTCTTTCTCCGAGCGTGGGGTCTACTCCGCAAAGGGGGAAGAATTGGCCTCATCGCAACCAGTACCATTGCCCAGGGCGACACGCGGCAAGTCGGCCTGGACCGCCTTGTCGCCAGCGGGCTAACGATTACTCGCGCAATACAGAGCGCCCGCTGGCCCGCGAAATCTGCAACACTCGAATACGCTGCAGTTTGGGGCGGCTACGACTCCCCTGACCAGGGTGTCCAACTATGGGCGAACAGCGTCCCCTGTATGGCCATCTCGTCGATGCTTGAGCCCCAGTCCCGCGTTCACGGCTCAGCACTACGTCTTATCGAGAACCGACAAGTTGCCTACATCGGAACGTTCGCACTTGGTTCTGGATTTGTTTTGGACCAGCCAGAATACGCTGGACGCGACTTCGCTCGCTTTCCCGAAGTAGTGAAGCCATACCTCAACGGCGACGACTTGAACTCGCGACCCGACGCATCACCTTCGCGATGGATCATCGACTTCGGAGAGCGCTCAGAAGAGGAGGCTCGGCAGTGGCCAGAGGTGTGGTCACTTCTGGAGGACCGAGTCAAGCCTGTCAGGCTTGAGAAGGACAGGGTCAAATACCCTCGAATGGTTGATGAGTGGTGGAAGTTCTGGAACGCACGTCCGGGCCTGTATCAATCTATCTCCAGGTCTCAGTACGTCCTGGCCATTACCCGACACTCCTACCCCGTCATGCCCTTGCGTGTTTCCAGCTCTGTCGTCTTCAGTGACGCCTTGGTGGTGTTCGCCACGGATAGTTTCGCAGATCTCGCAATTCTTTCGTCTGGCGCCCACCTCAACTGGGCTATCAAGCATGGTTCCACACTCGGACTAAACATTCGCTATACACCATCCGACATCTTCGACACCTTCCCGAGGCCGGCATCCACCCCGGAACTCACTCGTCTCGGCGAAGAATTGCATCGGGAACGGGAAGCGATCATGCACGATGACGGCATTGGCTTGACATCCCTGTACAACAGGATCAACGATCCTGCCGTTGAAGAGGGCGGCTCCATCGGCCTGCTTCGGCAGCTACATGTTGACATCGACCGCGCGGTCGCACTCGCCTATGGTTGGACGGACTTGAACCCCAGTCATGGGTTCCACTCATATCGTCAGATTCGCAGGTTCACTGTGAACCCGGCGATCCGGGATGAAATCCTGGACCGACTGCTTGAAGAAAACCATCGTCGCGCTGACGCAGCAGGTAATACTCCTTCGAATGCTCTAAAGGCCTTCTGATGACCCGTTCCACATCCACAGCAGTCCGTGGGGAACTGCTTGACCTCATTCGACAGGAATTGCTGGGGCCGAGGGGCGATTGCAACGAGGAGATACCGGCTAGTCCCCGGGCCACTTACGCTGTTGGTGGTCTCGCACCGGTCACCATCGATCCGTCCCTGGCGCGTCTGAGTTTTGACGCTGACGACGTCGAGAGTCAGGGAGTCAATGGCGCTCCGGTGCAGGCCGTCAGCGATGCGGACCCAAAACATCCTGGTCAACCCGGTGTCCCCGTGCCGACCGACGAGGACGTCGCCACCGCGGATTCGGACGACGAAGAGGACAGCGGCCCCAGGGGGGCGCTGACGCATCCGTCCTTGATGGGACTGCGCTTCCAGGTTCAGGAGGGCGAGAAGACACTCGCCGTTTCGGCGTCGTGGGGGCGGTACGAGAGCTTTCAGCGCCTGAATGAGGAGACCGAACGTAAGCGGACCTGGTTTCGGCGGACGCCCGTCGAGGTCACGAAGGAACTGATCATCGCGGGTACGACGACCCGCCGCAGCGGGGTCATCGAGCTTGAGCAGGACGTCAGCCTCCGGGTGGAGGTCTTCCCACTGGGCGATCGTCTGATCGTCGAGCTAGCACTGAGCAACGACCGGGTGACGGGAGTCGACGCGCCGCCCGGTGACTGGTTGTTCCAGACGGAGCTCCGCGTCGAGGCGATGGACGGTTCCGCCTGCTTCCTGCCCAGCCGCGATGTCTCCGAGCCGAGCTACCAGGAGCAAGACCCAGAACGGCGCCGCTTGGACCTGCAGTACAAGCACAAGCTCGAGTACGCGGTCGGCCGCACCTGCTCCGTCGACTGGGAGGAAGCGGGCGACCAACGACGGGCCACCAAGGTCATGACCACGTGGCTGCCGACGGCCGACGTCCCCCAGACAGTCGCGGGCACTGCCGGTCAGACCGTGACTGCGATGCGCGTCCTGGCCGATATCGAGGCCGGCGACATCCGCCAGGCACTCGAGCCGATGGTCTCCGGGTACGTCACGTGGCTAGACGAGGACCAGGCGAAGACGGCTGGTTCCCTGCCCGACCACCTCAAGGAGACGGCGTCCGAAGCGATCGGCGACGCGCGCATCGCTGCATCCAGACTGGAGGCCGGCCTCGCGCTCCTGGAGAGCGACCCGGACACCCTAAAGGCGTTCCGGTTCATGAACCGCGCGATGCGCGACCAACGCATCCGTTCCCAGCTCGCCGCCAAGAGGGCTGCGAAGGCCGGCGTCACCGTGGCCGAGGCCCTGGCCGAGGTGGAAACTGACGGTGACAAGGCCGCCTCGTGGCGACCATTCCAGCTCGCCTTTATCCTGATGCAGCTGCCCTCGCTCGTGAACCCGTCCGAGCCCCACCGCAGCGGCGCCGACGCCCGCGTCGAGCTCCTCTTTTTCCCTACCGGTGGCGGCAAGACGGAGGCATATCTCGGCCTGGCCGCATTCACGTTCGCGATACGGCGGCTGCAGGGTTCCCTCCAGGGCAAGGACGAAAGGCTCGACGGCGGTGACGGCGTCGCCGTCCTCATGCGCTACACCCTTCGTCTCCTGACCTCCCAGCAGTTCCAGCGCGCCGCAGCACTGGTCTGCGCTACCGAGCTGATTCGCCAGGAAGACGAGGCGACATGGGGCAGCGAGCCCTTTCGAATCGGGTTGTGGGTCGGTAGCAGCGTCAGCCCGAAGCGTTTCGCTGAAGCACAGGCGCAGGTGCAGCTGGCCAAGTCCGAGGACGGCAGGGCCCACGGCCTCACCGTGCTGCAGATCAAGCGTTGCCCTTGGTGCGGGACGCCGATCGATCCGAAGAGCGACGTCGAGGCGGTAGCCACCACGCAGCGGATCCACGTCTACTGCGGTGACGACGCGGAGGAGTGCCCCTTCTCCGGGCGAGGACCGGGGGACGAGGGGCTGCCCATCCTCACCGTCGACGAGGAGATCTATCGCCATCCGCCCACGTTCTTGCTCGCCACCGTCGACAAGTTCGCACGGCTGGCGCGCGAGGGGGAGGCCGCGAGCCTCTTCGGCTACGTCGCCGAGCACTGCGAGCGGCACGGCTACCGCCACCCCGACGCCCGCGGCGACTCCTGCAAGGGCCAGAAGCACAACGCGGTCACGAAGGGAGGCGTCGCCTACCCGGCCGTGGAGGTCCGGCCGGTGCCGCGCCTGCGGCCTCCGGACCTGATCATCCAGGACGAGCTGCACCTGATCACCGGAGCGCTGGGCACAGCGGTCGGCGTCTTCGAGAACGTCGTCGACGTGCTCTGCTCGTGGTCCCACGCCGGCCAGGCGGTCCTACCGCTGATCGTCGCCTCCACGGCGACGGTGCGGAAGGCCGACGAGCAGGTCCGCAACTTGTACGGGCGCAGCGTCGACGTCTTCCCGCCCCAGGTGCTCGACGTCCGGCACACGTACTTCTCCCAGGAGCTGGCGGTCACCGAGGACCTGCCCGGACGGAAGTACGTGGGTGTCGCCGCGCACGGCATCCGGCTCACGCTCGCCGAGATCCGCATCGCGGAGGTCCTCTTGCTCGCCGGGCAGAAGCTGCTCGACGAGCACGGCAAGGCAGCCGACCCGTACATGACCTCGGTCGCCTACTTCAGCGCGACCCGTGAGCTGGCCGGCATGCGTCGGTATCTCGACGATGACGTCACCACGCGTGTGTCGGGCAAGACGGAGCCGTTCCCGCGCCGGACGACGGACTTCTCGCGCCTTGCCATCGGCGAGCTGACATCCCGGATCTCCGCGTCCGAGATCGGCGCGACGCTGGATGGGCTGGCCCTGGAGTTCGACCCGGAGCGCTGGAGCACGGCCGGCAAGGCCGCGTTCGGCAAGGCGATGCAGGACGGGAAGGTTAAGGGCGGGTACGACCGGCGGCCATACGACTTCGTGCTCGCCACGTCGATGCTGCAGGTCGGCGTCGACGTGCCGCGCTTGGGCCTCATGCTGGTGGTGGGGCAGCCGAAGAACACCGCCGAGTACATCCAGGCGTCGTCCCGCGTGGGACGCGATGCCTCGAAGCCCGGTCTGGTCGTGTCGCTCGCCAACTGGGCGAGGCCGCGCGACATGGCGCACTTCGAACAGTTCCGGCACTACCACGAGACCTTCTACGCCCAGGTGGAGGCGCTCAGCGTGACGCCGTTCTCGGAGGCTGCCCTGGAGCGCGGGCTCATGGGCGTACTCGTCAGCGCAGCGCGGGTGATGGACGTCGGCCGGCCCGACTCGCTGTCTCCGGAGCTGGGCGCCGGCCGGATCCTCGACGAGAGCCAGCGTCTGGACGAGGTCATCGAGCGCCTGACGGAGCGAGCCTCGCGGGCCTACCTCGAGCCCGACTTCGACGAGCGCGTCCGAGCCAAGCTGATCCAGCGGAAGGACCGCTGGTTCGGCCGGGCCAAGGAGGAGTCGGGTGGGCTGGTGTATGAGCGGTCAACCGACAAGAACCAGCTCACCCGCCCCCTGCTCATCAGCCCTGAGGTCCGGGCCACGACTGCTTCGGAGAAGGTGTTCGTGGTCGCGAACTCGATGCGCGAGGTGCAGCCGGAGATCAACCTGCTCGTCAGCCCCAGCCCGGACCGGCTCGCCGCGAAGGAGCCCGTCGATGCGCCGGGATGGGACTTCACGCCACCTGTAGAGGAGGACGCATGACCACCGTGTCGGACGACGCGACGGGGGTCTCCGACCTCTCCGGGGCATCACCCGAGCCGGTGTTGGCGAGCGTGGAGCAGGAACTCGACCCGATCGCGGACGTCGAGGACAACAAGCCGAAGAACCGGGCCAAGGTCGGCGCCGTCCGACCGTCCGCGCTGCTCTATACGCAAGGCATCGGCTCGACGGTCGACCTGCCGCACCTGTCAGTCATGCCGCACGGGTTGGACGACTGGGAACGCATCTACCGGCGGCGCCCGACGCCTCCGGAGACGATCGTCGAACCCCGCTTGCTGCAGGTCGTCCAGGCCCATCTCGGCAAGACGGTGCAGGAGCTTCGCAAGCCCCCGTGGGCGTCCGCTGAGATCGGTCAGCAAAACTCGGCGACGGACCTAGGCATCCCTGGTCGGATCTTTCCGCAGTGGCTCCGGTGCACGGGCTGCGGTCTGCTCGGGCAGGTGTCGGACGGCGTCAGCTTCGAGTACCGGAACACCAACCCGTTCCGGCCGGACAAGGCGGAGTTCGTACACGTCAAGTGCAGCGGGTGGTCCGAAGAGGGCGCCACCAAGCGCAAGCCCCGTGACCGCACGGCCGTACCGGCCCGCTACCTCATCGCCTGTCAGAAGGGTCACCTCGACGAGTTCCCCTACGTCGCCTGGGTGCACCGCGGTGAGAAGTGCCCCGCCGCTGCCCGGCCGCGCCTACGGATGCAGGAGTGGAAGAGCAACCTAGGTCCGGATGTCCGGATGACCTGCCAGGCGTGCAAGCAGAAGCGCGGCATGCTGGAAGCGACCGCCCGCGGAGCTGACACCAAGCTGCCTCGCTGTCGCGGACGACACCCCCACCTCGACGCGTTCTTCAAGTGCCAAGAGCAGGGCCGCCTCATGCTCCTCGGCGCCGCCAACCAGTGGTTCTCGAATACCGTGAGCGCCCTCTCCCTTCCTCGGGAGGACCAGGCATCGGCATCCGAACTGGCTCCGGCCATCAAGTCTCTGCCGAAGCCGGTCTTGCAGGCCATCCACGGCCCCGAGGGCATGGACTCGCTGAAGCTCCTCGCTGGTATGAACGGCCTCGCGGGCCTGGAGGACGTCGAAAACGTCGTCCTCTGGGATGCCTTCCAGATCGCCACTGGTCAGGCGATTGAAGAGGCCCACACCGATCAGGCAGCTGCTCGTCGTGATCCTCAGACCCTATTAGCACCCGAGTGGACCGTGCTGAGCGACCGGTCGAAGTTCACGAAGTACAGCGGTTCTTCCGATTTCAAGGCGGCGTCACGGAAGGTCGCCGAAGAGCTGGAGCCGCTGGTGACGGGTGTTGTAGCGGTTGAACGGCTCAAGAAGGTGAACGCTTTCATCGGCTTCACCCGGATCGATGCCTTCGACCGCATCGACGACGCGTCAGATCGCGTCGCACCCTTGACCCGCACGGGTGCTCCGGCGTGGGTTCCGGCGACCGAAGATCGTGGCGAGGGCGTCTTCCTGCAGTTCGATGAGGAGCGCGTCGCTGCGTGGGAAGCCGACGTGCTGGTCCGTCCGGTGTGGCAGCGCTACCGCGAGGCACATCGACTGAACTTCCTACGACGGACCAGCAAGACCGCCGCCGAGATTAATCCTGACGGGCGTTTCCCCTCACCGCGGTACTGGGCGATCCACACGCTGTCGCACCTGCTCATCCGGGAGATGGCCATGTCCAGCGGTTACGGCTCAGCCAGCCTCACCGAGCGGATTTTTGCCTGGCCCGAGAACGGCGACGTCCCGCCGGCGGCCGGCCTCCTGATCAGCACCACGTCCTCGGACAGCGAGGGGACGCTCGGTGGCCTCGTGGAGCTGGCCAAACCGGAGAAACTTCGGGCCGTGGTGCTGAGCGCCCTTGGCCGAGGCACCCGGTGCTCGTCGGACCCCATCTGTTCCCACCGAGCGCCCCGTGGCAAGGAGGACTTCCTCCACGGCGCCGCATGCCACTTCTGCCTCTTCGTCAGCGAGACGAGTTGCGAGCGGACGAACCGCTTCCTCGACCGGCGGATGGTCTTCGACCTGGTCGCCGATGACAGCGTCGCCACGCCCGGGCTGTTCTCCGTCCTGCTGCCGGACGGAGCGTGGTGACGGCGGCGGCCGAGCTCGGGGCTTTCGTGACGAAAGAGGAGGCTCGAAAGCTCAAGGCGAACCTGGTGCTCGGTCATGGGCTGCTGCACCAAGCCGTCCGCGGTGTGCACCCGTCGCGGCGGGCCCGCGCTCACGAGCTCCTTGAGGCGGTCCTCACGGATCTCGGTGGCGATGTCGGCGCCGTGTGCGTCGTCCTCGAGGCGCTCGGTGGTGTGGCTCAGGCGGTGCGACCGCAGCTCGTTTGGACGTCACCGAGTCTCCCCAACAGCGAGGGGCACACGACGCTCGCTGTGTCCTCGTTGATCAACGAGGCACAGACGTACGTCTACGCCGCGACCTACTCGGCAGGGATGGGCTCCGCATACGTCACGGCGTTGCGCCAGGCGCTCGAGCGGGGCGTGAAGGTCACTGTCGTCGTCGACCGCAAACAGCAAGGACAAATCGCTGCGGCGCTCGCCGCGAAGCTCGGCGGAGCTCGCATCTGGACGTTGCGCGAACCCAACGACGGCGAGTGGGCCGTCCAGCACGCCAAGCTGGTGATGGTCGATGGCCTGGCAGCGCTGGTGACGAGCGCGAACTTCTCCGCGGCGGCTGCCGAGGCGAACCTGGAGTGCGGCGTCCTCCTACGAGACGCTGCCGTGGCCAAGTCGATCAAGTCCCACCTCGACCGTCTGCGTGAGTGCGACTACCTGGTGGACTACACCGCCTGACCGAGTCAGCTGCGGAAGTAGCGGATTCAGGTGCGTCGGCGTGCGAGGCTGGTATGCGTGCCGGCAAGGACTCCCCAGCCCGGCCCGCACCCCGGGTCGTCCAGCTCCGAGATGTCGCGGCGGATGAGCGCCGTCCGGAAGCGCGACAACGGACCGGAGATGGCCGTGCGCCGCCTGCTGCACGCGGCTGGACTCCGTTACCGGGTGGCCTGGCCAGTTCCGGGTCAGCGCAGACGGACCATCGACATCGCCTTCACCCGGGCGCAGGTCGCCATCTACATCGATGGCTGCTTCTGGCACGGCTGTCCGTTGCACGGCACGTCTCCCAAGGCCAACGCTGTTTGGTGGGCGGAGAAGATCGCCGCCAACCGAGCCCGCGACGCTGATGTCACTGCCCAACTCCACGATCTGGGTTGGACGGTGTTGCGGTTCTGGGAGCACGAGCCGCCTCCGGACGTCACAGCGAGCGTCCTCGCCGTCGTGCACAGCGGTACGCCCAGTTCGGACGAGGTCAGCGCGCCGTGAGCATCACGTGCTCGTCGAGCGCAGCCATGAACTCGGCCTTGTGCCTGAGGTTGCTCCGCTTCAGACGGTCTCGGAAGCCCCTCGTCGCCCGATAGGACAGCGGCTCGCTGCCGTAGCGATCGAGCACGGTCACCAGGTGCCGGTTCTCACCGGTGGGAGAGCGTGGCCACTCGGATACGGCGACGTCCCAGATCTTGCCGTCCACATGCGCCGCTGCACGGGGCCACGATGAACCCGGCACGTGAGGAGACTTGTCGTACCCGTCGATCGCCGCCTCGGCCTTGCTTGTGCTCAGCAGGCCCTCACCGATCCACGCAGCCACGGGGACGCTCACTGCGTTGCCGACCAGCTTCCAGCGGTCCCGCGGAGGCGCTGACTCAGTCCAGCCAGCCGGGAAACCTTGGAGCACCTCCGCTGCCTCGATCGAAGGCCGCACGATCCGTCGCCCGGACTCATGTCCAGGAACCCATACGGCGGGAGGACTGGCGATGCTGACCGTCGTCGAACCTTTGAGCGTCGGTACAGCGTCAACAGCCCAACCGACGCCGCGGTTGCCCTCGGTCGAGTAAAAGCCATAGGCGCTGTCTCGCCATGCCCCGCGGGCGGCCCCGTCTGGTTCCTCCGAGGGATCGTCCTCCCTGAAGAGAACCGCTGCCGGGTCGTGAACTGCTGAGGCCAGCAGGTATACGCGTTTGCGGCGCTGTGCCAATCCGAACGAACGAGAATCGATCGTTCGGTAGGCCCAGGCATAACCGGCTGCCTCAAGACTCGCCGTGATCTCCTGGATGGCGCTTCCTCGGCCCAGACGGAGCATGTTCGGGACATTCTCGATGAGGACCCACTCGGGGCTGGACTGCGCCAACAGCTGGAGGATGCGGCGGATCAACCCTGAGGCCTCGCCGTCCAGCCCAGTGGTTCGCCCTGCTTGGGAGAGGTCGGTGCACGGGAAGCCCGCCGTGACGATCGCGGCTTCGTCGAAGCCGCTGAGCTCCGTGACGTCCCGACTCAGCTTCGCCTCAGGCAACTGATGCGACAGGACTGCGCGCGCTGGGACCCATCGCTCGTACAACTCGGTGGGACCTCGTAAGCCAGCCTGCCGGAGACCGAGCTCAAGACCCCCGATCCCCGCGAAGAGCCCCAGGATCGGTCTGTCATGCACGGGCTCGAGCATGGCAGACCAAACATGCGGCCCGCGCGCCGCATGGGCGGCACGCAAGCTAGCTTGCGGACGGTGGGACGACACGCCACGAGAGCGATGTGGTTGTGGGTGAGCCAGCTCGAAGGCAGGCTCAGCTGGTGGTTGACGGAGTTCGCGAGGAGCACATCAGAGCAGCCGCACTGGACTGGCTGAGCAAGGTGACTCTTGACGGGACGGTGCCGGTCAGCCGTGTCCAACTGAGGGACGACTTCGAGGTCGACGGCAGCCGCTTCCCCTTGGTTGACGCCGGACGGGGAATCCGCAAGCCGCGCGGGTGGTCGGCGGCACTGAGCATCCTGACCGCAGCACCGGAAGGCGCAGCCTGGCGACCCTACGACGACTCGGAAGGCCCTGACGGGCTGCACCGCTACAAACTGCGACGGGATGAGGGCGGCGCCGCAGAGAACGCCGGTCTTCGCGCGGCGATGCACCAGCAGGCGCCCCTGTTATGGTTCTGCGGGATCCGCCCCGGCATCTTCCAGGCCATCTTCCCTGTGTATCTGATTGCCGAGGAACCGGCGCAAGCGCAATTCGTCCTGGCGCTCACGGAAGCGCAGCGGAAGATCCAGCCGGGGAGCACGGTCGAAGCGGCACTGCGGCAGCACCTCGTCGCGATGACCCGGCGCCGCCTGCACCAACCGCTCTTCGCGAGTCAGGTCATGCTGGCGTACGAGACGCGCTGCGCTGTCTGTTCGCTCAACCACCGTGAGCTCCTGGACGCCGCACACATCATTCCCGACTCCCAACCGAACGGTGACGCCGTCATCACCAACGGGCTGGCGCTCTGTAAGCTCCACCATGCGGCCTACGACCAGAACATCCTCGGCATCCGCCCCGACCACACCGTGGAGATCCACCACCGCTTGCTGGCGGAGATCGATGGGCCGATGTTGCGCCACGGGCTGCAGGACCATCACGGAAAGCCACTGATGGTCCTACCTCGATCGCGGCGTGAACGTCCGGATACCGACCGACTGCTGGAGCGCTACGAGCTGTTCAAAGCGGCCTGACTTCACG
>NZ_JAAGWH010000002.1 GCF_010682105.1 Modestobacter muralis | reverse complement strand
GGCGCCTCAGTCGCCGAGGTCGAATGCTTGGGCGAGCTGTTCCAGAGTGAAGCGATTCCGGAGCTTGCAGGCACTGTTCTGATTGGCGAACATGCCCCTCATCCAAACGGCATCACTCCGCGGACGGGTGATCGTCCAGTCGACGGGGACCACGTACTCGCGATGGTCCTCCCCGCTGGACAGCGCCTGGTGCGTGTAGCCCGCTTCCAGTACTTGCGATGCCAGCTCCACCTGCTCGCCGTCCACGGTCACCACCGCCTGCTCAAACGGCTGCGCCTCCCCGATGACAGTGCCGACCCCGACATAGCCGACTCTCCCGGGGATACAGACAAACACCCGTCCGCCCACCGGCAGCTTGCGGAGCGTCCGGGAGAACCACTCACCGCCGCCCGCCGAGACGAAGCCATAGCGGCGGGCGTCCTCCCAGTTCCGGATGCCGCTCTCTTCGCCGAAGCTGACGTACCAGTCCTGCTCGTTCCAAGTTTCTTTCGACCCACCCTTGCTCACACCGCCTGTTCGCGGCGGCGTCCTCGCCTCGTCGATGAGCCAGGTCCGAGCGAGGTAGGCCCGTTCACCGTCGCCGAAGTACCGGAAGAAGACGACGTTGACCGGTACGGCGAAGTCGGCCAGGTAGGCGATGATCCGCTCGGTCGCCGGATCCACATCACCCGCGACGACGGTCAGCCGGTGTCCACTGTTCAACTCCTCCGGAACGTCACCGCCGAAGGTCGTCGTCCAATCCTGCTCGAAGACCGCGCCTGGCCGGTAGGTCGCGAAGATGTCCAGAAGCTGCTCGTGTGTCAGCGTCCGCACCCATGAGCCGTAGTCCAGGAGCTGCGCGACGACCTCGCGCGGCGTCCGGTCACGCTTGAGTTCCAGTACGTGCAGCGCACCTTCATCGTCGACCGCGAGCAGGTCGATGAACTTTCCGAAGTCGGTGGGCACCTGCCGCCCGATGAGGAGCAGAGCCGTACCGAGGATGCCGGGATCCGCCTCGATCATGGCTTCCAGCTGCGCTTCGAGAGGTACGCCGCTCGCCGTCAGCTTGACCGGTTTGTCGCCGTCTACCCGCCAGAGCCCAACCTCCAGTGGCATGTCCCTACCCCTCGTCCGCTGGTTGGATCGTGGCCACGTCGACGGGCCTGATCACGCCGTCCGACAACGCGGCAGCCTGCCGTAGGGGCAGGGCTGGCCAACCACTCCAGCCCCGCGAACGAACCTGGTCGACCTTCTCGCGAAGCTGTTCGATCTCGGCCACCGCGTTGGCGTACACCTCGGCGCGCTGCGGATGGCGTCTCGCGTACTCCGGCAGCACGAAGTACAGCTGCCCCTCGGAGAGCGAGTCGCCCACGTTCACGTTCCAGACAGGCGTGTCAGTTCCGTCGACGGGATACCACCCGGTCACGCCAGCCGTCCCGCCCGTGCCCCAGGAGAAGCGTCCGCCTCGTGCTCTGACGTGGGTCAGCAGCTGTTCGATCAGGGCACGCTCAGCCGGCCTGTGCTCATCGGCCGCCGCGAGCAGTGTCTGCTCGGTCCACGCCGGACGCTTCGTACGCCGCTGCTTGGTGTCCACCGCGCCTGCCGTTCGGCCGATGACTCGGGGAACGTAAGCGACCTGTCCGGTACTGCCGGTGTACTGCGGCAGCTCGACGCCCAGGACTTCAACGTCGCGCATCTGCTCGTTGAGGAACTCGATAATGCGCACCAGACCGGGGGCGAGTCGATCAGCCAGGAAGATGAGCCTGATACGTCCTGCCCGCAGGTTGTCCTCGACCGTCGACCAGAATGCCTCCGCGTCTGAAACGCCGAGCTTCTCCTGCAAGTACTGGGCAGGGTCGGCGTCGCCTGCGGCCTGAGCAACAGCGTCACGGAGATCGTTCTGCCAGGTGGTGATGCCGTTGGCCGCATAGTCGAGCATCTGAGCGACCACTTCCCGGCGGGCTCGGGTATCGCTCGCACGCTTCACCTCGACCAACACCGGGACGCCAGACTGGTCGAGGAAGAGGTGGTCCAAGGAGAGACCGACGCTGTCCGCCGCCGCAACCGGCATCTCTCGCCGCACGAGCAGCAAGCGAGGTTGATCGTCGGTGGTCGCAACACCCGCTATCAACTCGGGGAACCGCTCCAGTACCTCCTGCAGCACGTCCTCACTGTCGTAGTCGGTATGGCGCAAGGCAGTCACCTGACCATCCGTCGCAAGGAAGATTGCCTGATCGGTCATCGGGTCCCCACTCCTGCCGCCGCCCCGCGGGCGGATCGTCGTCGATGTGCCCAGAGAGCGTGCTCCAGCTCAGTAGGGCCCTTGCCGATCGCCTCAGCTGTTGCCAGCACTATCTCGCGTGCTTCAGCAGGGGATGTCCTGCGCTTCACTGCGTCATCTACCGCTGCGATCACCCACCGATCCGCCTTAACCCCAGGCCGACCGAGCAGCATGCCGAAGTACTCCCAGGTGATCTTGCCGAGACCGCGTACTCCTGTGTAGGCGCGTACCTGCTTCATGTCGCTCAGGTCGAGGTGCGCCGCCGACGTCACGCCAACGTCTGTCAACCGCCCGGCTGCCTCGACGATCGCTCTCGCCTTCGGGACACCACCGGTGACCTGACGACCCACAGCGCGCTCCACCGTCCGCCAGTCCAAGGACGCGAGCACAGCCAGATCGTCCAGCTGAAGGGTCGGAGCCCGCAGCTGCCGATAGCCGGCAACTGCGCGATGGACGCCCGTCGCTGCAGTACTGACTGCAGCGGGCCGACCGTAGCGGGCGCGGATCGACATCACCGCGTCCACCAATGCGATCTCGATCTGGTCCGGCCAGCCCCCCGGCCACTCGGTCCAGTCGTCGCGTAGGCGGGCATCCACGTAGACCGCCAGCTGTGCCACGTCATCGCTCCGCACAGCGCTCACGCGGCCAGCTCTCCCACCACGCCGACGCCGCAAGGCCCTGCTCCGCTCGTGGGGCCAGCTGATGGACGTCGTCCGCCCGCCGCTGATGTGTTGTCCGGCGCACGCAGGCCGGTACTCGCACCCACCCTGCGGCCCGATATCTGCACCCGGACTCCGGGCGTCAGTGCCGCCCAAACTCTTGATTTCATTCCATCTCCCGTCCATCACTCACTGTCCCAAGCTCAAACCAACCACCAAACTGGGAATCTACGGTCACCGATCGAGGGTGGCGGTGCTGGTGGGTCAGCAGAGGTGAGCGGGCGTCCAAGAAAGAGATACCCAGCCTGGCGACGCGATCAGTGACGATGCACCGTTCGGTCGTCGGCCACCGAATAGACGTCGATGCCCAACAGTCCACGTATTGACGCCGGCACCCGCGAGGCAAGCGACAGCACATGCTGCGGGACGACGACTGCAAACCGCAGCCCGGGCATCGGCTCTGCCGGCATCCGGCGGAGCAACTGGCCGTACATCGTGTCGACGTCGAGGCCAGGCGAGGTCGTCATCCCTTTGGCCTCGGCGTAGAGCGACTGGCTGTCGCGTCTGGCCACCACGTCGATGAAGTCGACCTCCGTGCTGACATCCCAACCGTCAGCTCGCGATGCAGCACAGAACGCTGCGACAACCTCAGCTTCACGCATGAGTCCGAGCCTGCTCTCGCCAACGCTTTCGCGCCTCCTGCACGAAGCCGTACATCGGGTGCGCCTGGTTGTCGGCCTGATTGAGTGGCGGCTCGAGCTCGGCGATCACTTCGGCCTCGACCGTCCATGGCTCCGGGTGCTCGACCCAAGTCAGCTGCAGCTTCTCCCCCATCCACTCCGACAGCCGTAGCTCGTCGGCCTTGACCAGCACCGGCCGCGTCGTCCAGCGGCTCTGCCAGCCCTGTTGCTCGCTCAGTAGCGCGGCAAGTGACCGGCGCAGCGTCGACGAGCCCGTCGTTCCGCGGATGTGGTCGCCCACAACGCGGCTGCGCAGGGTCGACTTCGACGCCGTCCCGTTCGGGGCGATGCCCACGTAGAGCAGCTGCAGCTCGGCCGTCGGGTGCCGCGGGCCGGAGATGCCGGGCAGCGCGCCAAACCGACCCCACCACGCGTACAGCCCCGGCTCCGCCGGCACAGCTGTCCGAGCCTCGGACAGCGGCACGGGCGAAGAGCGCAGGCCGGCCCACACGGAGTCCATGCCGATAGTGAAGCGCCCGGAACACCGAGGACCCAATCCGCACGGCCGCCCACCGGCAGTGTGCGGAGAAGTTGACCGCCGTCCCCGACGTCCGTAACGAGACCGGCGTCAGCGGGAGGTTGCCTCGAATCACCGACTTCGAGAGGACCTTGCGTGCCCGACCTCTTCTCCCCCTTCACGCTCAAGGGCGTGACGCTGCGCAACCGCATCGCCATGTCGCCGATGACCATGTACGGCTCGGTCGACGGCAAGATGGACGACTACCACGTCATGTACCTCGGGGCCCGCGCCGCGGGCGGCTTCGGGCTGGTCTTCCCCGAGCAGATCGCCATCACCCCCGACGGGCGCACCACCACTACCTGCGCCGGCATCTGGAAGGACGACCAGATCGAGGGCCACAAGCGGGTCACCTCGATCATCAAGCGCTTCGGCGGGGTCGCGGGCATCCAGCTCGGGCACACCGGGCGCAAGGGCAGCGAGGTCCCGCCGCACAAGGAGACCAACGCCCAGGGCGGCTGGAAGGCCCTCCCGCCGGACCACCCGGACGGCTGGCAGACCGTCGGCCCCTCGGCCATCCCCGCCGGTGGCGACCACTCCTTCCCGGTGCACGAGCTCACCGTGGACGAGATCAAGTCGCTGCACCGCAGCTACGCCGACGCCGCCCGCCGCGCCGCCGACGCCGGCTACGAGTGGCTGGAGATGCACTTCGCGCACGGCTACCTCGCCGCCAGCTTCTTCTCCCCGCTCGCCAACCAGCGCACCGACGAGTACGGCGGCAGCAACCGCAACCGGGCCCGTTTCCTGCTCGAGGCCCTGGACGCCGTCCGGGAGGTCTGGCCCGAGCACCTGCCGCTGACCATGCGGCTGGGCTCCGACGACTTCCACCCCGGCGGCGTGCAGTTCGAGGACTCCATCGAGGCCATCGGCTGGATGAAGGAGCACGGCCTGGACCTCGCCGACCTGTCCATGGGCGGCAACACGGACGACATGGTCAACCCGTCGTTCTTCAACGAGCCCGCCGGCTTCGTCCCCCGGGCCACCCGCGTGCGCCGCGAGGTCGGCATCCCGGTCGCCACCAGCTGGAACCTCGGCGTCCCGCAGACCGCCGACACCGTCATCCGCCAGGAGCTCATCGACATCGCGATGATCGGCCGTCCGGCGCTGTCCAACCCGCACTGGCCGGTCTGGGCCGCCCGCGAGCTCGGCCACGAGGCACCGTTCGACCTGGTACCGGCGGACTGGCGCTGGTGGCTGCAGAACTTCCGCGGCCACGCCCCGAGCATCGGGCTGCCGCCCACCGCTGCCGAGGTCCGGGCCGCCGCCGCGGCCGACGTCCCGGTCGCCGAGTTCGGCGACGTGCCCGTCTCAGCCTGACCGGACGACGGACTGCCGCCCCGGATACGCCCCGGGGCGGCAGTCCGTCGGGCCAGGGTGAGCGCCGTGAACGCCTCGGCCTGGTCGGCGATCGCCTTCTCCGTCGGGACGATCGGCACCGCCGTCGTCGCACGCTGACCGCGGCGGCTGGGCCGGCACGTCATTCGACCCGGCCGACCAAGGCCATGCCGAGCGACCCGACCACCCTCTCCCCCGACTGTTCGAACAGCTCTGCCTCCAGCCCCAGGCTGGTGCCCGGCGCCAGCTCCTCCACCACCTCCACCAGCAGCGAGAACCGGCGTTCGTCCCGCGGCCCCAGGCCCAGCTCCAGGTACACCGACCGCCCGCCGCGGCCCACCTGCGCGCCGTCGGCGTCGAGCAGCCGCAGCAGCAACGCGCCATCACCGGGCACCGTGCCGGTCTCCGCGGCGACCTGCCGGGCGCGGAGCCCGTCCGTGCGCCGGACGACGAGTGTGAACGAGCCGTCCTCCGCCAGCGGATTGGCCACCATCATCGGCAGCAGCGCCGGTGCCCCGGGCGCGACCGGGGTGGCGGTCAGGTTCCGCTGCGCCCAGTGCCGGTCACCCACCGGGTCACACACCGTGCCCGCCCGGTCCTGTGGATGCGAGACGGCCACCAGCAGGCACACGTGCGCCGGGGCGCTGGCTGGGATGGTGCCGCGCATCGTGGGGGTCCGGGTCATCGCGGGCGTCGTCCGGCTCGGCGGAACCGGCACGACCGTCGCAGCCAGGAACGTCGGCTTCGCGAAGCCCACCGTGGGGTCGGCCCAGTAGACGACGACGGTGGCCATCGCCGTGCTGTTACCGCCCCCAGCGTTGCGCACGTCGACCGACACCTCCAGCGGTTGCCCCGGCGTGTACGGCCCGGCGTGGACCGCGTCGCACAGCCAGCTGGTCACCGCGGTCGTGTCCAGCGGCCGCTGCGCGCCGTCGTCCCACCGCCCGCCGGGCGTCAGCGGCGCCGTCCAGTACGGCAGACACAGGTAGGGCCGGGTGTCCGACGGATCGCCCTCACGTTCCTGGTTTCCACCCATGACCGGTCTCCTACTGCTCGTCGTAACCGAGGACGGTGACGTCCACGGGGTCGTCGTGCACCGAGGGCGCCGTCCAGCAGGCGTGGCCCCACCCTCGGTCGGCGTCCAGGTCGAGGTTCTGGCTGTCCTGCTCCCCACGGACCACCTGGATCCACAGCCCGAACGAGACCGTCGCTGCGTGCAGCCGGCTGGTCGGGTCGAGGAACACCGCCGGCCCGGCGCCGTGCGGGTAGGGCGAGGACATCTCGTCGCGGTGCTCGATCGGTGTGGTGGGCCGGCGATGGAAGGCGGCGACCGGGTCGGGCTCCTCGCGGTGCACGAACGAGCCGAGCTCCTGCAGGCTGAGGAACTGCTCATGCAGCGGCAGACCGGCCAGCTGCGTCGGGTACACCAGCCCGGTCAGCACGAGGAACGCGCGGGCCCGCGACATCGCCTCCCACGCCTGCGCATGGGCGTCGTACAGCACGCTGACGAACTCGGCGGCCTCCGGCTGCGCGCCCACCACGGTCAGCTGCTGCTGCGACACACCGGGGTTGGCCGGGTCCTGCGGTGACGGTGGGTCCTCCTCCCACAGCTTGCTGAGCAGCATGTTCTTCCAGAAGGTGCAGCGGTTGCCGTTGGCCCACTGGCCGATGCACTGCACGAACGCCTGCAGCAGGTCGATCAGGATGATCAGCAGGACGGCGATGCCGCAGCCCTTGCTGGCCTTCGCGCTGTCGGAGTCCCCCGCGGTCTTCGACCCCGGCTGGCCGGGACCCATCTCGACGGCGACGCCGCCGCCGTCCTGACCGACGACGTCGACATCCTGCGGCCGTAGCGACGGGGGCGGGTTGCCCGGGTCGCTGTACAGCCGCGCCAGCCACACCTGCGCGGGTGGGGCGGGGGCGGCCGGGAGGTCGAAACGGTCGAGCAGCTGCAGGTGCTCGACCAACCTCCGGTGCCCCAGTCGCAGATCCGGGACCGGCTGTGTGCGGGTCAGGTCGAATGCCTCGCCGAGCGCGTCCTGCAGCGCCTGCTCGATCGCGGCCGGCAGCTCGGCGCCGAGGGAGGCTGCCATCGCGGTGGGCGTCCGGGCCGCCGGGTGCTGGGCGGCCAGGGCGGCGCCGACGGTGTTGCGCGCCAGCCGGTCGCGGTGCCGGTGCAGCCGGCGTGGCCCACCCACGGCGTGCGCCAGGTACGCCGACCCGGTCGCGCTGGCGCCGTATGCCCCGGCCACTCCGACGGCGAACCCCAGCGTCCCGGTGTCCTCGGCCCGGCGCATGAGCGAGCGCACCACGGCGTCGGTGCGCCGGGCCAGCTGCAAGTCACCCCACCCCCAGACGTCGGTGTCCCGGCCGGACTGCCGGGGGTGCGGCGGGAGGTGCGGGAACTCCAGCGCGGCCGCGCGCAGCTCGTCGACCTCGTGGTCGATCCCGATCGCCTCGTTGGCCAGCTCTTGGGCCCGGACGGTGGCGGTGTTGAGCCGGTCGGCGGCGCCCGGGTCGCCCGGGTCCGCCATCGCCGTCTCCAGGTCGGCGCGGATGGTGCCGAGCCGGTCGCAGGCCGCACGGCCCCGCGACCACAGGTCGGCCGCCCGGCGCAGCAGGTCGAGCTCGGCTCCGTCCGAGGCGGCGTGGGCGACGAGGTGGTGCACGAACGCGCCGAGCAGGGCACCGCCCGGCTCGTCGGCCACAGCCTGCACCGCCCGTTCGCGCGCGCCCTCGACGTCCGGGTCGGGGAACGTCGCGGCGCTCAGCGTCGCGGTGAACTCGTCCAGCGCGACGGAGTGGGCGTGGTAGTCGAGCATGGCGGACCTCGGTTCGTCGACCAGCGGCCCCCGTGCTGGCGGCAATCTCCTCCCCGGCCGAGGGAGGGCACAAGCCCCGTGGACGCCGCCGTCGCGGCGCACCGGCCGACACGCCGCAGCGGTCCGGCCGCCGCCTCGCCGATGTGCGCGCGACGTCGGTTCCGCGACCGCGGATCCACGTCGAGCGCACCCGCAACTCGGGTCAGGTCACCGACGTCCTCACCGCCCAGTGCAAGCGTGTCCGGGCGTCGCGCACCACGTCGCACAGCGGGCCACCTGTTCGCGCAGCCAGCCGTACTCCGCACCCTTGGTGTCGAACGTGCCCACCAGCACCACGGTCGCCATCGACCGCCTCCTCTCGGGACCGGCAGCGTTCCGGGGAGGCCAGCCTCTCCGCGCGGCGGCCGGCGCGCGAGCCAGGTCAGGGACGAGCGGCCCGGGCGGCGTCCCGCCACTGCTTGCGTGCCGCCTGGACGACCGGGTGCAGGGGATCGGCCGGGTCCTCGGCCAGGTTCAACGGTGGCTCCAACTCGGCGACCACCGCGGCCTCGACCGTCCACGGCTCGGGGTGCTCGGCCCAGGTCAGGTCGAGCTTCTCCGCCATCCACTCCGACAGCGCCAGCTCGTCCCGGTTGACCAGCACCGGCTTCGTCGTCCAGCGGCTCTGCCAGCCGTGCCGCTCGCTCAGCAGGGCAGCGAGCGTCCGGCGCAGCGCCGAGGTCGCCGTCGTCCCGCGGAGGTGCTCCCCCAGCACCCGGCTGCGCAGCGTCGCCTTCGCCTCGACGCCGTTGGGCGCCGTGCCGACGTACAACAGCTGCAGCGGCGCGGTCGGGTGCCGGGGCCCGGAGAGGCCGGGCAGTGCACCGAAGCGTGCCCACACGGCGTAGAGACCGGGCTCGTCGGGCACGGTCGTGCGGGCCTCGTCCAGCGACATGGGCAGCGAGCGCAGGGCGTCGAGCACGGGGTCCATGCTCACAGTGAAGCGTTCGCGACGTCCCGGACCGAATCCACACCGGCGGTAGCGTCCGGGGATGACCTGGCCGGTGGAGCGTGGCGTGCTCGAGCTTGGCGACCTGGCGGTGGAGCGGGGCGGCACCATCCGGGACGCCCGACTGGCCTGGCAGACCCACGGGACGCTCAACGCCGCCCGGGACAACGTGGTCGTCTACCCGTGCAGCTTCGGTGCGACCTCCGACGACCTCGCCTGGCTGATCGGCCCCGACGGCGTGCTGGACCCGACGCGGTGGTTCGTCGTCGTCCCGGACATGTTCTCCAACGGCCACTCCAGCAGCGCCTCGCAGACCGACGACTACCCGGCCGTCGTGACGGCGGCCGACAACGTGCGGGCCCAGAACCGGCTGGTCACCGAGCACCTCGGCGCCTCGTCGGTCGCGGCCGTCTACGGCTTCTCGATGGGCGCGATCCAGGCCTACCACTGGGCCGCGCTCTACCCCGACGAGGTGCAGCGGGCGATCGTCGTTTGCGGCAGCGCCCGCACCGCCGACCACAACAAGGTCTTCCTCTCCGGCCTGCTGCGCATCCTGGAGGCCGGGCCCGAGCACGTGGGCGGTGGCCGCTTCTCCGCCGAGCCGGAGGCCGCGCTGCGGGCCTTCGCCCACGTCTACGCCGGCTGGGGGCTCAGCCAGGACTTCTACCGGCAGGGCCTCTACCGCACCGCCCTGGGCGCACCGGACCTGGCGACGTACCTGCGCACCGACTGGGAGGGCGGCTTCTCGCTGGCCGCGGCCGACCTGTACGCCGAACTCCAGACCTGGACGCACGCCGACATCAGCGCGTCGGCCTATGACGGCGACCTGCCCCGCGCGCTCAACGCCGTGCGTGCGCGGGTGCTGCTCCTGCCGGGCGAGACCGACCTCTACTTCCGGGTCGCCGACAACGCCGCCGAGCTGCCGCACCTCGCCGCGGCGGAGCTCCGGCCCATCCCGAGCGTGTGGGGACACCGCGCCGGCAACCCGAGCGCCAACCCCGTCGACCTGGCCTTCTTGCGGTCAGCCGTGCGGGAGTGGCTCGACAGCTGACCTCAGCCTGTCGGCCGTTCGCGTGGCGGTCCCCCGCCAGCCTCGTCGCAGCCGGTGCACGCCGATGGACCAGTGCCTGCAGACCGCTCAAGCCGAGCGGTTCTGTCATCCCTTCGAACTAGTGTTCGAATCATGACGACCGCGACCCAGACCGCCGCCGCTCTGAGCGCCGATGAGCTCCGCTCCTCGTACGTGGAGACCCTGGTACGAGCCCTGGGCGTAGGGCTCGACAAGACCACACCCGGGCACCTGCTCGGCACCGCGTCGGTGATCCTGGACGCCGTCGGCCATCCCGATGTCGCCTCCGGGACGGTTGCCCAGATCGTCCGCGGTCTCGCGGCCTGGGATCGTCCCGAGACCTCAGGCGGCGCGCTGGCGATCGCCACCCTGGCCGACGACGCCGACCTGCGGCGCTGGGCGCGCCGTGACCTCGCGGTGCGCGGGTTCACCGTGCCGCGCTGGCTCACCGGCCTGCACCTGGCCACGCCGGACGCCCGGGCCGTCGAACTGGAGGGACCCTTCCGCGACCTCGACGACGTCATCATCGGCGTGACCACCCCGAGCGGTCACGCGCTCACCGCCGCCGTCCGCCTGGACAACGAGCTCGCCCCTCGGGCGGTCGACAGTGCACTGTTCGAGAGGCCGGTCGAGGAGGTGCTCTCCCACCTGAGCGCGGCCCAGGACCCCGATGTCCGCATCCGTGACGTCGATCCGGCCGATGCCCGCGCACGCCTCGATGCTGCCCTCGCCGAGGTACGCCTCGACGCCGTGCTGCCCGCTGACTCGACGTGGCCGGCACATCGCCGCATCGTGCGGTGGATGCTGTCCCGCTTCCCCAGCGGAGGTGACGCCAGGGCCCCCGGGCGGCCGGACGACGTCGACATCGAGGAGGTCGCCGCTCATTTCCTGGCGTCACCGTGGGGCCGACCGTGGACGCGGCCGTCGCTCCGCGCGCTGGTCTGCGAGGTCCTCGAGAGCGGACTGGGCAACGGTCTCGGCGACCCTCTGCTGTGGGCTCCGCACCACGTCCGCCGACTCCTGGACCCTGGGCTGGGCGGCGTCGACCTCGAGAGCTGGGACATCGACCGCATGCCCGAGCTGCTGCGCGACCTGATCCGGTACGGCCACGGTGAGCGCGCCCTGCGTCCAGGGCTCACCGACGCGTCACTGCGGGCGGTCGACCGGTGGGCACCCGCGTTCCTCACGGCGGTTCGCGAGTGGGGAGACGAAGTCAGCGCTTAGCCGTGCGGTCGAGGGCCGCAGGTGCACGCGCAGGGAGTCGTCGCCCCTTGCTCCATCGAGCCCAGAAGCGACCTGGGTCAGCGGCGGCGCCGGCGGGTGCCGAACAGGCCGCGGGTGATCTCCCGGCCCAGGGACGACGCCGCCGAGCGCGCGAACGACTTGAACGCCGCCGACCCGAGCACCTTCTCGACGACGTTGTCCTGCTCGGGCTCGGGCTCGGGCTCCGCACGGCGCACCGGCTCCTCGGGACGCTCTTCGGCGACCGGAGGCGGCGGGGGCGCGAGCCGCGCCGCCAGCCGCTCGTAAGCCGACTCCCGGTCCACCGGCTGGCCGTACTTTGCCTGCAGCGGCGAGCCCGCCACCGCCTGCTGCAGCACCGCCGGCTCCACCGGGCCCATCAGCGACCGGGGCGAGCGCAGCATCGTCCAGGCGACCGGGGTCGGCGTCCCGCGGTCCGACAGCACGGTCACGGCCGCCTCGCCGATGCCGAGCGACGTCAGCATCTCGGCGATGTCGTAGTCCTTGGACTTCGGGAACGTCGACACGGTCTTGCGCAGTGCGGTGGCGTCCTCAGGGGTGAAGGTGCGCAGCGCGTGCTGCACCCGGTTGCCGAGCTGGCCCAAGATCGCGCTGGGCACGTCGGTCGGGTTCTGGGTGACGAAGAAGATGCCGACGCCCTTCGAGCGGATCAGCCGCACGGTCTGGGTCACCGACTCCAGGAACGCCTTGCTGGCCCCTGCGAACAGCAGGTGCGCCTCGTCGAAGAAGAACACCAGCTTCGGCTTGTCGACGTCGCCGACCTCGGGCAGCTCCTCGAACAGCTCGGCCAGCAGCCACATCAGGAACGTCGAGAACAGCGCCGGTCGGTCCTGCACGGCGGCCAGCTCGACGGCGCTGATCACGCCGCGACCGTCCGCACCCACCCGCATCAGGTCGGTCGGCTCCCACTCGGGCTCGCCGAAGAAGACGTCGCCGCCGAGCTCCTGCAGGCCGATCAGCTCGCGCAGCAGCACGCCGGCGGTGCTCGCCGACAGACCGCCCAGCTGCTTGAGCTCGGGCTTGCCCTCGTCGCTCACCAGCCAGCTGATCACCGAGCGCAGGTCCTTGAGGTCCAGCAGCGGCAGGCCCGCCCCGTCGGCGTAGTGGAACACCAGCCCGAGCGAGCTCTCCTGCGTCGCGTTCAGGTCCAGCACCTTGGCCAGCAGCGTCGGGCCGAACTGCGTCATCGTCGCCCGCACCGGCACGCCGGGGCCGATCCCGCCGAGGGACAGGAACTCGGTCGGGAACGACGTCGCCGTCCAGTCGTCGGCGGTGTTCGCCGCGCGCTGGGTGACCCGGTCTCCCCCGGCGCCGGGCGCCGACAGGCCGCTCAGGTCGCCCTTCACGTCGGCGACCACGACCGGGACGCCGGCCGCCGACAGCTGCTCGGCCAGCAGCTGCAGCGTCTTGGTCTTGCCCGTACCGGTGGCGCCGGCGATCAGGCCGTGCCGGTTGAGCATCGCCAGCGGCACGCGCACCTGGGCCTCGGGGTGCGGCTGACCGTCGTGGGCCACCGAGCCGAGCACGAGCGACGGACCGGCCGTCGCGTAGCCGGCGGCGATCCGGGTCGCGGCGTCATCAGGGAAGGGCTGCGTCACCGACCGGACACTAGTGCCGTGTGGCGGCTCTGGCAGGCGGGCCGCGACCTGCGCCGACAGGTCACACCTGGGTCACGTCATGGGCTCGTTACCGAGCGGACACAGCGTGCGCACACCCAGCCCGTTGAGTCCACGGCGACGGCGCACCGCGCGTCGTCCGCCGCCTCCGAGGAGTCCCGTTGAGCCCCTCCACCGTCCGCCGCGCGATCGCCGGCACCGCCGTCGCCGCCGCCGTCCTCTCCCTCGCCGCCTGCGGCGGTTCCGAAGCGGAGGCGGACGCGTCCGGCAGCGGCGAGACCCAGACGGTCACCGTCGGCACGCTCCGCGGCCAGCCGCACTTCTACGCACCGTTCCTCTACGAGGACCACGCGGTCGACGGGGTCGAGTTCGAGGTGGTCACGCTGGACAGCACCCCGGCGCTGACCGACGCGGTCTCCTCCGGCACCGTCGACTTCGCCATCACCGGCGTCACCGCCACCATCTCCGGCATCTCCCAGGACCGGGACCTCAAGATCGTCGCCTCGGCCGCGGACGGCGGTTCCGGCTTCATCGGCGGCGACGACATCCAGACCGTTGCCGACCTCGCCGGCAAGAAGGTCGGCTACATCCAGGGCAGCGCGCCCGAGGTGGCGATGCGGCTGATCCTGGCCGAGAACGACGTCGATCCGGCCAGCCTCGAGCTGATCGCCGTCCCGCCGCCGGAGATGGCCTCGGCCTTCAACAGCGGCTCGGTCGACGCCTTCTTCGGCACCGAGATCGCCGTCTCCCTCGCCACCGCGGCCGGCGGCCACTCGATCACCGACCCCTATGCCACCCCGATCGGCAAGGTGAACATCGGCCTGGTCACCACCGGCACCAAGGTGGCCGAGGACCCCGAGCTGGTGCAGAAGGTCGTCGACACGCACGCCGCCACCACCGCGTACATGACCGACAACATCGACGAGTGGCTGCCGGAGATGGTCAAGGAGTTCGGCGGTGACCAGGCGGTGCTCACCTCGGCGCTGGAGAACTTCTGGCTGCGCGCCGACCTGAGCACGGAGTACCAGGGCCAGGTCGAGGCACTGGCCGGCGCGATGGTCGAGCTCGGGCTGATCGAGACCGCCCCGCCCGCGGCCGACCTGGTCGACGCCTCGTTCGCCCCCAAGGCCTGACCCACCGGGGCGCCGGCGCAGCACGCGCCGGCGCCCCACCCCAGCCGGGAGGTAGCACCATGACCACCACCGCCGTCCCCGTGTCGGCCGCCGTCCCGACGGCCCCGGCCGAACGACGACCACGGCGCAAGGGCCGGCTGCGCCCCGTGCTGCTCGGGCTGCCGGTCCCGCTGCTGTTCCTGCTCCTCTGGCACCTGGGCCGGGAGGGGAGGTGGGAGCTGCCCTTCGGGATCCGGATGGGCTTCCTCCCCTACCCCGCCGACGTCGCCGGCGGCCTGGCCAACTACGTCGTCGGCACCCGGGACAACGCCTTCAGCAACCTGCTCTGGGAGGACCTGCCGGCCAGCGCGATGCGCGTCTTCGCCGGCTTCGCCCTGGCCACGCTGATCGCCGTCCCGCTCGGCGTGCTGATGGGCCGCTTCACCACCGCCAACGCTCTCTTCGACCCGATGATCAACCTGTTCCGGCCCATCCCGGCGACCGCCTGGGTGCCGCTGGTCGCGCTGCTGATCGGCTACGGCGACCAGGCCTCGATCTTCCTGATCACGCTGTCGGCCTTCTTCCCGATCGTGCTCGGCACGATCAGCGGCGCCCGCCAGGTGCCCGAGCGGCTGCTGGAGGCCGCCCGGATGCTCGGCACCTCCGGCGCCGGCACGCTGCTGCGCGTGGTGCTGCCCGCCTCGGCACCGGCGATCGTCAACGGCATGCGGGTGGGCCTCGGTCTGTCCTGGGTGATCCTCGTGCTGAGCGAGACCACCGGGGTGCCGACCGGCCTCGGTTCGACCATCTTCCTGGCCCGTGACGTCGTCCAGACCGACCAGATCGTCGTCGGGATGATCTGCATCGCCGTCGCCGGGTTCCTCTCCGACCGGCTGCTGAAGCTCGTCGTCCGCCTCCTGTTCCGCGACCGTCCGCTGATCAAGTAGGAGCTGACCATGGACCACCTCATCGCCGGCCGCACGGCCGACGTCCGGATCAGCGGCCTCGGCAAGACCTACGACGGCGGCGTCGCCGCGATGGCCGACGTCGACCTGACCATCGCCTCCGGTGAGTTCGTCGCCGTGGTCGGCGCCAGCGGCTGCGGCAAGAGCACGCTGCTGCGCATCCTGGCCGGCTTCGAGCGGCCCACCGCCGGCAGCGTCGAGGTCGGCGGCACACCGGTCACCGGGCCCGGCCCCGACCGCGGCGTCGTCTTCCAGGACTACGGGCTGTTCCCGTGGCTGTCGGTGCGGGAGAACGTCGCCTACGGGCCGTCGCGGAAGAAGCTGCCCAAGGGAGAGATCACCGCGGTCACGGACAAGTTCATCGCCGCGGTCGGGCTCACCCGGTTCGCCGCGAAGTACCCCTCCCAGCTGTCGGGCGGTATGCAGCAGCGGGTGGCGATCGCCCGGGTGCTCGCCAACGACCCGTCGCTGCTGCTCATGGACGAGCCGTTCGGGGCACTCGACGCGCTCACCCGTACCGACCTGCAGACCGAGCTCAGGCGGATCCACGTCGAGACCCGGACGACGGTCGTGTTCGTGACCCACTCGATCGAGGAGGCCGTCTACCTCGCCGACCGGGTCGTGGTGATGACCGGCGGCGCCTCGCACGGGGTGCCCGGGCACGTCCAGGCCGTCGTGCCGGTCGAGCTCGCCGACCGGGACGTCACCTCACCGGCGTTCAACGAGGTGAAGCGGCAGATCGCCGCCTTGGTGCACACGGTGCCCACCCCTGCGTGACCTCGGTGGGTGAGCGCGTGAGGCGGCGGACCGTCACTCGATCTCGGCAGCCACCGACAACTTCTTCTCACTTCCGGCCTGAAGTGAGAATAAGGTGGGTTGATGTCCTCGGATGGAGAGCCTTGGCCCGCGGTGTCGCAGCGAGAGGTGTCCTGGCGACCCACCCTGCCCGCTGACCTGGTTCCCCGCTCGGTCCGGGAACGCCACTCGGGCCCCTACCTGGCCGCTGTCGTCTCCCCGATCGCGGCGCGCACGCCCTCGCTCGACGCCGCGACCGCGACGCTGGCGGACGAGGCGTCCCGGGAGATCGCCCGCTTCGACGCACAGCTCGGTGGTGAGATCGCCCCCTTCGCCACCGTGCTGCTGCGCAGCGAGTCGGCGTCCTCGTCGCAGATCGAGCAGCTCACCGCCGGCGCGAAGGCCATCGCCGTCGCGGAACTGGGCGACGGCGCCAACAAGAACGCGGCGTCCGTCCTCGGCAACGTCCGCGCGATGCGGGCGGCCCTCGACCTGGCCGACGACCTGAACCCGAGCACCATCCTGGCGATGCACGCCGCCCTGCTCGACGAGGTCGAGCCCACCATCGCCGGGCGGTGGCGTACCGACCAGGTGTGGATCGGCGGCGACACGTACGGCCCGCACGGCGCGGCGTTCATCCCCCCGGTCGCCGACGAGGTCCCCGCGCTCATCGACGACCTGGTGGCCTTCGCCCGCCGGGAAGACGTTCCGGTCCTGACGCTCGCCGCGGTCAGCCATGCGCAGTTCGAGACCATCCACCCCTTCCCCGACGGCAACGGGCGGACCGGTCGAGCACTCATCCACGCTCTCCTGCGCCGCCAGGAGCTGACCCGCGCCGTCACCGTCCCGGTCTCCGCCGGCCTGCTGAGCGGGATCGACGACTACTTCGCCGCACTCACCGCCTACCGGGACGGAGATCCGGCTCCGATCGTCTCGGCGCTGGCCAACGGCGCACTGGCGGCCGTGGTCAACGCCCGAGAACTCGTCGCCGAGCTGCACGAGGTGCGCGCCCGGTGGGACGACGTCGTGAGCGCCCGCCGGGACGCCGCGGCCTGGCGGGTGGCGGACCTGCTCCTGCGCCAGCCAGTGCTCGACGCCGCCACCATCGCACGTGAGGTCGGCGTCACCCCGGGCAACGCCCTGCGCGCGCTCGAGCCCCTCCTCGCCGCGGGCGTGGTCACCGAGTTCACCGGCCGGGCTCGCCATCGGCTGTGGCAGGCGGCCGAGGTGCTCACCGCGGTGGACGCCTTCGCCACCCGTGCGGGCCGACGGCAGGCACCTCGTCCGTGATCAGGCCGCTCACCGGCTCATGACCCTCAGCCGGCTCACGGCTCACCGATGTCCTCGTTCCACAACCCGGGCTCGCGGGCGATGAATTCCTCCATCAGCGCGATGCACTTGGCGTCGTCCAGGACGACGACGTCGACGCCCCGCGAGCGCAGCAGCTCCTCACCGCCCATGAAGGTGCGGTTCTCCCCGATCACCACGCGCGGGATCTCGTACAGCAGGATCGCCCCGGTGCACATGTCGCACGGCGACAGCGTGGTCACCATCGTGGCCCGGGCGTAGACCGAGGCGGGCAGCCGGCCGGCGGCCTCCAGGCAGTCGGTCTCGCCGTGCAGGATGGCGCTGGCCTCCTGCACGCGCCGGTTGTGCCCGACGGCGAGCACCTCCCCGTCGACGACGAGCGCGGCGCCGATCGGCACCCCGCCCTCGTCGCGTGCCTTGCGGGCCTCGGCGACGGCATGGGCGAGCAGCTCGGCAGGAACGGGCATGGACATGGCAGACCTCCAGGAAACGGTGGGCTCAAGCCCGGCGATCGGGGGTGAGGTACGAGCCCGGGTAGCGCACACCGCGACCGCGGACGGCCAGCGCGGCGATGACGACCAGGTAGGGCAGCGCGATCAACAGCTCGTTGGGGACGGAGCCGGCGAGCGGCCTCAGCCGTGCCGGGTGAGCGGACGGACGACGACGCGCGGCGACGCCGGGCGCAGCGCGGTGCGGCCGTGCTCGTGGACGACGACGAGGGTGCCGCCGCGGGCGGTGTCGCACAGCGCCTCGAACACCACCGGGTCCAGCAGCGCGGTCTCGGTGCGGCCGCGGACGCCGGTGTCGGCGACCGCCCGGGCCACCTGCTCCGTCAGCGCGGCCTCGGCCAGTGCGCGCTCGACGTCGTCGGCCCGGCGGTCGACCACGGCGCAGGCGAGCACCGAGCCCTCCTGCCGCGCGGCGTCCCGCAGGGCGCGCACGAGCTCCGCCGTGGTCGCCGCCGTCCCGTCCAGGGCGACGACGATCCGGGACCGCGCACGACGGGACGGCCGGCTGCCGACCACCTCCGCTGACGTCATGCAGGGATGGTGAGGCTTGCGGAGCGTCCCGGACAGGTCCCGGTACCGACCAGTTCCGCTGAGAGCGCGATCACGGACAGTCTGTGACCGGTCGCTCACACAACGGTCGTGGGCTCGACCCCGACTAGCGTCCCGGTCACCCCGACCGAGGAGAGACATGCCCAGCACTCCGGACGACGTTGCCCGGCTCCTCGGCGGACTGCCCACCGCCGACCCCCGCTGGGCCGCGGTGTGGGCGGCGCTCCCCCGGCTGTCCGGCCACGTCCGGGCGCTGCAGACGACGATCGAGGACGGCGACCGGCAGCCCGGCCCGGCCGTCCTCGACCTGCTCGCCACCTACGAGGCGCTCGACCGCGTCGGCCGTCCGCTGCGCGCCGTCGTCCAGGTCCTCGACGCTCCCCCGCGGGCGCCGTACGGGCCGCTCGAGGGCCTGCACGTCGCGGTCAAGGACATGATCGACGTCGCCGGAGCCGTCCGCGGCGACGGCAACCCGCACGCGATGGGCGGCCCGCCCGCCGCCTCCGACGCCCCGGTCGTCGCCCGGCTGCGCGCCGCGGCGGCCGACGTCGTCGCCACCACCTCGCTGCTCGAGTACGCCGCCGGCGCCCCGCACCCCGATCTGCCCGAGGCGCTCAACCCGGTCCGCCCCGACCGGACGGCGGGCGGCTCCAGCGGCGGGTCGGCAGCGCTCGTCGGCGCCGGGGTCGTCCCGGCCGCGCTGGGCACCGACACCGGCGGGTCGATCCGGCTGCCCGCGCACTACTGCGGCGTCGTCGGCCTCAAGCCCTCGTTCGGGCTCGTGCCCGTGGACGGCGTGACGCCGCTGTCGCCGTCGCTGGACCACGTCGGCGTCCTGGCCCGGGACGTCGCCACGACCGCGCGGGTGCTCGCGGTGATCGCCGACCGCGCGATGCCCGCCGAGCCCGCCACCCCGCGGATCGGCCTGCTGGCCGGCCAACTGGCCCATCCTGCGCTCGACCCGGAGCTGGCCCGCCGCACCCGCAAGGTCATCGACCGGCTCCGGGACGCCGGCGCCACCGTGGTCGAGGTGGACGACGCAGTGCTGCTCGAGCTGGGCGACCTGCTCGTGCCGATCCTGTTGCCCGAGGCGTGGGCGGTGCACGGCGACCGGGTCACCCGCGAGCCCGGCTGGTACGGCCCGGCCACGCTGCGGCTGTTCCAGGCCGCGGGCCGCGCCGACCCGGCCGCCCGCGAGGAGGCGGTGCGCCGGCGCGACGAGCTGCTGTCCGCCGCCGCGGCGCTGCTGGACGACGTCGACGTCCTGCTCGGGCCCACCGCGCCCTACGTCGCGCCCGCGCTGACCCCGCCGATCGACACCCCCGAGGGCGAGGTCGAGGGGCTGTTCACCGGCCCCTTCAACGTCACCGGCCAGCCGGCGCTCTCGCTGCCGGCCGGCCGCACCGACGACGGGCTGCCGTTCGGCGTCCAGCTCGTCGGCCGCACCGGTGAGGACGCCGCCCTGCTCGCCGCCGCCGCCTGGATCGAGCGCGCGCTCAGCTGACCGGGGGCTCCAGGAAGCCCAAGACCGCCTGCGCCAGCTCGCCGTCAGGGTCGGCGAGCGTGTCGAGGATGTCGAAGTGGTTGCGCTCCAGGGTGCGGAACTCCACCGGCAGCCCGGCCTCGGCGCAGGCGGCGGCCCAGTCGCGGGTCTGTCGCTCGAACTCCGGCGTCTCCTGCGTGCCGACCACCGCGAGCGTCGGCGGGGCGACCTCGGGCAGGTTCAGCTGGGGCGACAGCACCAGGGTGTCCTCGACGGTCAGGTTGAGCCAGGGCTGTACGAAGGAGTAGACGAGCGGGCGCAGGTCCATCACCGCGCTCACCGGCAACGCGCCGGCGAAGGGCAGCGCGGGCAGGCCGTACTCCCCCACCCAGTCGGTGGCCAGCAGCGCACCGACCGCGTGCCCGCCCGCCGAGTGCCCGGCGATGACGATCCGGTCCCGGTCGACGCCGAGGGACTTCGCGTTGCGGTACAGGTACGCGAACGCGGCCCGGTGCTGGCGGGTGATCTCCGCGACCGTGACCGCCGGCGCCAGCGTGTAGTTCTCCACCACCGTCGTCACCCCGTGCGGGGCCATGCCATCGGCGACGTAGCTCCACACCTTGGAGTCGGTGGCCTTCCAGAACCCGCCGTGCACGAAGAACAGCGCCGGCTGCAGCCCCTCGCCGTCCGCCCGGCCGGGGAAGACGTCGAAGGTCTCGGTCAGCGTCGCGCCGTAGCGCACGTCGAGCGTGCCGCGCAGCGCCTCCCGGGTGGCGGCGCTGCGGGCGACGTAGTCCTCGGCGTAGACGCCGAAGTCGGGGACGGTGGCCTCGATGTCGTACTGGGCGGTCAGCTCGTCGACGGTGGCGAACTCGCGGTACAGGCTCATGGCCGCACTCTCGCAGCCCCACCTGGTGCACGACAGCCGACTGCCCCCGGTGCGGGAACGCACCGGGGGCAGTCGGGGGTCTCAGCTCAGACGGCGAGGCCGCTGCACGCCGAGGAGCAGTTCACCTTCCACACCGCCGGGGCCAGGGAGGCGAACAGCGGCGAGCGGACCAGCCGCTGCCCACCCGGCCCGACCACCGGTCCCGGCGCGGTCGCCGACGGACCCGGCTGGGTCGTCGGAGCCGGCGTCGCGGTGGGCGCCGGGGTCGCGGTGGGCGCCGGGGTCGCGGGAGGCGCCGGGGTCGACGACAGGTACGTCAGGCCCGCGGTGAGCACCGAGGAGGTGCCGTCGGGGGCGAACACGTACACGTCGTAGGTGCCGGCGACCAGCTTCGGCGTCGTGAAGACCACCTGGCTGGACGACGCGCTGGTCACCGTTGCCGGCGCCGTGAGGCCGACCCGCACGCGGGCCCCGGCCGGGACGGCGCCACCGGTGATCGTCACCCGGGTGCCACCGGCCGCGTCGACGCGGGTCGGGCTGATCGAGGTCAGCCGGGCCGCGCCGACCTGCGGATAGGTCTTCACCCCACCGGTGTCCGGTGCCGTCCCACCGGACGGCGGCGCGGTGGTCGGCGTGCTGGTCGACGGCCCCGGAGTCGGCGCCGCGGTGGCCGGGGGCTGGGGCACACCGCTCGAGGACGTCGGCCGGGCGCTGGTCGGACCGGCCGGCGCCGAGGGGGCCGCCGACGTCGTCGGGACGCCCGGTGCCCGCGTGAGGGCCGGGACGCCCGACGGAGGCGCGGCCGAGGTCGGGCCGGCACCCGTGGTCGGGGCCGCCCCCACCGGCGGCACGGCCGGCGTCGGGTAGCCGGGCGACGTCGGTGCGACCGAGCCGGGGCCCGACGCGGTCGGCCGGGGGCTGGTGGTCGGCGTCGCCGGGGTGGTGGTCCGCGGCGCCGTCGTGGGCGCCGGGACGCCCGGGGCCGGGGAGACGGTCGGGGCCGCGGACGGCGCGGTGGACGGGCCGGTGGACGGGCCGGTGCCCGCCGGCGGCGGGGTCGCGGCGGCCGCCCCCACCAGCAGCGGTGCGGCGTACGGGCGGCCGACCGGGACGCCGTCGCGGCGCAGCTGCGCCAGCAGCACGTACCGGCCGTCGGTCAGCTCCGCAGTCGGGCTGAGCACCAGCGAGCCGAGGCTCGGGCGCCCGCCGAGGGCGAAGGTGGCCTGGCCGTCCTCGCCGGTGCGCAGCGTCGTCCCGTTCAGGGTGAGCGCCTGGTCGGCGACCGCCATGACCTCGCCGGCGTTCTCCATGCCCAGGCCCAGGGTGACCGCGTAGTCGCCGGCCGAGGCGGTGCCGCTGACCGCCAGCTGCGGGGAGACGACGCCGGCCTCGGCGGTCATCCGGGTGAACGTGTAGCGCACCTCGGCCGCGGCGTTGCCCAGCGCGGTCAGCGACAGCCGACCGCCGGTGACCGAACGGCCGGCGAAGGCCGACACCGGCTGGGTGTCGGCGAACAACTTCGCCTTGAGCTCGGCGGCCGTGACGTCGGGGTACTGCGCCCGGTAGAGCGCAAACGCCGCCGCCACCTGCGGAGAGGCGATGCTCGTGCCGCTGACCAGGAAGTAGCCGCCGTCGTTGAGCGGGGCGAAGACCAGGTCGCCGGGGGCGAACAGGTCGACGGTGCGCGCCCCGTAGGCGGAGAAGCCCGCCATCGTGTCGCTGGGCGTGCTGGCACCCACCGTGACCATGTTCTCCAGGTCCAGGCTGGCCGGGTACATCGGGACGGCGTCCCGGTTGTTCGCGTCGTTGCCGGCCGCGACCACCACGACGACGCCCTTGCTGTTGGCGTAGCGGATGGCGTCGGTGAGGATCTGCACCCCGCCGTTGCCGCCCCAGCTGGCGTTGACGACGTCGGCGCCGTGGTCGGCGGCGTACCGGATCGCCTGGGCGCCGGCGTACACGTCGACGCTCTGCCCGGAGCCGACGACCAGCGGCATGATCGTGACGTCGGGGGCGACGCCGGCGGTGCCGGTGCCATTGCCGGCCCGGGCGCCCACGGCCCCGGCGACCGAGGTGCCGTGACTGTTGTCGCCGCCGCCGTTGGTGACGTCGGCGGTGTTGGCGTAGAAGTTCCAGCCGTGGCAGTCGCCGGCCAGGCCGTCGCGGTCGGTGTCGACCGAGCCGCACGCCTCGTTCGGGTTGGTCCACAGCGAGCCGGCCAGGTCGGGGTGGTTGACCATCATCCCGCTGTCGACCACCGCGACGACCGTGCCGCGACCGGTGCCGGCCTGCCAGCCCGTGGGGGCGCCGACGTCGGCACCGGCGACCGCCGGCTTGGTCTGCGAGTTCGTGCCGGTGTTGAGCAGGTTGTAGCCGTACCGCGACCAGTACGGGTCGCTGATGGTCGTGGCGGCGACGGTGCCCGGCTCGGACACGACCACCTGCGCACCCGGGACGACGGCGGTCAGGTCACCGGGCGTCAGCCCCTCGGTGGCCACCAGCGCCGAGCCGTCGAACAGCCGCTGCGCCGACACCACCCGCGGGGTGGCCTGCAGCGCGGCCAGCTGCTCGTCGGACAGTTGCCCGCCGGTCCCAGTGCTCACCACCAGCCGGGTCAGGCCGTCGCCGGCCGGGCCGAAGTCCGCGGCGGTGACCGCCGTCGGCAGGTCCTGCAGTGCCAGTGCGTCGACGGCGGCCGCGACGCCGAAGCCGGTGACCGCCGCCGCGAGGACCGCGACCGCCTTCACCCGCCCCGAGGCCGTCGTGCCCGCCGTCGTCCGCCCGCGCTGGTGCGGTGATGTGCCCATCAGCTGAAGTCCCGTCTCGCTCAGGTCCCACTCAGGGATCGAGGGGGCATCGGCCGACGGCGGCCGGAGCTGGATGCCCCGTCCGGGTGGTCTCCTCCACGACGGGATCGGTCCCACCCGCCGTCCGGACTGCCGATGACCAGGTGCATGAGCACCACCCCGACCGACGCCCTGGACGACTGGCTCTCCGAGCTGACCGGCGGCGAGTCCTCCATGCGCCGGTTGCGGGCGAAGCTGCGCACCGAGGCCGCCCTCGACGACGACTGCTGCCCCACCTGCCAGCGCCCGCCCTCCGACGACGCTCCGCACACCGGCCACCTGACTGCCGAGCCGGCCGACCGGCCGGCCGAGCAGCCGGCCGACGCCCCGACCGACCGACCGCGGTCACCGCTGCTCGCGCGCGTGACCGCTGCCAGGAGCCGGGCCCGGCGTTAGGTCGCCGCCGTGCCCGGACCCGACCTGACGGGCGCCGCTCCCGGGACGGGCTCGTCGATCACCGTCGTCCCGGCCAACCAGGTCTCCTGGGCGGACCTGCAGGCCGTCTTCGGCGACCGCGGAGAAGCCGCCCGCTGCCGGTGCCAGTGGTCCGAGGACCTCGGCCGCGCCTCCCCATGGCCATGTTCGCGAACGTGGCCGAAGGAGACGCGCGTCCTCCTGGAGGCGTAGGCGGGGGCGGGGAAGAGCCGCCGCGCGGACGACGACGGGCGGCCGCGCGGTCCGCAGACTCGGTGCATGATCGAGGTACAGCACCTGGCCAAGCGCTACGGCGAGAAGACCGCCGTCGCCGACCTCACCTTCACCGTCCGGCCCGGCGTGGTGACCGGCTTCCTCGGCCCGAACGGCGCCGGGAAGTCGACCACGATGCGCATGATCATGGGCCTGGACCGCCCGACATCGGGCACCGCGCTGGTCAACGGCAAGCGGTACGCCGAGCACCGCGCCCCGCTCCGCGAGGTCGGCGCGCTGCTGGAGGCCCGCGCCCTGCACCCCGGGCGCACCGCCCGCGCCCACCTCGCCTCCCTGGCCGCCACCGCCGGCCTGCCCGCCAGCCGGGTCGAGGAGGTGCTCGACCTCGCCGGCATCACCTCCGTCGCCGACCGGCGCGTGGGCGGGTTCTCCCTCGGCATGGGCCAGCGCCTGGGGGTGGCCACCGCACTCCTCGGCGACCCGGCCACCGTGGTCCTGGACGAGCCGGTCAACGGCCTGGACCCCGACGGCGTGCTCTGGATCCGCACGCTCACCCGCCGGCTGGCCGCCGAGGGCCGCACGGTCTTCCTCTCCTCGCACCTGATGAGCGAGATGGCGCAGACCGCCGAGCACCTGATCGTCGTCGGCCGCGGCCGGCTGCTGAGCGACTCCTCGACCGCGGCGTTCATCGAGCACGCCGGCGGGGAGTCGGTGCGGGTCCGCAGCCCGCGGGCGACCGAGCTCACCGGGCTGCTGGCCGCCGACGGCGTCACCGTCACCTCCGCACAGACCGGGCTGCTCGACGTCCGCGGTCTGGACGCGGCCACCATCGGCGACCGCGCGCTGGCCGCCGGCATCGCCGTGCACGAGCTCACCGTCGTCCGGCCCTCGCTGGAGGACGCCTTCATGACCCTCACCCGCGACGAGCGCGAGTACCGCACCGACGAGGAGATCGCCGCATGACCGCCGTCCTGGACACCACGACCTCGCACCGCGCCCTCCCGCAGGTGAACGGCGGGGTGGGCGGGCTGCTCCGCGGGGAGTGGGTCAAGCTCCGCTCGCTGCGCTCCACCTGGCTCTCGCTGGCCGTCGGACTGGTCCTGATGGTGCTGTTCGGCTGGCTGTTCACCGCCACGGCCGAGTCCGGTGGCCCCGGCGGGGACGGCGGCGGTCCGCCCGGGCTGTCGTTCACCGACCCGGTGGGGCTGAGCCTGGCCGGGTACCGGCTGGCCCAGCTGGCGATCGGGGTGCTCGGCGTGCTGCTGGTCACCGGCGAGTACTCGACGGGCACCATCCGCAGCACCTTCGCCGCGGTGCCGCGACGGTGGCCGGTGGTCGCGGCCAAGGCAGGCGTCTTCGCCGCCGTCGTCTTCGTCGGCTCACTGCTGACCGGCGTGGTGGCCTTCCTGATCGGGCAGGCCTCGCTCGGCGACCTCGGCGTCGGCCTCGGTGCGGACGGCGTGGTGCGGGCACTGCTGGGCCTGGCGCTCTACCTCACGGCGATCGGGCTGTTCGGGATGGCGCTGGGCTGGCTGCTGCGCTCCACCGCCGGCGCCATCTCCACCCTCTTCGGGCTGGTGTTCCTGCTGCCGGTCCTCGGCCAGCTGCTGCCGGCCAGCTGGGGCCCCGACGTCGTGCGGCTGCTGCCCGGCGAGGCCGGCGCCCAGCTGTTCTCCCTGGTCGGCACCCCGGACGCACTCGGCCCGTGGAGCGGTGCGGCGGTGCTGCTGGGCTACCTGGTGGTGGCCTTCACGGCGGCGACCGTGCTGCTGCGGCGCCGGGACGCGTGACGGCGCCGGCGGGAACGGGCACCATCCCCCGGGTGGACCGACGACGGGAGCTGCTGCGGGAGGTCGGCCCGCCGCTGCTGCTGGCGCTGATCACCACGGTCGGCCTGGTCCGGCTGCGCGACGGCGCACCCGAACCGGGCGAGCTCGTGGTCAGCGTGCTGCTGTGGCTGCCCGCCCTGGCCCGCCGCCGGGCACCCGTCCTGGCCTTCGCCGCGACCGCGCTGCTCGTGGCGGCCCACTGGGTGCCCGCGGGGCTGGACGCCGACGACCTGGTCCCGGCCGACCTGGCCCTGTGGGTCACGCTGGCCGCCCTCACCGAGCGCCGCAGCCTGCGCACCGCGATCGCCGCCACTGCGGTGTGCGAGGTCCTGGTGCTGGCCAGCCTCTTCGGCGACCCGCTGAGCGCCGCGCCGGCCGACGAGGGCCACCCGGTCGGGCTGTTCACCGCGATGACCGTGGCCGCGGCGCTGTTCGGCCGCAACCGGCGCACCCGCCAGGCGCTGCTGACCCAGCTACGCGACCGCGCGGAGCAGGCCGAGCGGGAGCGCGACCAGCAGGCCCGGATCGCCGTCGCCGAGGAGCGCACCCGGATCGCCCGCGAGGTGCACGACGTCGTCTCGCACAACATCTCCGTCATGACCGCGCTCGCCGACGGCGCGGGCTTCGCGCTGGCCTCCGACGCCGGGCGCCCGCAGGCCCGGGAGGCGGTGGCCGCGATCGCCGACACCGGGCGCAGCGCGATCGCCGAGATGCACCGGCTGCTCGGGGTGTTCCGCGCCGAGGGGGACGCCTCCCGCACCCCCGCGCCCGGCCTGGCCGACCTGCCCGCGCTGGTCGAGCAGGTCCGCGTCGCCGGGCTGCCCACCACGCTCACCGTCACCGGCCGGCCGGCGCCGCTGGGCACCACCGCGCAGCTGGCCGTCTACCGGCTGGTGCAGGAGGCGCTGACCAACACCCGCAAGCACGCCGCCGACGCCCGGCACGCCGAGGTGATGCTGGTCTGGGACGACGAGGGGCTGCACGTGCGCGTACAGGACGACGGCACCCCCACCGCACCGCCCGGGGACCACCGCGGGCAGGGCCTGGTCGGCATGCGCGAGCGCATCGGCGCCCACGGCGGGACGGTGCACGCCGGCCGGGGCGAGGACGGCTGGCTGGTCGAGGCCTCCCTCCCCGTACCCGCGACGGTGGGTGCCCCGTGACCACCGTGCTGCTGGTCGACGACGAGCCGCTGCTGCGGGTCGGGTTCGGCATGGTGCTGGCCGCGCACCCCGACCTCACCGTGGTCGGGGAGGCCGGCAACGGCGCCGAGGCGGTCGAGCTGACCCGGCGGCTGCGCCCGGACGTCGTGGTGATGGACGTGCGGATGCCCGTGCTGGACGGCGTCGAGGCCACCCGGCAGATCGTCGGCGCCGGGCTGCCCAGCCGGGTCGTCGTCCTGACCACCTTCGATCTGGACGAGTACGCGTTCGCCGCGCTGCAGGCCGGCGCCAGCGGGTTCCTGCTCAAGAACACCGAGCCGGCCGGGCTGGTCGCCGCGATCCGCACGGTGGCCAGCGGGGACGCCGTCGTCGCGCCCCGGGTGACCCGCCGGCTGCTGGAGACCTTCGCCGGCCAGCTCGGTGCGCCCGACCGGCAGCCCGACCCGCGGCTGGCCCGGCTCACCGACCGGGAGCGCGAGGTGCTCGGGCAGGTGGCCACCGGGCGCTCCAACGCCGAGATCGCCGTCGAGCTCACCGTCTCGGAGCTGACGGTGAAGACCCACGTGGGCCGGGTGCTGACCAAGCTGGAGCTGCGCGACCGCACGCAGGCCGCCGTCTTCGCCCACCGAGAACGGCTGGTCGTCCCCGACTGACCCACCACGTCCGTGCCATGCTGCTGCTCAAGGTCACCGAATAGTGGTCGAATACTTATCTGTCAGATAAGCATGTGCACAGTGAGGAGGAGTTCGTGGCCGAGCTGCCCGATGCCATGACGCGGGCGCCGCTGCGCACCGTCCGCCCTCAGGACCTAGCGGCGGTCTACACGCAACCCAGCGTCCAACTGACCCGACTGGTCCGTCAGGGACGGGTCCGCCGCGCTGCTCCGGGGATCTACTATGCCCTGCCCGACGACCGGGACGCCGCGTGGCTGCCCACCCTGGAGGCGCTGGCCGCGGGTGCAGCCACCGCCCTGTACGGCGAGCGGGTCCCCGTCCTGATGCACCTGACCGCCGCCCGGCTGCTCGGCGCCCTGCCCCGTGCCATCGCCCAGGCCGTGGTCGCCGTCCCCGGTCGACACCGCGACCTCCCGGTGCTGGACCGGCCGGCCGGGGTGATCAGGTTCGTGACCCGGGACGTCGACGCGCTCGACGCCACGCTCGTCCGCACCGATCTCGGCCCGGTCCTGGCCACCGGCCCGGAGCAGACGGTGCTGGACCTCACCAAGCGGCCCGGCCTCGGTGGCCTGCCCGACGAGTGCCGGTCGGCCGTCCGCACCCTGCTCCCCCGCTGCGCCCCCGAGCGGCTGGACGAGCTCGCCCGAGCTCAGCGCATGGTCGGCACGCTCCGACGACTGCGCACCGAACACCCCGACAGCGAGGACGTCGTTGGCTGAGAACCGGCCGTCGCGGCGGAGCCTGGACCCTGCCGAGGTGGCGCGCGTCCGCGAACAGTTCGGTGTCGCCGACGAGCAGGTGCTCCGCGACCATGCGATCAGTCACGTGTTGGCGGCGCTGTCCGCTCCCGACCTCGTCGACGACCTGGTCTTCATCGGCGGCACCGCACTGTCCCGGACCTTCCTGCCGACGCTGCGACTGAGCGAGGACATCGACCTCCTCACCCCCGTCCCCCGCAAGGTCATCGGCCCCAGGATCGAAGCGGCGGTCGCGGCCGGCCTGCGGCGCACACACGGGAGCGTGAGCTGGGTGCCTGCGCTCGCCGACACCCGAGGCGCCGACTCCAGCGTGCTGCTGGTCGGCGACTCGATCCGCATCCGCGTGCAGCTGCTCGGCGCCACCGGCTACTCCCGTTGGCCGACCGAGCTGCGGAGCCTGGAACAGCGCTACACGGACGCTCCGCCGGCCTCGCTGGTCGTCCCCACTGCCCTCTCGTTCACCGGCTGGAAGACCGCCACCTGGCTCGACCGATCCGCGTCACGGGACCTGTACGACCTCTGGGGACTGGGACGGGCCGGTTGGATCTCCCCCGCCGCGGCTGAGCTGTTCCGCGCGCACGGCCCGACGGCCGGAGACGTGCAGCCGTGGATGTTCTCGCGCGCACCCCGTGAGGACGAGTGGCTGACCTCGCTGGGCCATCAGGGCCGTGTGCAGGTCACGGCTGCCGCCGCGCTGGACGAGGTGGGCGAACGCTGGGCCCGCGCCGTGGCGTCGTCCGACACCTGACCGACAGCAGGGCCACCTCTCCACCACGGGTGAGTCGGACTGCCGCGCTCGGCACCGCGCGTTACGATCGCGTTACACCCGAACAGAACGTGTGCATCTACCTGCTGTGCCGGCTCCGCCGGTGGACCAAGGCGGCACGCCTGAGCCTACATCGCAGAGGTCATGTTCCACACGCGCCGACCCGGGAACGCGCTCGTCCGTTCCGCCGGGCTCTCCTACTTCCCGCTCGCCTTCATCGCCCGGCTGCCGTTCGCGATGATGACCGTCGGGGTGCTCACCCTGGTCGTCGCCGAGCGCGGCTCGCTGACCCTGGGCGGGCTCAACTCGGCCGCCGCGGGCCTGGGCACGGCGCTGGCCGGGCCGCTGCTCGGCGCGGCCGTCGACCGACTGGGCCAGCGGCGGGTGCTCGTCCCGGTGGGGCTGGTCAACGCGGCCCTGCTGGGGGCCTTCCCCTTCGTGGTGACCAGCACGGTCGCCGACCCGGTGCTGCTCGCGCTGTCGGTGCTGATCGGCGTCTCGGCGCCGCAGATCAGCCCGATGTCACGCACCCGGCTGGTCGGGCTGATCCGCCGGTCGGTCGCCCCGGACCGCCGGGAGAAGCTGCTCAACGGCACCATGGCCTACGAGTCGGCCGCCGACGAGACCGTGTTCGTCGTCGGCCCGTTCCTGGTCGGGCTGCTCGCCACCGCGATCGCCCCCTGGCTGGCGGTCGCCGCCGCGTCGGTGCTGACGCTGGTGTTCGTCACCTGGTTCGCCGTGCACCCCTCCGGGCGGCTCGAGCCCGCCGCCACCCGGACGACGACGGTGCAGGCGCCCGCCGGTGAGCTGCTGCGGGCCCCGCTGGTGAGCGTGGTCGTGGGCACGCTGGGTGTCGGGCTGTTCTTCGGCGCGACGCTGACCTCGCTCACCGGCTTCCTGGCCGCCGACGGCGACGGCGACCGGGCCGGGCTGCTCTACGGCGTCATGGGCATCGGCTCGGCCGCGCTCGCGCTCGGGACCGCCACCCTGTCCACCCGGTTCACCCTGCCCGCCCGGTGGCTGACCTTCGGCGGGCTGCTGCTGGCCGCCGCCGTCCTGTTCGCGACCGCGCGGTCGGTGCCGGGGCTGGTCGTCGCGCTCGCGGTGCTCGGCTGCGGTGTCGGGCCGACCCTGGTCACCCTCTACGGCCTCGGCGCGCGGCTCAGCCCGGCCGGCCGCTCGGCGACGACCATGACGATGCTCGGCTCGGCGGTCGTCGTCGGCCAGGCGGTCTCCTCGGCAGTCACCGGGCTGGTCACCGACTCCCTGGGCGCCGAGACCGCGCTGGCGCTCCCCGCGGTCGCCGCCGGCGTCGTGGTGGCCGCCGCGGTGGCGCACACCGTGGCCGTGCGCCGTCCGGTCGCCGTCCCGCGGGTCCCCGTCCCGGCGCACTGACCCGTCCGGCGCGGGGCCCCGAGGGCGGAAGTGGCCACTTTCGCCGTCAACGGCTCCGGATCAGGCGGTTGGCGTCCAGCCCAGAGCCGGGCCCAGCGTGCCCGCGATGTCGGTGAGGATCTGCACGTAGTCCTCGGGCTCGAAGCTGAACGGCAGCGCGAACACGACCTCCTCGACCTCGCGGAAGCCGGCGTGCGCGTACAGCTGCTCGGCGATCTGCTCACCGGTGCCGACCAGGTCGGCGGCGAACATGAGCCGGCCCGGGCCCTGCGGCGAGCGGGTGCGCGGCGTCCGCTCGGCGGCGTAGGCCTCGTACTTGGCGCGCTGCGCGGGCGTCGCAGAATCGGTCGGGGTGACCACGAGCCCCTGTGACACCCGCCCGGCCGGGTGGGCGGCCTTGAACGCCTGCACCTGGCCGGCCTGCTCGGTGGCGAAGTCCTCGGTCACCTCGGCCTTGACCACGCTGGAGGTGAGGAAGTTCAGCCCGTTCTCCCCCGCCCACTGCGCCGAGCGCAGCGACGCCCCGCCGTACCAGAGCCGGGAGCGCAGGCCCGCGGCGTGCGGCTGGACGCGGTCGGACCACTCCTCGACCACGCCCTCCTTGCCGCGGAAGCCCGACGCCGGGGCGCCGTCGACGAAGCGCACGAAGCGGGCGACCCGCTCGTAGGAGAAGTCCTCGACGTCGGCGGTGTCGGGGTACAGCGCTGCCTTGACGTCGTCCCAGTGCATCGGCGGGCCGACGGAGACACCGGGGTTGAGGCGGCCGCCGCTGAGCACGTCGACCGTGGCGAGGTCCTCGGCCAGCCGCAGCGGGTTCTCCCAGGCCAGCGGCGTCACCGCGGTGCCCAGCTCGATCCGCGTCGTGCGCTGGGTGGCCGCGGCCAGGACGGCGACCGGGGAGGAGATCCCGAACTGCAGGTGCCGGTGCCGCAGCCACGCGCTGTCGAAGCCGAGCTCTTCGCCCAGCTCGATGACCCGCAGCGTCGTCTCGTGGCCGGCCCGCGGGTCGGCGTCGTCGAAGACGCCGATGGTCAGGAACCCGAGCTTCTGCAGCGGCACACCGGGGGCAGGCATGCCCCGATCATGCCGGGCGGGCTTCAGGCCGCGGTGAGGGTCCCACCGTCCAGGTCCTGCTGGAGGCGGTGCATCCCGGCGAACATCCGGGTCTTCACCGTGCCCAGCGGGGTGCCGGTGCGCGCCGCGATCTCGCGCTGGGTGAACCCGCCCCAGTAGGCCAGCACGAGCGCCTCCCGCTGAGCCTCGGGCAGCGCGTCCAGCGCCCGGCGGACCCGCGCGTCGCCCATCCGGTCGGTGACCAGCTCGGCGATGTCGGGCGATCCCAGCTCGTCGGTGCGGGCCCGGTCCTCGGCGTCGGCGTCGGTGCGCCGGCGCAGGGACGCCTCGTGCCGGACGGCGTCCACCGCCTTGTGGTGCACCAGCGCCAGGAACCAGGAACCGAACGACCCGCGGGCGTCGGTGAAGGCGGCCGGGGCGCGCCAGTAGGCCAGGAACGCCTCCTGGACGACGTCCTCGGCGATCCGGTCGTCGACGACGATCCGGCGGGCCAGGTTCAGGGCCGGGACGGTCCAGCGGTCGAGCAGGTCCGCGAGGGACCCGTCGGCGGTGCGGCCCTGGTCTGGACCGGCGAGTGACGTCACCTGGGGAATATGGTGCACAACCTGGTCGCGCAAACTCCCCGTCACCCGATGGGGTGACGGGGAGTCCTGGTGCGGGATGTGGCTCAGTTGTCGGTCAGGACGCCGGCGACGCGGGGCGCGGGGACCGCCGGCCGGCTGGCCGTCGTGCCGAACGTCCGGACCGCGGACGGGGCGGTCATCATGGCCTCGAGCTCACCGGTGTCCAGGGTGGGCTCCAGCGAGGTGACCGGCTTCGCGGCGGCCGGAGCCGGGGCCGGAGCCGGGGTGCGGACCATCCGGCCCAGCACCCGGCGGAGGCTCCGGGCCTCGCGACGGCGGGCCTTGCGCTCGGCGGCCCGCTCGGCCTCCTCGCGGGCGGCGATCTCCCGGTCGAGGATCTCCCGGGCCATCCGGTCGGTCTCGGCCGCGACGATCAGGTCGGCGCGGGCCTGCTGCGCGCGCTGCCGGCCGTTGCGGCGGATCTCCTCCGCGGCGACGTCCTCCTCGTCGCGGAGCTCCTCCAGCCGGTCGTAGGCGGTCGGCTCGGAGAAGTTGAGCATCACCTTCATCAGCACCGGCAGCAGCTCGACGGAGAGGAAGAGCAGGAAGAGCATCAGGTGTGCCGTGCCGGCCGCGGGACGGTCCTGGGCCAGCCGGTCCATGGCCTCGAGCCGGGCCAGCAGGCCGTCGCTCTGGGCGTTCTGCTCGTCGAAGGCGGCCTGCTCGGCGACCCGCGCAGAGGTCAGCCGCTGCAGCTCCGCGGTGTGCGTGGCCAGGTCGGCCTGGGCGATCGCGACGCTGCGGGCGCCGGCGCTGACGGCGTCGGTGCCGGCGGACTCGCGGGCCTGCTCCAGCGCCCGCTCGGCGGTGTCCAGCTCGGCCCGGGCGGCGTCCCGGACGTCGGCCTGCGCGGCGGCCGCGGCGGCGGCACCGAAGTAGGCCGCCCCCTGGCCCTCGTCGCCGGAGCCGCAGGTGCCGTCGAGCTCGCACTGCGCCTTGGCCTGCAGGTCGGCGAACGTCTGCGCCGCGGCGTCGTAGGTGGCCTGCTTGGCGTCCCGCTCGGCCTGCGCCCCGGTCACCCGGGGGTCGGCGTTGGGGTCGGTCGTGCCGCCGCCGGCGAGCACGGCCTGCTCCTCGGCGATCTGCTGCTCCAGCACCGGGACGGGCGCGTAGCGGGCGTCGGCGGCCAGCTCGTCGGTGAACTGCTCCGCGGCCTCGGCCTGGAGCGTGACGATCGTGGTGTCGATCTCCTTGCTGAACACCTGCAGCGTCAGCGGCGTGGAGATGACCGTGCCCAGCAGGACGGCGAGGGCGATGCGGGGCACGGCCATCGCGGCGTTGCGCAGCCACGAGGAGTCGTGCGCCATCCCGACCAGCAGCATCCGGTCCAGGTTGACGATCACCATGCCCCAGCCGATGCCGACCAGGGCGGACACCGGCCACCAGACACCCAGGGCCATGTGCAGGGCGAACGCCATGGACAGCGCCGCCAGGCCACCCGTGCTGACGAGCACGCCGCCGAGGGCGACGAACTTGGCGCGGGCGCCGGGGGCGACGGCGAGCACGTCGAGCCGGGCACCGGCGAGCACGGCCAGCCGGTCACCGGTGGTGCGATTGCGGACCTTCATGCAGACGACGTCCTCTCGGTTCTGTGCAAGACCGCTATCGGTCGCCCACCGCCCCGCCGGTACCCCCTGACCGTCGGTGTCCTGGTGCACAGTCGCGTCATGCCGTCCCGCCTGGTCGACCTCGAGACCCTGCTGACCGTCGTCGACGACCCCCGGTCGGTCGCGGACCTGGCCGCCTACTTCGAGCCGGACCGAGCCCCCGGGGCGTCGCCGCGCTACTCGGGCAGCCGGTTCGAGTTCCTGGCCGGGGGCGGCGACCGCCCGGGGACCGCGAACGAGATCACGGCGGACGACCTGGTCGCGGTCACCATGATGGGCGTCGACGTGCCCGGCGACGTGGCCCTGCAGCTCCTGGAGGGCGGCCTCGGCGCGGACGTCACCCGCCACCTGGAGGAGATCCCGACCGACGTCGGCATCGAGGACGCCGCGGCGGTCGAGCTGTTCGCCAGCCACAGCCACGCCCGGGTGGTCTGGGACCTGCTCGAGGAGCCGCACGGCATGGGCTGGGTCGTCACCGGCACGCTGCTGGCGCGCAAGCGGCCACAGCTCGTCCCCGTCGAGGACCGGGTCGTGCGGTGCGCGTTCGGTCGGCCCGACGGCGTCTGGAACTGGTTGCTGTCGATGTTCGCCGACGGCCGGCTGGGTGCGCACCTGCGCGCGGCGCTGGCCCGGGCCGGCGTCCCGTCACAGGTGTCGGCCCTGCGCGTCCTGGACGTCATCGTCTGGATGCGGCACCGGCCGGCGCACCTCCACGACCACTGCGCCGGCCCGGGTTGGTGAGCCGTCCGCGGCCGGCGCGGTGGTCAGACGCCGAGGTGCGCCAGCGCCTGCAGCAGCAACGTGCCCTGCCCGTTGGCGAGCTCGGCGAGCACCTCGGGACGGCGCGCGTCGTCGGGTGAGAACCAGGTGAGCTCCAGCGCGTCCTGCTGCGGTGCGCAGTCGCCCTCGACCGGGACGACGTAGGCCAGCGACACCGCGTGCTGGCGCGGGTCGTGGAAGGGCGTGACCCCCGGCGTCGGGAAGTACTCGGCGATGGTGAACGGCTGCGGAGCGGCCGGCACCCGCGGCAGCGCCAGCGGACCGAGGTCCTTCTCCAGGTTGCGCAGCAGCGCCGAGCGGACGCGCTCGTGGTAGAGCACCCGGCCCGAGACCAGGGCGCGCTTGACCTGGCCGTCGCCACCGATCCGCAGCAGCAGACCGACCGCGGTCACCACCCCGTGGTCGTCCACGCGCACCGGCACGGCGTCGACGTAGAGGATCGGCAGCCGCTCGCGCGCGGAGTCCATCTCCTCCCGGGAGAGCCAGCCAGCGTCGGAGTTCGTCACCTCGGTCATGTGCACTGTCTAGCCGATGCAGCGCCCCTGGTCAGCCGCTGCCCGGGGTGACCTGCCCGACGACCGCCCTCCCGCTGTCGACGCGGGCTCGGGCTGCTGGTCTCATGGAGGCTCGTGTGGTGAGAGGAACGGCATGGAACCGAACGGCCGGCTCCTCGGGGGCCGTTACGAGCTGACCGGGCTGATCGCCACCGGTGGCATGGGCCAGGTGTGGCAGGGCCGGGACAAGGTGCTGGCCCGCGACGTCGCGGTCAAGGTGCTGCGCAGCGAGTTCACCGGCGACCCGACGTTCCTCGCCCGGTTCCGCTCCGAGGCCCAGCTCGCCGCCGGTCTCGTGCACCCCAACATCGCGACGCTGTTCGACTACGGCGAGGTGCCCGCCGCCGACCCGCGCAGTGAGCACCTGGCCTACCTGGTCATGGAGCTGGTGCGCGGCGAGTCGCTGTCCACGGTCCTGCACCGCGACCGCCGGCTGACCCCCGAGCGCACGCTCGACGTGCTGCGGCAGAGCGCCGCCGGGCTGGCCGCCGCACACGCCGCCGGCGTGGTCCACCGCGACGTCAAGCCGGGCAACCTGCTCCTCGCCGACGACGGCACCGTCAAGGTCACCGACTTCGGGGTGGCCGTCACCGCCGCCAGCCAGCAGCTGACCCAGGTCGGCCAGGTCATCGGCACCGCCAGCTACCTCTCCCCCGAGCAGGCCGAGGGCGCCCGCGCCACCCCGGCCAGCGACGTCTACGCCCTGGGCCTGGTCGGCTACGAGTGCCTGTCGGGACAGCGCGCCTTCGACGGCGAGAGCTCCGTGCAGGTGCTGATGGCGCAGATCCACGACGCCCCGCCGCCACTGCCCGGCGACGTGCCCGCCCCGGTGCGGCAGCTCCTCGACACCGCGATGGCCAAGGACCCGGCCCGCCGGTTCCACGACGGCGCCGCGTTCCGGGACGCCGTCGACGCCGTGCGCCAGGGTCGCGCCGCCTCCGACGGCCCGCGGACGGCGGTGCTGCCCGCGTACCGCGAGGGCGCGGCCGACCGGACGGTGTCGGTCGCCGCGGTGGCCGGCGCCGGGGCCAGGCCGCCCGCGAGCACCCGCGCGATGCCCCCCGTGCGGGCGGGCACCGCACCGGTGGCGCCGGAGCCCCACCGCCGGCGGCGGCTGCTCGTCCCGCTGCTCGCGCTGCTGGCCGTCGCCGCGATCGTCCTCGGCGGCGTGGCGCTGGCCAACCGGTCCGACGAGGCAGCCACGGGCACTGCGCCGACCACCACGTCGGCCGCGCCCTCGGCCAGTCCGACGGCGTCGAGCGCCCGGCCCAGCCCGAGCACCACCTCGGCCACACCGACCAGCACCCAGCCGGCTCCGGTGGACGCCGACGACTACGTGGGCCGGCCCGTCGACGACGTCGAGCGCGAGCTGATCGGCCTCGGCTACGCAGTCGTCCGGGAGCCCCGGGTGAACGGCGCCGAGGCCGAGGGGACGGTCGTCGACCTCCAGCCGACCGGACGCCTGGACCCCGGGGCCACGGTGACGGTCGTGTTCGCCACCGCGCCGCCGCCGCCCACGCCGTCGGCGACCCCGACCGCCTCGCCCACCGCGGGCAACGAGGACGAGCCCGATGAGAACGAGCCCGACGAGAACGAGAACGGCGGGGGCAGCGGCAAGGGCAAGGACGACAAGCCCGGCCGGGGCAACAACGGCTGACCCGGCCCGGTCAGCGGGCCTGCCGCAGCCGGCCGTGCACGCCGCCCATGGCCACCGCACTCCCGAGCAGGTACTTCGGCAGCTTCGCCACGACCGTGTAGTTCGTGTCGACCACGTTGGCGACCGGGGTCAGCGCCGCCTGCGACACCAGCTGGTAGGCGTCGAGCTCGGAGAGGTCGAGCAGCTCCGCCGTCCAGCGGACGAGCTCGGTGTGCGCGATCCGGAAGGCGTCCTCCAGCGGGCGGGCCGAGCCGGTGGTCATCAGGTACGTGTCGTCCTCCAGCCGCGGCCACGGCGTCGGCGACCCCTTGACCAGCTCCACGGTGAAGACGGTGTCCATCGCGCACTCGACCGCGACGCCGCAGGTCTCGCCCTCGCCCTGCCGCGCGTGCCCGTCGCCCAGACTCAGCAGCGCCCCCGGCACGTTGACGCCCAGGTAGCAGGTGGCGCCCGCGCGCATCTCCGGGGTGTCCATGTTCCCGCCCCAACTGCCCGGCGTGAGCGAGGAGCGCACCTCGCCCAGCGGCGGCGCCACCCCGACCGTGCCGTGCATCGGGTCCAGCGGCAGGTCGACCGTGAACGCCGAGTCCAGCGCGGCGTACCGCACCAGCCGCTCGACGCGGTCCAGCTCGTACACCCAGGTGCGCTCAGGCAGCGCGGGGTGCAGCATCGCCGTCCCGGGGGTGGCGGTGAGGGCGCCGAAGAACGGCACCGTGGAGCTGAAGCCGCGGGCCTCCCGGGGCTCGATGCTCAGGAAGTGCACGGCCAGGGTGTCGCCGGGCTCGGCGCCCTCGACGAAGAACGGCCCGGTCTGCGGGTTGAGGTACCGGGGGTCGCACACCTCGCTCACCAGGTCGGCCGTGGAACCGACGCGGCCGGCGAAGCAGTCGCGGGTCCAGGTGCCCACGACGTCACCGGGCCGCAGCTGCAGCACCGGCTCGGCGCCACCGAAGGCGTAGACGAGCGTCGAGGGGTCGGCCTGGGGATCGGGGTCGTGGCGCAGCACGGGCCCATCACACCAGTCCCACCCCCTGCACCGCCCGGTGTGTGACGCGCGGCCGGGTGGGGCACGGCCGGTGCATGGCCGACCAGTACACGTTCACCGACCCGACCACCCAGTACCGCACCGAGGGCTTCCCGGAGCAGCAGCAGGACGGCACCGGCCTGGACGAGGACCTCCAGGTCACCGCCGACCACGGCGAGCAGACCTACCGCGGCACCGGCCGGCTCACCGGTCGCAAGGCGCTGGTCACCGGCGCGGACTCCGGCATCGGCCGCGCCGCCGCGATCGCGTTCGCCCGCGAGGGGGCCGACGTGGTGCTCAACCACCTCCCCGAGGAGCAGGCCGACGCCGAGGACGTCGCCGCGCTGGTCGAGGCGGCCGGGCAGAAGGCCGTGCTCGCCCCGGCCGACCTCTCCGACGAGACCGCCGCCCGCGCGCTGGTGCACACGACCCTCGACGCCCTCGGCGGGATCGACATCATCGCCAACGTCGCCGGCAAGCAGGTCTACGTCGACGACCTCGCCGACGTCACCACCGCGCAGTTCGACGCGACGTTCAAGGTCAACGTCTACGCGATGTTCTGGATCATCCAGGAGGCGCTGCCGCACCTGCCGGCCGGCGCCACGATCATCAACACCAGCTCCATCCAGGCCTACCAGCCCTCGCCCGGGCTGGTCGACTACGCGACCACCAAGGCCGCCATCAACACGATGAGCAAGGCGCTGGCCCAGCAGCTGGCACCCAAGGGCATCCGGGTCAACGTGGTCGCCCCCGGCCCGTTCTGGACCCCGCTGCAGGCCAGCGGCGGCCAGCCCACCGACGCGCTGCCGGAGTTCGGCAGCGAGACCCCGATGGGCCGCGCCGGGCAGCCGGCCGAGCTCGGCCCGGTGTACGTCTTCCTCGCCTCGCAGGAGTCCAGCTACGTCACCGGCGAGACCCTCAACGTCAACGGTGGGATGCCCACCCCGTGACCGACGCGCCCCTCCCCCGGCGCCGTCCCGCCCTGCACTGGGGCGCGGACGGCGCCGGGTCCGGCCCGGTCGACGAGCGGGACGCCGACGGCTACGCCGACCTGCGCTCCTACGCCGCGATCGGTGACGGCCGCACCATCGCGCTGGTCGCCCGCGACGGCCGGATCGACTGGCTGCCACTGCCGGAGATGGACGCCCCGCCGGTGTTCGCCTCGCTCCTCGACGCCGAGAACGGGGGTTGCGTCGAGCTCTGCCCCGACGAGGACTTCACCGTCGAGCGGGAGTACGTCGCGCACACCAACGTGCTGACGACGACGTTCACCACCGCCTCGGGCCGGGTCCGGGTCACCGACTCGCTCAACAGCGGCATCGCCGGGCGACTGCCCTGGTCCGAGCTCGCCCGCCGGGTCGAGGGCCTGGAGGGGTCGGTGACGATGCGCGCCGCCGTCCGGCCGGGCACCGCGCTGAACACCGTCTCCCCGTGGGTGCACCAGACCTCGCAGGGCCCGGTGCTGCGGGTCGGTGACCTGACCCTCGCCGTCCGGACGCTGGACGCCGCGGAGGTGACCGAGGGCGACCGCCGGATCGACGTCACGTTCACCACCTCGCCGGACTCGCGGCACCTGCTGGCCCTGGTCGCCACCGAGCGCGAGCCGCTGTTCCTGCCCCCGGCCGAGGCCATCGACGCCGGCATCGACCGCACCATCGCCAACTGGGCGGCCTGGAGCCGAGCGTTCGAGTGGGACGGCCCCTGGGACACCGCGGTCCGGCGCAGCACCCTGGTGCTCAAGCTGCTCATCCACGCCTCCAGCGGCTCGATGGTCGCCGCGGCCACCGCCGCGCTGCCGGAGAACCCGGCCGGCGGGAAGAACTGGGACTACCGCTACGCCTGGGTGCGCGACTCGGCCTACGCGCTGACCGCGCTGTTCCGGTTCGGGCTGCGCGAGGAGACGCACGGGGCGATCAGCTGGCTGCTGTCCACGATCCGCCGGCACGGCCCCGAGCCGCGCGTGGTCTACACCCTCGACGGCGGACCGGTGCCCGACGCGGAGTTCCGCGACGTGCCCGGCTGGCGGGGCAACTCCCCCGTCGCGATCGGCAACGACGCCGCCACCCAGCTGCAGCTGGGTGTGTTCGGTGACCTGTTCGCGATCGTGGCGCTCTACGTGGCCAACGGCAACGTGCTCGACGCGTACACCGGGCGGCTGCTCGCCGGCGTCGCCGACCTGGCCTGCGACCGGTGGCAGAGCAAGGACTCCGGGATGTGGGAGCTGCCGGAGCTGCAGCACTACACGACCTCCAAGCTCGGCGCGTGGGTGGCGCTGAGCAAGGCCGTGGAGCTCTCCGAGGGCGGCCACGTGCCCGGGGACCACGCGCGGTGGCGCAGCGAGGCGATGCGGATCCGCCACTGGGTGGAGGACAACTGCTGGTCGGCCGAGCGCGGCGCCTACGTCTGGTACCCCGGCAGCGACCAGCTGGACGCCTCCATCGTGCTGCACGCGATCAGCGGCTTCGACCGCGGCGAGCGGATGAGCGCCACGCTGGACGCGCTGCGCGAGGAGCTCGGGGACGGCCCGCACCTGTACCGGTTCAGCGGCGCCGAGAAGGAGGAGGGCACCTTCCTGGCCTGCTCGTTCTGGATGGTGTCGGCGCTGACGCTGTGCGGCCGGGTCGGTGAGGCGCTCGAGCTGATGGACGAGCTGATGGGCAGCGCCAACGACGTCGGGCTGCTCGCCGAGATGCTCGACCCGCGGACCGGGGACTTCCTCGGCAACATCCCGCAGGCGCTGTCCCACCTGGCGCTGGTCAACGCCGCGATCACCGTGTCCGAGGCGATGGACTCCGCGGTGGCTTGACAAACCCCTTGCTGTGGCAGCAAATGAGCGGATGAGCGACGTCGACGCCGTCCTGCAGTCGGTCGGGCCGCGGCTGCGGGCGGCCCGACTGCAGCGGGACACCACCCTGACCCAGCTGTCGGAGACCACCGGCATCTCGATCAGCACGCTGTCCCGGCTGGAGTCCGGTCAGCGCCGGGCGACGCTGGAGCTGCTGCTGCCGCTCACCCGGGCGCTGCAGGTGCCGCTGGACTCACTGCTCGACGAGCCTGCGTCGGCCGACCCGCGGGTGCACCACCGCCCGATCGAGCGCAACGGCATGACGATGCTGCCGCTCACCCGGCGCCCCGGTGGGCTGCAGGCCTACAAGATGATCCTGCCGCCGGGCTGGCCGACCGGGGAGCGCGAGCTGCGCACGCACGAGGGCTACGAGTGGCTGTACGTGCTCAACGGCCGGTTCGTGCTCCACCTCGGCAGCCAGGAGCTGGTGCTCATGCCCGGCGAGGTGGTCGAGTTCGACACCCACGTGCCGCACCTGCTCAGCAACCCCGGCCCGGCCCCGGTCGAGCTGCTGGCCCTGTTCGGGCCGCAGGGCGAGCGGATGCACGTCCGCGCCCGCCCGGCCCGCACCGCGGACTGACCGCGGGTCAGTCGCCTCCCCCGCCACCACCGCCGCCGCCGTCGGACCCGCCCCCGCCGTCCGAGCCCCCCACGCCGCCGTCCGAGCCGCCATGCCCGCCGTGCCCGTGACCGCCGTGCCCGTGCCCGGGTCCGCCGTCGTAGGAGGCGCCGCCGTCACCGCCCCAGGCGACCGGGGAGCCACTGTCGCTCGTGGACCGACGGACCGGCCTGGCCGGCTTCACCGGTGCCCCTGCGCGGCGCATCACGACGACGAGCACGACCGCGACCAGCACCAGGATCACCAGGTACTTCACTGCACACCCACCTCAAGGTCCATGCCGGTGAGCCTCCCGTCCCGGCAGCCCCCGCGCCAGCCCCACAACGTTTGGTTGCACCCTCCAACCAGCGCGGCGACGCGCCGGGAGAGAAGCTGGTCCAGGCCGCCGAGACCGAGGCGGCCGACGACCGAACCCCGGAGAAGCACATGACCGACCGCGAACCGCAGGAGATGGCGAAGGCCGCCGCCGAGACGGGGGCGAAGAAGGTCCATCGCAGCTGGGACCGGGTGCTGGTCAGCTCGTTCCTGGCCGGCGCGTACATCGCCTTCGGTGGGCTGGTGGCCATGACCGTCTCCTCCGGCCTCGACCCGGCCACCTGGGGCACGCTGCCCACGCTGTTCCTCGGTGGCGCGTTCACCCTCGGCCTGGTGCTGGTGCTCATCGCCGGCTCCGACCTGGCCACGGGCAACATGATGTTCGTCCCGCTGGCGGCGATGAACCGCAAGATCGGCCTGGGCTCCGTCGCCCGCAACCTCGTCCTGGTGCTGATCGGCAACCTGATCGGGGCGCTGTTCGTCGCCTTCTTCCTCGCCGTGCAGACCGGCGTCATCGGCGGCGCGAACTCCCCGGGCACCGCCGGGCTGGTCTACGACCGGCTGGCCGGCATCGCCCAGGGCAAGGCGCTCAACGAGTCGCCGTGGCAGACGTTCCTGCGCGGCATGGGCTGCAACTGGCTGGTCTGCCTGGCCGTCTGGATGTCCGTGGCCACCACGAACGTCGCCGGGAAGGTCATCGTGATCTTCTTCCCGATCATGGCGTTCGTGGCCATGGGCTTCGACCACGTCGTGGCCAACATGTTCTTCCTGCCGGCGGCCATGTTCGCCGGGGTCCCCGACATCACCTGGGGCGAGACGCTGCTGAACTGGCTGCTCGCGGGTGCGGGGAACCTCGTCGGCGCGGTGGTCTTCGTGTCCACCACGTACTGGTACCTGTTCCTGAAGGACTCCCCCGACAGCGCTGCCGTGGAAGCGCCGGCCGCCGAGCGCGGCTGATCAGTCGGTCGGCGCCGGCCCGTCGGTCGGCGCCGACCGCTCCTCGATCCGGCGGGCGGCCAGCTCCTGGCGGGTGCGCCACGACTCCAGCGCCACGTACCCGAAGACGACGGTGTAGGCGAAGCTCAAGAACGCCGACCCGTACTCGCCGTCGACCAGGTGCAGGACGACCTGGACGGCGTTGTAGAGCGCCAGGCCGATGCCGAGCAGCTGCACACCCCAGTTGCCGAGCCAGGGCGGTCGCACAGGTCCGTTTGCCATGACCTCAGGCTAGGTGACCGCGCGGCTCGCACCGGCGGCCCGACCGGCGGTGGGCCGTCCTCTCGGCAGGCAGGCGCGCAGCGCCGGGCGACCGGTCCGCTGCGACGGCCGATCGGGACGAGATCGGCCGCTGGGTCCGAGGGGCTGGGTGAGCGCCGGGGAGCGCGGTCGGCGACGCTGGGGGCATGAGCACCACGCAGAGCGGCAGCGGCTACGTCGAACCCGGCAAGGAGTACCAGCGCGACGCGAACTACATCACCGACCGGATCACCGCCGACGGGTCCAGTGGGTGGCCGGTCGAGGCCGACCGGTACCGGCTGGTGATCGCCCGCGCGTGCCCGTGGGCCAACCGTGCGGCGATCGTCCGGCGTCTCCTCGGCCTGGAGCAGGCCATCTCGATGGGCATCTGCGGTCCGACCCACGACGCGCGCAGCTGGACCTTCGACCTCGACCCGGACGGGCGCGACCCGGTGCTGGGCTACGAGCGGCTGCAGGAGGCCTTCCTCGCCCGCGACCCCGAGTACCCGCGCGGCATCACCGTGCCCGCGATGGTCGACCTGCCCACCAAGGCCGTCGTCACCAACGACTTCATGCGCATGACGCTGGACTTCTCCACCGAGTGGACGCAGTTCCACCGCGACGGCGCCCCGGACCTCTACCCCGAGCACCTGCGGGACGAGATGGACGAGGTGATGAAGCGGGTCTACACCGAGGTCAACAACGGCGTGTACCGCTGCGGCTTCGCCGGCTCGCAGAAGGCCTACGACCGCGCCTACGACCGGCTCTGGACGGCGATGGACTGGCTGGAGGAGCGCCTGACGGACATGCGCTACCTGATGGGCGAGACGATCACCGAGGCCGACGTCCGGCTGTTCACCACGCTGGCCCGCTTCGACGCCGTCTACCACGGCCACTTCAAGGCCAACCGGCAGAAGCTCACCGAGATGCCGGCGCTGTGGGGCTACGCCCGCGACCTGTTCCAGACCCCGGGCTTCGGTGACACCACCGACTTCCCGCAGATCAAGGAGCACTACTACGTCGTCCACGCCGACATCAACCCCACGCAGATCATCCCGATGGGCCCGGACACGTCGAACTGGCTGACCCCGCACGGCCGCGAGGAGCTGGGCGGCAGCCCGTTCGGCGACGGCACCCCGCCCGGGCCGGTCGCGGCTGGCGAGGAGGTCCCGGCAGAGCACGGGCCGGGCGGCATCGGCCACCGGTGACCCGCACGCCCGGCACCCCACGACCGGGGTGCCGGGCGCATGCTGGGGGCATGAGCGCACTGTCGGTGGACGTGCGGCTGGCCCTCGACCTGCCCAGCGCCGGCCCCGAGCTGCTGCCGGGTGCGACCGCGCTGGCCGCCGTCCTCGGCTACGCCCGGGGACGACGCCCGCTGAGGTACCGCTCCCCCAACGAGGGCGAGGGCCGCTGGGTGCAGGTGCCCGCGTTCGGCTACGACCGCTTCGACGCCCGACCGGTCTGCACCGGCCCGCTCGGGGACGAGGACGTGCTGGTCGCCGAGGGGCTGCACGGCCGGCTGGACCCCGACGGCTGGACCGCCGTCCGCCGGGCGCTGGACGACGCGGGGCTGATCGCCGACGCGCTGGACGCACGTGCGGCCGGACGGGCCTTCTGGGAGCTGCCCGAGGAGGAGCTGTCGGTGCTGGGTGAGCCGGGCACCGTGGGCGCCGCACTGCGCGCCCTCGGCTGCCTGCCCCGGCCGCGGTACGCAGCCGCGGCGCTGCACCACCGCCGTCCGGCCCTGGTGCCGCTGCTCACGCGCGCGACCTGGCTGCAGAGCGTCCCGCACCTGCGCGAGGGCGACAGCAGCGTGGCCGCGGTGACCCACCGCGAGCTGCAGGCCAACGCCGCGGCGTTCGCCGAGCTGGAGCGGGTCGTCGCCGCACTGCTGCCGACGGCGCCGCTGACCCGGCTGCGACTGCACGACCTGCTGGTCTGGCTGTCCGGCACCCTGCGGCTGCCCACCGCGGTGGCCCTCGGCGAGGACACCGACGAGTGGCGCCGGCTCACCGGGTCCTGATCCCCAGGTAGGTGACCGGCCCGGCGTCGGGCACCGCGATCTCGGTGAACCCGAGCCGGTCGTAGAAGGCGCGGGCCGCGCGGTTCGTGGTGACCATCCCCAGGTGCAGCGCCGGGGCACCCGCGGCAGCCACCGCCGCACGGAAGGTGTCGACGAGCGCGCGGCCGTGCCCGGCGCGCTGGTGGCTGGGCAGCAGGTCGATGTGCAGGTGCGCCGGGTAGGGCGCGAGCTCGGGCAGCAGCATCCGCTCGGGCCGGTGCCCGAGGGCGAGCATCTCCTCCTCGGGTGTGCGCGGCGGGTCGGGTGGCACCGGGTACCGCTCGGCCAGCCGCGGGACCCACTCCTCGCGCCAGGTGCGCACGAACGCCGGGGTGTCGGCGGTGCCGATCACGTAACCGACCACCCGACCACCGTCGTCGAGCACGAAGGCCCGTACCGGCTCCAGGTCGACGTAGGGCCCGGCGAAGAGGTCGGGCATCAGGTCGTCGGTCGACCACCGGCCGCGCGCATCGCCACCGGCGTCGGCCGTGCGCACGCAGACGTCGTAGACCGCGGCCCGGTCGGCGGGCCGGTAGGGACGGATGGTCGCCATCTGCTCACTCCTCGGGCCGGGGTCGCCCATCCTGCCGATGAACGACGGACGGCGACGCCCCGCGGGTGCGGGACGCCGCCGTCCGGGCGGATCAGCTCAGGTCAGGACTCGGCGCCGTCCTGCTCCTCGCGGCCCTTGCCCTTGCCCTGGTCGAGCACGTCGGCGCCCGGGCCGCCGATCAGGACGTCGTCGCCGTTGGCCCCGGAGAGCCGGTCGGCCCCGAAGCCGCCGAGCAGCACGTCGTCGCCGTTGGCGCCCTCGATCCGGTCGTCCCCGGCGCCGCCGCAGAGCACGTCGTCGCCGTTCCCACCGGTGATCGTGTCGTTGCCACCCAGGCCCATGACCACGTCGCGGCCGTTGGTGCCGGTGAGCACGTCGTCGCCGGCGGTACCGCGGATGGTCGGGACGAGACCGTTGCAGCGCTCGTCCAGGTCGATCCCCAGCAGCAGCGGGTCGTGGTCGCTGGAGCGGTACGGGTTCGGCGCGTAGAGCGCCGGGTCACCGGTGTACTGGTAGGCGAAGGACTCCACCGAGTTGATGTTCCAGTGCACCAGGTCGGTGACCTTGGCGGTCAGCGACGCGGTGGCCAGTGCGTGGTCCAGCGACCCGGACATGTCGTCGAAGACGTAGCTGTACCGGCCCTCGTCGAACTGCGCACCCAGGTCGGTGTACCCGGCCCGGCGCAGCGCCTCGATCGGGTCCTCCTGCGTGTAGGCGTTGAAGTCACCCAGCAGGACGACGTCGGGGTCCCCGGTCCGGGCCCGCAACTGCTCGGTGAACGCGGCCAGCGACTCCGCCTGCCGCACCCGGTCGCCGTTCCACTGACCCTGTCCGTCGCCGGCGTCCGCGTTGTCCCCGGTGGCGGCACCGGTGCTCTTGGACTTGAGGTGGTTGGCGACCACGGTGAACGCGTCGCCGTCCTTGGTGAACGTCTGCGCGATCGGCTCACGGGCGTTCTCCCAGACCGTCTCGTCTACCAGGCCGACCGGGGCACCCACGGGTGCGACGACGTCGTGCTGGTAGATGATCCCGTTCCGGATGACGTCGCGGTCGACGCCGTAGAGCTCCTCCGGCAGCGGGACGTAGCTCCACTTGTCGTAGCCGGCGGCGGCGTTCAGCCGGCGCACCAGGTCGGCCAGCGCCTGGTCGGCGTCGCCGGGGTCGCGGCCGGTGGAGTCGGTGTCCTCGATCTCCATCAGGGTGACCACGTCGGCGCCCAGGGCCTCGATCGCCGGGACGATCTTGCCGGCCTGCTCCTCGAACTCGGCCGGGCTGGTGGCGCCGCGGCCCTCCCCGCCGATGGTGAGGAAGTAGTTCAGCACGTTGAACGCGCCGATCTGGACGTCGCCGCCGACGGTGCCCGGGGTGGCCGGACGGGTGTTCTGCGAGGCGAACGTGCCCGCCGCGGTGCCGTCGGCCGGCTGCAGCCGCCACTGGTCGAACCCGTAGCCGAGCACCAGCGGCGCGGTGAAGGCGAGCCGGTCACCGACGCGGACCGGCGTCGTCGGAGACAGGTAGGGCCGGGTGGTGGTGGTGACCCGGGCGCTCAGGCCGTCGTCCAGGACGATCCGACGGAGGGTGTTCGCGGCCGCGACGGCGGCTGCCTCGGGGGTGCCCGGCCGGGCGAGCTCGGTCGGCTGCACCAGCAGGCCGCCCTCGGACAGCGTCAGCTCCCCGAAGCTGGTCAGGTCGAAGACCTCGCTGACGGTCAGGGGGTCGGCCGGTGCCACGAGCATGCCCTCGAGCCGCTCGCGGGCGGCGGCGTCGGCGGGCAGGTCCAGCGGCGCCGCGGCGGGCAGTCCGGCGGCGGTGCCGTCGGCGCAGACCTCGACGTCGGTGCGCGAGCTGATCTGGGTCTGCCCGCTGAACTCCTGGGCCTGGCCGGTGACGGCGACGGTGTCACCCAGGTCGACCGCGACCGGGCTGAAGACGAAGACGCCGTCGGAGGTGGCGGCGTTCCCGTCGCCGTCGGCGTCCTGCAGGTAGAAGCCGGAGAGCCCGGGGACGTCGCCGACGACGACACCGCGCACGGTGACGGTCGCGCCGGCCAGCGGGGTGGCGTCGCCGGCGCCCTGGACGGCGCCGATCTCGTGCGTCGGGGCGGTGTCGCAGGCAGTGGTGGCCGGGGGCGGGGGCGGCGGGGTGACCGTCGCGTTGACCGTGCCCCGGGTGGCGGTGGCGGGGCCGGACCAGACCAGCGCGTCCGCCGTGGGGCTGTAGCTGCGCGACAGCGACTGGCCGACCGGACCGCTGCCGGTCTCGCTCACGCCGATGTCGGTGCTCGACGTGCCGGCGGCCGAGCCGCCGGAGGCGGTCATCGTGCCCTCGTACGAGAGGAACTCGATCACCTGGGTGCCGCGCACCAGGGCGATCGCGTCGGGTGAACCGTTCTGCAGGCCGTTGGCCGGGTAGTCGACGACGGCCACGGCGGGCGCGTCGGCCGGGGCGGCGACCACCGGGAGCGCGTCGGTGTCGTACACCGCGCCGTTGCCACCGTTGTAGAGGACGACGGCGAGGCCGGCCGAGCTGGTGCCGGCCGGGACCTGCACCTCGACGAACTCACCAGCGTCGTCCCCAACGTTGTCGTAGTGGATCTCGGAGATGAACGGCGTGGTGGGCGGCGCGGCGGCGGCCACGGCCGGAACGGCGAGGGCCGCCAGCACGGCGGTGGACGCCATCGCGGCGCCCAGGGCGGCGCGCCTCGCGGCGGTGCGGGCGGTACCGGTGGGGAGGGGCACGAACGGTCCTCTCGGAGGGCGGGTCGATCGGGAGCGACATCCGACCCTGAGTCACGGATGTGAACGACTCGCTGACGCTATGTGGCCTTCCTGTGACACGCCGAAGTGATTCATCACACAGTTCGCATCGCTAACCTGTGTGGCAGCGTCGCGCCCGCCACGCCCGCCACGCCCTCCCGACCTCGGAGCGACATGACCTCCCGCACCTACCGCCGCGGCGCCGTCGTCCTGGCACTCGCCTCGGTGACGCTGACCAGCGGCGCCCTCGCCGGCACCGCCTCGGCCGCGCCCAAGCCCAAGGCCGCCACGCCCGACTTCACCCTGACGATCCTGCACGCGAACGACCTCGAGTCCGCGCTGCTCCCCACGACCGGACCCAACGGCGTCCAGTACGGCGGGGTCGACCGGTTCGTCGAGCTGGTCCAGCAGGAGCAGCAGGCCGCCGGGACCGGCAAGCCGGGCCCCGGTCAGGCCGGCAAGCGCGGCGTGCTCACCATCTCGGCCGGGGACAACTTCCTGCCCGGCCCGCAGCTGGCCGCCAGCGGCTCGGACCCGGCCCAGCCGATCTACGACGCGACCGCGTTCGCCGCGGCCGGCTTCGACGTGTCGATCTTCGGCAACCACGACTTCGACCAGACGCCGGACTTCCTCGCCCGCTGGCTGGACGACGTCGGCTCGGACACCGCCTTCGTCTCCGGCAACCTCGGCTTCGCCGCCGAGCCCGCGCTGCTGGCCCAGGTGCAGGACGGCACGATCGTCCGCACGCACGTGGAGAAGATCAAGGGCGAGCAGATCGGCATCATCGGGCTCACCACCCCGGAGCTGCCGCGGCTGACCAGCTCGCGCGGGGTCACCGTCGACCCGGACCTGGCCGGCATCGCCAACGCCCAGGCCGCCGCCTACGCCGCGGCCGGGGTGGACAAGGTCGTGCTCGTCTCCCACCTGCAGGACATCGACAACGAGGTCGCCCTGGCGGGCCAGCTGCGCGGCGTCGACGTGATCGTCGGCGGCGGCGGTCACGAGCTGCTGGCGGACCCGGGCGACCCGCTGGTGCCCAACGGCGCCAGCGCGGCCGCCCCGTACCAGAAGCCCTACGGCTCCTACCCGCTCACGCCGCGGGACGCCGAGGGCAAGGTCGTGCCGGTCGTCACCACCAACGCGCTCTACACCTACGTCGGCCGCCTGGTCGTCACGTTCGACGACGCCGGCAACCTGCTCGCCGTCGACGACCAGGCCTCCCGGCCGCTGCCGGTGATCGCCTCGGGCCCGGATGCGCTGCCGGCCGACCCGACCGTCGCCCGCACCGTCGTGCAGCCGGTGCAGGCCCACGTCGGGTCGCTGCGCCAGCGGGTCGTCGCGACGTCGGAGGTGCCGCTCGACGGTCTCCGCAACGACGTCCGCAGCCGGGAGACCAACCTCGGTGACCTGGTGGCCGACTCGCTGCTCGCCGCCGGTCGGCGCGAGGCGGCGGCCGCCGGCATCACGGCTCCGGTGGTGGCCATCCAGAACGGTGGCGGCATCCGCAACGCCAGCGTGCTGCCGGCGGGGCCGATCACCGAGCTGGACACCTACACGGTGCTGCCCTTCGCCAACTTCGTGGCCGTCGCCCCGGCCATGCCGGTCTCGCAGTTCCTCGCCGGCGTCGAGCGTGGTCTGACGCCGGACGGCGGCTTCGCGCAGGTCGCGGGCTACCGGGTCACCTACCGCGCGGCGCAGCCGGTCGGCTCGCGGATCGTGGACCTGACGCTGGACGACGGCACGGTGCTGGTCGCCGGTGGCGTGCCCACCGGCGCGCTGAAGACCATCTCGGTGGCGACGAACGACTTCACGCTGCGCGGTGGGGACGGCTACCCCTTCGACGGTGTCGCCTTCACCGTCCTGCCGGTCACCTACCAGCAGGCGTTCGCGACCTACCTGACCGAGGACCTCGGCGGCGTCGTGCCCGCGAGCAGGTACCCGGAAGGCGGGGTCGGCCGCATCACCGCGGTCTGAGTCCGACGACTCCCGGCCCCGTCCCCGCCTCGCGGGGGCGGGGCCGGTGTCATACCGGGTTCCCGTCTACCCGTGCGGTTCGGCGGCCGGGACGCTGGGCACGAGCCCGGCATGACCGGAGCACCGCCGCAGAGACCCGCGACCGACCCCGTCGGGCTCGCCCGCTTCGTCGAGGCCCAGGACACCGGCGGCACCTACGACGCCGCCCTGGCCGAGCTGCGCGCCGGGCACAAGCGCAGTCACTGGATGTGGTTCGTGCTCCCCCAGCTGGCCGGCCTCGGCCGCAGCGAGATGGCCCAGCGCTATGCGGTCCACGACCTGGACGAGGCCCGGGCCTACCTCGCCCACCCGGTGCTCGGCCCGCGCCTGCTCGACTGCGCCCGCGCGCTGACCGCGCTGGACACCACCGACCCGGTGGCGGTCCTCGGCGGCATCGACGCCCAGAAGCTGCGCTCGTCCATGACCCTCTTCGCCCACGCCGCGCCGGACAAGCCGGTGTTCCGGGCCGTGCTCGACCAGTACTTCGGCGGCGCCGAGGACGACGCCACGACGTCCCGCCTCTGACCGGCGCACCACCCGCTCCCGGGCCGGACTCCCCGGCCGGGACCAGGGGCCGGACGGTGGCAGGATGGGCGGTCGCCGATCCCGGCTGGCCGGCCCCCCACGCGTAGGAGCTGCAGGACTTGTCGAGCACCTCCCCCGCCACCGAGCCCGAGCAGAACACGGAGCTGGCCGTCGAGCAGGCCGCCGTCGCCGACCTGTACCGGCGGCTGGACGCCAACCGCGAGCACGCCGTCTACCGGTTCAAGCAGGCGCTGGCGATGCCGGCGATCAACCCGCAGGCCCTCGGTGAGCGGGAGGCCGCGGCCAGCTTCCAGACCCAGCGGATCACCGCCCTCGACGCTGCCGAGCACGGCCTGGTGATCGGCCGGCTGGACCGCGAGGAGCAGCCGCAGCCGCTCTACATCGGCCGCGTCGGGCTGCCCGCCGACGACCCGGGCGGCGACCCGGCGCTCGTCGACTGGCGCGCCCCGGCGTCCCGGCCGTTCTACACCGCCACCCCGTTCCGCCCCGAGGGCGTCGTCCGCCGCCGGCACATCCGCACCCGCGGCCGCACCGTGTCCGCGGTCAACGACGAGGTGCTCAGCATCGACGCCGCCACCGCCGGCGACGGCCCGGCGCTGACCGGCGAGGCCGCGCTGATGGCCGCGCTGACCGCTGAGCGCACCGGCCGGATGACCGACATCGTGGCCACCATCCAGGCCGAGCAGGACGCGATCATCCGCAGCGACGCCCGCGGGGTGCTCGTCGTCCAGGGCGGCCCGGGCACCGGCAAGACCGCCGTCGCCCTGCACCGCGCGGCCTACCTGCTCTACACGCACCGCGAGCGCCTCGGCCGCAGCGGTCTGCTCGTCGTCGGCCCCACGCCGACCTTCCTGTCCTACATCGCCGACGTGCTGCCCTCCCTCGGCGAGACCGGGGTGCTGCTCGCCGGCCTCGGCCAGCTCCGCCCCGGGCTGGACGCCCGCGGCACGGAGTCCCCGGAGACCGCCGAGGTCAAGGGCAGGCTGGCGATGGTCGACGTGCTCACCGCCGCCGTCCGCGACCGGCAGACGCTGGGCCGCGGGGTGCGCGAGCTGGTGATCGACGGCGTCCGGATCTCGCTGCGCCCGGCCGACCTGACCCGGGCTCGCACCGCCGGGCGCCGCGCCTCCCGGCAGCACAACCTGGGCCGCCCGGCGTTCGCCCGTGCCGTGGCCGACCTCGTCACCGAGCGGTACGTGGGCCGGATCGGCGCCGACGTGCGCGGCGGGGAGACCCTGCTCGACCGCCGGGACGTCGACGCGCTGCGCTCGGAGGTGCTCGGCGACCCCGCCGTCCGCCGGCTGGTCGACGAGCTGTGGCCCACGCTCACCCCCGAGGAGCTGGTGGGCGACCTGCTCACCTCCGCCGACCGCATCCGCCGGGCCACGAAGAACTGGACCGACGAGGACCGCGCGCTGCTGCTCCGCACCGACGGCACCGCCTGGACCCCGGCCGACGTCCCGCTGCTGGAGGAGGCCGACGAGCTGCTCGGCTACGACGACAGTGCCGAGCGGGCTGCCGAGGCCCGCCGCCAGCGCCGCGAGCGGGCCGAGGCCCAGGACACCCTGGACATGCTGCACGGCTCCCGCTCCACCGACCTGGAGGACGACGAGGAGGGCGAGGAGCTCACCGCCGGCGACCTGCTCGACGCCGAGTCGCTGGCCGCCCGCAACGCGGAGGTCGACTACCGGACGACGGCCGAGCGGGCCGCCGCCGACCGCACCTGGACCTTCGGGCACGTGGTGGTCGACGAGGCGCAGGAGCTGTCGGCGATGACCTGGCGGCTGCTGGTGCGGCGCTGCCCGACCCGGTCGATGACCGTCGTCGGCGACCTGGCGCAGACCGGCAGCCTGGCCGGCGCGCAGGCGTGGGGCGAGGCGCTGCGGCCCTCGGTCGGCGACGCGCACTGGCGGCTGGCCGAGCTGACCGTCAACTACCGCACGCCCGCCGAGATCATGGCCGTGGCCGCCGCCGTGCTGGAGGCCGGTGGCGCGCAGACCGCCGCCCCGCGGTCGGTGCGCAGCACCGGGGTCCCGCCGACGCAGGAGAAGGTCGCCGAGGCCGAGCTGCCCGGCCGGGTGGCCGAGGTCGCCGCGGAGCTCGCCGGACTGGGCGGGACGGTCGCGGTGATCGTGCCGCCGAGCCGGCTGGCCGCCACGCTGGACGCCGTCCGGTCGGAGCTGCCCGCCGCGCAGGCCGGCGCCGACGCCGACTCCCGCCGGGCGCCGGTGGTGCTCGTGCCCGGTGAGGCGAAGGGCCTGGAGTTCGACTCGGTGGTGCTGGTCGACCCGTGCGCGGTGCTCGCCGAGGGTGTGCGCGGGTACAGCGACCTGTACGTCGCGCTCACCCGGTCGACCCAGCGGCTGGCCGTCGTCCACCCCGGCGAACTGCCCGAGGAGCTGTCGGGGCTCGTCCCGGTGTGACGGTGCCCCGCCCGGGCGGCCGCTGCCCGGGGCGGCCGCTGCCCGGGGCGGCCGTCGACTGTGCGCTCAGCGGGCCCGATCCGACCCGCTGGCCCCGCTGAGCGCACAGTGGGTGAGTTACGGGCCCCCGAGCGCGCGGGCACCGGGCGCGCAACGCGCCGACTGAGCGCCTCAGCGGCTCCATCCGGTCTGCTGACCCCGGCGGGCGCACAGTCGGCTGCCTTCCCCCGGGTGGGCATCAGGCGCGCGGGCCGCAGGCCAGCAGTGCCCGACCGTGCGCCCGGCGGGCTCGATCCGGGCTGCTGGCCCCGCTTGGCGCACAGTCGGTGGCCAGAGGGCGGGTCAGGCAGTCAGCAGGGCGGCGATGCGGGCGATGAGCGCCTCGGGGCGGTACAGGTCGGCGGCGGTCACGAAGACCACGCGCCAGCCGGCGGCGGTGAGCCGGTTCAGTCGCTGGCGGTCCTTGGCGAACTGACCGGGTTCAGCGTGCCAGAGGCCGTCGTACTCCACGGCCACCCGGTGTGCCGGCCAGCCGAAGTCGACGTCGGCGACGAACCGGCCACCGTGGACGACGCGGTGCTGCGCCACCGGGGTCGGCAGGCCACCCCACCCCATCAGCAGCCGCAGCCTGGTCTCCTGCGGCGACTGCGCGAGACCGTCGGCCAGCGCGCACGGCGTGCGGGCTCGGCGGCAGCCACGTCCCACCTGCACGGCGGCCAGCGCCCGGACCTCCGCCAGCCCGGCCACCCCGGACACGGTCATCCGGTCGACGGCGACCACCGCCTCCTCCAGCGGCAGCGACCCGGCGAGCGCCACGGTGGTCGCCACGGGATCGGTCACCCGGACGCCGCGGTGGGTGCACACCCGGCGGGGGTCGAGTGCCGCTCGCCGGACGCGCACACCGGCCGACCGCACCGGATGGGCGTCCGGCGGGAGGGTCAGCTCGACGTCGTCCTCGGGACCGGCGAGGTCGATGCCCCACAGCACGGCGGCGCTGCGTCCGGTCACCACCGCTCCCGGCCGGAGCACGCCCGCCGCGGCACGGACGCGCAGGGCGTGGGTGACCGGGACGTCGGCGGCGACGTGGACGTCCCGGTACAGCGCCCGGTACCGCGGCCCGCGCAGCACGTCGGGCGTGACCAGCCCGCGAGCCACCGCCACCGACCCGCGGAACACCCCCTGCAGCGGGGCATCGGCGCGGACGGGCAGCCGAGCAGCCTCCCCGATCCGCTGGCGCGCCCGCGCTCGTCGTCCACAGGTACGCCGACCGTGCCATCGGGCCCTGTCTCCGCTGCGGACCCCGCTCAGCGCACAGTCGGCGCCGGGCACCGAGCTCCGGTGCGCCGACTGTGCGCTCAGCGGGCGCGGGGCGGCCGGCGCGGCCCGTTCAGCGCACAGTCGGTGCCCTCCGGCGTCCGGCGTCCGCCGTCCGCCCGCCGCCGTCAGGGGTCGCGGGTGAGGGCGAGGAGGGCGATGTCGTCGGCGCGGTGGGTGCCGGCGAGGTCGGCCAGCAGGCGGTCGCACAGCTCGTCGGGGCCGTTCGCGGCCGCCCGGTCGGCCGCCGCCCGCAGGCGCTCCAGGCCGGCGTCGATGTCGCTGGTGCGGCTCTCCACCAGCCCGTCGGTGAACAGCACCAAGGTCGCTCCCGGCGGGAGGACGCCGCGCCACTCCACGGCCGGCGCGGGCGGGGCCCCGAGCATCCGGCTGGGCACCACCGGCAGGAACTCCGCCCGGCCGCCGGCGACGAGCAGCGGCGGCGGGTGCCCGGCGGAGGCCACCCGCAGCACCCCGGTGGGGAGGTCGAGGGTGGCGAACAACGCCGTGGCCATCCGCTGCAGTCCCAGCAGCGGCCAGCTGGCCTGCAGCCGGTCGATGACGGCGGCCGGCGCCGGCGCCTCGACCAGCAGCGCCCGGTAGACGCTGCGCAGCTGGCCCATCGTGGCCGCGGCGGTGATGTCGTGGCCGACGACGTCGCCGACCGCGATCGCCACGTGGTCACCGGGCAGCGGGGCGACGTCGTAGAAGTCGCCGCCGATCTCCACACCCGAGGTCGCCGCCAGGTACCGGACGGCGACGGTCATCCCCGGCACCGCCGGCGGGGGCGGTGGCAGCAGCGTCGCCTGCAGGGTGTGCGAGGTGCGCGCCTCGAGCTCGTAGCGCTGCGCCTTGGCCATCATCAGCGCGACCTGCAGCCCCAGCTGCTCGGCCAGCTCGACGTCGGCGGAGGTGAACGGACGCCGGCGCCGGTCGACCGCCAGCGTCATCACCCCCAGGGTGCGCCCCTCGGCGATCAGCGGCACGGCGATCAGGCTGACCAGCTCCAGGGCGCGGGCGGCGGCGACCTCCTCCGCACTCCGCGCCATCGCGGCCAACTGGGCCTCGTCGACGGTGGTGAACCACCGGGTGCGCCCCTCGGCCAGCGCCGTCCGGGCCGGTGCCGGCAGGTCCCGGTGCGGTGGCGCCCAGGCGCGCAGCGCGTCGACGAACTGCTGGCGCGCGGGGTCGCCGTGCCGGGCGACCACCCGCTCCATGCCGTGCTCACCGATCAGGTCCAGCACGCACAGGTCGGCCAGCCGCGGCACGACCATCTCCGCCAGCCGCTCGACGGTCTCGGTCACCCCCGCCGCCCGGGCCAGCATCCGCGCAGCGTCGAGCAGGAACCCCGAACGCTCCGCCTGCCGGGCGGTCTCCTCGTGCAACCGGGCCCGCTCCAGCGCCTGCCCGGCCTGCCGGCCCAGCGTGCACAGCAGGTCGACGTCCGCCGTCGGCAGGGACCGGTGGGCGGCAGGCTCGGCCAGGCTGATCAGGTCACCGTCGGCCTCGTCGCCGAGGGTGAGCAGCAGGGCGCCGAGGTGGGTGTCGTCGGCGGTGACGGGGACGACGACGAGGTCGGTGACGCCGGTCTCCGCCGCGGCGGCCGCCAGCGCCGGCCACGCCTCGCCGAGCCGCTCGGTCACCGGCACCGTGCGCACCCCCGCGCTGAGCACCAGGTCGACCCGGCCCGGCGCGGTCCCGTCCAACGCGTCCAGCAGGGCGGGCGACATGTTCTCGGAGGCAGTGAGCACCGCGACCGGCTCGGTGGTGTCCGGGCGGGCGGCGTCCACGGCCACCAGCCACAACGCGGCCCCGGTGGCCTGCACCGCCTGCCGGCTGCGGTGCACCACCACCTCCGCGGCGTCCTCGGTCGCCACCGCCGCAGCCAGGTCGGAGACGAACCGCTGCAGCGTGCGGGACCGCACCTCCGACGCCTCGGCCGCCCGCTGCGCCGCGAGGAGGTCCAGCTCGTAGCGGCGGCGCGCGCTCGCCTCGAACAGCGTGGCGCGGACGATCAGCGGCCGGTCGTGGGCGTCCCGCACCTCCACCGCGTTCACCAGGCACGGCAGCAACGAGCCGTCGGCCCGGACGATGTCGAGCGCGACCTCGCGCGCCGCGCCCTGCATGCGCAGCAGCGGCGTGAGGTGCGCGTCGTGGAAGACCTGGCCGCCGATGCTCAGCAGGTCGCGCAGCCGGGTGCGCAGCACCTGCTCGACCGGCATCCCCAGCCAGCTGCACAGGGTCTGGTTGACCTTCACGATCGTGCCGTCGGCGAGCATGGACAGGTACCCGCAGGGGGCGTTCTCGTAGAGGTCGGCGGGGTCGTCGTCCAGCAGTTGGTCCAGCGCCTCACGCACCCCGTCCACCAGCCGGCGTTCCCGGGCGACGGGAGGGGCTGCGGCCTCGCGGGCGCCGGGAGGAGCTGCGGCCTCGCGGGCGTCGGTCACAACCAGGCCCGGATGGCGGCGGAGGTCTCCTCAGGTGCGCTGAGGTGCGGGCAGTGCCCGGTGGCGGCCAGCTGGACGAACGTGGACCCGGCGACGTGCTCGTGGACGTAGCGGCCGGCGGTGACCGGGGCGATGACGTCCTCGGAGCACTGCAGGACGAGGGTCGGCACGTCGAGACCGGCCAGGTCGGCCCGGTTGTCGGACAGGAACGAGATCCGGGCGAAGCGCCGGGCCACGTCGGGGTCGGTGCGGCAGAAGGACGCCGTCAGCTCGGCAGCCAGCTCGGGGCGGTCGGGGTTCGCGATGATCTGCGGGGCCATCAGGGTCGACCAGGCCAGGTGGTTGGCGTCCAGGCTCTCCAGCAGCTCGCGGAGCTGGGCGCGGGTGAAGCCACCGACGTACTCGCCGTCGTCGACGTAGCGGGCGCTCGGGCCGACCATCACCATCGCGCCGATGCGCTCGGGCGCCATCGCGTGGGCGAGCACGCCGATCATGGCGCTGACGGAGTGGCCGACGAAGACGGCGTCGGTCAGGTCCAGCTCGGTGAGGACCTCGACGACGTCGGCGGCGTAGCCGCGCAGCGACCCGTGCCGCACCGGGTCGTGGGCGGACAGGTCGGAGTTGCCGAAGCCCACGTGGTCGAAGGTGACCACCTGGTGGTCGACCTCGAAGTCCGGCGCCACGTACCGCCACATGGCCTGGTCGCAGCCGTAGCCGTGCGCGAACACCATCGGCCGCGCCCCGGGCGCACCACTGACACGGACGTCGTTCCGCGCGCGGACGCTCACCTCGGTCACCGTACTCACCCGCCCTCCCCCGGCCCAGCCCCGCCGCGCCACCGGCGCCTGATCCGGCTCAGCCGGCCCGGACCCCGCTGAGCACCACACCGCTGGCCGGGCGGGCCGGGATGCGGGACAGCGAGATGCGGAGGTCCTGCGGCGGCAGCCGGTACTCCAGCCGGGCCAGCCGGACCGCGAGGGCCGACAGCAGCGACACCGTGACGTCCTCGCCCGGGCAGCGGTGTCCGGTGCGCGGGTCGCCGGCCCCCTGCGGCACGAGCTCCCAGGCGCCGATCTCCCGCACCTCGTCGCCGGCGAGGAACCGCTCGGGCCGGAAGGTCCAGGGCTCGGGGAACAGCTCGGGGTCGTGGTCGGTGCCCCACAGGTCCAGCAGCACCATCGACCCGGCCGGCACGCGCTCGCCGTCCCACTCGACCTCGCGCGGGGAGCGGCCGCCGATGAAGGGCGCGAACGGGTAGAAGCGGCGCACCTCGTGGGCGAAGGCCTCGGCGAACGCCGCGTCCCCGCTGCGCAGCCGCTCGCGGTGGGCGGGCCAGCGGTGCAGGGCGTGGGCGGCGAAGGCCACGAACCAGGAGACCGCGACGGTGGGCCGGACGACGTTGAGCACCTCGACCGCGGCCACCCGCGGCTCCAGCAGCTCGCCGTCGGAGTCCCGGTGCGCGGCGACCGTGGCCAGCACCGAGCCCGCCGGCACGGCCCGGGCGCCGGAGCGCACCTCCTCGACGATTCCGGCCAGCCAGGCCTCCCGCCGCTGCCGTACGCGGCGGGCCCGCCAGTGCCGGGGCGCGCCGGTGGCGAAGCCGTCGACGAGGGTCGTGAGGTCGCGGGCCAGCGCCGGCAGCTCGTCCTCGGTCAGCGGGACGGCGGCCCAGTCGCACACCCCGCGGGCGAGGACCCGGGCCACCTCGTCCATGAGCACGACCTGCTCCTGCTGCGCCCAGCGGTACGCGGCGTCGTCCCAGGCAGTGGTGACCCGGTCGACCAGCGCGGCGACCCCCTCGCCCATCAGCAGGTGCACGAACATCGCCTTGCGCACCCGGTGGGCCTCGCCGTCGAGGGTGTGCACGGCACCGTGGCCGAACAGCGTGCTGACCACCGGCTCGGGCAGCGCACCGCTGCGGCGCACGTGGTCCTCGTCGTAGACGAACCGCGCCCCGGCCGGGCCCTCGACGGCCAGCGCCTGCCGCAGCGCCACCCGGGTCCGCACGGTGTCGCGCCCGGCCGCGCGGCGCCGGTCGGGCAGCCAGGCGTACCCCTGGGCGAGCATCGCGATCGACTGGTCCAGCCGGGGCCTGCGGGTCATGGCGCTCCCCTGCCCAGCCCGCCCGCGCCGTAATCAGCCCTCCTGGTGACCCAGCTCCTCCAGCAGCCGGTGCACCTCCTGGCCGGCCCAGCTGCGCCCCGACCCCCCGGCCAGCGCGGTGGCGACCTCGCCGAGCGCGGCGGACAGGGTCCGCTCCCCGGCGTCGAGCAGCCCGCGGTAGGCCGGGTCGAGCAGGTAGCCGGTCGGCCGGCTGGACAGGCACCCGAGCAGGTCCAGCAGCACCTCCAGCCGGCGGGCCGCCTCCGGGCCCGGGACGTCGGCGCCGCCCATCGCCACCGTGTCGACGTCGCGCTCCCACAGCCGGGCGCGCACCGCGTCCTCCTGCAGCGCCAGCACGGTGCCGTTGCGCCGGCCGGTCGCCGTCCCCGGGGCGGCGAGCACGCTGCGCACCTGGTGGGCGATCCGGATGAGGTCGTCGTCGAGCATCGAGGTGCCCACGAAGAGCACGTGCCGGGTCAGCAGCAGGGTCTGCAGCACCCCGGCCAGCGCCGTCCGGTGGTCGCCGAACTCCAGGTACTGCTCGCGGGTGAGGACGACGCTGTCGGGGTGGGCGGCGTCGCCGTGCAGCTTCAGCAGCCACGGCTCGCCCGGTGCGGCCTCCTCGAACGGCAGCACCCGCAGCGGCCGGCCCACGTCGGCGGCGGCCAGCTCGACCAGCGGGTCGTAGTTGGTGGTCACGTACTCACGCACTGGCAGCCCGGCGACCAGGGCGTGCGCCAGCGCGTAGGGGCCGGGGCCGAAGCGCTGCTGCACGTAGGCGGTGAGCTCGTCCCGGCCGAGCTCGCGGGCCAGCAGCGCGGCGGCGTCCTGCGGCGGCAGCCCGGTCAACCCGGCGGTGAGCTCTGCGCCGAGGCCGGCCCGTTCGGCCAGCTCGTCGAGCAGCGCCTCCCAGGTCGGGCGGCCGGCGGCCGCGCTCACCCCGGCGCCCAGGAAGACGGCGAGCTCGCCGCCCCGGGCGCGGGCACCGAGGTCCTCGGCCACCGCGCGCAGCGACGCCGGCAGCGCCCAGCCACCGCCCTCGCCGCGGCGCACCCGCTGCGCCGCGGCCAGGTCGCTGGGCCGGCGCAGCACCAGGGCGACGTCGTAGCCGTGCTCGGTCGCGGCCTCTCGCAGCACCGGCAGCAGCTGCTGGAGCAGCGCCCCGCGCCGGCCCGCCGCACCGCCCCAGCCGGTGCCCAGCGCGGGCAGGCCGACCAGCCGGCGGGCGCGGCCGTGCGCGGGGCGCTCGACCGGACGCCGGGCGACCGCGGCCAGCGCCTCCCGCGCGCCCTCCAGCAGCCAGCTCAGCCCGCGCCCGTCGTCGTCCTCGTGCTCCACGGTGTCGACCAGCCAGGCGCGCCGGTCGCCGCAACCGGGCACCTCGCGCACCCGGGCACCGGCGTCCCAGGAGCCGGCGACGGTGGCGCCCTCGTCGTCGGCGCAGTCCAGGGCGTCGGCCGGCAGCAGCGGGACCCAGCTGGCGCCCACCCGCATCGCCCGGTCGGTGGGCACCAGCACGTCGTCGCAGGACAGCCGGGTCAGGTCCGCGCCGACCACGAAGACATGGCCGCCGACGACGGGGACGTGGCCGCTCACGGGTGCCCGGGCCGCACGGCGTCCAGCGGCTCACCCAGCGCCGCGCGGGCCGCCGCGTAGGCCGGTCGCCGGAACCGGGCCATCGGGCCGTCGGCGACCAGGCCGGGCGGGGCGTGCAGCACGGCGTCGAGGTGCAGCAGCGCCTCCGACGGCTCGGCCTCCGGCCCCAGGACCACCCGGGCGAAACGCTGCTCCGGCGCACGGCCCACGATCGCGGCGAGGGCGAACACCCCGGCGGACACCGGGGTCACCGACAGCAGCACCGGCCCTGCCGGGCTCCGGAAGCCCATGATCGACCCGTAGGTGATGGCCGGGTCCCGGCGCAGCACCGGCACCCGGCGGGTCCACCGGTGCCGGCCGGCCGAGGACAGCAACAGGTCCACCGGGGTCTCCCCCGGGGCGCGCAGCGCGAAGCCGAGCAGGTCGGGCAGGCGGGGCGGCAGCCCGGCTCCGCGGGACAGCCGGACCAGGACGTCGTCGGTGCCGGCTCCGTCCAGCCAGTCGGCGCCGCTGGGTCGCGGCAGCCCGGTGCGGACCAGCCGGGCGGTGAGCACCACGCCGCGCGCGTGCATCGGCCTGCCGCCGCGGGCCCGGGCCAGCAGCGCCAGCGGGACGGCGGCCACCCGGCCGGCGGCGTCGAGGAGGTCGGCCATGCCCCTGCCGTTCACCAGCGGGAGCCCGGCTCAACCCCTCGGCCGGGGTGTCGCGACCCTCAGTGGCGGGTGGTGCCGCAGTCGGTGCAGCGCTTGCGCGCGGTGTCGTTCGGGTGCCTGCAGTTCTCGCAGGTCCAGGTGGTCCGCTCGATGGTGTCGCTCATGGTCGTGCCTCCCAGCCCGCCGGCGGTGTGCCGGCGTAAACGTGGAGACGGGCCAGGGACACGTGACGGCCCGCCGCGGCCTCGAGGCTAGGCAGCCCGCGTGACGGGAGCGTGACGTGCGGGGAACGACTGGACGGCGGCGCGTGGCCGCCGCCGGGTCAGCGGAGGGCGGCTGCGCCGCACCCGCCGCCACCGGCACTGCACGCGCAGCCACCGCAGCCGGCCGCGGGGGCGGGGGCGGCGGCCTCGCGCGCCGTGCGCACCGCGGAGACGAGGTAGGCGACCCCGGCCAGGGCGATGACGGCCACCGCCACGACGCGGCCGGCGGTCAGCAGCCCGTCGACGCCGGACACGACCGCGACGACCACGGCAGCGACAACCAGGGCCGCAGCACCGGCTGCGGCGACGGACCGGCGGACGGCGGACAGCGCGGCGAGGGCGGGCAGCGCGAGCACCGCGGCGACGACGAAGACCCAGCCGGTGGCGGTGGCCGAGAGCAGGGCGAACGCGACGGCCACCGCGCCCAGCCAGGCGGCGCCGGCGCCGGCGACGGCGGTGGTGCGGTCGGCGGCGCCGGTGCGGGCCGCCCGGAGCACGGTGACCCCGTGGGCGACGGCGGCGACGCCGAGCAGGCCCAGCAGCAGGCGCGGACCGCCACCGGACCAGGTGGCCGCCAGGGCGGCGAGGGCGAGGAGCGCGACCCCAAGCGCGGCCGGGCGCAGCCAGGCGGGGCGGGCCCGGGCGGAGGTCGACGGGGAGGTCCCGGCCAGCCGGCCGGCGGTCACGGCGTTCGTCACGCTGCCAGTCTCCCCCATCCGGCGCCGACGGTGGCGAGCACGCCGGTCGATCGTCGTCCGGCGGACGGCGCGTCGCCGTGCGAGGCTGTCCGGCGCCACCGCGGGTGCTCGCCGAGCACCCGCGTGCGTGGCGGGACGATCGTCGAGCACGCGGCGGCGGGAGGAGACGGTCATGGACACCCCGGGGAACACGGCGGCACGCGCCGGCGACAGCCAGGCCCTCGAGCGGCTGGCCCGTGTCGGCCTGATCGCCTACGGCATCGTGCACCTGCTCATCGCCTGGCTGTCCCTGCAGCTGGCCTGGGGCGGGGGCGGCGGCTCCGCCGACCAGTCCGGGGCCATGTCCACCCTGGCCGAGAAGCCGCTGGGCAAGGCGCTGCTGTGGGTGCTCGTCGTCGGGCTGGCCGCGCTGGCCGTCTGGCAGCTGGCCGAGGTGCTGCGCCACCGGGCCGGGCTGCAGGCCTCCGGCGACGCCCGGAAGAAGGCGGCCGGGAAGGTCGTCAAGGCGGTCGCGAAGACGGTCGTCTACCTCTTCCTCGCGGTCACCGCGCTGCGGTTCGCCACCGGCGGCGGCCAGTCCAGCTCCGGCCAGCAGCAGTCGACGGTCGCCGGGGTGTTCGGCTGGCCGGGTGGCCGGTTCCTCGTCGGCATCGCTGCCCTCGTGGTCATCGGCGTCGGCGTCTACCACGTGCGCAAGGGCCTCACCGGGCACTTCATGAAGGAGATCGACACCGCGCAGGCCAGCACCGGGCAGCGCCGCGCGATCGAGCGGCTGGGCCAGGTCGGCTACCCGGCCAAGGGCGTGGCGCTGGCCCTGGTGGGCGGCCTGCTCGGCTGGGCGGCGGTCACCTTCGACCCGGAGAAGGCCAGTGGGCTCGACGGCGCCATGCGCACCCTGCTCGACGCCCCCTTCGGCAAGGTCCTGCTCACCCTGGTGGCCCTCGGCATCGCCGCCTTCGGCGCCTTCTGCTTCGCCCGGGCCCGCTTCCCCCAGCGCACCTGACCGTCGTGAACGCCGTCCTCCGGCGGGTGCACGACGCGGTCACCCGCACCCGCGGGGTGACCGACCACCCGGTGCTCACCCACCTGGCCCGGGTCGGGCTGACCGCCTACGGCGTCCTGCACCTGCTGATCGGCTGGCTGGCGTTCCGGATCGCCTGGTCCGCGCAGCCCGGCACCGAGGACGCCGACCAGACCGGCGCACTGCAGACCGTCGCCGGCTCCCCCGGTGGCCGGGTGCTGCTGTGGGTCATCGGGCTGGGCATGCTCGCGCTGTCGGTGTGGCAGGCCGGTGAGGTGCTGCGCTGGTGGACCGGGCTGCTGCGGCCCGGGCACCGGCGGCACGTGGCGGTCGTCTGCGCCAAGTGCGGGGCCAAGGCGGTGGTCTACGCGGTCCTCGGGGTCACCGCGCTGTTCTTCGCCGTCGGGGCGGAGTACGACGCCGCCGCACGCTTCCGGGAGCTGACCGACGACGCGCTGCACATCCCCGGGGGAGCCGCCCTCGTCGTCGCGGTGGGCGTCGGCGTCGTGGCGGTCGGGCTGTACACCCTGGTCCGCGGGTTCACCGGCGGGTTCATGAAGGACATCGACCTCGATGCCGCACCCGACCGGGTCGAGCCGTTCATCCAGCACGTCGGCGCGGTCGGCTACGTGGCCAAGGGGATCGCCTTCGCCGTCTCCGGTGGGCTGCTGGTCTACGCCGCAGCGACCTCCGACGTGTCGACGGCGACCGGGCTGGACGGCGCGATGAACGCCATCGGCGCCGTGCCGACCGGGCAGTGGCTGCTCACGGCGGTGGCGCTGGGCTTCGCCGGCTTCGGGGTGTACGCGCTGGCCCGGGCCCGCTACCCCGACCGGGACCCCTCCACCTGACCAGGCAGGCGGCGGCGGTCAGGCGAGCGCGATGAGCCCGGCGCCGGTGGGGGTGAAGCCGCAGCCGGTCTCGTAGAAGCCGCGCAGGTGGTCCTCGAAGTCGACGTGCAGCCACTCGCAGCCCGTGCCGCGGGCGCCGGCGACCGCAGCCTGCACGAGGGCGGTGCCGATCCCCTCCCGCCGTCGGTCGCCGCGGACCAGGGTGTCGAGCAGGAAGGCGTGCACCCCACCGTCCCAGGCGACGTTGACGAAGCCGACCAGCTCGCCGCCGTCGACGGCCGTCACCCAGCCGAGGCTGAACCGTTCGACCTGGGCGTTCCAGCCGTCGTCCAGGAGGCGGTGGCCGAAGCCCTCGGCGTGCAGGGCGTTGACGTCGGCGTCGGTGAACGCACCGCGCCAGCTGTACTGGACCATCCGGGCACCGTAGGTCGCGCGACGGGACGGCGCCTCCGAGTTGCCGGCGGCGCGGTTCAGCCGATGACGGTGAAGACGTCCCAGAGGCCGGTGATCTGCAGCGGGCGGACGACGGCGCGGGTGCCACCGACCCGCATCTGGAGCGTGCGGCCGCCGGCCTCGGCGGCGCGGTGGGCGGTGGCCAGGGCCGACAGCCCGGCCGAGTCCAGGAACGTGACGCCGGTCAGGTCGACCTCGACGGTCACGGTGCCGGGACGCTCGAGGACCTCGAGCAGGCAGCTGCGCAGCCCCGGGGCGGTGGTGGAGTCGATCTCGCCGTTGACCGAGATCGTGCAGCCGTCGGCCGAGGTGGCGGAGCGGACGTCGATGCGGGTCGGGTCGAGGTCGATGGGGAGTGCGGTCATGAGGACCTCCGGCTGGCCAGGGTCGGCGGGGAGACCGACCGGGTGCGCCGAGCAGACGAGCACTCGGTCGCGGCTGGTGGTTGAACCGCGAGGACGACGCTAGGCACCGGATCGGTCGTGCACAAGGGGTCTCCGGCGTGGCGGACGCCGCCACGCCGTGCAGACCAGCCCGGACGTCGGGCGTGTCCACCGCTCTCCGGCGTCCGCGCCGATCACCGGCACCGGCCGCACAGCCTCGGGGCGGATACTGGTGTCCATGTCGAAGTGGACGTTGCTCGCCGGGGTCGTGTGGGTGGGCCTGACCGTGCTCGCCTTCGCGGTCGACCCGATCCTGGGCGCCCTCGTGCTGATCTTCGGCGGCGCCGGCATGGTCGTCGTCCAGCTGGCCAGCAGCTGGGACCAGCACCCCGACTTCGAGGCCCGCGAACTGGCCCGGTCGCGGCGGCGCAAGGTCAAGTGGGAGCGCACCGCCCCGGCCCGGGAGAAGGACGCCGCGCGGTACGCCGCCCACCAGGCCCGGCAGGCCGCCAAGCGCCGGACCGAGGCCGACACCCCCTCCTGACCGCCCACCGGGAAACCCCTGGACGGCGGCACGACGCCGTCCGTACCGTCCCCGCCATGGGCTCCTGACACGGCCGCACCACCGATGAGCTGACCCGCGAGGCTGCCGAGCAGCTCCGCCGTCCGCCGGTCCCCCGGCCGACCACCTCCCCCGCTCGTCCCGGCGTGCCCCTCGGCCGCCGGCCACCCTTCCTGGAGGCCCCCGTGTCACGACCCACCCCTGCCCTCGACGGCGCCGTCGAGGCCCGCGCCCAGCTGCCCGAGGACGCCCAGGTCGACTTCGACCGGCTCGTCCACGGCGTGCTCGCCGGCCGGCAGTCCGCCCTCGGTCCCGCGCTGCGCAGCCAGCTGCCCGGCACCGGCGGCGTGCGCTGGCTGCACGCCGAGGGCGTCTCCCCCACGGCCCGCCCGTCGGTGCTGACCGCCGCCCAGTGGTCGTCGCTGTACGAGACGTGGCAGGCCACCCAGCGGGCACCGCGGGCCGGTGGCCGCAGCGAGGGTCACGGCCCGCGGGCCGACAGCCGGCACGGCCACGCCCCCGGCGCCCAGGCCGCCCCCCGCTGGTTCTGAGAGGACCCCCTTGCCCCCCACCGCTCGCAAGCTCGCGGCGGGGCCCTGCAAGGGGGCCGTCATGACGTCGCTCGCCGGTGGGTGGTGCGGCCGCTGGCCACCCGCCGGTGGTCGGCGCTTCAGCTGATGCTGTCCTCGGCGGCGAGCTCGGTGGCGCGCTGGGGGTGGGCAAAGGCCTCGGCGAGTGCCTGCCGCAGCGGCCACGCACCGGCCCGCCAGGCCAGGGCGCGGCCCAGTGCGGCCGGGGTGCCGTCGACGGCGTCCGTGTCGGTGCCGGGCCACCAGGCGACGCTGCGGCCGCCGCTGACGGTGAGCGTGGGGTGGACCGCCACCTGCCCGGTCAGCTCGGCCAGCCCGAGCCGGGTGGCGGCCAGCCGCGCGCCCGGCACCTCCGACCAGGCCACCGTGCGCGCGGCCCGGCTGGTCACCCGCGCCTGCTCCTGCTCGCTGGCCAGCGGCAGGTCGAGCAGGTCCGCGACCGCCTCGGGGGCACCACCGGCGGGCACGAGCGGCGCGTCGACCAGTGGCAGCGACCACGGTGCGTCCAGCACGACGGCCTCGGCGCTGACCCGCTCGGGGGCCACCCGCACCCGCGCCGGCGGCTCGACGTCCACGCCGTCCAGGACGGCGGCGAGCCGGGCGTAGACGGTGCGCAACACGGCCGGGCCGACCGTGCGTGCCGGGTCGCCCAGCCGGTCCAGCAGTTCGAGGGCGTCGTCGACGTCGACCAGCAGCTCGGCCACGGTCGAGGCCGGCCGCAGCAGCTCCCGCACGGCCGGTGGCAGCTCGGGCACGGCGTCGTACAGCCCCTGCAGCTCCCCCTCACCGGCGGCCCGGAGCTGGTCGGGGCGGGTGCCGGACAGCACCGGCGAGGTCCGCAGCCACCAGCGCAGGTACCCCGGGACCACGGTGCCCCCGAGGTCGACGTCGGCGCGCGCGGCGTCGGGCAGGGCGGCCAGCAGCGGCAGCGCGCGGTCCCAGTCGCGGACGAGCTCCAGGTCGCGGACGACGGTGAGCGCGGGCCAGTCCGGCGGCGGCGCGTCCGCGGGCAGCCGGTCCAGGACGGCGTCGAGCCACTCCTCGGCCCGGTCGACGTCGAGCTCTTCGGGGTCGGCTGCGGTGAGCAGCGAGAACGTGTCCAGCACCCCGACCGCCCGCAGCGCCCCGGCGTCCTGTCCGGCGGCGAACTCCGGGTCCAGGACGCCCAGCGCACCGGGCTCGAGGACGTCGGCCAGCGGGGAGCCCGGGCGCACCAGCTCCCCGGCCGGTGCCCAGCCGCCGTCGTCGTCGGGCAGCGCCAGCTCCCCCAGCCAGGGCAGCTCCCCCGGCGCCGGTGCCGCCGCGGCGACCAGCGCGAGGACGGCGTCCGCCAGCGGTTCGACGTCCTCGTCGTCGTCGGCCCGGTCCAGCGAGCTCTCCACCGCGGCCCGCACCTCGGGGGCGGCGAGCACGGTGGCCGCGGTGGCCGGCTGCGCGCCGAGCCGTTCCAGCACCCGCCGGGCGGCGCCGGTGACCGCGGCCGGGTCGGCGGTCCGCAGCCCCAGCGGGGCGAGCCGGTCGGCCGGCAGGGCGGCGTCGGCGAGCAGCACCCCGGCCGGGGACTGCGCGGTGCGCCCGTCGGCGAGCGGCACCGGCAGGGCGGCCAGCTCCTCGCGGTCGGCGCCCTCGAGGGCGGTGTACAGGTCGGCCCACCACTCCCCCGGCCGCTGTACGCCGCGGACGGCCTCGACCACGTCGGCCAGTCCGGCCCGGCGCACGCCGAGCGCCGTCCGCACCCGGGCGTCGCCGCGTCGCGACCAGCCGGCCGGCAGCAGCCCGGGGAGGACACCGACCAGCGCGGCCACCCGCTCGTCGGAGGCGTCGTCCAGGGCGACGGCGCGGTCGGGCCGCAGCGGAGGCTCCTCCGGGTCCGCGGCCGGCAGCCAGGCGGTCGCGGTGAGCCGGTCGAGCACGGCGCGGCACAGGGCGGCGTCCAGCTCGGCGGCGGCCAGGCCCACGCCGGGCACCAGCTGCAGCAGCACCGGGTCGGCGGGCAGGCCGGCGAGCAGCTCGGCGTAACCGTCGGCGGCGGCCCGGACCAGCGCGTCGGTGACCGGCCCGGGGGCCACGTGCCGCCGGTCGGGGCCGAGCGGGAACGGCGCGACCAGCCGGGCGGGCAGGGACAGCGGCTCGTCGCTGGGCGTCGGGGCGTGCAGCACCTGACGGCCGGGCAGCGGGGCGGGGACGCCGTCGTCGTCCAGCGGCACCGCCCAGGTCAGGGTGGACGCGCGGCGCCCGCGCTCCTCGACCGGGCGGTCGGCGAGCAGCTCCGCGGGCAGCTCGACGGTGCGCTGCACCAGCTGCCACGTCCGGGTCGTCGGGCCGTCACCGAGCACGACCCGGCTCCCGTCCTGGTCACGGGTGAGCGTGCGGGTCACCCCGTCGAGCACGACGTCGACCTGGGCCAGCGCGGGCAGGGCCAGCAGCAGCTCGGCGTCCAGCGCCTGCAGCGCAGCGCGGACGGCGGCGGCGCTGCCCGCGAGCAGCGGCAGCACGACCTCGGTGGCGAACTCGGCCGGCGGGGCGCCCTCGGCGTCGAACGGCAGCCGCAGCACCGGGACCGCGCCGTCCCGGCGGGCCAGCTCCTCGGCCAGCGCGGGGACGGCGGCGACGGCGTCCCGGGTGGCGGCCGCGCTGAACCGCACCGACCGGCCGGTGGAGTGGACGGCGGGTGCGTCGGTCACGGCCAGCACGGCGGCGAACCCGACGCCGAAGCGGCCGACGCTGTCGGCGGCGTCCCGCTTGGCCGACGCCCGCAGGGTGGCCAGCGCCTGCACGCCGTCGTCGTCGAGCGGGGCGCCGGTGTTCGCCGCCCGCAGCTCGTCGCCGGCGAGCTCCAGGCGGAGGTGCCCCGGCCCACCGGTGCGGGCGGCGGCGTCGGCGGCGTTCTGCGCGAGCTCGACCAGCAGCCGGTCGCGGTAGCCGCCGCGGACCAGGTCCTCCTCGGCGTTGGCGTCCTCGCGGAAGCGCGCCGGGGAGTCGGCCCAGGCGGCGAGCACCCGGCGGCGCAGTTCGGTCGGCTCGGGCACCCGCGCAGCATGCCGCAGACCGGACGGGCCCGTCAGCCGCGGGACAGGGCGCTGTGCCCCTCGGGCAGCGGCACGGCGGGGGCGTCGGGCGGGCGGGGCCGGTCCTGGGGGTGGGCGCGGATCGCCAGCAGGGCGACGTCGTCCTCGACCTGGCCGTCGAGCTCGTCCAGCACCCGGTCGCACAGCTCCTCCAGCGGGAGGTGCCGCAGCCGCTGCACCAGCCCGGCCAGCCAGGCCACGCCGTCGTCCAGCGGGACGCCGCGGCGCTCGATCAGCCCGTCGGTGTAGAGCAGCACGGTCGAGCCGGGCGCGAGCTCGTGGGCGTGGTCGGACCGGGGCCGCTCCGGGTCGACACCCAGCAGCAGGTCGGCGGGCCGCTCCAGCACCTCCACCGTCCCGTCGGGGAGCACGAGCAGCGGCGCGGGGTGCCCGGCGTTGGACCAGCGCAGCACCCGCGCTCCCCGGGCGGCGTCCGCGGGGGTCTGCTCGACGCTGGCCAGCACCGCGGTCGCCAGCGTGCCGATGGCCAGGTCGCGCATCGCGCAGTCCAGTCCGGTGAGCACCTCGGCCGGCCGGCCGCCGCTGTGATGCGCCACCCCGCGCAGCACGTTGCGCACCTGCGCCATCGCGGCGGCGGAGTGGCTGTCGTGGCCGGCCACGTCACCGATGACCAGCACGGTGCGACCGTCGGCCAGCACGAAGCTGTCGTACCAGTCGCCGCCGACCTGGGCCAGGCGGGCGGCGGGCAGGTAGCGGACGGCGACCTGCAGGTGGTCCGGGGCCGGCGGCTCGGAGAGCAGGCTGCGCTGCAGCGCCTCGACCGTGCCGGCCAGCGCGGTGAGCGCCGTCCGCTCGGCGACCCGGGTCTGCAACCGGTCCAGCGCCTGGGCGGCCTGGGCGGCGAAGGCGACCACGACCTCCATCTCCGTCGGTGTGAACGCCTGCGGCTCGGCCCAGCCGATGGTCAGCGAGCCGACCAGCCGGCCACCGGTCTCCAGCGGGAGCGCGACCCAGGCCTCACAGCCGGTGTCGCTGACGACCGGCGTCATGTCCGGGGTCATCGCCGCGCACTCCGCGGCGTCGTGCAGGACGACGGGACGACGTGTGCGGGCGGCGACGCAGGCAGGCAGCGGGCCGGCCAGCGGCAGCTGCCCGTAGATGTCCGGGGTGTCCGTGCCGAGCCCGTCGGTGATCACCAGCCGCAGCGTCGCCGGGTCGTCGGGGTCGGTGACCGCGACCGCGCCGCCCCGGGCGCCGAGCACCGTCAGCCCACGGTCGACGAGGTCGCGGGTCAGGGCGTGGACGGTCTCCGCGCGGCCCAGCGTCAGGGCGAGCTCGGCCAGGGCGGCCAGCTGCCGCGCGCTGCGCAGCTCCGCCTCCCGGGTCTGGATCCGGTCGACGGACTGGCTGCACTGCGCCGCGAAGGCGGTCAGCAGCTCCACCTCGGCGGGACCGAACTCGTGCGGGGCGTCCCAGGCGATGGTGAGGACGCCGACGTCCCGGTCGGCGGTGCGCAGCGGGAGGCTGGCGAAGGCCACCGCGCCGGTGGCCTCGACCACGTCGGCCATCTCCGGGGCGAAGGCGAGGCAGGCGGCCCGGTCGGGGAGGAAGACCGGGCGGCCGGTGCGGCTGGCCACGCTCACCGGCAGCGGCCCGGACACCGGCACCGCCCCGTAGGCCGCCTGGGTGCGCTCACCACCCAGGCCGTCGGACACCACGGAGGCCAGGACGTCGCCCTGCCGGACCGCCACCGCCCCGCCCGGTGAGCCGACCAGCGCCAGGCCGCCCTCGGTGACGACGGAGACGAGCTCGGCCACCGTCTGGGCACCGGCCAGCCGCAGGGCGATCCCGGCCAGCGCGGCGAGGCGGCCGGCGCTGACGGCCTCCGCGGCGCGGGCGTCGGCCAGCTCGACGCTGCGGGCGAAGAGGTCGGACTCGACCTCCAGGACCCGGCGCTGCAGGGCCGAGGAGTCGATCCCGGCGCGCTCCTGCTCCCGCACGAAGTCGGTGACGTCCTCGGCGCGCTGCAGGAGGTAGGCGCAGCGCCCCTCGGTGTCCAGGACCGGTGTGCTGATGAGGCTCCAGAAGCGCTTGCTGAACCCGCCCGCACCGTCGGGGATGTCGTACTCGTGCAGCGGCATGGTGTCCGGCTGCAGGGTGTCGCGGGCGCGCACGAACGAGTCGTGGATCGCGCTGGCGCCGCCGTCGGCCTGGGTCTCCGACGGGTTGCCGGGGAACGCCTCGAAGACCGGCTGGCCCACGATCTCGGAGCGGGTGCGCCCGGTCGTGGCCAGGTAGGCGTCGTTGGCCTCGGCGATGACCAGGTCCGGCGTCATCAGCAGGTACGGCGTCGGCATGGCGCCGAACACCGCGGCGAAGTCCACCACCGCGCCTCCCGACACGCCCGATCCAGACCCGCCCGATCCCACGTCCCCGCCCGTCCCCACCCGAGGGGCGGTCCAGCAGCCAGGGTAACGGCCACCGACGGCATCCCCGGGATGCGTCGCCGACCAGGTCCCGGCGGTGGAAACCCCACGGCGCAGCCCGGTCGGAGCGGGCATCGGCGTCCCCGGGTCACCTCAGGGGGCCGCTCACCGCAGGTGCTCTACGGAGCCGCGGACCCGGGCACCGCGGGCGCCCGGACCGCCCGGTCCGCTGGCGGGGCGGAGCGACCTACCGGCGGGTAACCTCCGGCGGCATGTCGCTCAACGAGGAGTTGCACAGCGTCTCCCGCACCACCGCCGGGACGGTGGCGCGTCATGACACCCAGGAGACCTTCCGGTCCACGAACCCGGCCACGGGGGCCGTCGTCGGGGTCTTCCCGGTGCACGACGCCGACGCCGTCGCCGAGACCGTCGCCCGGGCACGGGTCGCCGCGCAGACGTGGGCTGCTCTCGGCTTCGCCGGGCGGCGCGTGCGGCTGGCCGCCTACCGCGGCTACCTGGCGCGGCGGATGCACGAGCTGGCCGAGCTGGTGCACCGGGAGAACGGCAAGCCGCACGCCGACGCGATCCTGGAGATCACCCTGGCGATCGACCACCTTGCCTGGGCGAGCACGCACGCGAGCAAGACGCTCGGACCGCGCAGGGTCCGTGCCGGGATGCTCGCCGCCAACCACGCCGCCGTCCTGGAGTACCAGCCGCTGGGCGTCGTCGGCGTGATCGGCCCGTGGAACTACCCGGTCTTCACGCCGATGGGCTCGATCGCCTACGCGCTGTCCGCCGGCAACGCCGTGGTCTTCAAGCCCAGCGAGTTCACCCCGGCGATCGGCGCCTGGCTGGCCGCGGCCTGGCGGGCCGCCGTCCCCGACGTCGCCGACGCCTTCCAGGTCGTCACCGGCTCCGGTGGGACCGGCGCCGCGCTGTGCCGGGCCGGGGTCGGCAAGCTGGCCTTCACCGGCTCGGCCGCGACCGGCCGCACGGTGATGGCCACGTGCGCGGAGACCCTCACCCCGGTCCTCATGGAGCTCGGCGGCAAGGACGCGATGATCGTCGACGACGACGCCGACGTGGCCGCCGCGGCCGGCGCCGCCGTGTGGGGCGCGATGAGCAACGGCGGGCAGACCTGCATCGGCATCGAGCGGGTCTACGCGACCAGCGCCGTCTACGACCGGTTCGTCGCCGAGGTCACCAGCCAGGTGGCCGGGCTCCGCCCGGGCTCCGACGACGACGCGGCCTACGGCCCGATGACCATGGCCGGCCAGACCGACGTCGTCCGCCGGCACCTGGACGACGCGCGTTCCGCCGGTGGGCGGGTGGCCACCGGCGGCACCGTGGACGGCGGCTTCATCGCCCCCACCGTGCTGCTCGACGTGCCGGAGTCCTCCTCCGCCGTGCGGGAGGAGACGTTCGGTCCGACCCTCACGATCGCCCGAGTCCGCGACGCCGAGGAAGCGCTGCAGCGGGCCAACGCGTCGACGATGGGCCTGGGCGGCTCGGTGTTCAGCGGCTCGAGGGCCAAGGCGATGGACCTCGCCCGCCGGATGCGCAGCGGCATGACGTCGATCAACTCGGTGATCACCTTCGCCTCCGTCCCCGCGCTGCCCTTCGGCGGCGTCGGCGAGAGCGGCTTCGGCCGGATCCACGGTGAGGACGGACTGCGCGAGTTCTCCCGGGCGAAGGCGATCACCCGTCTGCGGTTCGCGCTGCCCGTGGACCTGATGAGCTTCCGGCGACCTCCCTCCGCCACCGACACCCTCGCCCGCGTGATGGGCATCGTCCACGGCAGTCACCGATGACCGGCGCCGTCGGCCGGGACGACGGGTTCGACGTCGTGGTCGTCGGGGCCGGCTCCGCGGGCTGCACGCTCGCGGGCCGGCTGACCGAGGACCCGTCGCTGCGGGTGCTGCTGCTGGAGGCGGGCGGGAGCGACGACGTCCTCGAGGTGCAGGTCCCGGCCGCCATGTACAAGACGTGGCGCACCCGCCTCGACTGGGGTTACGTCACCGAACCGCAACCAGGTCTGGGTGGCCGCGGGCTGTTCTGGCCGCGGGGCAGGCTCCTGGGCGGCTCGTCGTCGATCAACGCGATGATCTACATGCGTGGCGCGGCCGCCGACTACGACGAGTGGGCCCAGCTCACCGGCGACGACGGCTGGTCCTACGCCGACGTGCTGCCGCTGTTCCGCCGTGCCGAGGACAACTCCCGGGGCGCCGACGCCTTCCACGGCACGGGCGGACCGCTGCGCGTGGAGGACCTCCGCTCCCCCCATGCCTGGACAAGGGCCGTCGTGGAGTCCGCCGTGGCCGCCGGGTACGTCCGCAACGACGACTTCAACGGGGCACGCCAGGAGGGCGTGGGCACCTACCAGGTGACCCAGAAGCGGGGACGGCGGTGGTCGGCCGCCGACGCCTACCTCAAGCCTGCGCTGGACCGGCCGAACCTCACCGTCCGCACCGGCGCGCAGGCGACCCGTGTGCTCCTCACGGACGGCCGGGCCACCGGGGTCGAGTACCGGCGGGGCGGGCAGCTGCACACGGTGCGCGCCGAGGCGGAGGTGGTGCTCGCCGGCGGCGCGATCAACTCCCCGCAGCTGCTGATGCTCTCCGGGATCGGGCCGGCCGCCCATCTGCGCGAGGTCGGCGTCGACGTCCTCCACGACCTCCCCGGGGTCGGCGCCGGGCTGCAGGACCACCCCCTGGTGCCCACGATCTGGCACGTCCGGTCGGGGAGGTCGCTGTTCCGTGCGGAGTCGCCCTCGGGCTACGCGCAGTGGTTCGGCGCCCGCCGGGGGCCGTTGACCTCCAACCTCGCCGAGGCCGGTCTGTTCACCCGCAGTGACGCGGCACTGGCGGAGCCCGACCTGCAGTACCACTTCCTCCCGGTCAAGTTCTGGCGTCAGGCCGAGGTCGACCCCGACGTCGACGCGTTCACCGCGGCGACGGTGCTGGTGCACGTGGAGTCGCGCGGTTCGGTGCGGCTGCGCTCGGCGGACCCGTCCTGGGCGCCCGCGATCGACGCCGGCTACCTGACCGACGACCGGGACCTCGAGGCCATGGTGACCGGCATGGAGCGGGCCCGGGACATCGCCTCGGTGGGTCCGCTGGCCGGCGTGCTGGCCGACGAGTGGTCACCCGGTGGCGCGGTCCGGGGCCGGGAGGCGCTGAGGGTCAAGGCCCGGGAGACGCTGGAGTCCCTCTACCACCCGGTCGGCTCGTGCCGGATGGGCACCGACGATCAGGCGGTCGTCGACGCCCACCTGCGGGTCCACGGCGTCGACGGCCTACGGGTGGTGGACGCCTCGGTCATGCCGACGCTCGTCCGGGGCAACACCAACGCCCCCACGATCATGATCGCCGAGCGCGCCAGCGACCTGATCAAGCAGTCACTGGGCGCCGCGTCCTCCCCCGCCCAGCCCGACCACCGATGACCCTCCTGCGGGGCCCGTCCCGAGGCGGGTGAGGGGCGGGAGGGCCCTTCTTCAGCCGTGGGCCTCCATGGCCGCGGCGGGGACCGGGGTGACCGGCAAGGCCGTGTCCGGGTCGGCCGGACGGCGCCGCACCGAGACCGAGAGCGCGGCCGCGAGCACGCACAGGGCCGCGGCGCCGTACCAGGCGGCGTCGTAGGAACCGGTCGCCTCCCGGATCACGCCCGCGCCGAGGGCGGCCAGCGCTGCACCGACCTGGTGGGAGGCGAAGACCCAGCCGAACACGACCGGCGCCCGGGCACCGAAGTACTGCCGGCACAGCGCCAGCGTCGGGGGCACGGTGGCCACCCAGTCCAGCCCGTAGAACACGATGAAGGCCAGCATCGAGGCCTGGACGTCGGTGCCGAACAGCTGCGGCAGGAGCACCAGCGACATCCCGCGCAGCGCGTAGTAGGTCAGCAGCAGCAGCCGTGGGTCCACCCGGTCGGTCAGCCAGCCGGAGAAGACGGTGCCCACCACGTCGAAGACGCCGACCAGCGCCAGCAGCCCGGCCGCGGTGGTCACCGGCATGCCGTGGTCGTGCGCGGCGGGGATGAAGTGCGGCTGCACCAGCCCGTTGGTCGACGCCCCGCAGATCATGAAACCGCCGGCCAGCAGCCAGAACGCCCGGGTGCGGACGGCCTCGCTGAGCCCACGCAGCGCGGTGCGCCCGGGGTTGCCGCGCACCGGGTCGACGTCGTCGGCCGCCGTCCCGCCGTACGGGGCCACCCCCAGGTCCCGGGGCCGGTCGCGCAGCAACCAGGCGACGAACGGGGTGACGGCCAGCGCCGCGGCCGCCGTCCCGAGCGCCGCCGGGCGCCACCCCCACCGCGCGTCCACCAGGGCGACGACGGGCAGGAACACCAGCTGACCGGTGGCACCGGCCGCGGTCAGCACGCCGGAGACCAGCCCGCGCCGGGCGACGAACCAGCGGCCGGTCACCGTCGCGACCAGCGACATCGCCATCGAGCCGGTGCCCAGCCCGACGAGCACGCCCCAGCAGAGCATCAGCTGCCAGCTCGCCGTCATGAAGACGGTCAGCCCGCTGCCCAGGGCGGTCACCAGCAGCGCCGAGACGACCACCCGGCGGATGCCGAACCGCTCCATCAGCGCCGCGGCGAAGGGTGCGGTGAGCCCGTACAGCGCCAGGTTGACCGCGACGGCGGCGGAGATCGTCGACAGCGACCAGCCGAACTCCTCGTGCAGCGGGTCGATGAGCACCCCGGGCACCGAGCGGAAGGCGGCCGCGCCGACCAGCGCAAGGAAGGTCACCGCGGCCACCCACCAGGCGGGGTGGACCCGGTACGTGCGGAGCGCGGGCGCGGTGGTCACGACGGTGATCCTGCTGTCTAAATCCACGCGGGACCAGTGGCCCGACGGCCACTGTCTGCAAGGATCGGGCCATGCCACTGCACGAGGTCGCCGTCCTGGCCCTGGACACCGCCGTCGCCTTCGAGCTGGGGCTGCCGCACTCCTTCCTGGGCGGCGCGGTCGACGCCGCGGGTGACCCGCTGTACCGGGTGCGGGTCGCCTCGGTCGACGGCGGCCCGGTGGCCACGAGCGCCGGCTACGCCGTCCTGCCCGACCACGACCTGTCGCTGCTGGAGACCGCGGACACCGTCGTCGTCGCCGGGGTGTACGGCGGGCCGCAGATGGACGGCGTGCTCGCCCCCGAGGTGGCCGACGCGCTCACCCGGGCCGCGGGGCACGCGCGCATCGTGTCGATCTGCACCGGCGCGTTCGTGCTCGCCGCTGCCGGGCTGCTCGACGACCGGCCGGCGACCACCCACTGGTGGCACGCCCCCCGCTTCGCCGAGCTCTTCCCGCAGGTGCGGCTGGACCCCGACGTCCTGTTCGTCGACGACGGCGACGTGCTGACCTCCGCGGGCAACGCCGCCGGGATCGACCTGCTGCTGCACGTCGTGCGCCGCGACCACGGCAGCGAGGTCGCGAACAGCCTGGCCCGGCGGCGGGTGGTGTCCCCGTGGCGGGACGGCGGCCAGTCGCAGTTCATCCAGCGGCCGCTGCCCGAGTCCGACGACGCCGGTACCTCGGCGACCCGGGCGTGGGCGCTCGACCGGCTCAGCGAGCCGCTGGCCCTGGAGCAGCTGGCCGCCCATGCCGCGATGAGCGTGCGCACCTTCACCCGGCGGTTCCGGCAGGAGACCGGGCTCAGCCCCCAGCGCTGGCTGACCCAGCAGCGGGTGGAGCTGGCCCGCCGGCTGCTGGAGACCACCGACTCCCCCGTCGAGCGGGTCGCCGCCGACGCCGGGTTCGGCACCACGGCGTCGCTGCGCCAGCACCTGCACGCCGCCATCGGCGTCGCCCCGCTGGCCTACCGCCGCACCTTCCGCGGTGCGCTGCCCACGGACGCGACGTCGGGTGACCGGCTACCCACCCCGGTGTGACCAGTCCCTCTCCCGCTTCGGCCCGCTGGATGATCACGTCTGGCAGAGTGGTGGGCACCGGCGCCGCCCCCCGCTCATCCGAGAGCAGGTGGACTCGACGTCGGCGCGAGGCTGCGCCACGGAGGCGCGCCGGCGACCCGACGTCCGACCCGGAGCGACGCGGCCCCTGCGTGGTGGCCCCGCCTGGTGGACGAACGGTGGCCACCGGACCGTTGAGGACCACCAGATGACCAGCACACCGATCACCCCTGCCACCGACGGCGCCGACCGCCCGCGCCGTCGCGCCACCTCCCCCGCCTCGGCGCCGTCCGCCGACGCCGGCTCTCGCACCCCCCGCCCCGTCGCACCGGCCGGCCCCGAGGGCCGTCCCGGCGCCGAGGGTGACGCCGCGCGCCGCCGCCGTGGTGGCCGTGGCCGCGGCACCGGCCCCCGCCCCGAGGGTCAGGCCGCTCCCCGCACCGACGAGCGCGTGCCGGAGGCGCCGATCGTGCCCGTGGGCGCCGACGCCACCGTGCTGCCGACCGACACCACCTTCGCCCAGCTCGGCGTCCCGGCCCCGCTGGTCGAGGTCCTGACCGCCAGCGGGATCACCGCGCCGTTCCCGATCCAGGTCGCGACCCTGCCCGACACCCTCGCCGGCCGCGACGTGCTCGGCCGCGGCCGCACCGGCTCGGGCAAGACGCTGGCCTTCTCCATCCCGCTGGTCGCCCGGCTCGCCACCTCGACCAGCAAGCGCCAGCCCAAGCGGCCTCGCTCGCTGATCCTCGTGCCGACCCGTGAGCTGGCCAACCAGGTCGCCGCGGTCGTCGACCCGATGGCCCGCGCGCTGGGCATGAAGACCACCGTCGTCTTCGGCGGTGTCGGGCAGAACCCGCAGGTGCAGGCGCTCGCCGCCGGCGTCGACGTGCTCATCGCCTGCCCCGGCCGGCTCGAGGACCTCATCCAGCAGGGCCACTGCGACCTCGGTGCCGTCGAGGTCACCATCCTCGACGAGGCCGACCACATGGCCGACCTGGGCTTCCTGCCCGGCGTCAAGCGGCTGCTCGACCGCACCCCCAAGGTCGGCCAGCGGCTGCTGTTCTCCGCCACCCTGGACAACGGCGTCGACGTGCTGATCAAGCGCTACCTCGACCGGCCGACCACGCACTCGGTCGACCCGGCCGTCGCCCCGGTCTCCACGATGACCCACCACGTGTTCCGGGTCGACGCCGCCGACAAGGGCCAGATCGTCCAGGAGCTCGCCTCCGGCCTGGGCCGCACCGTGATGTTCACCCGCACCAAGCACCAGGCGAAGAAGCTGGCCAAGCAGCTCACCGCCGCCGGCGTGCCCGCGGTCGACCTGCACGGCAACCTCAGCCAGAACGCCCGCGAGCGCAACCTCGAGGCGTTCAGCAACGGCGAGACCCGGGTGCTGTGCGCCACCGACATCGCCGCCCGCGGCATCCACGTCGACGACGTCGCGATCGTCGTCCACGTCGACCCGCCGGCCGAGCACAAGGCCTACCTGCACCGCTCGGGCCGCACCGCCCGGGCCGGTGCCGGCGGCATCGTGGTCACCATCGCCACGCCCGACCAGGCCGGTGAGGTCCGCACGCTGGCCCGCCAGGCCGGGATCACCCCTGACGTCTCGGCGATCAAGCCCGGCGCCCGGGAGATCACCGCGCTGACCGGCCCGGCCGCGCCCTACGTCGAGCCGGCCCCCGTGGCCGAGCCGCAGCCGCAGGGCACCGGTGGCGGCGGCAACGGCGGTCGTCGTCGTCGCAGCGGTGGCGCCGGCAGCGGGTCCGGCACGGCGTCGGCCGGTTCGTCGTCCGCCGGTGGCGGCCGCGGCGGGCAGGCCCGCTCCGGCGGCCCGGCCCGCACCCGGGCCGAGCTCGCCGCGCGGGCCGGCCAGGCGCCGTCGGGTGCCGGCCGCGGCCGCGGTCGCACCGGCCGCTGACCCAGTAGCGACCACACCGGGCCGGTGGTGGCCGTCCCCGCGGACGGCCAGCACCGGCCCGTGCTCGTCCTGGCTCACCGCGCGTGCTCCTGGCTCACCGTCGGACGTGAGCCAGGAGCAGGCACGATCAGGTGACCTGATCCCGGACGCCCCGGTCGCGAGGGTCCTGGGGCGGCGACGATGATGTTGGGCCAGCATCCCCGTCGCCAGTGAGGTCCCCATGCGTCTGCCCATCACCCCCAGCGAGATCGCGCCCCGGCTCGCCACCGGTGCCTTCATCCTGAACTCCGGCCTCGGCAAGCGGGGCGCCGACGAGGGCACTGCCGCGGGCCTGCACGGTTTCGCCGCCGGCACCTACCCGTTCCTGGGCAAGGTCGAGCCGAAGACCTTCGCGAAGGTCCTGTCGACCTCCGAGATCGTCATCGGCGCCGCCCTGCTGACCCCGTTCGTGCCCGCCGCCGTCGCCGGTGCCGCCCTGACCGGCCTGTCCGCCGGCCTGCTGGGTCTCTACCTGCGCACCCCGGGCATGACGAAGCCGGGCCGGAGCCTCGCTCCCACCCAGGAGGGGCTGACCATCGCCAAGGACGTCTGGATGCTCGGCATCGGCCTGGGCCTCATCACCCAGGGCCTGACCGGCCGCGAGGCCAAGGTCACCGTCGGCGGCCGCACGGCCAAGCGGAAGTAACAGAAGGACCCCCTCGCCCCCCACCGCTCGCACGCTCGCGGCGGGACCCTACGAGGGGGCCTGGAGCTCGCGGACCAGGGCGGCGAGCTCGGCCGGCCGGGTGTGGGGCAGCATGTGCCCCGCACCCGGCAGCTCGACCAGCCGGCCGCGCGGCGCGCAGCCGGCCAGGTGGACCGCCCAGTCGTGCGGGCACAGCGCGTCCCGGGACCCGCGGACGACGACGACCGGCACCCGCACCCGGCGCAGCCGCTCGTCGACCGGGTCCGCGGCGATCCGGTGCCACAGCGCGGTCATCGCCGGCGGGCCGGTCTGCAGCCACTGCGACAGCAGCAGCGGGACCTGCCACCACGGCTCACCCAGCGCCGTGCGCAGCCACCGGCCGGCCAGCACCCGCCGGCGCAGCATCCGCGGGTCGGTGGTCGGCCCGAGGAGCAGGACGGCGGCGACCCGCGGATCGCGCTCGGCGACCGCCGCGACCACCTGGCAGCTCTGCGAGTGCCCGACGAGCACCACCGGCCCCGGACCCAGCCCGGCCTGCAGCTGCGCGGTCAGCTCCGCCAGCGGGCCGACCGGCCCCCGCCGTCCCGTCCCGGGCAGCAGCACGACGCGGCCGCCGACCAGGTCACGGACGCGCGCCGAGGACCGCGCGTCGAGACCGAGACCGGGGACCCACACGGGTGTGGGAACACCGTTCACCTCCAGGCTGCTCATGTAGATGCCGACTCTGTGAGGGACGACGCCACCCCGCAGCGGAGGGTGGCCGCAGGATCGGACGCAGTAGTGGGAGGATGAGTCATCATGACGACATCAGGAGGCAGCGTGACCACCGCAACCCAGTCCACCGGACGGCGGCCCCGGGTGGTCATCGTCGGCTCCGGCTTCGGTGGCCTCTTCGCAGCCAAGCAGCTGCGGAAGGCCCCGGTCGACATCACCCTCGTGGCCAAGACCACCCACCACCTCTTCCAGCCGCTGCTCTACCAGGTCGCGACCGGCATCCTCTCCGAGGGCGAGATCGCCCCGGCCACCCGGGAGATCCTGCGCGACCAGGACAACGCCCGCGTGGTGCTCGGTGAGGTCACCGACATCGACACCACCGCCCGCACCGTCACCTCGGTGGTGCTGGGCCGCACCAGCGTCCACGAGTACGACGAGCTGATCGTCGCTGCCGGTGCCGGCCAGTCCTACTTCGGCAACGACCAGTTCGCCGAGTTCGCCCCGGGCATGAAGAGCATCGACGACGCCCTCGAGCTGCGCGGCCGCATCTTCGGCGCCTTCGAGCTGGCCGAGCTGGCCACCGCGCCGGAGGAGATCGACCGGCTGCTCACCTTCGTCGTCGTCGGCGCCGGCCCGACCGGTGTGGAGATGGCCGGGCAGATCGCCGAGCTGGCCCGCCGCACGCTGCGCAAGGACTTCCGGCACATCGACCCGACCAGCGCCCGGGTGATCCTGCTCGACGCCGCCCCGAAGGTGCTCCCCCCGTTCGTCGACAAGCTGGGCGAGGCCGCGGCCAAGAAGCTCAAGTCGATCGGCGTGGAGATCCAGCTCGGTGCGATGGTCACCGACGTCGACGCCGACGGCATCGTGGTCAAGGACAAGGACGGCCACGAGCGCCGCATCCACGCCGCCACCAAGATCTGGGCGGCCGGCGTGCAGGCCAGCCCGCTGGGCAAGCTGCTCGGTGAGCAGACAGGGGCCGAGGTCGACCGAGCCGGGCGCATCTCCGTCCAGCCCGACCTGACCCTGCCCGGCCACCCCGAGATCCAGGTGGTCGGCGACATGATGTCGCTCAACCGCCTCCCCGGTGTCGCCCAGGTCGCCATCCAGGGTGGCCGGTTCGCGGCCTCCGCCATCCAGGCCCGGATCGCCGGCCGGCCCACCAAGCCCGAGTTCGTCTACCACGACAAGGGCAGCATGGCGACCATCTCGCGCTTCGACGCGGTCGCCGACCTGGGCAAGATCAAGTTCAGCGGCTTCTTCGCGTGGGTGATGTGGCTGCTCGTGCACATCGTCTACGTGGTCGGCTTCAAGAGCCGGTTCACGACGGTGGTCGGCTGGGCCGTCAGCTTCCTGGGCCGTGGCCGCGGGCAGCGCACCGCCACCCAGCAGCAGGTCTACGGCCGGCTCGCCCTGGAGCAGCTCGGCTCGGACTTCGAGGTCTCGAAGACCGGCGGCCGGCACCACTACGGCGAGAAGGTCGACGTCACCGGGCGCGAGTCCGCCTGACGCACCGCACCACCTCGACGGCCCGGTCCCCGCACCCGCGGGGGCCGGGCCGTCGGCGCATCAGGCGCCCGTCCCGTCCCCGGCCGCCGCGGCCAGCTGCCGCACCCGGGCCTCGGCCCGGTCTCGGATCGCCACGGCCGTCTCCGCCCGTCGGACGGCGGCGTCCCGCCGACGCTCGGCCGCCGACACCGCGGCGGTGGACTCCTCGGCCTCCCGCCGGGCGCGACGCAGCTCCCGCTCCAGCCGGTCGACCCGCTGCTGCAGCTCGTCCCGCCGTTCGCCGGCCGCGGTGACCTCCGCCCCGGCGGTCTGCGCGGCCGCCTCGGCGTCCCGGGCCATGGCGGTGGCCTCCTCGGCGTCCCGGCGGGCCTGCTCGAGCTCCCGCCGGGCCTGCTCGGCCGCCTCCCGGCGGCGCTGCTCCTCGGCCTCCCGGCGGTCCGCGGTCCGCGGCCTGCGCGCCGGTGCCGGGGCGGCGGCACGCACCGGCGTGGCCACCGCGCCGTCGAGGTCGACCGGTCCCATGCCGCTGTAGGACAGCGCCGCGGTGAGCCGGCCGGCCCGCAGCGCCTCCCCCGCGCCCGGGTCGGCGACGGCGGCCCGCAGCGTGGCCTCCACCTGCTCGGCCACCGCGGTGCTCACGTCGTGTCCCTCGGCGTGGGCCAGCCCGCGCGCCTGCCGGGTGAGGGCGGCGACCAGCAGGTTCCGCTGCCGGCCCAGCTCGCGCAGCTGGTCACCGGAGAGGTTCACCTGGGCCGCGCGCAGCAGCTCGGCCAGCTCGGCGAGCTGGGCGACCTCCTCGGGCTGCCGGCGGACGAGCAGGTTGCAGACCCAGGCCGCCGTCGTCGGCTTGGGCAGCGCGGCGACCGCGGTGGCCAGCGGCTTGTCCCCCGCCGCGCGGGCGCGGTCCCGGGCGGCGGTGCGGGCGGTCGTGAACTCCTCGGGCGGGACGCCGTAGAGCTCCTCGGCGACGGCGTCCAGGTCGCCGGCCGGGTCGCCGCTCAGGGGGTGCGCCAGTCGTCGAGCCCAGCCTCTGCGAGGGCGACGGCGGAGACACGGCCGATGCCGGACTCCGACCCGGTGAGGACGGCGACGCGCGGCGGCTGGCTGCTCTGGCTCATGGCCGCAGCGCTACCCACCCGCGCACCGGGCGATGCGGGGGGGTCTGCCGCCGGCCGGCAGCGCCGGGGTCGCGGCGTCGCCGGCCGGGGCTCAGACGGACGCGAGCCGCCGGCCGGCCACGGGCTCCCGGCGGTGCGGCGCGGCCAGCCGGTGGCTGACGACCGCCAGCAGCGTCAGGCTGACCACCGACAGGACGGCGTAGGCGACCGTGCTGCCCGACAGGTCCCAGGCGGTGTGCAGCGCGACCACGACGACGAAGGCGAGCACGAAGCGGCCCACCTCCGCGGCGTGCCAGTGTTGGGCAGCGGCCCGCCAGAGAGCGGCGGCGGCCAGCGCCGTCCAGGCCATGTGCGCCGCGGGGCTGAGGACGCCCCGCAAGAACAGCACGCTGTCGACCACCTCGAGGTCGCCCCGGGACTGGACCAGGACGACGAACGCGTAGCCCATCGTCTCCAGGACGGCGAAGCCCGCACCGCAGGCGACGCCGAGCAGCAGGCCGTCGGCGGGATGCCGGTCGCGCCGGACGAACAGCAGCACCGCGGCGGGGAGGATCAGCTTCGCGGCCTCCTCGATCAGCCCGACCGAGAGCATGGGCAGGGCGCCGAGGCGCTGCAGGGTGTTGTACTCCAGCACCCCCGCGGTGACCACGCCGATCACCCCGCCGACCAGAGCCGTGAGCAGCACCGTCCCGGCGCCGACCGCAAAGACCAGACGCCGCCCGGCGATGAAGGTGACGAAGGCGGTCGGCACCACTGCCGCACCCAGCAGGAGCAGCGCGGGCAGCAGGTTGGGGTTGCCGGTCTCCGCGATCGCGCGCTGGATCAGCTCGTACAGCGCCAGGCCGCCGAGCAGCACCAGCAGCCAGGACCACCGTCGCGCATGCCCCATGGTGGGAGGACCTCTCGTCGGGTTCCGGCGGGCGCTGCTCACCCGCGCCCAGGGCCGGCGCGCGTCGCACGCGGCACCGGTGGCCGCGGACGTCGTCGTCCCGGCGGGGCCTCTCAGCCTCCGCCACCGGACCGGAGGCGGCCACCGGAGGCGCCGCCCTCAACGCCGCGGCAACCGCCCCTCGGCCGCGTCCCACGCCGCGGACGACGAGGACGGGCGGTAGCGCACGACCTCCTGGGTCGCCCGCAGCAGCTGCCGCAGCTCGGACAGCCCGCCCGCGACGGCTCCCCCGGCCCGGGCCTGGACGAGCACGTTGCCCAGCGCGGCGGCCTCCACGGGACCGGCCACCACCGGCAGACCGCAGGCGTCCGCGGTCAGCTGGCACAGCAGCGCGTTGCGGGCCCCGCCGCCGACCAGGTGGACGACGTCGACGTCCTGCCCGGACAGCTGTGCGGCCTGCCGGACCGCGCGCCGGTAGGCCAGCGCCAGGCTGTCGAGGATGCAGCGCACGGTCTCGGCCTGGCTCTGCGGTGGGGTCTGCCCGGTCTCGGCGCACAACGCGGCGATCCGGGCCGGCATGTCGCCCGGCGGCAGGAACCGCGGGTCGTTGCAGTCGACCACCGCGCTGAACGCCGGCACGCGGGCGGCGGCGTGCAGCAGCTCGGTGAGCCCGGCCGGCAGCCCCGCCGCCCGCCAGGTGCGCTGGGACTCCTGCAGGAGCCACAGCCCCATCACGTTGCGCAGGTAGCGGACGGTGCCGTCGACGCCGGCCTCGTTGGTGAACCCGGCCCGCCGGCTGGCCTCGGTGAGCACCGGCGCCGCCAGCTCGACGCCGGCCAGCGACCAGGTGCCGCAGGAGACGTAGGCGAACCGCTCCGACTCCGCGGGCACCCCGACCACCGCCGAGGCCGTGTCGTGCGAGCCGACGGCGGTCACCGGCACCGGACCGGTCAGCCCGGTGTCGGCGAGCACGTCGGCGGTCAGCTCACCGAGCCGGTCACCGGGCCGGGTGAGCGGCGGGAAGAGCCCGCGCGGGAGACCGAGCGCGTCGATCAGCTCGTGCGACCACTCCCCCGTCGCGGCGTCCAGCAGCCCGGTGGTCGAGGCGTTGGTGACCTCGGCCCCCACCGCCCCGGTGAGCCAGTGGGCCAGCAGGTCCGGGACGAGCAGCGCCGTCCGGGCGGCGGCCAGCCGGGCCGTGCCGCGCTGGGCGGCGAGCTGGAACACCGTGTTGAACGGCAGGTGCTGCAGCCCGGTCACCGCGTACAGCCGCTCCGGCGGCACGACGGCGTGCACGGCGGGGACGGCGGTGGCGTGCCGGGCGTCCCGGTAGTGCACCGGGTTGCCCAGCAGCTCCCCGTCGGCGTCGAGCAGCCCGACGTCGACCGCCCAGCTGTCGATGCCCACGCCGTCCAGCCGCCCGACGTCGCGGCCGGCGGCCCGCAGCCCGTCGAGCACGCCGCCGTAGAGGGCCAGCACGTCCCAGTACAGGGTGCCGGCCACCCGCACCGGGCGGTTGGTGAACCGGTTGACCTCGTGCAGGTCCAGCCGGGCCGGGCCGACCCGCGCCGTCATCACCCGGCCACTGGAGGCACCGAGGTCGACGGCGGCGAGGGTCAGCTCCCGGCCACCCTGGGGGGCCATGTTCGCCACCATGGCCCCGTCAGCGGAGGAAGGCGGCGGCGACGCCGGAGTCGACCGGCACGTGCAGCCCCGTCGTCCGGGTGAGCTCGCCACCGGTGAGGGCGAAGACGGCGTCGGCCACGTGCTCGGGCAGCACCTCGCGCTTGAGCAGGGTGCGCTGGGCGTAGTAGGCGCCGAGCTCCTCCTCCGGCACCCCGTAGACCGCCGCCCGCTTGGCACCCCAACCGCCGGCGAAGATCCCCGAGCCCCGGACGACGCCGTCGGGGTTGATGCCGTTGACCCGGATCTGGTGCTCGCCGAGCTCGGCGGCCAGCAGCCGCACCTGGTGCGCCTGGTCGGCCTTCACCGCGGAGTAGGCGATGTTGTTCGGCCCCGCGAAGACGGAGTTCTTGCTGGAGATGTAGACGACGTCGCCGCCCATCCCCTGCTCGATCATGATCCGGGCCGCCTCGCGGGAGACCAGGAAGCTGCCCTTGGCCATCACGTCGTGCTGCAGGTCCCAGTCGCGCTCGGTGGTCTCCAGCAGCGGCTTGGAGATCGACAGCCCGGCGTTGTTGACCACCAGGTCGACCCCGCCGAAGGCGAGCACCGCCGCGCGGAACGCAGCGGCCACGGCCTCACCGTCGCTGACGTCGGCGGCCACGCCCACGGCCACGTCGGCCGAGCCGATCTCCGCCGCGGCGTCGCTGGCCTTGGCCAGGTCCAGGTCGGCGATGACCACGCAGGCGCCCTCGGCGGCGAGCCGCTGCGCGATCGCCTTGCCGATCCCGCTGGCGGCACCGGTGACGAGAGCGACCCGGGTGGCCAGCGGCTTGGGCTTGGGCATCCGGGCGAGCTTGGCCTCCTCGAGCGCCCAGTACTCGATGCGGAACTTCTCCCGCTCGTCGATCGGCGCGTAGGTCGACACCGACTCCGCGCCCCGCATCACGTTGATCGCGTTGACGTAGAACTCACCGGCGACCCGGGCGGTCTGCTTGTTGGCACCGAAGCTGAACATGCCGACGCCGGGCACCAGCACGATCGCCGGGTCCGCCCCGCGCATCGCCGGGGAGTCCGGCTCGGCGTTGCGGTCGTAGTAGGCGGCGTAGTCGGCGCGGTAGGCCTCGTGCAGCTCGCGCAGCCGGGCCACGACGTCCTCGACCGGTGCGCTCGCCGGCAGGTCGACGACCATCGGGCGCACCTTGGTGCGCAGGAAGTGGTCCGGGCAGGAGGTGCCCAGCGCGGCCAGCCGCGGGTGCTCTTCGCTGCTGAGGAAGTCCAGCACGACGTCGGAGTCGGTGAAGTGCCCGACCTGCGGCTTGTCGGTCGAGGCCAGGCCGCGGACGACGGGGAACAGCGCGGCGGCCCGCGCCCGGCGCTCCGTCTCCGGCAACGGCTCCATCTCGGGCACGCGGCTGCCGAAGGGCTGGGGACGGCCGCGCTCGGCGAGGAACCGCTCGGCCGTCGCGATGATCTCCCGCGAGTTGGCCTCGCACTGCTCGCTCGTGTCGGCCCAGGCCGTGATCCCGTGACCGCCGAGAACGGCGCCGATGGCCTGCGGGTTCTTCTCCGCGATCTCGGCGATGTCCAGGCCCAGCTGAAAGCCGGGACGGCGCCAGGGCACCCAGACGACGCGGTCGCCGAAGCACTCGGTGGTGAGCGCCTCGCCGTCCGCGGCGGTGGCCAGCGCGATCCCGGAGTCGGGGTGCAGGTGGTCGACGTGCGCTGCGCGGACCAGCCCGTGCATGGCGGTGTCGATGCTCGGTGCGGCTCCTCCGCGGCCGAAGGCGCAGTGGTCGAAGGCGGCGACCATCTCGTCCTCGCGGTCAACGCCGGGGTAGACGTCGACCAGCGAGCGGAGCCGGTCCAGCCGGAGCACGGCCAGGCCCTCCTCCCGCAGGGTGCCGAGGTCCCCACCGGAGCCCTTCACCCAGAGCAGCTCGACCGGCTGCCCGGTGACCGGGTCGGTCGCGGTGCCGGCGGCGGAGGTGTTCCCGCCGGCGTAGTTGGTGTTCCGCGGGTCCGCGCCGAGGCGGTTGCTGCGGGCGATCAGGTCACTGACCACGGGGTTGGTCACGTTCAGGTCCTCTCGATGGTGACGTGCTGGAACGGCCCGGCCGCAGGGCCCCGCGGCGCGCGGAGCGTGTCGTGGGGGGCGGTCGGGTCCTTTCAGGCGCCCCAGCCGGCCTGCTGGCCGCCGATGCGCTCGGTGGCGATCTGCTCGGCGTGGCCGGACGCGGCGTAGGCCCGGTACGGGTCGGCGGGCAGGCCCTGGGACTCCCGCAGCTCGGCCAGCAGCGGACGGACGTCGGTGTTGTAGGCGTCCATCAGCGCGGCGTTGGCACCGAGGACGTCACCGGAGCGCTGGGCGGTGCGCAGCGCGTCGCGGTCGACCAGCAGCGCCTTGGCGGTGGCCTCCTGGACGTTCATCACCGAGCGGATCTGGCCGGGGATCTTCGGCTCGATGTTGTGGCACTGGTCGAGCATGAAGTTGACGCCGGACTCCGGGCGGAGCGCGTCGGCCCGGACGATCTCGTTCATGATCCGGAACAGCTGGAAGGGGTCGGCCGCGCCGACGATGAGGTCGTCGTCGCCGTAGAACCGGGAGTTGAAGTCGAAGGCGCCGAGCCGGCCGATGCGCAGCAGCTGGGCGACGATGAACTCGATGTTGGTGTTCGGCGCGTGGTGCCCGGTGTCCAGCACGACCATCGCCTGCTCGCCCAGGGCCAGGCAGTGCAGCAGCGAGGTGCCCCAGTCGGGGATGTCCATCGTGTAGAAGTACGGCTCGTAAAACTTGTACTCCAGGATCAGCCGGTGCCCGGGGTCCAGCTCGGCGTAGACCTGCTGCAGCGACTCGGCCAGCCGCTCCTGCCGGTCGCGGATGTCGTCCTGGCCCGGGTAGTTGGTGCCGTCGGGCAGCCAGATCTTCAGGTCGGTGGAGCCGGTGGCCCGCATGACGTCGATGCACTGCACGTGGTGGGCGACGGCCTTGGCCCGCACGGCCGGGTCGGCGTTGGTGAGCGACCCGAACTTGTAGTCGTCGTCCTGGAACAGGTTCGAGTTGATCGCGCCGATGGAGACGCCCTCGTCGGCAGCGTGCTGGGCGAGCTTGCCGAAGTCGTCGACCAGGTCCCACGGGACGTGCAGCGAGACCCGCGGCGCGGCGCCGGTGAAGCGGTGCACCACGGCGGCGTCGCTGATCTTCTCGAACGGGTCGCGCGGCACCCCGGGTGAGCTGAAGACCTTGAACCGGGTGCCGGCGTTGCCGAACGCCCACGACGGCAGCTCGATGGTCTGGGTGGCGAGGGCGGCGAGGGCCTGCCCGCGGAGGTCGGTCACTGGGTCGCTCCGATGGTGGTGGTGGGCTCGTCCCCGGCGGCGGCCAGCTGGTCGCCGAGGTCGAAGATCAGGTCGAGGGGCCGGGCGCTGCGGTCGGGCCGCCCGTCGGGGAGCTCGAAGAAGGGCGCCATGTCGGCCTGCCAGCGCGCGTTGGCAGCGGTCTCCTCCATGGCGGCCTGCGCGGCGGCGAGGTCGTCGGTCACCAGCGTGCCGACGACGAGGCCGTCGTCACGGAGGAAGAGCTGGTAGTCCGACCAGCCGGTGTCCCGCAGGGCGCGCAGCATGTCCGGCCACACCTGGGCGTGGCGGGTGCGGTACTCGTCGAGCCGGTCGGGGCGGACCTGCAGGGTGAAGCAGACGCGGGGCACGTCGTTCCTCTCCGGAGTGGTGCCCCGTGGCCGCCGGCGGGGAGCCGGCGGCCACGGGCGGACGCGGGACCTCAGAAGTCGAACTCGTCGACGTTGTCGGCGGTGAACTCCGTCGGGTCGCCGAGCACGATCTCGCCGTCGGCGCCGATCGTGTACTCGCCGAGCTCACCGGCCTCGAAGGTCTCGCCCTCGGCCCCGGTGATCTGGCCGGCGGACAGCGCGGCGCCGGCGTAGGCGGCCAGGTAGCCCAGGTCGGCCGGGTCCCACAGCGCGAAGGCGGTCACGGTGCCGTCCTTCACGAACTCGCGCATCTGGTTCGGGGTGCCCAGGCCGGTCAGCGCGACCTTGCCCTTGTACTCCGAGCCCGACAGGTACCGCGCCGCAGCGGAGATGCCCACGGTGGTCGGCGAGATGATGCCCTTGAGGTCGGGGGTGCTCTGCAGCAGGCCCTGGGTCTCCTGGAAGGACTTCTCGTCCTCGTCGTCGCCGTAGACGGTGGTGACGATCTCCATCTCCGGGTACTTCTCGGCCGCGTAGGTCTTCATGAGCTCGATCCAGGCGTTCTGGTTCGTCGCGTTGGCCGTCGCCGAGAGGATCGCGACCTTGCCGGCGCCGCCGATCTGCTCGGCCATCAGGTCGATCTGGGTCTCGGCGATGCCGTCGGGGGTCGCCTGGTTGATGAAGACGTCGCGGCACTCGGGGTCGGTGTCGGAGTCGAAGGTGACCACCTTGGCGCCACCGGCGCGGGCCTGGTCGAGTGCGGAGCAGATGGCGTTGGGGTCGTTGGCCGAGGTGACGATGACGTCGGCGCCCTGCTGGGTCAGCGTGTTGATGTAGCTGACCTGGGAGGAGGCGCTGGCCTCCGACGGCCCGACCTCGCTGTACTCGGCCTTCAGCTCTCCGGCGGCCTTCTCCCCGCCGCCGTCGGCGACGGCGAAGTAGGGGTTGTTGAGCTGCTTGGGCAGGAAGGCGATGGCCAGGCCCTCGGGGATCGCGGCGTCCGGGTCGGCCGAGGCGCTGGCCTCGCTGCCCCCACCGCTGGCGGGGGCAGCCGCCTCGGACTCCCGGGTGGTGCCGCCACAGGCGGCGGTGGTGAGCACCAGCGCGGCCACCGCGGAGCCGGTGATCACGCCCTGCAGACGGCGGGCGGTCAGGAAGCTGGTCATGGGTTCCCTCTCTGGACGCCGGCACGTCGATGTGCCGGAGGCTTGGGTGTGCTGGGGGCTGGGTGCTGGGGCGGGTCGGACAGGGGTCAGCGGGGCCTGGCACGGGTGCGGGTGCGCACCCCGGCGGCCACCTGGGGGGCGACGACGGCGACGATGAGCAGGACGCCGGTGACGATGTTGAGGACGTCGGAGGGGACGTTCACCAACTGCAGGGCGTTGCGCACCGAGGCCAGCAGGAGCGCGCCGGCCAGGACGCCGAGCAGACCGCCGCTGCCGCCGAAGATCGACACCCCGCCGAGCAGGATCGCGGCGATGACCTGCAGCTCCAGGCCGCTGGCGTTGTCGGCCCGGGCGCTGCCGTAGCGCAGCGTCCAGAACACCCCGCCCAGCGCGCTGACCACCCCGGCAGCGACGAAGAGCCACAGCTTGGTGCGACCGACGTCGATGCCGCTGAAGCGGGCGGCGTCCTCGCTGTTGCCCATGGCGTACAGCGACCGGCCGATCGGGGTGGCGTGCAGCAGCACGGCGGTCACCGCGATGAGCACGAGCAGCGGCAGGACGGCGTTCGGGATGCCCGTCCCGCCGATCGACCCGATCGCCCACCGGGTCCACTCGCGCGGGAAGTCCGCGACCGCCTGGTCACCGAGGACGACGAAGGCCAGCCCGCGGTAGAGCGCCAGGGTGCCGATGGTGACCGCCAGCGAGGGCAGCCCGAGCCGGGTCACCAGCAGGCCGTTGACCGCCCCGAGGACGGCGCCGAGCACCAGGCACAGCGGGATGATCGTCTGCAGGGACAGCCCGGCGAACCAGAGCTTGCCCATGACGGCGCTGCTCAGCCCGACGACGCTGGCCACGGACAGGTCGATCTCGCCGGTCACCACGATCAGCGTGAGCGGCAGCGCGATCAGCGCGACGGCCACGACGTCCAGCAGCAGGAACCCGGCGTTGCGGGTGCTGGCGAACCCCTCGACGGAGAACGAGGCGATGACCAGGAACAGCACCAGGAAGGTGCTGATGACGCTGCCGCCCGGCAGGGTGAACTGCCGGCGGGGCGCCCGGGCCTGCGGCGGGGCCGCGTTGCCGGCCACGGGGGCGGTGTCAACTGCCACGGAGGTTCCTCCCTCGGAGGCGGGCGGCCAGGCGCAGGGTCAGCGTCCGGTCCAGGGCGATGGCGGCGAGGATCAGGGCGCCGACGGCGGCGTCCCGCCAGAACGGGTTCAGGCCCAGCTGGGGCAGCGCGGTGCCGATCGTGGTGAGCAGCAGCGCGCCGAGGGCGGCGCCCCACGCGCTGCCGGTGCCCCCGGCGATGGCCACCCCGCCGACGACGGCGGCAGCGACGACGTTGAGCTCCAGGCCGGTGCCGGCGGTGGTGTCCAGGGTCTGGAACCGGGCCGCGTAGAGCACCCCGGCGAGGCCGGCGAGCGCGCCGTTGACGACGAAGGCGGTGAGCACCCGTCGGCCGACCGGGATGCCGGACAGCCGCGCGGCCTCGGGGGCCGAGCCGATGCCGTAGAGCTCGCGGCCGCTGCGGTAGGAGCGCAGGTGCACCCCGACCAGTGCGACGACGACGATCGCGAGCAGGAAGAGCACCGGGACGCCGAGCAGCCGGGCACCGCCGAAGGACTTGAAGCCGGCGGGCAGGTCCGAGGCGTTGATCTGCAGCCGGTCGCTGCTGCTGGCCCACAGCGAGTCCAGGCCCCGGATGGCGTAGAGCATGCCCAGGGTGACCACCAGGGAGGGCACCTTCGCCACCGCCACGACCGCCCCGGTGACCAGGCCGCAGAGCGCGCCGACCGCCGTCCCGGCGAGCAGCGCCACCACCACCGGGGTGCCCGGGTGGGCGACCAGCAGCGTGCCGGTGGCGTAGGCGGACAGCCCGAGCACCGAGCCGACCGAGAGGTCGACGTTGCGGGTGATGATCACCATCGTCTGGCCGGCGGCGAGGACCACGAGGACGGCGGCCGACAGCATCAGGTCGCGGACGTTCTGCCCGGACAGGAACCGTGGGTTGGCGATCAGCGTGACGCCGATGAGCAGCACCAGCGCAGCCAGGATGCCCAGCTCGCGGACGACGACCAGCCGCTGGGCGAGCGCGGCACCGCGGCGTGAGCGCGCCGTCGTCCCCTCGGTGGCGCTCGCCCCGGCCGGGGGCCGCTGGGCGGTCGGCGCGGTCATGACGCCACCTGCGCCGGCCGGGCGGTCTGGCCGGTCGCGGCGAGCATGACGCTGCTCTCGTCGGCCCGGGCGCGCGGGATGTCGGCGGCCAGCCGGCCCTCGTGCATCACCAGGACCCGGTCGGCCATGCCCAGCACCTCGGGGAGCTCGCTGGAGACCATCACGACGGCGAGCCCGTCGGCGGCCAGCTGGGACAGCAGGCGGTGCACCTCGGCCTTGGTGCCGACGTCGATGCCGCGGGTGGGCTCGTCGACGACCAGCACGGTCGGCCGGGTCGACAGCCACTTGGCCAGCACGACCTTCTGCTGGTTCCCGCCGGACAGCGTCGACACCGGGTCGCTCATCCGCCCGGCCTTGACCTGGAGCTTCGTCGACCACTCGGCGGCGGCGTCGCGCTCGCGGCGGGCGGAGAGCCAGCCCAGGCGGGACAGCTCCCACCGCCGGGTCAGCGTCGCGTTGCGCTCCACCGACAGCTCCATGACCAGCCCCTGCTGACGGCGGTCCTCGGGCACGAGCGCCATGCCGGCGGCCATCGCCGCGGCCGGGCTGCCGCCCTTGAGCCGCTTCCCCTCGACCTGGACGGTCCCGGCGTCGTAGCGGTCGACGCCGAAGACCGCGCGCATCACCTCGCTGCGGCCGGCGCCGACCAGCCCGGCCAGGGCCACGATCTCCCCGGCCCGCACGTCGAAGGAGACGTCGGTGAACACCCCGCGGCGGGTCAGTCCGCGGACCTCGAGGACGACGTCGCCGGCGGTGACGTCCTGCTTGGGGAACAGCTCGGCGACGTCCCGGCCGACCATGCGGCGCACCACCTGCTCGACGGTGAGGTCGACGGTGGCGTCGGTGGAGACCCACTGACCGTCGCGCATGACGGTGATCCGGTCGCAGAGGCCGAACACCTCGTCGAAGCGGTGGGAGATGAACAGCACGGCGGCACCGGAGGCGCGCAGCGCCCGGGCGACGGTGAACAGCCGCTCGACCTCGACGCCGGAGAGCGCGGCGGTGGGCTCGTCCATGACCAGGACCCGGGCGTCGAAGGACAGCGCCTTGGCGATCTCGACCATCTGCTGGTCGGCGATGGACAGGCCGCGGGCGGGCCGCTCGGGGTCCATCCGGACGCCGAGGCGCTCGAACAGCGCCTGGCAGCGGGCGGCGAGCTCCTTGCGGTCGATCCGCCGGCCGCCGGTGAGCGGCTGGCGGCCCATGAAGATGTTCTCCGCGACCGAGAGGTCGGGGAACAGGGTGGGCTCCTGGTAGATCACCGCGATGCCGGCGGCCCGGGCGGCTGCCGGGCTGTCCAGCGTGACCGGCCGGCCGTCGAGCAGCACCCGGCCGCTGTCGGGCCCGTGCACCCCGGCCAGGATCTTCACCAGGGTCGACTTGCCGGCGCCGTTCTCACCCACCAGCGCATGCGCCTCGCCCGCTCGGAGCTCCAGCCGCGCACCGCGCAGGGCGGCGATCGCACCGAAGGACTTCGAGACGTTCTCCAGGGCGAGCACGACGCTCCCCGGCTCCGTCGTCGGCATCCCGTTCGCCACGTGACCTCCTCGTCGAGTGGCAGCGCTGAAACGTTTCAGCTGGCTGTGGCGCACACCATAGGAGAGGTGCTAGAAATGTGTCAACCGTCACCGGCACGGCAATCCCGAGCCCGTCTCACCGCCCGCAACGACGGTTGAGACGTTTCAGTGATCCCCGTTCCCGACCGCGTTACCGTGAGCCCACGCCCAGCCGAGGAGGACCCCCTGACCGCCAGCATCCGCGACGTCGCCGGCCACGCCGGGGTCTCGGTGGGCACGGTCAGCAACGTCCTCAACCGACCCGAGGCCGTCAGCCCGGCCACCCGGGAACGCGTGCAGGCCGCCATCGCTGCGCTCGGCTTCGTCCGCAACGAGTCGGCCCGGCACCTGCGCGCCGGGCGCAGCCGCGTCATCGGGCTGATCGTGCTCGACATCGCCAACCCCTTCTTCACCGACCTCGCCCGCGGCGTGGAGGAGGTGGCCAACGCGGCGGGCCTGGCGGTGATCCTGTGCAACTCCGACGGGCAGCCGGCCAAGGAGGCCGCCCACCTGGAGGTGCTGACCGAGCAGCGGGTGCAGGGGGTGCTCATCACCCCGACCCCGGAGCTGTCCGCCGAGATCGACACGCTGCGCACCCGGGGGACGCCGGTGGTGCTGGTCGACCGCCGGGCCAACGGTCCCGACCAGTGCGCCCTGGCCGTCGACGACGTCCTGGGCGGCCGGCTGGCCGCGGACCACCTGCTCGAGGCCGGGCACGAGCGGATCGCCTTCATCGGCGGCACCGGCGGTCTGCCGCAGCTGCGCGAGCGGTACGAGGGGGTCGTCGCCGCCGTGCGCGACCACACCGCCGACCAGGACGCGCTCACGGTGCTCACCCCGGCGGGGCTCACGGTGGCCGGTGGCCGGGAGGCCGCCTCCCGGCTGCTGGGACTGCCCGCCGGCCGCCGTCCCACCGCGGCGATCTGCGCCAACGACCTGCTGGCCCTGGGCGTGCTGCAGGAGATGGTCCGGCAGGGCGTCCGCGTCCCGGAGGAGTTCGCCATCGTCGGCTACGACGACATCGACTACGCCGCCGCGGCCGCCGTCCCGCTCACGTCGGTGCGCAAGCCCCGGCACGAGCTGGGCCGGCGGGCGGCCGAGCTGCTGCTCGACGAGGCCGCCGGTGGCGACGGCGAGCACCCGCACGTGCACCAGCAGCTCGTCTTCTCCCCCGAGCTCGTCGTCCGCGAGTCCAGCACGGTCCGGCACCGCCGGGCCGCCACGACCTGAGAGGCGCCATGAAGGTCTCGCTCTTCGCCACCTGCCTGGTGGACACCATGACGCCGTCGGTCGGGATGGCCACCGGCCGGCTCCTGCAGCGGCTCGGGCAGGACGTCGTCGTCCCGCCGACGCAGGCCTGCTGCGGTCAGATGCACGTCAACACCGGCTACCGGCGCGAGGCGTTGGGCATCGTGGCCAACCACGTACGCGCCTTCGCCGGTGCCGAGGCGATCGTCGCGCCGTCCGGCTCGTGCGTGGCCTCGATCCACCACCAGCAGGCCGCGGTGGCCCGGCGGGCCGGTGACGAGGCGCTCGCCCAGGCCGCCGAGGAGCTCGCCGGTCGCACCTACGAGCTGTCGCAGTTCCTGGTCGACGTGCTGGGCGTGACCGACGTCGGGGCGTACTACCCGCACCGGGTCACCTACCACCCGACCTGCCACTCGCTGCGGCTGCTGGAGGTCGGCGACCGTCCGCAGCGGCTGCTGCGCGCGGTGCGCGGACTGGAACTGGTCGAGCTGCCCGGCGCCGAGCAGTGCTGCGGCTTCGGCGGCACCTTCGCGGTGAAGAACGCCGACACCTCCACCGCGATGCTCACCGACAAGATGGCCGCCGTGCTGTCCACGCACGCCGAGGTGTGCACCGCCGGCGACGCGTCCTGCCTGATGCACATCGGTGGCGGGCTGTCCCGGCTCCGCGCCGGCACCCGCACCGTCCACCTGGCCGAGATCCTCGCCTCGACGGAGCAGTCCACCCACCCCACCACCCCGACGGACGCCGTGACGCCGCACCAGACCACCCACCCCTCGGTGCCGGCATGACCGCCGTCCACCTCGGCATGCCCGGCCTGCCGACCGCGCCCCGGGGCGTGGGCCACCTGCGCGGCACCGAGTCCTTCCCGGACGCCGCCCGACACGAGCTGCGCAACGGGCAGCTGCGGGCCAACCTCGGCCACGCGACGGCGACCATCCGCGGCAAGCGGGCCGGGGTGGTCGCCGAGGTGCCCGACTGGGAGCAGCTGCGGGCCGCCGGCAAGGCCATCAAGGCCGCCACGATGGCCCGGCTCGACGAGCACCTGGTCGAGCTCGAGCGCCAGGTGACCGCCCGCGGGGGCACCGTGCACTGGGCCCGCGACGCGAACGAGGCCAACGCGATCGTCACCGCGCTGGTGCAGGCCACCGGGACGACCGAGGTGGTCAAGGTGAAGTCGATGGCCACCCAGGAGATCGGCCTCAACGAGGCGCTGGAGGCCGTGGGCCTGGACGTGTTCGAGACCGATCTGGCCGAGCTGATCGTGCAGCTGGGCGAGGACAAGCCGTCGCACATCCTGGTGCCGGCGATCCACAAGAACCGGGCCGAGATCAAGGAGATCTTCGCCCGCACCATCCCCGGCGTGGACCCCGAGCTGACCGACGACCCCCGGCAGCTGGCGATGGCCGCGCGCACCCACCTGCGGGAGCGGTTCCTGCGCGCCCGGGTCGCCGTCAGCGGGGCCAACTTCGCCGTCGCCGAGACCGGCACGCTCTCGGTGGTGGAGAGCGAGGGCAACGGGCGGATGTGCCTGACCCTCCCCGACACGCTGATCACCGTCATGGGCATCGAGAAGGTGGTGCCCACCTGGACCGACCTCGAGGTGTTCCTGCAGCTGCTCCCCCGCTCCTCCACCGGCGAGCGGATGAACCCCTACACCTCGACCTGGGCGGGGGTGACCCCCGGCGACGGTCCGCAGGAGTTCCACCTGGTGCTGCTGGACAACGGCCGGACGGCGGTCCTGGCCGACGAGGTGGGCCGCGAGGCGCTGCACTGCATCCGCTGCTCGGCGTGCCTGAACGTCTGCCCGGTGTACGAGCGCACCGGCGGGCACGCCTACGGCTCGGTCTACCCCGGGCCGATCGGGGCGATCCTGTCCCCGCAGCTCACCGGGGTGGAGGACAACGCCTCGCTGCCGTACGCCTCCTCGCTCTGCGGGGCCTGCTACGAGGTCTGCCCGGTGGCGATCGACATCCCCTCGATCCTGGTGCACCTGCGTGCCGAGCACGTCGAGGCGCAGGAGCACCCGACCGCCGAGGCGCTCGCCTTCCGCGGGCTGGCGAAGGCCATGTCGCACCCCCGGTTGTGGCACCTGGCCCAGCGCGGCGCCCGGCTGGGCCGGCTGATCGCGCGGGGGAAGCCCACGCTGCCCAACGTCTTCCCGCCGCCGATCTCGGGCTGGACCCGCAGCCGCGACCTGCCCACCCCGCCGACGCGGACGTTCGTGCAGCAGTGGACCGAGGAGCACGGCCAGTGAGCACCCACCCCTGTACACGGTCGTGCTCTGCTCACCCTGGTGCGCAGAGCCCGAGCTCAGCGAGGAGCACCCGGTGAGCGCCCGCGAGGAGGTGCTGGCCCGCATCCGGACGGCGCTCGGTGAGACCCGCGCCCCGGTGCCCGAGGTGGTCCGCGACTACCGGCAGGCCGGGAACGCCCCGGCCGACGCCGCGCTGCTGGCCCTGCTGGTCGACCGGGTCGAGGACTACCGCGCCGACGTGCTGCGCTGCGGCCCCGAGGAGGTCGGCGCCACCGTGCGCGCGGCGCTGACCCGGGGCCTGGGCGAGGGCTGGGCAGCGGCCGACGTCGTCGTCGCCCCGGGCCTGGACGCCGCCTGGCGACCGGACGGCTGCGACGTCGACGACGACCGTCCCGCGGTGCAGCTGGCCGACCGGGCCGCCGCCGTCACCGCAGTGGCCGTGGCGATCGCCGAGACCGGCACGCTGGTGCTCGACGGCTCCCCCGCCTGCGGGCGCCGGGCCCTGTCGCTGCTGCCCGACTGCCTGGTCTGCGTGGTGACCGTCGACCAGGTGGTGGCCGGGGTGCCCGAGGGCCTCGCGCGGCTGGACCCGGTGCGGCCGCTGACGATGATCAGCGGCCCGTCGGCCACCAGCGACATCGAGCTGCAGCGGGTCGAGGGCGTGCACGGCCCGAGGCAGCTGTTCGTGGTGCTGGCCGGCTGACCGGTGTCGCGGCGGCTCCCCGGCCGCCGCGACACCACCACCTGCCCGCTGCCACGGGGTGCAGCGGGCGTGAGCCCGCTCCCTGCCGGCTGCCACGGGGTGCGGCGGGGGTGAGGCGCTCACGATCGAGGGTGCCGGTGGCCGCCCCACCGGGTGCCCACTCCCCCGCGCCGGTCACCATGGACGGCGTGGGACGGGTCGCGGTCATCGGGGACGTCGGCGGGCACCGGGCGCAGCTGGCCCAGGCACTGGTCCGGCTGGGCGCCGACCCGGGCACGTACCGGCTGCCGCCCGACCTGCAGGTCGTGCAGGTCGGTGACCTGGTGCACCGCGGTCCGGACTCCCCCGGCGTGATCGCGCTCGTCGACCGGCTGCTGAGCGACCAGCCCGGGCAGTGGCACCAGCTGGCCGGCAACCACGAGGGCCAGTACGTGGACACCCCGGCGTTCGACTGGCCCGAGGTGCTGCCCGTCGCGGTGCAGGACACGCTGCGCGACTGGTGGAGCTCCGGCCGGATGCGCGTCGCCGCCGCGGTCACCCTGGCCGACGGGGAGCAGGTGCTCGTCACGCACGCCGGGCTGACGTCCGGGCTGCACCACCGCCTGGGCCGTCCCCGTACCGCGGACGACGCCGCCGCTGCGCTGGAGGCGCTGCGCGAGACGGACCCGGCGGCGCTGTGGCGGGCAGGCGCGATGCTCGGCGGTGGCGCCCCGGACCTCGCCGCCGGGCCGATGTGGGCCGAGGCCGGTGCGGAGCTGGCCGCGTCGTGGGTGGCCGACGAGGCGCTGGGCGTGCAGATGCCCTTCACCCAGGTGCACGGCCACTCCAGCGTCCTCGGGTGGGAGCGCGGCGAGCCGGTGCTGCGCGCCCCCGAGCTGCGGGACCGGATCCAGGTGCAGCAGGCCGACCGCCACGTCGCGGTCACCGCCGCCGACGGGCTGCTGCTCGGCATCGACCCGGGCTTCGGCCGCACCGCGCACTATCGATGGGCACCCCTGCTGTTCCCCGACGCGACCGTCACCGCCTGACTGCGGTCACGACCCCACCTTCGGTCGGACGACCTCGGGCAGCCCGCCGGCATCGGCCCGGACAGACCTCCGGCCCGGGCACCCTGCGAGCAGGGAGCCGGGCCGGAGGACGGGGTGTCGCAGGACGGAGCGCCCGCCGCCCGCTCCCGGTCCGAGGTCAGGGGACCTGAGGCGGGCTCAACGGGGGCGCCGAGCCGACGACGTCAGCTGCAGCCGCTGGTGGAGCCGCAGCCCTCGCAGACGTAGCAGCTGCCGGCGGGGCGCATCTTCGTGCCGCAGGTCATGCACAGCGGCGCGTCGGTGGCGGTGCCGGTGACCAGCTCGAGCAGCTCGGCCGAGGAGTGGGCCTCCTTGATCGCCTTCTTCGGGGACTCCTTCACCACCGGCGCCTCCGCCTTGGCCGGGGCCTCGGCGTGGGTCTCGGTCGGTGCGGAACCCCGCAGGGCCTCCAGGTCGACGTCGTCCTCGGTCACCGTGGAGGTGGCCGCGGAGGTGCCGTAGGAGCCGGCGACCTGCTCAGCCCGCTCCTCGGCGGAGAAGATCCCCAGGCCGGCGCGGGTCTCGGCCGGCAGGTGGTCCAGCGCCAGGCGACGGAAGATGTAGTCCATCACCGACTGGGCGATCCGGATGTCCGGGTCGTCGGTCATGCCGGCGGGCTCGAAGCGCATGTTGGTGAACTTCTGGATGTAGGTCTCGAGCGGCACACCGTGCTGCAGGGCCAGGGAGATCCCGATCGAGAAGGCGTCCATCACGCCGGCCAGGGTCGAGCCCTGCTTGCCCAGCTTGAGGAAGACCTCACCGAGGCTGCCGTCCTCGTACATGCCGGCGGTCATGTAGCCCTCGGCGCCGGCGACGCTGAAGGACGTGGTGACGCTGGTGCGCTTCTTCGGCAGGCGCTTGCGCACCGGGTGGGCCAGGGCGGTGGCCGCTGGGGCGACCTCGGCGACGGCGACCTCGTCCTTGGTGCCGTCGTTCTTGCCCTTGCCACCGGACAGCGGCTGGCCGACCTTGCAGTTGTCGCGGTAGATGGCCAGCGCCTTGATGCCCATCTTCCAGCCCTGGAAGTAGATGTCGGCGACCTCTTCGACCGTGGCCGACTCGGGCATGTTGACCGTCTTGCTGATCGCGCCGGAGATGAACGGCTGGACCGCGGCCATCATGCGGACGTGGCCCATCGGGGAGATGGCGCGCTCGCCCATCGCGCAGTCGAAGACCGCGTAGTGCTCCGGGCGCAGGCTCGGGGCGTCGACGACGTGGCCGTTCTCGGCGATGTACTCGACGATCGCCTCGACCTGCTCGTCCTGGTAGCCCAGGCTCGTCAGCGCCCGCGGCACCGTCTGGTTGACGATCTGCATGGAGCCGCCGCCGACGAGCTTCTTGAACTTGACCAGCGAGAAGTCCGGCTCGATGCCGGTCGTGTCGCAGTCCATCATGAAGCCGATGGTGCCGGTGGGGGCCAGCACGGAGGCCTGCGCGTTGCGCCAGCCGTTCTCCGCGCCGATGGCCAGACCCTCCTGCCACTGGGCCGTGGCGACCTTGAGCACGTCGGCGTCGTCCGCGCCGACCGGGCGGATGGCGTCGTTGGCCGCGGCGTGCTTGCGCATGACCCGGGTGTGGGCGTCGGCGTTGCGGGCGAAGCCGTCGTAGGCACCGACGATGCCGGCCAGCTCGGCCGAGCGGCGGTAGGCGGTGCCGGTCATCAGCGACGTGATCGCCGCGGCGAGCGACTGGCCACCGCGGGAGTCGTAGGCGTGGCCGGTGGCCATCAGCATCGCGCCGAGGTTGGCGTAGCCGATGCCCAGCTGGCGGTAGGCCCGCGTGGTCTCACCGATCGGGGCGGTCGGGAAGTCGGCGAAGCAGATCGAGATGTCCATCGCGGTGATGATCAGCTCGACGGACTTCACGAAGTTCTTGGAGTCGAAGGTGCCGTCGTCCTTGAGGAACTTCATGAGGTTCAGCGACGCCAGGTTGCACGAGCTGTTGTCCAGGCTCATGTACTCCGAGCACGGGTTCGAGGCGTTGATCCGCCCCGTCTCGGGGTTGGTGTGCCAGTCGTTGATCGTGTCGTCGTACTGGATGCCCGGGTCGGCGCACTCCCAGGCGGCCTGGGTGACCTTGCCGAACAGCTCACGGGCGTCGACGGTCTCGATGACCCGGTTGTCCTCACGGGCCCGCAGCCCGAACTCGGTGCCGCTCTCGACCGCGCGCATGAACTCGTCGTTGACGCGGACGGAGTTGTTGGCGTTCTGGTACTGGACGCTGGTGATGTCCCGGCCGCCGAGGTCCATGTCGTACCCGGCGTCCCGCAGCGCGCGGATCTTGTCCTCCTCGCGCGCCTTGGTCTCGATGAACTCCTCGATGTCGGGGTGGTCGATGTCGAGGACGACCATCTTCGCCGCGCGACGGGTCGCGCCACCGGACTTGATGGTGCCGGCGGAGGCGTCGGCGCCGCGCATGAAGGAGACCGGGCCCGACGCGGTGCCACCGGAGGACAGCAGCTCCTTGGAGGAGCGGATGCGGGAGAGGTTCAGGCCGGCACCGGAGCCGCCCTTGAAGATCAGGCCCTCCTCGCGGTACCAGTTGAGGATCGAGTCCATCGTGTCGTCGACGGCCAGGATGAAGCAGGCGCTGACCTGCTGCGGCGAGGCGGTGCCGACGTTGAACCAGACCGGGGAGTTGAAGCTGAACACCTGGTGCATGAGCATCCAGGTCAGCTCGTGCTCGAAGACCTCGGCGTCCTCATCGGTGGCGAAGTACCCGTGCTCGCGGCCGGCCGCACCGTAGGTCAGCACGACGCGGTCGATGAGCTGGCGCAGGCTGGTCTCGCGCTGCGGGCTGCCGACAGCACCACGGAAGTACTTCGTGGTGACGATGTTGGTGGCGTTGATGCTCCACTCGGAGGGGAACTCGACCCCGCGCTGCTCGAAGTTGATCGAGCCGTCCCGCCAGTTGGTCATGACGACGTCGCGGCGCTCCCACACGACCTCGTCGTAGGGGTGCACCCCAGCGGTGGTGAAGACCCGCTTGACCTTCAGGCCCTTCCCCCGGGTGGGGGTCTTGCCCGCGGTGCGGCGGTTCCGGCTGGGAGAGAGGCGGTCGGCGGTCTCGGTCAAAGCGTGCTCCCGTGGTGAGGCGTGCTGAACTGGATGGCTGCTGAGCCGGCGGTTGCCGGGAGCCTGTGGTGTGTGTCCCGCGGTGCGGGAGGCCCGGACGACGGGCGGTGCGTGGCGCGCGGGCGTGGGGGCCGGGGCGAGAGGTCAGCCGGCCGGCGACCCGGCGACGACGCCGGGCGGGCCGTTGTCGGCGACCTCTGGCCGGAGCCGCTTGAGCTCGGCGATCTCCTTCTCGAAGTCCGCCGCCGAGGAGAACGACCGGTAGACGCTGGCGAACCGGAGGTAGGCGACCTCGTCGAGGTAGCGCAGCGGCCCGAGGATGGCCAGGCCGACCTCGTTGCTGGGGACCTCGGCGGCCCCGGTGGCGCGCACGGCGTCCTCGACCTTGGCGGCGAGGACGGCGAGCTGCCCCTCGTCGACCGGGCGCCCCTGGCACGCCCGGCGCACCCCGGCGATGACCTTGTTCCGGTCGAAGGGCTCGCTGACGCCGCTGCGCTTGACGACGGCGAGCACCGGCTCCTCCACGGTCGTGAAGCGGCGACCGCACACCGGGCACGACCGGCGGCGGCGCGTGCTGGCGCCCTCGTCGGTCTCCCGCGAGTCGACGACCCGGCTGTCAGGGCTGTGGCAGAACGGACAGCGCACCGGGCACCTCCTCGATCGGCGGGCCGCCGGAGCGACCGTGGAGCACCTCCTGTGGACCGCCCGGGGGACATCCGGTGGATGTCCTGGGGCTGACCTGGGGACGTGCCTGTGGAGAAGAACAACATCTCTGTCACACAAGATGTTGGGGTGAGGTTAGCCCCGCACCACTACCCGTACAACCCCCGGGCCCCGGCGCGTCTTCCTCCGTCGCACCGGCCCCGCCCGTACCAGGCACTTTCCCGCGCCACGCCCGGGAACCCGCCGGCTCAGGGCAGCTGGAGCTCCGCACCGGGCAGCAGGTCGACGCTGTCGAGCCCGTTGAGCTCCACGATCGCGTCGACCACGGCCCGCCGGTCCTGGTCGGGGGCGACGTCGCCGGCGATGGACCACAAGGTGTCCCCCGACCGCACGACGACGGTGTCCGAGCCGGCCAGCTGCAGGCCGCTCCCCCGGTTCAGCTCCACGGTCACGACGGTGCCTGCGGCGATCGACAGGCCGATCGCGATCGACAGGCCGGCCACCACCCGGCGGCCGCGCGCGGTGAGCTGCAGCGGGGCCGGCGGGTGCGCCTCGACCGGCTGGCGGCGCACGCGCACCACGGGGCGGGCCTCACCGGCGCACACCCCGCGGACCGACCGTGCGGCCGCACCGTCGAGACGGGCCGGCCGGGCCCCGGGGCGGGCCGCGTCGCGCCGCGCGGGGACCTGGCCGACCTGCTGCGCCCCCCGGCCGGGGACGCCCTGACCGCACGCGGCGGCCGGGCGGGTGGGGGACGCGGCCGGCCGCCGCACGCGCGGCACCAGGGTCAGGGGTGCCGCGGACGTGGCGGGGGCGTCGAGCTGTGGGCTGACCATCGGGGGGCTCCTGGAGGTCTGGCGGTGGGTCGTCGTCGGACGCCCGGCCGGCCCAGGCGGTCCCCCCGAGGCAGTGGCACCGGGTGCCGGGCCGCCTCGAACGCCTGTTCGATTCGAACGTCTGTGCGAATGTCTACCGCATCCCACCGACAAGTCCAGACCCGGACGCGCGACTCGTTCGAACAGGTGTTTGAACAACACCGGTGTAACCCGCTACCGTGCTACCGAGATCGCTGACCGGACCGCTCTCCCCGGCCCCCGTGCCGGGTGTGAGCGACTGGGAACTGCTGCCCCGGCAGCCGGACGAGGAGGACACCATGGCGGCCGACGGCCCCACGGCAGGCGGGACCGGCCCCACGCGGCGAGCCCGCGGCACGGCCGAGACCCCCGGGACCGACGCCACGACGGGGAGCGGGACGGTCGCCGCCGTCCGCGAGTTCCCCGAGCGCGGGGAGGCCGGCGACGGCCTCACCCAGCGCCAGCGCCGGGTGCTCGAGGTCATCCGCGACTCGATCGACCGCCGCGGCTACCCGCCGTCGGTGCGCGAGATCGGCGAGGCCGTCGGCCTGTCGTCGGCCTCCTCGGTGGCCCACCAGCTGTCGGTGCTGCAGCGGAAGGGCTGGCTGCGGCGCGACCCCAACCGCCCGCGCGCCCTCGACGTCCGGATGCCCGGCGAGACGACCGTGATGACCGAGTCGCCGGGTGAGCCGACCGCGTCCGCCGCCGCCGGCGCCGTCGACGAGGCCAGCACGCCGCGCCCGACGTACGTGCCGCTCGTCGGCCGGATCGCCGCCGGTGGCCCCGTGCTGGCCGAGCAGGCGGTCGAGGACGTGTTCCCGCTCCCCCGCGAGCTGGTCGGCGAGGGCACGCTGTTCATGCTCAAGGTCGCCGGTGACTCGATGGTCGAGGCGGCCATCTGCGACGGCGACTGGGTCGTCGTCCGGCAGCAGCCGACCGCGGAGAACGGCGAGATCGTGGCCGCGATGATCGACGGCGAGGCGACGGTCAAGACCTACAAGCGCCGCGACGGGCACGTCTGGCTGATGCCGCACAACCCCGCGTACGAGCCCATCCCGGGTGACGACGCGACGGTCCTGGGCCGGGTCGTCACCGTCCTGCGGCGCGTCTGACGACCCGACCGGCCGCTCCCCCACCGGGAGCGGCGGGTCCCGTCATGACTCCCAGGCCCCTGGCGCGCGCAGCGCGCCGGGGGCCTTCGTCATCCCTCGCGACGGCGGCGGAGCCGCCCGCCGACCCAGACCAGCACGGTGGCCACCCCGGCTGCGACCAGTCCCGCGGTGACCGGGTTGACGCCGCCGGACAGGTCCGTCGCGGCGGCGGCGGCGCCGTCGTCGCCGTCCGGGGCGTCCGCAGCCGGCGCCGGGGCGAGGTCGGCGACCGGCACGAGCGTGAGCGCGGCCGGCAGCCCCTCACTGCTGACGAGCAGGTCGCGGTCGTTGCCGGCGAACGCGATCGCCTCACCCTGCGGTGAGTCCGGCAGCGGGACCCGCACCGGCGGCCCGCTCAGCGCACCGGCCACGTCGGAGTCGGTCAGCGGCCACACGTAGGCGTCGGTGTAGGTGCGCAGGGCCACGCGCTGCCCGTCGCGGGAGACCGCTCCCCCGGTGACCAGCAGCTGTCCGGCGCGGCCGACCGGGCCACCGGGGGTGCCGGTGAGGGTGAACCCCATGCCCAGGACCCGGGTCATCGGCAGCGTCACGCCGTCGGCGAGCGGCTCGTCCGGCCGGTACACCGAGCTCGCGCCGAGCACCTCCTTGGTCACCAGGTACGGCGTGCCGTCCGGGGCCATCAGGACCGCCTCGGCGTCGTGCGGGCCGTCGGGGTAGGTCAGCCGGGTGAGCGTGCTGCTGCCGTCGGGGCGGAACCCGATCAGCGCGACCGTCTCCCGGTCCTGCTCGTTGTCCCCGATGTCGGCCAGCCACACGGTGCCGTCAGGGCCGAGCGCCAGGTCCTCGGGGTCGTAGGGGTCGACCGCCGCGGTCCGCACCTCACCGACCGCGCACGCGCCGTCCAGCGCGAAGACCTCGGCCTGGTCGCCGCCGTCGTTCATCGCCAGCACGCCGTCCCCGATGCCGACGAGCCCGGAGAGCTCCGGCAGCCGCTCGTCGGTGATCTCGCACCGCGTGGCGGGCGCACCGTAGGCGTCGGCCGCGGTCGCCGGGGACGCCGACAGGAGCACGGCCAGCACGACCAGGGGTGCGCTCAGCGCCGCACCGGCCACCCGGTGGTGGCGGCGGGCGCGGTCAACCCTGCTGTCGGCCCGCTCTGGCACGCGCCCAGCGTGACACCGGCAGCGCGTCGAGTGCATGAACCACGCCCAAGAGCAGCACGCCGACGGCCAGCCCGACCACCACGTCGGTGACCCAGTGGAAGTTCAGCGCGACCATCGCAGCACCCGTGACGAACGGCCCCAGGACGGCGAGTGCCCAGAAGGCACGCTGGGCGCGGGCGGGCAGCCCGAACTCCACGGCCTGCCAGCGGGCCACCCCCCACATCAGCACGGCGTTGGCCACGTGCCCGGAGGGGTAGCTGCCGCCCCCACGGTGGAAGAACGAGCCCGGGTACTCCGGCGCGGTGCGCCCGGTGCCCCACTTGAAGGCGTAGACCACGGCGGTGAGCAGGACCAGGGCCAGGAGGATCCGCAGCGCGGGGACGTAGCTGCGCCGCCGGACCGCCGTCCAGGCCACGAGCCCGGCCAGCACGATCAGCACCGTGCCCCGGCCCCCGGCCTGGGTGAGGACCCAGACCGGCCAGTGGAGGGCGGAGTCGCGCAGGTCCCAGGCGTCGACGACGGCGGACACCCGCAGGTCCAGCGCCTCCAGCACGCCACCGGTGAGCAGGTCGACGGTCACGGCCAGGGTGACCACGGCGGAGAGGGCCAGCAGCCACCAGGGCGGCCGACCGGTGCTGGTCACCGGCGCGGCGACGTCCTGCGGCGCGGTCGCCGGCCGCAGCGCTCCGCCCCTGGCCACCGGGTCACCGTACCGGGCCGGGCCGGCTCTCCCGGACGTGCGACAGGGCCGCGCCGGGGTGCGGCACGGCCCTGTCGGTCCGCTGCGAGGGCAGCGGGTCCTGCGTCAGCTCTCGGGAACGGGCGCGGGGAACGGCTCCAGGAGGGACGCGAGGCCCGCGTCGACCTGGGCGACCAGCCGGGTGCCCTCGGGCTCGTGGGTCTCCTCGAGCACCTCGCCGTCGCGGTGCACCCGGGCGACCAGGTCGCCCCGGTCGTAGGGCACGAGCACCTCGACGTGGACGGCGGGGTGCGGGAGCCGCGCGGCGATGACGTCGCGGAGCGCCTCGATGCCCTCGCCGGTGCGAGCCGAGATCCAGACCGCGCCCGGCAGCGCCTGGCGGAGCAGGAGCACGTCCTCCTCGCTCATCGCGTCCACCTTGTTGACCACGATCAGCTCGGGGACCGAGGAGGCGTCGATGTCGTTGAGGACGACGTGCACCGCATTGATCTGGCCCAGCGGGTCGGGGTCGGACCCGTCGACGATGTGCAGCAGCAGGTCGCTGGCCGCGACCTCCTCCAGGGTCGACCGGAAGGCGTCGACGAGCTGGTGCGGCAGGTGCCGCACGAAGCCGACGGTGTCGGTGAGCGTGTACTCCCGGCCGTCGACCGTCTCCGCCCGCCGGACCGTCGGGTCCAGGGTGGCGAACAGCGCGTCCTGCACCAGCACACCGGCGTCGGTGAGCTGGTTGAGCAGGCTGGACTTGCCGGCGTTGGTGTAGCCGGCGATCGCCACGCTCGGCGTCGCGTTGCGGTCGCGGGAGTTGCGCTGCGTCGTACGGGCGGTCGCCATGCCGGCGATCTCGCGGCGCAGCTTGCTCACCCGTGACCGGATGCGCCGACGGTCGGTCTCGATCTTGGTCTCACCCGGTCCACGGGTACCGATGCCGCCACCGCCGGCGACACGGCCACCGGCCTGCCGGCTCAGCGACTCACCCCAACCACGCAGGCGCGGCAGCATGTACTGCATCTGGGCGAGCTCGACCTGGGCCTTGCCCTCCCGGCTGGTGGCGTGCTGGGCGAAGATGTCCAGGATCAGCGCGGTCCGGTCGACCACCTTGACCTTGAGCACCTTCTCCAGCTGGTTCAGCTGGCCGGGGGTCAGCTCACCGTCGCAGATCACGGTGTCGGCGCCGGTCGCGGCGACGATGTCGCGGATCTCGTTGGCCTTGCCCGAACCCACGTAGGTGGCGGCGTCGGGCTTGTCGCGGCGCTGCACGAACGCCTCGAGCACCTCGGAGCCCGCGGTCTCGGCCAGGGCGGCGAGCTCGGCCAGCGAGCGCTGGGCGTCGACGGCCGTCCCCTCGGTCCAGACGCCGACCAGCACGACGCGCTCCAGGCGCAGCTGCCGGTACTCGACCTCGGTGACGTCGGCGAGCTCGGTGGACAGCCCGCCCACGCGACGGAGCGCGCTGCGCTCCTCCAGGGCGTAGGACCCGGGGGTCTCACCGGGGAGGTCCCACTGGGTGGGTGTGGTCGTGTCGCGCGACCGGGCGGCCTTGTCTGCCCGGACCTCGGCGTCCTCGAGGATCGCGCGGTTCTGCGGTGTCGTCATCGTCTCCAGCGTGGCATGCCCCTGCGTCTGGGGCGAGCGAGTTGTCTGCATCGTGCCCGGTACAACACCTCAGAACTCCGGGTGCATCCCGAGGTAGAGGGACCACTTCTGCCCGTCCGGATCGGCCGGCCGGCGGACGAACTCGTCGAGCAGGCCCTGCACCCGCTCCTCCAGCTCGGCCTTCTCCGCCGGGGTCAGCCGGAGCGCCAGCCGGGTGCTCTCCAGGCGCCGCTCCCCCACCTCGGCGACCTCCTCCAAGAAGGCGCCGAGCGCGGGGTCGCGCCGCGGCCCCGGGCCACCGGCGTTGTCCATCTGCCAGCTCTTGCCGGTCGCCCGGTACGGCACCTCGCGGGCCCCGCGCGGCCCGCGCCGCTCCGGCTCGGCGGCCAGGAAGCCGGTCTCGCGCAGGGTGCGCACGTGGTGCAGCACGGTCGCCGGGTTCCGGCCGAGCCGGGCGGCGAGCTCCTTGTTGGTCAGCGCGGTGTCCCGGCACAGCCGCAGGATCCGCAGCCGGACGGCGGAGGCCAGCGCCCGCGCCTCGGCGTCGCTGGCCGGCCGGCGCTCGTCCTCTGCGGGTCCCGGTCCGCTCACGCCGCCAGTCTAGGGCGACGCGCCGGAATCCGATTGACACTTCCCAATCGCACCGGTCAGGCTCGCCTCGTGACCACCGACCGGAGCCTGCTGCGGCACCGCGACTTCCGCCACCTCTGGGCCGCCGAGACCGTCAGCCAGGTCGGGACCCAGGTGACGATGCTGGCCCTGCCGGTCATCGCGGTCACCCTGCTCGACGCGACGCCGCTGCAGATGGGCGTGCTCACCGCCCTGGAGACCGCCGCCTTCCTGCTCATCGGCCTGCCCGCCGGCGCGTGGGTGGACCGCTGGCGGCGCAAGCGGGTGCTGGTGACCGCCGACCTGGTCCGCGCGGCCGTGCTGGTCACGCTGCCCGTGGCGTACCTGGCCGACCTGCTGACGCTGGGCCAGCTCTTCGTGGTCGCGGCGGTCACCGGTACCGCGACGGTCTTCTTCGACGTGGCCTACCAGAGCTACCTGCCCACGCTGGTCGACCCCGACCAGCTCGTCGACGGCAACGGCAAGCTCGAGGCCAGCCGGGCGGTGGCGCACGTCGCCGGACCGGGGGTCACCGGCGTGCTGCTGCGGCTGTTGGGTGCTCCCCTGCTCGTCGCGGTGGACGCGGTGTCGTTCCTGCTCTCGGCACTGTTCATCGGCCGCATCCTCCGGCCCGACGTGGTCCCCGACCGGGCGGCGCGGCGACCACTGCGCACCGAGATCGCCGAGGGCTTGTCCTTCGTCGTCCGGCACCCGCTGCTGCGCCGCATCGTGGCCTGCACCGGCACGGCCAACCTGTTCGGGGCGATGACCAGCGCCCTGCTCGTGCTCTACGTGATCCGCTCGCTGGGGCTGTCCGAGGCGACCCTCGGGCTGGTCTTCTCCCTCGGCGCGGTCGGGGGGCTGCTGGGCGCGGCCACCGCCGCCCGCTTCGCCCGCCGGGTCGGTGAGGGCCGGTCGATCCCGCTGTCGGCGGTCGCCTTCGCCGCCGCCGGGGCGTTCGTGCCGCTGGCCGCCGTGGGCGCCCCGGTGGTGCTGCTGACGACCGGCTGGTTCATGCTCAGCTGGTCCACCGTCGTCTACAACGTCACCCAGGTCAGCTTCCGGCAGCGGCTGTGCCCGCCCGGGCTGCTGGGCAGGATGAACGCCTCGGTGCGCTTCATCGTCTACGGCACCATGCCGGTGGGCGGGCTGCTCGGCGGCGTCCTCGGCGAGTGGCTCGGCGTCCTGCCCGCCCTGTGGACGGCCACCGCGGGCGGCTTCGTGGCGTGCCTGCCCGTGCTGCTCAGCCCGCTGCTGACGATGCGCGACCTGCCCCGCGAGCTCGACGTCACCGCCGCACCGGTTGGCACCGGCAGCGCCGGGTAGGTCGCGCAGGACGCATCCAGCACAGGGAGGACGACGATGACCCAGCCCACGACCAACTCCGACGGCGAGCTCGACGACCCGGGCCGCGACCCGGTCGGGCTCGAGGTGCCGCGCAACCCGCTCGGTGGCGCGGACCAGGACACCGGCCGCGGCACCCCGCGCGGTGACGACGGCGACGCCCCCGGCGACAACGACGCGGCCGCGGGCGGCGCAGCACAGCCCTGAGCCGCGCAACGCGGACAGCACGACCCGGGGCTGCGGAGCCCGGACGACGCAGCCCTGCGCAGGTCAGCCGGCGAGCCACTCCTCGGTGAGCACGCCGGTGGCGACGACGACGGCGGGGCCGGAGAGCACCGTCGTCGTCCCGTCGAAGGCGACGGTGAGCCGGCCGCCCGGGACGTCGACCACGACGGTCCCGGCGGTCCGGCCGCCGGCCTCGAGCGTCGCGTAGGCCGCGGCACAGGCGCCGGTCCCGCAGGACCGGGTCTCGCCCACCCCGCGCTCGTGGACCCGCAGCCGGACGTGGGCCTCGGCGCCGCCGGGGGCGTCCTCGGCGGCGAGCACGTTGACCATCTCGACGTTGACCCCGTCGGGGAACATCGCCGGGTCGACACCGGGCAGCGCGGTGAGGTCGAGGGTGTCGACCTCGACGTCGGTCAGGCAGACCAGGTGCGGGTTGCCCATCGAGACGCCCAGCCCCGGGTACGTGACCCCCGCGATCCAGGCATCGCCGCGGCCCAGCGGGACAGCGGGGCCCATGTCGACCCAGTAGCCGCCGTCGGGGCGGGCACCGACCCGGCGGGGTCCGCCGCGGGTGCCGACCAGCACCCCGGCCTCGGCGGCCGCGCGGTCCAGCAGCCCCTCGGTGAGCAGCACGTGCAGGTACAGCCGGATCCCGTTGCCGCACATCTCGGCGTGCGAGCCGTCGGCGTTGCGGTGGTCCATGAACCACTCGCAGTCGCCCAGCGCCGCACCGAGGACGGCCGGGGCGTCGGGCACGTGCGCGCTGCGGACGACCCGGAGGACGCCGTCCCCGCCCAGGCCCGCGCGCCGGTCGCAGAGCCGGCGGACCAGCGCGCCGTCCAGCCGCTGCTCCGGCCACACGATGCCGTCGGGGTCGGGCAGGACGACGAAGTCGTTCTCCGTGCCGTGGCCCAGGAGCACCCGCGGGTCGCTGTCGATCACGCCCCGATCGTACGGGCGCCGACCAGCGCCTCCACCGCGTCGACCAGGTCGGGGCGGGCGGCGTCGAACCAGCTGGTGGAGGTGTCCCGGCGGAACCAGGACCGCTGCCGGCGGACGAACCGGCGGGTGGTGACCACCGTGCGCTCGACCGCCTCGGCCGCGGTGAGCAGCCCGTCGAACTGCTGCAGGACCTGCGCGTAGCCCAGCGCCCGGGACGCCGTCGGCCCCTCGCGCAGCCCCTCGGCGGACAGCTGCTCGACCTCGGCGACGAACCCGGCGGCCCACATCGCGTCGACCCGCCGGGCCAGCCGGTCGTCGAGCTCGGCGGTCTCCCGGTCCAGGCCGACGGTGACCGCCGGGTAGTGCGCCCGCGGTTCCGGCAGCCGCGCGGAGAAGGGCTGCCCCGTGAGCTCGATGACCTCCAGCGCCCGCACCACCCGCCGTCCGTCGCTGGGCATGATCGCCGTGGCCGCCGCCGGGTCGAGGGCGGCCAGCCGGTCGTGCATCGCCGCTGCACCCTCCACCGCCAGCTCCTCACCCAGCCGGGACCGGACGGCGGCGTCGGTGCCGGGGAAGTCCAGCTCGTCGAGGACGGCGCGGACGTAGAGACCCGAGCCGCCGACCAGCAGCGGGACGACGCCGGCGGCGCGCAGCCGGTCGACCCCCGCGCGGGCCCGCTGCCGGTACTCCAGGACCGAGGCCGGCTCGCGCACGTGCCACAGGTCCAGCAGGTGGTGCGGCACACCGTCCTGCTCGGCGACGGTGGGCTTGGCCGTGCCGATGTCCATGCCGCGGTAGAGCTGCATCGAGTCGGCGTTGACCACCTCCCCGCCCAGCCGGTGGGCCAGCGCGACGGCCAGCGCGGTCTTGCCGGTGGCGGTCGGGCCGACGACCGCGACGACCGGCGGCCCGGCGGCTGCCCCGCCCGACGGCGGCCCGCTCACCGCGGCGTCCAGGTGGCGACCAGGTACCCGACCCCGAACGGTGCGTCGTCGTAGCCGACCTCGGCGGAGAAGGTCCGCCCGGCCAGCGCCGCCCCGACCGACCGCCACACGGGGACGCCGGCGGCCAGCAGCCGCTCCCCCGCGACCGGGTCCAGGCCGGCGAGCGCAGCCGGGTCGCCGGCGGCCAGGGCGGCGGCGACCGCGGCGTCGAAGGGCCCGGCGTCCGGGTCGAGGGCGCCCG
>NZ_JAAGWH010000011.1 GCF_010682105.1 Modestobacter muralis | reverse complement strand
CCGGTCAGCCGCCGCAGCATCGACGGCGATCAGTGCGGCCGCGGTGCGCTCCTGCAGCCGGACCGGCGTTTCCCCCGCACGCGCCCACGCCAGCGCCTGGGCCTCGACCTCGGCCACGACCGCCGGCTCCACCTGGCCACCGGCGGCCTGCGACTGACCGGCCAGCGCCCGCACGATCGCGTTCGCCCGCGGCTCGTCGACCAACCCGTCCGCCAACGCACCCCAGGTGGCGGGCAGCTCGCGCACCAGCGCCAACGACCGCTCCACCAACCCCGTCGCCGCCGCCAACGAGATCCCCCGCATCAGCGCCAACTCGTCGACCACGAACTCACTCACCCCAGGTGTCCGGGCCGGTGACCAGCCCTCCACCCCGTGACCCGGTTCGGCCTCGGTCAGGTCGGTCTGCGCCGGCCGCCGGGCAGCCAGTTGCGCGATCAGCACCGCGTCATAGGCCGCCAACTGACCCCGGCCATCAGCGACCGCACCCATCTCCCGCACCAGCTCAGACTCCGAGAACGACGCAGGCCCGAGCAGCTCCGCCAACCGCGACCGACGCCGCGTCACCCCCGCCGGAGGCGGCGGCAGGACAGGCAGGAGTTCGGCACGGTCGACGACCGTCACACCCACCCCATAGCCGCTGAACACACTCCGAACGTAGGCGAGGGGTACGACAGTTTTGAGGGGTCGACGCACGTCTGAACAGCTACTAGACGCCGCGTCTGGCGCCGTCCGTACGCCGCCGTCCTGTGGAGCGGACCGAGGCGCCCACGACCCAGCGAGCACCTCCGCGGAGGCCAGGATGCGGTGGCGCCCCGGCTCCGCCGGTCGTCAGCACCGACGAGGCCGCCCCAGACCACCGGCCGAGACGCACGACCCTGCGAGCACCTCCCGGGAGGCCAGGACGCGGTGGCGCCCCGGCTCCGCCGGTCGCCAGCACGACGAGGCCGCCCCAGACGACCGGCCGGGACGCACGACCCGTGCGGTGCCTGCCCCAGGGTGCAGGATCCGTGCATGCCCCGGCTCCGCTGGCCGTCAGCGCCGACTCCGCGCGACGAACTGGGCGTCGTCGTCCACGGCCCCGTCGTCCTGGCTCGGTCGCCCGGCATCACCGCCGCACTGCGCCACGTCCTCGCCCACCCCGACGGCCTCCACCTGCCCCTGGTGGTGCGCGCCGACGGAGTGCAGGCCGAGGCCGCCGGCCGCGAGCTGGACCGCCACCGCGTCACCGCGCCGGCGCGCGGTGCGGTGGGCACCGACCCCTGGACCGGCCTCCTGCTGACCGTCGGCGCGGACGGCGAGGAGCGGACCGCCGACCCGGGGAGGTCGCACAGCTCGGCCCGGCCGGACTCCTTCGAGTCCGAGACCAGCTACTGGATCGGGCGGCTGCCTGCCGACGGCCGACTCCGGCTCACCGTCTCCTGGCCGCAGGCCGGCCTGGCCGAGGCGACCACCGTCCTCCAGCTGGACGACCTGCACGAGCTCCCCGCACGCGTCGTCCGGCTGCCCTGACCGCTCAGCGGCCGAGCACCGACCGGAGCGAGTCGCGCAGCCACGCGTGCGCCTGCTCCGCCGAGGCCGGGGCGCTCGCGTGCCGGGCGGCGACGTAGCAGTCGGGCCGGACGAGCAGCACTCCGGCGTCGCCGATCTCGCGCAGCTCGGCCCACGTGCCGTACGGGTCGTCGTAGGGCAGCCCCGGCCCGATCGGCACCTCGGTGAGCGTGAGCCCGAGCTCCTCCCCCGCCGCCCGGGCCGCCGCCAGCCAGTCCTCGCCGCCCACGCCGGTGACCACGCTGAACGCGCCGTGCCCGACCAGGTCCAGGGTGGAGACGCGGTGCCCGGTGCGGGTCACCCAGGTGTGCGGCAGCTTGGCACCGGGCCAGGTGGTCGGCTGGGCGTACAGCTCCGGGTCGCGGCGGTACCCCGGCATCGGCGTCCCGTCCGGGACGACGGCGCCCGAGGCGTACCGCTGGTTGTGCTCCACGCCGTGCGCGTCGAACTCGTGGGCCTTGTAGGCGATCGCCTCACGCAGCGCGGCCCGCACCTTCTCCCCCTCCGGTCCCGGCGCCTTGCGCAGCGCGAGCTGCCGCTCCAGCGCCGCGACGTCGGTGGTGTCGGTGAGGTCGAGCGCGGTGAGGATCCGGCCGGTGTCGGCGATGCTCTGGTTCGCCCGCTCGACCACCTGCCGGGCGATCGGGGCCCGCTCGGCGTCGTAGCTGTCCAGGAGGCTCGGTGCGGCCGTCCCGGCGACGACCGCGGCGATCTTCCAGGCCAGGTTGTAGGCGTCCTGGATCGAGGTGTTCGAGCCCAGCCCGTTCGTCGGCGGGTGCCGGTGCACCGCGTCGCCGGCGCAGAACACCCGGCCGCGGGCGATCGTCGTCGCGAAGTGGTGGTTGACCGTCCACGGGGAGGCGGACTTCACCGTCATCTCGAAGTCCTCGGTGCCCACCAGCGCCACGGCCAGCTCCCGCACCGCGGCGTCGGTGAACTCCGGCGGGCCGGCGGCGACCTCGTAGCCCCACATGAGCATCCACTCGGTCCACGGCTTGATCATCCGCAGCACACCCAGCCCCACGCCCTCCTTCTCCGCGCCCGGCTGCACCATCCAGTAGAGGACCGAGGGCCGGTGCGCGACCAGGTGGGTGAGGTCGGCCTCGAAGACGATGCTCATCGCACCGCCGACCGCACCCGGCCCCTCGAAGGGCAGCTCCAGGTCGGCGGCGACCCGGCTGCGCGCACCGTCGGCGCCGATCAGGTACCGCGACCGCACGGCGTACTCGACCCCGGTCAGCCGGTCGCGCAGCGTGGTGGTGACGCCGTCGTCGTCCTGGACGTGCCGCAGGTACTCGGTGTCGAAGCGCACCTTGGCCCCGCGGTCCTGCGCGGCCTTGACCAGCACCGGCTCGGTGATCGTCTGCGGCGCGTCGAGCATCGTGCAGGGGCTGGCCAGCTCGTAGTCGGCGTGCCGCACGGTGTCGGTGCCCCACGAGGGGATCCGGCCCAGCTCCTCACCGACCAGGCTGGTGCAGAACGTGGTGTTGCCCATCAGCTCCCACGGCGTGGCCAGCGCCAGCAGCGTGTCCTCGACGCCCATGTCGCGCAGCGCCTCCATCGTGCGCTGGTTGGTGATGTGCGCCCGCGGGGTGTCCGAGAGCCGGCTGTACCGGGTGACCACCAGCACGCCGGTGCCGTAGCTGGCCAGGAACAGCGCGGACGCCGCACCCGCCGGCCCCGAGCCGACGACGAGGACGTCGACCTCCACGGACGGCGACGGCTGGGTACCTGCTGCGGTCATCTGCTCCCCGATCACGTGGCGGTGTCGGGGCGAGGCTCGCCGTCACCCGTTCCTGTGTCAAGGGTCACAGACAGCCGGTGGTCAGCCGAAGAGCACGGGCTCCGCACGCCGGTCCTGCTTGGACGCGTACATCGCCTGGTCCGCCCGCCGGGTCAGCTCCACGGCGTCCATGCCCGGCTCGGAGCAGGCGACGCCGAGGCTGGCGCTCAGCTCCGCGGCGCCGTCGGTCAGCTGGACCGGGCCCACCAGGGCGTCGCGCACCCGGGTGGCCAGCGCCAGCGCCGCGGCCCGCGACCCGACGTCCCGGCTGACCACCAGGAACTCGTCCCCGCCCAGCCGGCCGAGGACGTCGCCGTGCCGGAGCGCGCTGCGGATCCGGTCGGCGGCCACCACCAGCAGCTCGTCGCCGGCGCGGTGGCCGAGCAGGTCGTTGACGCTCTTGAGGTGGTCGAGGTCGAGGAAGACCGCGGCGGCGGGGCGGCCGTGCTCCTCGCGCAGGGTCCGGGCCAGCACGACCATGGTCGAGGCGCGGTTGTGCGCGCCGGTGAGCGCGTCGTAGGTCGCCTGGGCGGTGAGCTCCTCGCGCATCCGCGCGTGCTCGGTCACGTCGCTGACGCAGAGCAGCACCCCGGGGGCACCCTCCCGGTCGCTCAGCGCGGTGACGGTGACCGAGCAGACCCGGGCCGCGCCCGTGCCGGCGTGCCGGACGGTCAGCTCCATCTCCGTGCCGGCCACCGCGTCGTCCCCGGCCGCCAGCACGGCCTCCAGCACGGCGGCCACCGCCGCCCGGTCGGCGGGCTCCAGGGCCGCGGACAGCTCGGCGTGACCGGTGACGGCGGGCACCCCGAGGATCGTGCCCAGCCGGGAGTTGGCGTAGACGACACGGAGCTCGGTGTCCAGCTGCAGGATGCCGACCGGCAGCGCCTCGGCGACCCGGTGCAGCAGCTGGGCCTGACGCCGCGCCTGCTCCTGGGCGGCCATCTCGTCGGAGATGTCGGTCATCTGGGTGGTCACGACCGCCTGGGCCGGGTCGTCGGCGGGCTGGTAGGAGTTCTCCAGCTCCAGCCACACCCAGGAGCCGTCGGACCCGCGGTGCCGCAGCCGCACCCGCTCGCTGTCCCGGCGGGAGAGCAGCTCCAGCCAGGCGGAGACGGCGCGCTGCTGGTCGTCGGGGTGGACCAGGTCCAGCGCCCGGGTGCCGACGAGGTCCTCCGGCGTCCACCCCAGCATCCGCGTCGTCCGCTCGTCGATGGCGGTGAAGTTGGCGAAGGCGTCCTTGCGGACCGTCGCCGTGCGCGGGCGGCGGCCGGCGGAGAGGGCCACGTCGGGGCGCACCGCGACGGCCAGCGGACCGCCGGCGGACAGGTCGAAGCCGGTCAGCAGCACGCCGTGCAGCTCGCGGGCGTCCAGGACCACGTGCGGCCGGACGACGCCCGGGTCGCTGCGCAGCCGCGAGGCCCCCGTGGCGTACCCGGTCGCCAGCGCCCGCTCGAAGTCGGCGATCGCGGCCGAGGCGTCCGCGGGCACGATCAGGTCCAGCACGGTGCGCATGTCCGGCGGCGCCAGCAGCACGCGCTCGGCGGGCAGCCGCAGCGCCGGCGGCACCGGGACGAGCGTCCCGTCGGCGGTCATGGCGCCGATGAGCAGGTGCTGCTGCGCCACCATCGCGGCGAGCGTGTGCGCGCAGCTCCAGTCGGACGCAGCCTGGTCGGTCATGCCCCTCCATCGGCGGGCAGGGTGGCGGACAGCAGCGTGGCACGGCCGCACCACCCCGCAGGGGTGGGTCCCCACCCGGGCCGGACCCGGGTGGGGACGGACGGCGTCAGGCGCCGGCGACCCGCGGGGCGACCTCGGTGCCCAGCAGCTCGATGCCGCGGAGCAGGTCGGCGTGCGCCAGCCGCGGGTTGGTCATCTGCAGCGAGATCCGGTCGACCCCGCCGAGCTGGCCGGAGATGCGCACCAGCTTCTCGGCCACCGACTCCGGGTCGCCCATGAAGAAGGCGCCGTTGGGCCCGCTGGTGGCGTCGAACTGGGCCCGCGACGGTGCGGCGAACCCGCGCTCCCGGGAGACCTTGGTGAACATCTCGTGCCAGCCCGGGTAGATGGTGTCCGCGGCCACCTGGTCGCTGTCGGCGACGTAGCCGAACACGTGCAGGCCCACCTGCAGCGCCTCGGGCGCGTGCCCGGCCTGCGCGCCGGCCCGGCGGTAGAGGTCGATCAGCGGGGCGAACTGGCGGGGCTCGCCGCCGATGATCGCCACCATCAGCGGCAGGCCGAGCAGGCCCGCGCGGGCGAAGGACTCCGGGCTGCCGCCGACGCCGACCCAGATCGGCAGCGGGTCCTGCAGCGGGCGCGGGTAGACGCCCTGGCCGGTCAGCGACGGGCGGTGCCGGCCCGACCAGGTGACCCGCTCGGAGTCCCGCAGCTTCAGCAGCAGGTCCAGCTTCTCGGTGAAGAGGGTGTCGTAGTCGCCCAGGGAGAGCCCGAACAGCGGGAACGCCTCGGTGAACGAGCCTCGCCCGACGACCAGGTCGATGCGGCCCTTGCTGATCAGGTCGAGGGTGGCGAACTCCTGGAACACCCGCACCGGGTCCGCGGCGCTGAGCACGGTGACCGCGCTGCCCAGCCGGATGCGCGACGTGCGCGCCGCGGCGGCGGCGAGGATCACCGCGGGCGCGGAGTCGTAGTACTCGGGGCGGTGGTGCTCCCCGATGCCGAAGGAGTACAGGCCCACCTGGTCGGCGAGGGCGATCTCCTCCAGCAGGTGCTCCATCCGCTCCTCGGGCCCGATGAGCCGCTCGGTGGTCGGATCGGTCACGGCCGAGACGAAGCTGTCGACGCCGACGTGCATGGGTGCCTCCTGGGCGCTCACCGGCGCCGACAGCCTGAATCCGTCAAACGCTCAACCACCAGTCAACCAGACCGGCGGCATCGTTGCGCTCAGGCCGGGGGGTCGTCCGGTGTGAACTGCGCCCGGGCAGCTCCGACCGCACCGGCGAGCTCCTCCGGACCGGCGGTGCCGCTCGCGGCGACGACCTCGGCCCAGGCGTCGATCGAGGCCGCAGCGAAGCGCTGCCCCGCCGGCGTCCCCTCCCAGGCGGCCGGGTCGTCCACCGCCTCCCTCCGCAGGAAGCGGGACAGCCCCAGCACGGCGACGTCCCAGCCCGGGCCCACGTACAGCGCACCCGCCCCACTGCCGGCGAAGGCCACCGGCACGGTGTGCTCCACCACCAGCTCGGTGACCGCGCCGTCGGGGTCCAGGCGCAGCCGGACGACGCTCTCCGGGCCACCCCAGGTGACCGCCAGGGCGTGCGGTGGATCGCACTCGGTGACCTCACCACCGGCGTTGCCCTCCACCTGGAACGCACCGCCCAGGCGCAGGTCACCGCTCACGGGACCGAACCAGCGGGCGAGGCGTGCAGGGTCCGTCAGGGCGTCCCAGACGTCCGCGGGCGCGGCGTCGTACCGCCGCCGCACGGTCACCGCGATCAGTTCGGCGTCCCCCTCCCCCCGCCGGACGACGTCCCGGTGGGCGGCGACGATCTCCTCGACCAGGTCCGACATGACTCCTCCTCGGTGCTCGCCGCAGGCCCCTCGCCGGCGGTGGTCGGACGGGTCCGCGCGCCGCGGGCGAGCTCGGTGGCCAGGGCGTCGAGCCGCTGGTCCCAGAACCGCCGGAAGCCGGCCAGCCAGGCATCGACCTCGCGCAGCGCTGCGGTGTCGACGGCGTAGAGCCGCCGGTTCCCCTCGGCACGCACCCGCGCGAAGCCGTTCTCCCGCAGCACCCTCAGGTGCTGGGAGGCCCCGGGCTGGGAGATGCCGAACTCCTCGTGCACCACGGCCGCGAGTCGGCCGGCGGGCTGCTCACCCTCGGCGAGCAGCTCCAGCATCCGTCGCCGGACCGGGTCACCGAGGACGTCGAAGGCGTGCACCAGATGACTGTATAAGCAGCGACTTATGTGATGCAAGCCCCACGACGCACCTGCTCCCCGACGAGGGACACTGAGTCGTGACCGAACTGGCAGTGCACTGGGCAGGCGTCAACTGGGCGGGGAACTACCGCTACGGCGCGACGGAGCTGCACCGGCCGGGGTCGCTGGCCCAGCTGCAGGAGCTCGTGGCCCGCACCGCGCACGTGCACGTGCTGGGCTCACGGCACTCCTTCAACGGCGTCTCCGACTCCCCCGAGCTGATCTCGCTCGAGGACATGACCGACCCGGGCACCGTCGTCGTCTCCCCCGACCGCCGCACCGTCACCCTGGACGCCGGCATGCGCTACGGCGAGCTCACCGAGGTGCTGCACCGCGAGGGCCTGGCGCTGCACAACCTGGCCTCGCTGCCGCACATCTCCGTGGCCGGCGCGGTCGCCACCGCCACCCACGGCTCCGGGGTGGGCAACCGCAACCTGGCCGCCGCCGTGGCCGGGGTCGAGATCGTCACCTCCGACGGCGAGCTGGTGCGGGCCGCGCGCGGGGACGCCGACTTCGCCGGCATGGTCGTCGGCATGGGCGCGCTGGGGGTGCTGACCCGGGTCACCCTCGACGTCGAGCCGGAGTTCTCCGTCGCGCAGCGGGTGTTCGACCACCTGCCCTGGGACACGCTGTTCTCCGACTTCGAGGCGATCGTCTCCGCCGGCTACAGCGTCAGCCTCTTCACCCTCTTCGGCGGCGACGTCGACATGGTCTGGGTGAAGTCGCGCACCGACGTCGCCGGCCACCCCGAGGGCGAGCTGTTCGGCGCCCGCGCCGCCGACGGCGAGCGGCACCCCATCCCCGGCATCGACCCGACGCCGACCACCGAGCAGCTGGCCGTCCCGGGCCTGTGGTCCGACCGCCTGCCGCACTTCCGGATGGGCTTCACGCCCAGCAACGGCGACGAGATCCAGACCGAGTACCTGCTGCCCCGCAGCCAGGCCGTCGCCGGGCTCCAGGCGCTGCTGCGGCTCGGGACGGCGATCCGGCCGCTGCTGCAGACCTGCGAGATCCGCACCATCGCCGCCGACGACCTCTGGATGAGCACCGCGCAGGGCGTGGACTCGGTGGCCTTCCACTTCACCTGGGTGCAGGACCAGCCCGCCGTCGAGCACCTGCTGGCCGACCTCGAGGCCGCGCTGCTGCCGCTGGGCGCCCGCCCGCACTGGGGCAAGGTCTTCCTCGCCGACGCCTCGACCCTGGCCCCGCGATACCCCCACCACGGCGACTTCGTCTCCCTGGTCGAGCGGATGGACCCCCGCGGCGCCTTCCGCAGCACCTGGCTGGAGCGCAACGTCCTGGGTTGAGCACGCCGGAGGGGACGGCGGTAACACGGTCAGAACGCCGCCGTCCCCTCGCTGAGACGTCCCGCGGGCACGCTGCGGCCATGAGCGTCACGGACCTGACCCCGCCCGCCGTCTTCTCCGGGATCCTCGGTGCCGAGCGGGTGATCCCCGGCGGTCCGGCCGCCAGCGCCTGGCTGCGCGACTTCTCCTGGTACTCCCCCGTGCTGGAGAACGCGCTGGCCGACACCACCGTCGACGCGGTGCTGCGCCCGGAGAGCATCGACCAGCTGCGCGCCTGCGTCGCCGCCGCGGCCGGGCTGCGCATCCCGGTGACGCTGCGCGGGGCCGGCACCGGCAACTACGGGCAGTCGCTGCCGCTGCAGTCCGGCGTGGTGATCGACGTCCGGGACGTCGCCGGCGTGCTGTCCGTGACCGAGGGCCGGATCGCCGTCCTGCCCGGCACGGTGATGAAGGACGCCGAGGCCGCCGCGCGCGAGACCGGCCAGGAGCTGGCGGTCATGCCCAGCACCTACCGGATCTCCACCGCCTCGGGGTTCGTCTCCGGCGGCTCGGGCGGGATCGGCGGCGCGGCGCACGGCGACCTGTGGGACGACAACGTGCTGGCCGTCGAGCTGCTCACCGTCGAGGAGACCCCGCGCACGGTCCGGCTCGAGGGCGACGACGTCCGCCCGGTGCTGCACACCTACGGCACCATCGGCGTGCTCACCCGGATCGAGTTCCGGCTGGTGCCCGCGCGCGACTACACCCCGGTGGTCGTCGCCTTCCCCGACCTGCCCGCCCTGGCCGGCTTCGCCCACGACCTGGTGTCCGGTGACCTGCACGTGCGGCTGTGCTCGGTGCACGAGGCGGCCGGCGCGGCGATGCTCACTCCCATCACCGCCCTCTACGAGCCCGGTGAGGACGTCGCCCTGCTGTGGGCCGACACCGCCCAGCTGCCCGCCCTCGAGGCGGCAGCCACCGCCGCCGGGGGTCGGACGATCGCGTGGACGGTCAAGCCGCACATCAGCCAGTTCCCGTTCAGCCACTCGATCCTGTGGTCACGGAAGGCCGCGCCGTCGTCGTCCTGGCTGCAGTGCGAGTACGCCAGCGACCGGGCGGAGTTCCTCCGTCAGGTCGCCGCCCTGCGCGAGGCCTACCCCGGGGTGTTCCTGCAGCACATCGAGGTCATCACCTCCGCCGGCCGCACCCGGCCGATGGGCATCACGCCGCTGGTCGGGCTGCCCGACCACGAGCGGGCGCTGGAGGAGCTCATCACCTTCTGCCGGGCGCTGGGCATGACGGTGCTCAACCCGCACAGCTACGTCGTCGAGGAGGGCGGCTTCGTCGGTGACACCGCGCAGGTGGTGGCGCTGAAGACCACCAGCGACCCCTACGGGCTGCTCAACCCGGGCAAGCTCGGCGACAGCTTCTTCACCTCCCGCGGCCTCACCCCGCCCAGCGCCCGAGCCGCCTCCCGCTGAGCCGATCCACCGTCGTCCTGCCCCCGCTCAGCGGCCCCTGCCCCGGGTCGACCCGCCCGGGGCGGGGTTGAGCCGCGAGCGCCCGCGGCTCGACCCTTCCTGAGCCGGGTCAACCCCCAGGAGCTGACGTGGAGCCGTGCCGTGGCGCGGCTCGACGTCAGCCGGCGCGGGTCAACCCGCACGAGGTGGGGTCGAGCCGCGTGCGCCCGCGGCTCAACCCTCCCTGGACCGGGTCAACCCGGTCCACCTGACGCGGAGCCGTGCCGTGGCGCGGCTCTACGTCAGGTGGCGCGGGTCGACCCGCGCGGGCGTCAGGCGGCGGGCGGGCGCGGGTCGAACCGCGCGACCTCGGCCAGCGCCTCGCCGAGGTAGGTGACCATGCCGGCGGCCCGCTGCGCGCCGTACTCGGCGGTCGCGCCGCTGGCGTCGCCGATCACGCCGGAGGGGCCGAAGTCGTCGGAGGACCAGCCGAAGCTCACCGAGCCGCCGAAGCGCACGTGCCGGTAGGCGTCCAGGTGCTCGGGCACCCAGCGGGCGGCCTGGCTCATGTCGACCAGCTCCGGGCGCAGGTGCAGCATCAGCGACGTCTCGTCCATGCCGCCGTGCACGCCCATGCCCAGCTCACCGGCGGGGCTCTGCCCGCCCTGGTCGGCCGGCGGACGCGGGTGCACGGTGAAGGTGCGCAGCCCGGTCTCCAGCCGGATGTCGCGGGCGGCGACCTGCAGCAGCGCGGAGTTGCCGCCGTGGCCGTTGAGGAACACCAGCCGCCGGGCCGGGGTGCGGGCCAGGCTGCGGCCCAGGTCGTGCAGCACCGCGGTCAGCGTGGCCGCCGACAGCCAGAACGTGCCGGCCGACCAGGCGTGCTCGTTGGACTTCGTGTAGGCCAGCGGCGGCAGCAGCCACAGGTCCAGCTCCTCGCCGAACTGCGCGACGGCACGCTCGGCGATCGACTGCGCGGTGATCAGGTCGGTGGCGACGGGGAGGTGCGGGCCGTGCTGCTCGACGGCGCCGACGGGCAGCACCACCACGCTGTCCGGGCCGAGGGCCGCGGTGAGGGCCGGTGCGGACAGGTCGGTGAGGAGTCGGGTGGTCACGCCGGCCGACGCTAGGCAGCCGGCGTTGCGACGCGATGACGGCGGCGTACCGGCCGTCACCTGGCCGGAACACGGCCCTGCCAGGGTCGCGGGGTGCTGATCGTGCGCGGGGCCCGGGTGGTGGTGACCGGCGAGGCGGAGCTGACCGGCGCCGACGTCGTCTGCTCCGACGACGGGCTGGTCGCCGCGGCCGCGGCGCCCGGCGCGGAGGTGCTGGACGCCACCGGCTGCGTGGTCACCCCAGGGCTGGTCAACGCCCACCACCACCTGCTGCAGACCGCCTTCCGCACGCTGCCGGGCACCCGCGGCGTCCCGATGGCGCAGTGGCTGCCGACCATGGCCGCCGCCTACGCCGCGGTCGGGGTGGACGACGAGCTGGCGCACGCCGCGGCGTCGGCGGGGCTCGCCGAGGCGCTGCTGTGCGGGGTGACCACGGTCGCCGACCACCACCTCACCTGGCCCGCCGCGCTCCCGGACGGCGGCGTCGGCATCGCGACCGCCACCGCGACCGCGGCCCGCGAGCTGGGCGCCCGGCTGGTGTTCGTCCGCGGCAGCGCCCGGGACGACCCGCAGGACGCCGCCGCCTCCACCGACGCGATCGCCGCGGCGCTGGTCCCGGCCGGCGGGGTCACCCCCGACGGGACGCTGCAGGTCGCCGTCGGCCCGGCCGGGGTGCACAGTGACGCCCCGGAGACGTTCACCCTGCTGGCCGAGGTCGCCGCGCGGCACGGCCTGCGCCGGCGCACCCAGGCCAACGAGCAGGTCGACGTGGTGATCGCCGAGCAGCGGTACGGACGCCGCCCGCTCGAGCTGCTCGACGAGTGGGGCTGGCTCACGCCTGACGTCACCCTCGCCCACCTGTGCGCGGTCACCTCCGCCGAGGTCGCCCGGCTGGCCGCCACCGGCGTCACCGCCACCCACGCGCCGGGCTGCGACCTGCCGATGGGCTGGGGCGTCGCGCCGATGGCCGCGCTGGCCGACGCCGGCGTCCCGGTCGGGCTGGGCACCAGCGGCGGCGGCTCGAACGACGCCGGGCACCTGCTGGCCGACGCCCGGCTGGCGATGCAGGTCGCCCCGCTCGCCGGACGCCCGGTCAGCGCGCGCGAGGTGCTGGGCTGGGCCACCCGCGGCTCGGCCGACGGGCTGGGCCGCGCCGACCTGGGCCGGCTGACCGTGGGCGCGCGGGCCGACCTGGTCTGCTGGGACGTCACCGGGGTCGCCGACACGGGCGTGGCCGACCCGGTGGCCGGGCTGCTCTGGGCCTCGCCGGGTCGCCGCCCCCGGCACGTGGTGGTCGGCGGGCGGGTGGTGGTCCGCGACGGGGTGCTGCAGACCGTGCCCGAGGCCGACGTCGTCGCCCGGCTGACCGCCCTGCTGGGACGGCGGCGGTGAGCGGGCCGCTGGCCGGCGCGGTGCTGGACCACGTCGGCACCGAGGAGGCCGACGTCGACGCGCGGGTCGCCTTCCTGGTCGACACCCTCGGCTTCCGGGTGCTGCGCTGGGGCACGCACGTGGTCACCGGCCGACGGATCGTGATGCTCACCGACCCGGCCGGCACCAAGCTGGAGCTGATGGAGGTCGCCGAGCGCACCGGGGCGCTGGACCACGTCGGCTACCGGGTGGCCGACGTCGACGCCGCGCACGCCGCGCTGCTGGCGGCCGGCTGCACCGAGGTGCGGGCACCGTTCGAGATCGCCGCGGCGCACGCCCGGTCGTCGCTGGTCCGCGAGACCGCCGGCCACCAGCTGCAGCTCATCGCCTACGCCCCCGGCTCGCCGGACATGCCGGGAACCTGACCGCAACCGGGCGGCAACGTGCTCCCGGCACCGTCGCGCCGTGACCCGCCTCCTGGTGCGCAACGCCGTCCTGCTGACCTGCGACCCCGCCCGGCCCGACCCGTTCCGCGGCTGGTTCACCGTGGCCGACGACGGCCGGCTGGCCGCGGTCGAGCCCGGCGACCCGCCGGCCGGGACGACGGCCGAGGAGGTGCTGGACGCCGGCGGCGCGCTGGTCGGGCCGGGGTTCGTCTCCGCACACAGCCACCTGTTCACCTCCGGCTTCCGCGGCATCGCCATGGACTCGTCGCTGTACGGCTGGCTGGAGGTGATGCTCGGGTACACCGCCGCGGCCGATGCCGAGGACGTCTACTGGATGACCCGGCACGGGGCGCAGGACTTCCTCCGCAACGGCGTCACCACCGCCTACGACTTCACCGACACCGGGCTGACGTTCGAGAGTGAGTCCGCCGGCGTCTCCCGCTACGGGGCGACGCTGCCCGAGACCGCCTACCAGCACGCGCAGCTGCGGGCCAAGGTCGACGCGGGCCTGCGGCACGTGCACAGCGTGATGCTCGCCCAGGGCGACGTCCCGCAGGCCGACACGCTCGCCCAGCTCGACGAGGTGGTCGCCGCCGCGGCGACGGCCGACCCGGACCTGCACCTGGGGCTGGCGCTCAGCGGCACCGTGCAGTGGGCCGACAGCCGGGACGCCGCGGCACTCGAGGTGACCGCGATGCGCCGGCACGGGCTGCTCAACCAGCCGCACTTCCTGGAGACCCCGCACGAGGTCGAGCTGCAGCGGTCGAAGTTCGACTGGTACGCCGACGCCGGCGCGCTGGGCCCGGACCTGGTGTTCGGCCACTTCATCCAGACCACCGACGAGATCCTCACCCGGGCTGCGGCGGCCGGCTGCGGGATGAGCTGGCAGCCGATGAGCAACGGCCGGCTGGCCTCGGGGGTGGCCGCGGTCCCGCGGATGCGGGAGCTGGGCATGCGGGTCGGGATGGGGCTGGACGACCAGTCCTGCACCGACGTCAGCGACCCGTTCAGCAACATGCGGACCGGGCTGGCGCTGCTGCGGGCCACCCACCGCGACCCCGCCGCGCTGCCCGTGCGCGACGTGCTGGAGATGCACACCCGCGGCTCGGCCGAGGTGCTGGGCATCGACGACCGGGTCGGCAGCCTGCGGGTGGGCCGGTACGCGGACTTCCTGGTGGTCGACCCGCGCGACCCGGACACCGGGCCCGTCTGGGACGCGATCGGCACGTACGTGCTGGCGTGCTCACTGCGCAACCTGCAGCAGGTGCGGGTCGGTGGCCGGCTGGTGGCAGCGGGCTCCCGGCTGACCGACCCGGCCGCCGGCGAGGTCTCCGGGCAACTGCACGAGCGCATGGCCCGCATCCGCCGCGCCGTCGACGGACCGCGCTGAGCGCCGATGATCCCCATCGAGTGAGCAGTTGCGGTCGCCGACTCGCGGGGACTCGCCGTGGGACGGGACCTCAACTGCCCACTCGACCGGACTCGGACGTCGTCGTCTGCTGCATCCTGTCCTCGTGAGCGCTCCGGGTAAAAGCCAGAGACGGTGGCCGACCACGCCGGGAGGGGCCGCGAGTACTCCCGAGCAGGTAGCCGCAGCCGAGGCCGCCGTCGCGGACCTGCTCACCTGTCCGGAACCCAGCGGCCGTCCGCTGGACGGAGGGCACCTGCTCCTGTCCTACCTGCCCTTCACCGATCTCGACCGCAGCCAGGGCCTCGACCTGTCCTGGGAGACGCAGGTCGAGCGGAGAAGCCCGGGCCAGGGCACGACGCGGATGGAGATCGGCGGCGGAGCGACCCCCGCCGAGGCTGTGGAGGCACTCGTCCCCTCGCGAGCGGAGATGGCGCTGGACGAGGACGCCGCGGCCTCGTGGTCTGCCGACGCCAGGGACCTCGAGCGCCGGTGGGCCGGGTGGGGTCAGCTGCTGCGGCAGGCCACAGCTGTCGCCGCCGCGGGGCCGGCCACGCCTGAGGAGCCCAGCTCCACCGGATTCGACATGGAGGTGCGGTGGGACGACGACGCGAGTCCGCCGGACTGGGAGTGGACGGTGTCCGTGTCGCTGATCGACACGGACGGCGAGGACGTCGGCTTCCGTGAGTGGCGAGGGACGTCCCCGGCTGACGCCCTCCGCGCCGCGCTGGCCGACGCGGACGAGTGGTACCGCCCCGTGCCGGCCCGGCCGCGGACGTCGCACGGCGAGTGGACCCGACGGCTGCCGGCCCGGGCTCGCACGGTGCTCGGTCGCTTGCTGAGCCGTTCGCGACCCAGGTGACTCAGCGTCAGCGCACCGGGCGCCCACACCACCGCGTCGGGGACATCTCATGAGCACGAGTGGCCCGGGGATCTTCGACGACGACCTCGCCTGCGACGTCCGCGACCACTACCGGCGGTCGTTGGAGGACCGGGTGCCTGATGCGGAGGCCACCCGCCGGATCGTCGAGGGGGTCGAGGACCTGTTGCCGGACGAGGAGCCGGTCCTCTGGCTGGCGCTGGGGGCCACCCAGTCACGTTTCGGGCGGCTTGACGACGACGTCCGGCGACGCGCCCTCGACGTCATCGACTCGGGGCACGACGTCGCCCGCTGGGCCGAGCTGAGGCCTGAGCTCGGCGCGGCTCGCGGAGCGGCACTGGCCGCCCTGCGTGAGCAGCTCACCGGTCCCCAGCCGCCGCGACGAGCTGTTCGTCGCCCCTGGCGCGAGATCACCGACCTCGAGCCCGGCACCGCGCTGGCCTGGAGGGCCAGCAACGGGGTGATCGCGGTGCTGCGCGTGGTGCAGGTCTGGGAGGACGAGTTCACCCAGGCCCGTCATCCCGTCCTCGAACGGCTGGCGTGGGCCGGTCACGTCGTCCCGTCCGCAGACGTGGTGGCGCAGCTCCCTGCCGCAGGGGATGACGGCCGGTGGCGACCAGAAGGAGGGGCAGGCCCCTACCACCGGCCAGGCGTCTACCTCCCCGTCCGGCTGAGGAAGCGCGATCCGGATCGGCACGACTCGGGCTTCACCGTGTGCGGCCACGTGCCGGCGAGGCCCGGGGACGACGCCGACTGGAGCCTCGGAGCCTCGGGCGTCCATTGGGGCGGTCTCTCGTACCTCCTCGAACTGGCGGCCGCGGCCGAACTGCCGGAGACCTGACAGCACTGCGCCAGCGACCCGGGGTGGGTCGCCGGCGCAGCTGCGGGGCGTCAGTTCAGGGCGATCGAGGTGTCGAGGAACTCGTTGGTGGCGATGTCCTCCGGGGTCAGGCCCGCCTTGGGCGCGGTGCCCTGCTCGGTGAAGATCGGCGTCGTCTGCTCGATGAGCGTCTGCAGCCGGTCGGTGTCGAAGGAGCCGTGCGTGCCGTCGGTGCCGTTGCCGACGATCTCCAGCTCGGCCATGGTCTGCGCCGAGTAGTCGGCGACGGCCTCGGAGTACTGCCAGCCGGTGTCGTACTCGGTGACCAGCTCCACGATCAGCGCGTTGGCTGCGGCCGGGTCGGCCACGTAGTCCAGGTCGGCCTGCTGCATGACCGGGATCAGTGCCTTGAGGCAGCCCGAGAGCTCCTCGACCTTGTCACCGCGCACCGACAGCGAGGAGGCGTAGACCTGGAAGCCGGCGTCGTGGATGAGCTGGTACTCCACCGGCTTGCCCCAGGCGTCGACCTCGTTCTCGTAGATGAACGGCTCGGCGCTGGCGTAGCCCTGCTGGGCGTCCGCGCCGCCGGAGGCGACGAAGGCCGCCGGGGTGCCGTCGTAGCCGCCGTCGAGCTGGCTCTCCTTGAGCACGCCCGAGCCGACCAGGTAGTCCATGTAGGCCGAGCCCTCGAAGTACCGGACGATCGTGTCGGTCTTCCCGAGGTCGGCGATCGTCTTCACGTCCGGGTGGGTGGCCGGGTCCCACATGATCATCTGCGGCGACTTGTCCAGCTGGGCCAGCACGCCGACGGTGGGCTGGGTGTCCGAGAGCTGGATCGCCTCGTCGGTGTCGACATAGCCCAGGGTGATCGCGTCGTCGGTGTACATCTGCGCGGTCACCGCCTGGAAGCCGATCGCCGGCCCGCCGGAACGGATCTCCACCTGGACGCCGGTGCTCGCGCCCTCGCTGTCGACGAGGTTGCCGCTGACCGACTTCGACCCGGCGTCGATCGTCGGGTCGGGGCCGAGCAGCTGGTAGATGCCGCCGTGCTCGGCCTCGGGGTTCCAGTCGGTCTGGATGACCACGGTCGCCGGACAGCCGGCCGCGGCCAGGTCGGTGCCGCCGGCCTGGGCGCTGGGGGCAGCGGCCGCGGCCGGGGCCTCGTCGCCGCCGCAGGCGGCCAGGCTGAGGACGGACATGCTGACGGCCGCGAGGCCGATCGTGGTGCGGATCCTGCGCACTCGGTCTCCTTGGGTGGGGCGGTGGGTGGAACGGGGGCGTGCGGCACCGGCCGGGCTGCCTCGGGCAGCCGGCTGGTGCGGTTCAGGGGGTGCGGCCTCCCTGCAGGGAGGCCCTTCGTCAGGCGGCGTCGCGGCTCTGGTCGTACCAGCGGCCGACGGCGAGCCGGCCCAGCCAGCCGAAGAGGGCGAAGACGGCGAACCCGAGGGCGGCGGCCACCAGGATGGTGGCGAACAGCTCCGCGCCCTGGATGCGGTTGCGGAAGTTGTCCAGCACGATCCCGAGCCCGGCCTGGCCCTGCTTGAAGAAGACGTCGCCGACGATCGCGCCGACCACCGACAGCCCGGCGGAGATCCGGAACCCGGCGAAGATGGCCGGCATCGCCGCGGGCAGCTGCAGCTTCAGCAGCCGCGTCGTCCGGCTGGCGCCGTGGAGGTCGAACAGCTCGTGCATCCCCCGGTCGACCGACTGCAGCCCGAACAGCGTGTTCGACACGATCGGGAAGAGCGCGATGAGCACGCAGACGATGACCCGGGCCGGGAAGCCGTAGCCGAACCAGAACGCAATCAGCGGCACCAGCGCCAGGATCGGGATGCACTGCAGCGCCACCGCGTAGGGGAACAGTGAGCGCTCGGCGACCTTGGCCTGGCTCATCAGCACCGCCCACGCCATGCCGAGGACGATCGCGATGGCCAGCCCGGTGAAGGTGACCTTGACGGTCTGGGCCAGCGCCTCGCCGATGCGCTCCATGGTGGGCCCGTCGGTGAACGCGGCCAGGACGTCCTGCGGCGGCGGCATGAGGAACCGCTTGCTGGGCTCGAGCACCAGGTAGGTGATGGCGTACCAGAGGCCGATCAGCCCGGCGAAGACCGCCAGCGGCGCGGCCCACCGGGTGACCCCGGCCCCGCGGCGGCGGACCAGCGGCGCGGTGCCACCGGTGCCCAGCGCCGGGGCGGCGGCGGGCGCCTCGGGCAGCGTGGTGGTCACGGCGGTCTCCTCGGTGGTGCGGGTGCGGACCGGGGCGCTCACGAGTGACCTGCCCGCAGCGCGTGGGAGACCTGCCCGGACAGCGCGGCGAACTCCGGGGTGAACCGCAGCTCCGGTGTCCGGTCGGCGCCGAAGGGGACCTCGAAGGTGTCCACGATGTGGCCCGGCCGGCCGCTCATCACCAGCACCTTCGTGGACAGGTAGACGGCCTCGCTCACCGAGTGGGTGATGAACAGCGCGCCGAAGCCCTTGGCGTGGAAGAGCCGGATGAGCTCGTCGTTGAGGCGCTCGCGGGTGATCTCGTCGAGTGCGCCGAAGGGCTCGTCGAAGAGGAACAGGTCCGGGTCGAGCGTGAGCGAGCGGGCCAGCGAGGCGCGCATCCGCATGCCGCCGGACAGCGCCCGCGGCAGCTTCCGCTCGTGCCCCTTGAGGCCGACCAGCTCCAGGGCGTCGCGGGCGGCCTGGTTGGTGGCCGTCTTGCTCATCCCGTGCAGCTCGGCGAGCAGCTGGACGTTCTTGAGCACCGTGCGCCAGGGCAGCAGCGTGGCGTCCTGGAAGACGTAGCCGATCCGCGCCGCGTCCATCTCGGCGGTGCCGGAGGTGGCCGGCGACAGCCCGGAGGCGATCCGCAGCAGGGTGCTCTTGCCGCAGCCCGAGGGGCCGACCACGGTGACGAACTCACCGCGGTGGACGTCGAGGTCGACGCCCTCGAGGGCGACGGTGCCGTCGGGGAAGGCCTTGGCGACGTCCCGGAAGCGCAGGACGCGGGTGCCGGTGCCGGCCGCGGGGACGCTGGGCGCTGGTGCGCTCACGGGCAGCTCCGAGGGTGGGATCGGTTGCGGACGAGTGCCACCCTGGGTGTCCGTTGTTTCCGTTGCGTGTGCCGTCGGTGAACGCCGCGCACCGGGCATCACGAGTTCGTCACGTCGGTGACAGCACCGTCCGCGAGAGCCGGCTGCGCGCGACCACCCGTCCCCGGGACACGACCACCCGGGAGGTCCCGGCCCCGGCCACGGCGGCGTCCAGGCTCTCCGCCCCGATCGCCAGGAACTCCGCCACCGAGCCCACCGCGACGGCCGGCACCGGCAGGCCCAGGCACGCCCGCGCACCGGCGCTGACCGCGTGCCAGGCCTCCCGGGTCGACAGGTGCCCGGCGGTGACCAGCAGCGAGGCCGCCTCGCAGGCGTCGGCCCGGCCCATCGGGTTGAACGGGTCGCGCAGGTTGTCCCCGCCGCCGGCGACGGTGGCCCCGGCGTCGAGCAGGGTGCGCACCGCGGTCAGCCCGCGCGGCGGGGCGACCCCCGCGTCCCGGCCCTGCAGGAAGAGGTTGGTCTGCGGGAGCGTGACCACCCCGATCCCGGCCCGGGCGACCTCGGCCGCGGTCGAGCGGGCCACCTCCAGCGGGTGCACGCCCAGGCTGACGCAGTGCCCGGCGGTGACGCCGAGGTCGAACCCGGTGGCGGTCACCCGGCGGGCGAGGTCGCGCAGCCCCTGCGCGGTGGGGTCGAGCGTCTCGTCGGTGTGCAGGTCCAGCGGCAGGCCCGCGGCGAGCGCGGCGTCGAAGGAGGTGGTCAGCCCGGCCGCGCGGTCGCCCCACAGGTGCGGCACCCCGCCGACGACGTCCGCGCCGGCGTCGATCGCCTCGGCCAGCAGCCGCGGTGTGGCGGCCGCCTCCAGCTCCGTCCAGGGCGCCGACAGCAGCGCCACGACCTGGACGTCGACCAGCCCGGCGAGCGCGTCGCGCACCTGCACCAGCGCGCGCAGGTGCCGGGTGCCGGCGTGCGCGCCGACGTCGGCGTGGGTGCGGATCGCGGTGGTGCCGTTGGCCAGGTACTCGTACGCCGCGCGGGTGGCCCGCTCGACCAGGTCGTCGTGGGTGAAGTCGGCGGCGATCGCCCGGATCGCGGTGATCGCCCCGGCCAGGTCCCCGGTCGGGTTGGGCACCCGGTGGCTGGTGAGCGCCTTGTCCAGGTGCGCGTGCGGCTCGGCGGGCGCGGGCAGCAGCCAGTGCCCGGCGAGGTCGACCACATCCTCGCCCGGCTGCGGCGGCAGTGCCGGGGCCACCGCGGTCACCCGCCCGGCGTCGATGCGGACGTCGGCCCGGGCGCCGTCGAGGTCGGTCGCGCCCTGCAGCAGCAGGCTCACAGGTCCAGCACCAGGCGCGGGCCGGCGGCGCGGGACACGCAGACCATCATCACCACGTCCTCGGCCTGCTCGGCGGGGGTGAGCACCGAGTCGCGGTGCTCGACCGCGCCCTCCAGCACCGGGGTCTCGCAGGTGCCGCAGGTGCCGACCCGGCAGGAGGACAGCACCACGACGCCCTCGGCGGCCACCGCGTCCAGCACCGACTGCCCCGGCTCGACGACCACCGTCGTCCCCGACAGCGCCAGCTCCACCTCGAACGGGTCCGGCCACACCGGCTCGCCGAACTCGCGCGCCTCGAAGCGCTCGGCGTGCAGCGCCGCCGGCGGCCAGTCGGCGAGGGTCTCCTCGACGGCGTCGATGAGCCGGGTCGGGCCGCAGACGTAGACGGCGGTGTCGGACCGCGGCTGCGCCAGCAGCGCCCGGACGTCGAGCCGGGCGCCCTCGTCGGCGGCGTGCACGGTCACCCGGCCCGGGTGGGCGGCGGTGAGCTCGGCGACGAAGGCCATGGTGGCGCGGGACCGGCCGGCGTACTCCAGCGTCCAGTCCGCACCCGCGGCCTCGGCGGTGGCGACCATCGCCCGCAGCGCGGTGATGCCGATGCCGCCGGCGAGGAAGCGGTACCGGGTGCCGGGGGTGACCTCGAAGGCGAAGTGGTTGCGCGGCCCGCGCACCCGCAGCCGCTGCCCCTCGACCACCTCGTCGTGCAGCCGTACCGAGCCGCCCCGGCCGGCGTCCTCGCGCAGGACGGCGATCCGCCAGCGGGAGCGGTCGTGCAGGTCGCCGCACAGCGAGTACTGCCGCTCGACGCCGGGGGCCAGCAGCACGTCGACGTGCGAGCCGGGGGTCCAGACGGGCAGGTCGCGGCCGTTGTGGGAGACCAGGTCCAGGGCGACCACACCGTCGGCCAGCGGGGTCCGGGCGGCGACGACGAGGTCGCGTTCGACGTCGGAGAAGAAGCTCACCCGGCGGATCCTCTCCTGCCGATCGGCGCTGCGAACGGCCGACGCAGAGAGGTCACACGGACGTAACCGACCGCGGTTACCAACACCACCGTGACCCTCTCCGTGTCCCCGCCGAGTGCCGCCTCCGTCGCCGAGCTGGCCGCCGAGCTCGCCGTCCTGCTGGGCGAGCGCAGCGTCTCCACCGAGCTGCGCGCCCGGGAACGCGCCTCGGTCGACGGGGCGTGGATGAGCCCGATCATCAGCGAGCAGCTGCCCCTGGGGCTGGCCGACCTGGTCGCGTACCCGACCACCGCCGAGCAGATCGGCGAGGCCGTCGCGGCCGCCGTCCGGCACGGCGTGCCGGTCACCCCGCGCGGCAAGGGCACCGGCAACTACGGCCAGGCGATCCCGATGGCCGGCGGTCTGGTGCTCGACACGTCCCGGGCCCGCGCGGTCGTCGAGGTGGGCGAGGGGTTCGTCACCGCCGAGGCCGGGGCGCCGATGGTGGCCCTGGAGCGCGCCGCCGGGGCGACCGGCCAGCAGCTGTGGATGTACCCGTCGACCGCACAGTCCTCGATCGGCGGTTTCCTGTCCGGTGGGTCCGGGGGCACCGGGACGATCGCGCACGGCAGCAACGACGCCGGCTTCGTCCTCGCCCTGGACGTCGTGCACGCCACCGGGTCGCCGGAGCTGGTGCACGTCGAGGGCGACGAGGCCATGCGGTTCGTGCACAACTACGGCACCGCCGGGGTCATCGCCCGGGCGACCGTGCGGCTGGAGCCGCTGCAGGACTGGCGCGGGGTGTACGCCAGCTTCCCCGACTTCCGCGGTGCACTGTCGGTGCTGCGCGCGATCGGCCGGCTGCAGCCGCTCCCCCGGCTCGTCTCCGCCGACACCCCGGAGATCACCGCCACGCTGCCCGAGGACCCGGCGCTGCCCGAGGGTCGGGCGAGCCTGCGGGTGATCGCCGACGCCACCACCGTCGACGCCGTCCGCGCGCTGGTCGAGGGCGCCGGCGGCCGGGTCGAGGACGTCCGGGAGGGCGCGCAGGTGCCGCTGGCGCTGAGCGTGCTCAGCTACAACCACCCGATCGAGTGGCTGCAGAAGAGCGCGCCGGGCGTGTACTTCCACGTCGAGGTGGGCGGGGACGCGCTGGTCGAGCGGATCGAGGAGGTGCACGCGGTCTACGAGGGCGGGCTGCTGCACATCGAGGCCGGCCACACCGTGCCGATCGGGATGCTCGCCGGGGTGTACCGCAGCCCCGAGCAGGTCTACGCCGGGATCACGGCCCTCAACGCGCTCGGGGTCAGCGTGCACGACCCGCACCAGTGGAACGTGGACTTCCAGCTGGGCCGCACCCTGGAGACCGCCCGCACGACCGACCCGCGCGGGCTGCTCAACCCCGGCAAGCTCAACGCCGACTACGCCGGTCCCACCAAGGGCGCCATCCGGTGAGCGCCCCCGGCTGGGGCGTGCACGACGACGGCGGCCCGCCCGCGGACCCGCTCGCGCTGGCCCGCGCCTGGCTGCCCGACGACGCCGACCCCGACCGGCCGCGGGTGACGCTGTCGACGGTGGGCACCGACGGCTACCCCGACGCCCGCACCGTGCTGCTGTCGGCGTTCGACGACTCCGGGTTCGCCTTCCACACCTCGGCGGCCAGCCGCAAGGTCGCCGAGCTGGCCGCCGTGCCGCGGGCCACGCTGACGGTGCTGTGGCCGGACTGGACCCGGCAGCTGGTGGTGCGCGGCGACGTCGTCGCCGACTCCCCGGAGCGGTCGGCGGCGGCCTGGGGCGCGCGGTCGGAGTACCTGCGCCGGCTCGCGTGGGCCAACACCGACGAGTTGGCCGCGCTCGACCTGGCCCGGCGGCTGGAGGCGTGGGCGGCGCAGCAGGTGCCCGGCCAGGCGGACTCGTGGGTCGGTTACCGCGTGCAGCCGCGGGAGATGACCTTCTGGGCGGCGCACCCCGAGGCGCCCAGCCGGCGGGTGCAGTACACCCGCTCCCCCGACGGCTGGACCTGGCGCTACCGCGCGGGCTGACCCACGCTCCGTCGGCCCCGGGGGGCCATGTCGGCCGACATGGCCCCCTGGGTCACCGCGCTGGCTGGACGCCGGTGCCGAGGTCGGCCGGGTCGGCGTTGGCGCCGCAGATGACGACCCCGACCCGCTCTCCCGCCGCCGGCACGTAGGCACCCGACAGCAGCGCTGCCAGCGCGGTCGCCCCGCCCGGCTCGGCGGCGACGTGCAGGTCCTGCCAGAGCAGGTGCCGGGCGGCCCGGACGGCGTCGGTGTCGACGAGCACCGCCCGGACGCCGGTGGCCCGCGCCGTGGCGAAGCCGTGGCCACCGATCCGCCGGGCGCCGAGGGCGTCCGAGGCCAGGCCCGAGACCTCGACGTCCACCGGGCGACCGGCGGCAAGCGCCGCGGACAGGGTCGCCGTCCCGTGGGTCTCGACGGAGACGACCCGGACCGCGCCGGCGTAGTGCGCGGCGATCCCGCCGATCAGCCCGCCGCCGCCGGTGGCCACCAGCACGGTGTCCAGGTCCGGGGCCTGCGCGGCCAGCTCGCGGGCCACGGTGCCCTGCCCGGCGACGACGTCCCGGTCGTCGTAGGCGTGCACGAACAGCGCGCCCGGCTCGCCCGCCCGGGTGCTGCTGGCCGCAGCGGCCTCGGCGTAGGAGGAGCCGGCCAGCACGACGGTGGCCCCGCGCTGCCGGATGCCGGCGATCTTCACCGGCGGGGCGGTCTCGGGCACGTACACCTCGGCCGGGACGCCGAGCTCGCGGGCGGCGTGGGCGACCGCCAGGCCGTGGTTGCCACCCGAGGCGGTGACCACCAGCTCGGGCAGCTCGGGGGCGGCGAGCAGCCGGTTGAGCGCACCGCGGGCCTTGAACGACCCGGTGTGCTGCAGCTGCTCCAGCTTGAGCACCACCGGGAACCGGCCGCCGTCCAGCGGCACCTCCCACGAGACGGTGGGGGTGCGCCGCACCCGCCCGCCGAGCCGGGCGCCCGCCGCCTCGACCTCCGCCCGGGTCACCGGCGCGGGCAGGGTCGGGTCCTCGGTCGTCACGGCGGGGAGGCTAGTTCCCCGGCGAGGCTGGTCCGGTGCGTGGGCACCGGCCCGGTTGGGCACCGGGCCCACCATGGACGACGCCCGCGAACCCGCCGCCGGACCCTACGAGGACGACCCCGAGCTCGGCGGCTCCCCGAACAGCCTCCGCTCCCCCGACGCGATCGACGACCCCGAGGACGACGCCGAGGCCGACCTCGCCGCCGACATGGAGGACGGGCACGCCACCTGACCCCCGCGCGGGAAGATCCTGAGCCTCCGCGGTGCTGACCGGGCCGGACGGGCGTCGCGACCGGCGCGCTGCGTCCCGGCACGGCCGTGCCGAGGACCGCGGAGGAACTGAGATGGGCTGGCTGCTCGACGCACACGTGCACGTCCTGGGTGCCGACGTCCTCTGGCGGGAGATCATCGGCAACGGGATCGGGCTGGCCAGCGCGGTGCTGGGCATGAACCGGCGGACCGCGGCCTGGCCGGTCGGCATGATCGCCAACGTGCTGCTGTTCACCGTCTTCCTGGGCGGGGTCTTCGCCACCCCGCAGGACACCGACCTCTACGGGCAGGCCGGCCGCCAGGTGCTCTTCTTTGCCGTCAGCGCCTACGGCTGGTGGCGCTGGCACGCCAACCGCGCCGCCGGCTCCGGCGCACCCGCGGTCGAACCGCGCTGGGCGACCGGCCGCGAGCGGCTCACCCTGCTCGCCGCCACCGCCGCGGGGGTCGCGGTGGCGTGGTGGGCGCTGACCCGGCTGGGCAGCTTCGGCCCGCTCGCCGACGCGTGGATCCTCGTCGGCAGCATGCTCGCCACCTACGGCATGGCCCGTGGCTACGTGGAGTTCTGGCTGGTCTGGGTGGCCGTCGACGTCGTCGGCGTGCCGCTGCTGTTGCGCGCCGGCTACTACCCCTCGGCCCTGCTCTACGTCGTCTACGGCGCCTTCTGCGTGGTGGGCTTCCGGGCCTGGCTGAGGCTGCGGCGCGCCCCGCAGCCGGCCACCGACCCGCAGCTTGAGGCGATCGGCTGACCCGGCGACGGGCGCCGCACCGCCCGTCACCGGGGTCGGGCACGGTGCCGCGGGGCGGATCGGATCGAGCACGGGCAGGACGTCAGCGCGGCGCGGTCCCCACCGTCGGCCGGCGCGGGTCGGCGTAGGCGGCGGCGGCCTCGGCCCGGTTGCGGGCTCCCAGCTTGGCGAGGATGTGGCTCACGTGGTGACCGGCGGTCTTCTCGCTGATCACCAGGGCACGGGCGATCCCGGCGTTGGTCAGCCCGCGGGCCACCAGCGCCAGCACCTCCTCCTCGCGGGCGGACAGCTCGCCGCCGACCCGGGCCCGGCGGGCCACCGGCACGCCGCACCCCCGCAGCACCGCGGCCGCGGTGTCGGCCGCGCGGGCGGCACCCAGCCCCCGGAACACCGCCAGCGCCGCCCCCGCCTCGGCCGCGGCGGTGCCCGGGTCGTCCGGGAGCACCGCCCGGGCCAGCGCCAGCCGGGCGTGCGCCGACTCGAACGGCATCAGCAACGCGGTGGAGTCGCGCAGCGCGCACCGCGCCGCCTCGGCCGCCTCGGCAGGCCGGCCGGCGGCGAGGGCCACCGCCGCGCCGGCCAGCTCCGCCCGGGCCGTCAGCAGCCGGATGCCGGTCGCTTCGGCCAGCGCGGCGAGCTCCCCGGCCGCCACCCCGGCGCCCGGGACGTCGCCGGCGGAGAGCCGGGCGTGCACCAGCGGCGACAGCAGCCCACCGGTCAGCACCGCGTCGTCCGACGCCGCCCGCAGCCCACGCTCGAGCAGGGTCTGCGCCTGCCGTGGCCGGCCGTCGGCCAGGTGAAGCAGCGCCAGCGCCCGCAGCGCCGCCGGGTGCTCCTCGCGGCCGGCGAGCAGCCGCTCGGCGTCCTCCAGCCGCCCCTGCTGGACCCGGAGCTCCGCCAGCGAGGCGACGGTCGCCGCGCTGATCTCGGGGAGGTCCGGCACCTGCCTGGCCAGCGCGTCCTGCAGCGCCACCTCGGCGTCGGCCCACCGGCCACCGGCCAGGAGCAGCTCGGCGTGCGCCGTGCGGCAGGCCCCGAACAGCGGGGCGATCGAGCGGGTGCGGGCGTAGGTCTCGACGTGCTCGCACCACTCGGTCGCCCGGGTCCACTCCCCCGCCATGGCGCAGCCCAGCACCAGGTTGCAGTACGCCTCGCCGAGCGTGTGCACGTCCCAGGGCCGGTCCGCCGTCGCGGCCGCCATCGCCTCCTCCAGCAGCAGCATCCCGGGCTCCGGGTGCCCGGCCTGGACCTCGGCCCGGCCCAGCAGGCTGATCGCCAGCACCTCCAGGTCGGGGTCACCCGTCGCCCGGGCGACGCCCAGCGCACCGGTGGCGGCGCGGGACCGCTCGGCCACCGTCGTGGCCTGTCTCGCCCGCTCCACCGCCACCCAGCCGTGGCCCGCGCAGACCGGCACGCCGGCCAGCACCCGCTCGGCCCGCGCCAGCCAGCCGCGCGCCGCGGAGCTGCGACCGCCCAGCAGGTGCTGGTGGGCGACCCACACGGCGCACCGCGCGGCGTCGGCGCAGCGGCCGGCGCGCACGTGCCCGGCGAACGCCTGCTCCCGCAGCGCCACGGCCTCCGGGACGCGCCCGAGGAACCACAGCACCTGCGCCAGCCCGTCCCGGGCCTCGGCCTCCGTACCGCCGACGTCGGCGACCGCCGGGTCCAGGGCAGCGGCGAACGCCGAGCGGGCGGACTCCCAGTCCGCCCGCTCGAGCGCGCGCCTGCCGGTCTGGAGCAGCGCGACCGCGTCGCGTCCCTGCATCGATCGAGTGTGGCACCGGTCGGGCCCGTCGAGGAGGCCGTGCGCCCTCAGCGGCGGGTGCCGACGGCGAGCAGGTACTGCATCTCGAACCGGGCCTGCTCCGGCGTGCCCCGGTCCCACTCCCGGCAGAACGCGGCCAGCGCGGCGTCGAAGTCGAGCTCGCGACCGTCGAGGGCCGCGTTCGCCCGGGCCGCGATGGCCGGCCCGTAGCAGGAGGTGAAGTGCCGGGCGTAGTCGATCGGCTGCTTGAACGCGGTGATCTCCAGCGTCTCCCGGGTCAGCGAGGCCCAGTCGACCCGGCCACCGACGAGCGCCCGCAGGTGCTCCTCGCTGCCCCACAGCGGCGGCGGCTGGGCACCGGGCGGCGGGGGCGCCATGAACGGCCGCATCGTGGCGAACAGTGCGCCGAGCATCCCCTCCGGCGTCCAGCTGAGCAGGGCGATCGTGCCGCCGGGGCGGCAGACCCGGACCAGCTCGTCGGCGGCGGCCTGGTGGTGCGGGGCGAACATGACGCCGATGCAGGAGAGCACGACGTCGGCGTGCGCCTCGGGGAAGGGCAGGTGCTCCGCGTCGGCCACGGCCCACTCCAGTTCCAGCCCGGCGATCTCGGCGCGCCGCTGGCCCTCGGCGAGGAGCTCGGGCGTCAGGTCGCTGGCGGTCACCTGCGCCCCGGTCGCGGCGGCGGGCAGCGAGGCGTTGCCGGTGCCGGCCGCGACGTCGAGCACGCGCTGCCCGGCGGTGACCCCGGCCGCGTGCACCAGGCGTGGGCCCAGCGGCGTCAGGAAGGTCTCGACCATGAGGGGGTAGTCACCGGAGGCCCACATCTTCCGGTGGCGGGCCTTGAGCTCGGTGTCGGCGATGGTGGTGGTCATGGTGCCGGTCCCCTCGGTCGGTCGGGTGGGAACACGAGCGTGGTCCCGCCGACCGGGCCGCCACATCGGGCGAACGCCCCATCCCTGCCCGCGCACGGCGGGCAGGGACGGAGCCCTCAGTTGCCGCTGGCGAAGGCCGAGTCGAACGACGCCGCCGGCGGGTCGAACGCCAGCCGGCGCACGAACTCCAGCGCCTCCGGTGCACCCACCAGCCGGTCCATCCCGGCGTCCTCCCACTCCACGGAGACGGGCCCGGCGTAGCCGATCGTGTTCAGCATCCGGAAGCAGGCCTCCCACGGGACGTCGCCGTGCCCGGTGGAGACGAAGTCCCAGCCGCGCCGCGGGTCGGCCCAGGGCAGGTGGGAGCCCATCCGGCCGTTGCGGCCGTTGCCGACCTGCTTCTTCGCGTCCTTGCAGTCGACGTGGTAGATCCGGTCCTTGAAGTCCCACATGAACCCGACCGGGTCCAGGTCCTGCCAGACGAAGTGGCTGGGGTCCCAGTTCAGCCCGAAGGCCTCCCGGTGCCCGATCGCCTCCAGGGTGCGCACCGTCGTCCAGTAGTCGTAGGCGATCTCGCTCGGGTGCACCTCGTGGGCGAACTTCACGCCCACCTCGTCGAACACGTCGAGCACCGGGTTCCAGCGGTCGGCGAAGTCGGCGTAGCCGGCCTCGATCATCGAGTCCGGGACCGGCGGGAACATCGCCACGGTCTTCCAGATCGAGGAGCCGGTGAAGCCGACGACGACGTCGACGCCGAGGGCCCGGGCGGCGCGTGCGGTCGCCTTCATCTCCTCCGCGGCCCGCTGCCGGACGCCCTCGGGGTCGCCGTCGCCCCAGACCCGCGGGTGCACCATGCCGCGGTGCCGCTCGTCGATCGGGTCGTCGCAGACGGCCTGGCCGTTGAGGTGGTTGGAGATGGCGAACACCTGCAGGCCGTGCTGCTCGAGCAGGTCCAGGCGGCCCTTGGCGTAGGCGTCGTCCTCGGCGGCCCGGACGACGTCGAGGTGGTCGCCCCAGCAGGCGATCTCGAGGCCGTCGTAGCCCCAGCCCGACGCCAGCCGGCACACCTCCTCGAACGGCAGGTCGGCCCACTGGCCGGTGAACAGGGTGACGGGGCGGGGCATCAGTGCGCTCCTTCGATGGGGGTCCAGGTGGAGCGGTCGGCGGCGCTGCGCTCGACGGCGTCGAGCACGCGCTGCACGGCCAGCCCGTCGGCGAAGGACGGCGTGGGCTGCTCCCCGGCGGCCAGCGCGGTCACCAGGTCCACGACCTGGTGGGTGAAGCCGTGCTCGTAGCCCAGCCCGTGCCCGGCCGGCCACCAGGCGGAGACGTAGGGGTGCTCGGGCTCGGTGACCACGATCCGCCGGAAGCCCGCCGTCTCCGCCGGCTCGCTGCCGTCGAAGAAGTGCAGGACGTTCATGTCCTCGAAGTCGAAGGCCAGGCTGCCGGCCGAGCCGTTGACCTCGATGCGGATGGCGTTCTTGCGGCCCAGGGCGAACCGGGTCGCCTCGAACGTGGCCAGCGCCCCGCCGCTGAACCGGCCGAGGAAGACCGCGGCGTCGTCGACGGTGACCTCGCCCATCCCCTCCCCGCCGACCCCGCCGAGGGCACCGGTGCTGGCCGGCAGCGGGCGCTTGCGGACGAAGGTCTCCAGGACGGCGCTGACGCCGGTGAGCGTCTCGCCGGTGAGGAACTGGGTGAGGTCGACGATGTGCGCACCGATGTCGCCGAGCGCGCCGGAACCGGCCTTGTCCTTCTCCAGCCGCCACGACATCGGGGCGGCCGGGTCGGCGATCCAGTCCTGCAGGTACTGCGCGCGGACGTGCCGCACCTGCCCGATCCGGCCCTCGGCGACCAGCCGGGCGGCCAGCGCGACCGCCGGCACCCGCCGGTAGGTGAAGCCGACCATCGCCCGCACCCCGGAGGCCGCGGCCTCGGCGGCAGCGGCGGCCATCGCCTCGGCCTCGGCGACGGAGTTGGCCAGCGGCTTCTCGCACAGCACGTGCTTGCCGGCCCGCAGCGCGGCGATGGCGATCTCGGCGTGGCTGTCGCCGGGGGTGCAGATGTCGACCAGGTCGACGTCGTCGCGCTCGATGAGCCGGCGCCAGTCGGTCTCGGTGTCCGCCCAGCCCAACCGGTCGGCCGCCGCGGCGACACCGGCGGCGTCCCGGCCGCCGAGCACGGTGAGCTCGGGGCGCAGCGGGAGGTCGAAGAAGCGGGGCGCGGTGCGCCACGCCTGGGAGTGGGCCACGCCCATGAAGGCGTAGCCGATCATGCCGACGCGCAGCGGCGGCCGGGAAGCTGAGGTCATGCAGGAGCTCCAGGGAAGAGGGGCCGGGCACCGCGGATGCCCCCGCGGTACCCGGCCGGCCGGTCAGGACTCGAACGCGCTGTCGAGGTACTGGTCGACGTTGTCCTTGGTGACGACCGGGGCGTTGAGCACGATCTGCCGCGGGATCTCCACCTCGGACAGGTCCGACAGGTTCTTGCCCTGGGCGATCAGCCGGGCCAGCCGCACGCCGTCGGCCGCCTGGGTGGAGGGGTAGATGACCGTGGCCTTGAGCACCGAGTCGTCGGCCTGGATGCTGCGCATCGCGTTGGCCGAGCCGGCGCCGCCGACCATGAAGAACTCGCTGCGGCCGGCGTTGTTGATCGCGGCCAGGACGCCGACGCCCTGGTCGTCGTCGTGGTTCCAGATGGCGTCGATCTGCGGGGCGGCCTGCAGCAGGTTCGCCGCGACCTCCTCGCCGGACTCCACGGTGAACTCCGCGGCGACCCGGTTGTCGACGTCCAGACCGCAGTCGGCCAGCGCGTCGGAGAAGCCCTTGCTGCGGTCCTGGGTCAGCGGGAGGGAGTCGATGCCGGCGATCTCGGCGACCACGGCATCGGGCTTGTCGGCCAGCTGCGAGCAGACGTAGGTGCCGGCCGAGACGCCCATGCCGTAGTTGTCGCCCAGTACGGTGGCGCGGGCGGCGAAGGGGCTGCTGAACTCACGGTCGACGTTGATCACCGGGATGCCGGCGTCCATCGCCTTCTGCGCGACCGGGGTCAGCGCGGCGCCGTCGAAGGGCAGCAGCACGATGGCGTCGACGCCGTCGTTGATGAACGTCTCGACCTGGCTGATCTGGGCGCTGACGTCGTTGGTGCCCTCGGCGACGACGAGCTCGACGTCCTCGTAGCGCTCGTCCTCGGCGCGGGCGGCCTCGGTGATGCCGGCCATCCAACCGTGGTCGGCGGCCGGGGCGGAGAAGCCGATCCGGACGGTGTCGCCGGGGTCGTCGTTCGCGCTGGCGGCCTGGGCGGCGCCGCTGCCGGCGGCGGCCGGGGCCTCGGCGGTGTTGCTGGTGCACCCGGTGACCAGGGCCGTGGCCCCGACCGCACAGACGGCGGTGGTCATGGAACGGCGGAACCGGCGCTGCTTCGTTGCAGACATGGTCTCTCCTCGCGGATCGCCCTGGCGCCGAACGGCCAGGTGGTCGGTGTGTGGGGTGGAGCGGTCGGGCGGTGGAACGGTCAGGCGGTGGGGCCGGCGGCCGCACCGGGGGTCGGGGAACCGGACGGGCTGCCCGGGATGGAGGTGCCGGCCGAGGCCGCCGTGCCGCCACCGCGGAGCCCGCGCTGGCGGGAGGCGCCCGCGGCCACCCGCTGCTGCAGCAGGACGGCGACGACGATGATCACGCCCTTGGCGACCGCCTGCGCGGAGCTGGACAGGTCGTTGAGGGTGAAGACGTTGCTCAGCGTGGTGAAGATCAGCACGCCGATCACGGTGCCGACGATCGTGCCGCGGCCACCGATGAGCAGCGTGCCGCCGATGACCACCGCGGCGATGGCGTCGAGCTCCAGCAGCGTGCCGTGGGTGGAGCTGCCGGTCGTCGTCCGGGCCATGAGCATCACCGCGGCGATGCCGCAGGTGACGCCGGAGAGCACGTAGAGCCAGACGGTGTGCCGCTGCACGCGGATGCCGGCCAGCCGGGCCGCCTCGGCGTTGCCGCCGACGGCGAAGGTGCGCCGGCCGAACGTCGTCCGGTTGAGCAGCACCCAGCCGGCGACGGCGACGAGGGCGAACAGGATCACCAGCGTCGGGACGCCGAGCACGTCTCCGCCGAAGAAGGAGATGAAGCTGGTGTCCTGGACGATCTGGGTGCGCCGGTTGGCGATGATCTCGGCCAGCCCGCGGGCGGCGGCCAGCATGGCCAGGGTGGCGATGAAGGCGACGAGCTTGCCGTAGGCGATGACCACGCCGTTGACGAGCCCGCAGACCGCCCCGACCAGCAGCGCGGTGCCCACCATGAGGATCCAGTGCGTGTCGGCGGCCATGGTCTGGGTGGCCAGGGTCGTCGCCCAGATGGAGCTGAGCGCGACGATCGCCCCGACCGACAGGTCGATGCCACCGCCGATGATCACGAAGGTCATGCCCACGCTGACCACGCCGGTGACCGCGGCCGCCCGCAGGATGGTCACCACGTTGTCGACGTCGGCGAAGCGGTCGCCGGCGCTGACCACCCCGGCGACGCAGAGCAGGACGAACCCGACGACCAGGCCCAGGTTGCGACCCAGCGGCCCGGCGAGCAGGCCCGGCCCCCCGCCGCGGTCGGGACGGACGCCGGCCGCCCCTCCGGTCGCGCCGCCGGGGGCCTTGGTGGTCGTGGTCTGGCTCATGCCGCGTCTCCTTCTCGTGCGGCGCCCGCCGTGGACGCTGCTCCCTGCATGACCGCTCCCTGCATGACGAGGTCGAGCACCCGGTGCTCGTCGAGTGCCTCGGCCGGGCTGCTGGCGACGATCGCGCCGTCGGCCACGACCAGCACGTGGTCAGCCAGGCCGAGGACCTCGGGGATCTCGCTGCTGACCACGACCACGGCCACCCCGCGGTCGGCCAGGGCGCGGATCAGCGCGTAGATCTCCGAGCGGGCGCCGACGTCGACCCCGCGGGTCGGCTCGTCGAGCAGCAGGACCTTGCAGTCCCGCAGCAGCCAGCGGGCCAGCACGACCTTCTGCTGGTTGCCGCCGGACAGCGTGCGCACCTCGCGGGCCACGTCGACCGGGCGCAGGTCGAGTGCCTCGGCCTGGTCACGGGCCGCCTGCTTCTCCGCGCTCCCGGAGAGGAACCCCCCGCGGGCGAACCGGCCGAGCGAGGAGATCGTGATGTTGCGGTAGATCGGCTCACCGAGCAGCAGGCCCTGGCTCTTGCGCTCCTCGGGGGCCAGCCCGACCCCGGCGCCGACCGCACCGGCCACGTCCCCGGCACGCAGCCGGCGGCCGGCCACCCGGACCGTGCCGGCGGTGGCCCTGCGCGCCCCGTAGACGGTCTCCAGGATCTCCGACCGGCCCGACCCGACGAGCCCGGCCAGGCCGAGCACCTCCCCTGGCCGGACGGTGAAGGAGACCCCGCCGAAGCTGCCGGCCAGGGCCAGGCCCTCGACCTCCAGCAGCGGGGCGGCCGTCGGGTCGGGCAGCTCCCGGCGCGGCGGGAAGACGTACTCGATGGTGCGCCCGGTCATGAGCGTGATGACGTCGCGGGTGGAGGTGCTGGCCGCCGGCAGCCCGGTGGCCACGGTCCGGCCGTCCTTGAGGACGGTGATCCGGTCGCCGACCTCGCGGATCTCCTCCAGCCGGTGGGAGATGTAGACGACGGCCACCCCGGTGGCGGTGAGGTCGCGGATGACCTGGAAGAGGTGGTCGACCTCCTCGCTGTCGAGCACGGCCGAGGGCTCGTCCATGACGATGAGCCGGGCGTCCTGGGACAGCGCCCGGGCCATGCTGACCATCTGCTGCTGGGCGGCCGACAGCGACCCGACCTCGGCGGTGGCCCGGATCTCGGGGTGCCCGAGCCGGGCGAGCAGGGCCCCGGCGGCGCGGTTGGCCTCGGCCGGGCGGGTGAGCCCCAGCCGGGACTGCTCCCGGCCGAGGAAGACGTTGTCGGCGACGGTGAGGCCGGCGACCAGGTCCAGCTCCTGGTAGATCGTGGCGATCCCGAGGGACATGGCCGCCTGCGGGTCGCCCAGGGTGACCGGGGCGCCGTCCCAGGTGATCTGGCCCTCGTCGGGCTGGTGCGCCCCGGCCAGCACCTTGATCAGCGTCGACTTGCCGGCGCCGTTCTGGCCGAGCAGGCAGTGCACCTCGCCGGGCCGGACGTCGAGGTCCACACCGTCGAGCGCGCGGACGCCGGGGAACTGCTTCACGATGCCCTGCATCGTCAGCAGGGGCGTCTCCACGGAGGGTGGGGCGGACTGCACGGGACCAGCTCCTGACTTTTGCTCAGCGTTGAACAGAAGTGCGTCAGGCAGGACCGTATGTCCCAGCTCACACCGCGGTCAAGGAGGTCACGCGGCGTTGCTCAATCGTGATCCGGGCACGCGGGGACCACGCACCCCCGAACGGTCCGGAGGAGGCGGTGAGGAGCGCGGCTCAGCGGCCGGCGGCGGCCGGTCCGTCGGCGCGGCCCGCGGGGGTGACGGCGTCCTCGTCCAGGTAGCCCTCGATGGCCATCAGCGCGGCACCCAGCCGGCCGGACATGGCCGGTGCGTCGCTGACCGTGATCTCCAGCGCGCGGGCCGCCAGCGGCAGGGACCGGCCGTAGACCGCCTCGCGGATGCCGGCCAGCAGCGGCGCACCGGCCTGGGCAACACCGCCGGTCATCACGATCCGGTGCGGGTTGAAGAAGTTGACCAGGGCGGCCAGCACGGTGCCGATGGTGCGGCCGGCGTCGCGCACCAGCTCCAGCGTCGGGCCGTCGCCGTGCCGGGCGAGCTCCAGCAGTTCGCGGGTCGAGGTCACCGGCAGCCCGGCGGCGACGGCGGCGCGCAGCAGCGCCCCTCCCCCGGCGATGGCCTCCAGGCAGTTCTCGTTGCCGCAGCGGCAGACGACCGGCTGCCCGTGCGGCGGCGGGACCGAGATGTGCCCGATGTCCCCGGCGCTGCCCTGGGCGCCCCGGTAGACCCGGCCGTCGACGATGATCCCGCAGCCTATGCCGGTGCCGACCTTGACCACCAGCACGTCCTCGTCGGACCCGGCGATGCCCATCTCGCCCAGCGCCATGACGTTGACGTCGTTGTCGGCGTACACCGGGCAGTCGTAGCGGGCGAAGGTGCTGGGGATGGGGTAGTCGTGCCAGCCGGGCATGATCGGCGGGTGCACCGGCCGGCCGGTGGAGAACTCCACCGGCCCGGGCACGCCGACGCCCACCGCGCACACGTCCGCGGGGGTGAGCCCGGCCTCGGCGAGCACCTGCTGGGCCAGCCGGTCCACCTCGGCCAGCACCGCGGCGGGCCCCTCGGCGATGTCGATCGGGTGGCCGACGGTGGCCAGCACCTGCGCCGACAGGTCGGTGACCGCGACGTCGACGCTGGTGACGCCCAGGTCGACGGCCAGCACGCAGCCGGCGCGGCCGTTGAACTCCAGCAGCGTGGGCGGCCGGCCGCCGGTGCTGCCGCCGCGCCCGCCCTCGGCGAGCAGGTTCGCCGCGATCAGCTGGTCCACCCGCGCGGTGACGGTGTTCCGCGAGGCGCCGGTCAGGGCCACCAACTCGGCCCGGCTGCGCGCACGGCCGGTGCGCACGTGACGCAGCAGCGCGCTCGCGGAGGCAGAGGGGTGCGCCACGCCGCCATGGTCGCACGGGGTGAGGCCCCGGTGTCGGGTCCTGCAGCGCCCCACTGCCGCATCGCACCGTCGGCGCCGGGCCGTGCGAGCCGGTCCGGACACGGGCCGGCCCGCGGGACCACCGGCGCGACGGCGCGGGCGACCGGGGGTGGTCAGCCGGGGTCGCGCGTCGTGGCGGCCGGGCGCGGGGTGACGATCAGGCACAGCGCGCCGATCGCGGCCGGCAGCCACAGGCTGACCAGGCGGTAGACCACCACCGCCGGGACGGCCTGGCTGGCCGGCATGCCGGCGGCCACGAGCGCGGAGGCCAGCGTCGCCTCGACCACGCCGATGCCGCCGGGGGTCAGCCGCACGGAGGTGGCCAGGGCGCCGGCGGCCCAGGCCAGCAGCAGTCCCTGCCACGGCACCGGTGCCCCGACGGCGACGATGGCCAGGGCCAGGCTGCCGGCGTCGAGGACCCAGTTGCCCAGGGAGAACAGCCCGGCGCCCACGCTGCGCCCGGCGCTGAGCCGGTAGGAGCCCAGCGAGGCCAGCAGGTCGACGATCCGGGAGGCCACGTTCGTCCCCCGCAGCGCCGGCACCCAGCGGCCCAGCACCCGGGCACCCCGGCCCAGGACGCGCCCGACCAGCTCGCGGGTCGGCTCGTGCCGGATCGCCAGGACGGCGGCCAGCACCGGTACGGCGCCGGCCGCGGTGGCCGCGAACGCGCCCAGCGCGCCGATCGTCGAGCCGGTCACCGCCAGGCCCACCGCGATGACGAGGGCCAGCGTCACCGTCGAGGAGATCCCGGTCATCGCCAGCGCCCAGCCCACCAGGGCGGTGCTGTTGCCCAGGTGGTGCCAGCGCCGGTAGGTGTAGGCGGCGCTGGCCGCGGCACCCGCGACCGGCAGCCCGAGGGAGATGGCGTTGCCCGCGTAGTTGGTGCCGCTCACCGCCCGCAGGTCACCGTTCCCGCCGCCGGCGCGCAGCAGCAGCCGCTGCAGGTGCGCCACGCACTGGAAGGACACGAGCTGGACGACGGCAGAGGCCAGCACCCACCGCCACTGGACGCCGCCGAGCTCGGACACCCAGCCGGCGACCCGCTCGTGGTTGACCAGCCCGGCGGTGAGCAGCGCAGCGAGCACCAGCACGGTGAGGACCGGCCGCAGCCACGGGCGCCGGGCACGGGACCGCCCGGCGGGGTCGACCGCACCGGTGGTCTCCGCCGGCACGGGTGCGTCCACCGGCCCATCCTCCCCGACGCCGACCCGGTGGACCTCGCGCGAACGGGTGAACAGTTGTCGTACCGGTCACGCTCCGGCAGGTCGGAGCTCCCCGTAGAGCCGGGCCAGGTCGGCCAGCTGGTGGTGGGCGTTGAGCCCACTGGGGTTGGGCGCGACCCAGGTGTCGACCCCACCGATCCGCTCCGGCTGCAGCCCGAGCACCGCCTTGGGCCGCTCGAACGCCCAGCGCCAGGCGGTCACCCCGAGGACGGCGAGCACCCGCGGCCGGTACTGCGCCACCAGGGCGGCCAGCACCTCGCCGCCGGCCCGCAGCTCCTCGCGGCCGAGCTCGGCCGCCGTCCGGGTGGGCCGGGCGACGAGGTTGGTGACGCCGAGCCCGTAGCGGAGCAGCTCGGCGTCCTCGTCGGGGGCGAGCCGGCGCGGGGTGAGCCCGGCCAGGTGCAGCGCCGGCCAGAAGCGGTTGCCCGGCCGGGCGAAGTGGTGGCCCACCTCGGCCGAGCGCAGCGAGGGGTTGATCCCGCAGAACAGCACGTCGAGGCCCGGGCCGACCACGTCGGGCACGGGCTGGGCACCGGTCACGGCCACCAGTGTGCTGCGCGGCCCGGGCGGCCCCGGTAGACACCTCCCATGACGGACACCCGCACGCCGGCCCCCGCGGACGCGCACTTCCTCGACCAGCTGCGCGCGGCCACCGACCGGGCCGCGGCCACCGCCGAGCCGCTGTCCTCACCGCACGCCGGGGCCCCGGAGGAGCTGCTGGCCCGCGCCGAGCAGGCGATCGAGGCCGCCCGCGACGAGCTGCTGGAGCTCAGCCACGACCTGCACGCCCACCCCGAGGAGGGCTACGCCGAGCACCGATCGGTGCGCGCGGTCGCCGACCTGCTGGCCCGGCACGGCATCGAGGCGACCGTCGGCGTGCACGGCCTGGAGACCGCGCTGCGGGCCACGATCGGGTCCGGCGAGGGCCCCACGGTCGCCGTCCTCGCCGAGTACGACGCGCTGCCGGGCATCGGGCACGGCTGCGGGCACAACATCATCTGCTCCTCGGCGGTCGGTGCGTTCCTCGGCCTGGCTGCGATCCTGGCCACCGGGGAGGTCGCCGGGACGGCGGTGCTGCTGGGCACCCCGGCCGAGGAGGGCGGCGGCGGCAAGGAGCTGATGGCCCGCGCCGGTGCCTTCGACGGCATCGACGCGGTGGTGATGCTGCACCCGTTCTCCTACGACGCCGCGGTGCAGCCGTTCCTGGGCCGCCGGCAGCTGCGGGCCACCTACACCGGCATCGCCGCGCACGCCTCGGCGCAGCCGTTCATGGGCCGCAACGCCCTGGACGCCGTGGTCGCCGGCTACAACGGCGTCGCCATGCTGCGCCAGCACGTCCCGGACACCGACCGGGTGCACGGGGTGATCACCGACGGCGGGCAGCGGCCCAACGTCGTCCCGGCGACCGCCGAGGCGCTGTACTACGTGCGCTCGGCGACCCCGGAGACCCTCGCCGACATCTGCCGCCGGGTGGAGTCCATCGCGGTCGCCGCCGCGGCGATGACCGGCTGCGGGTACGAGCTGCAGTGGGACCAGTCGCCGGCCTACCTGCCGATCCGGGCCAACCTCGAGCTCGCCGCCCGCTGGACCGCGCACCAGGCCCGGCGCGGGCGTTCCGCGCTGCCGCCGGGCGTCACCCCGGCGTCGCTGGCCGGCTCGACCGACCTGGGCAACGTCAGCGTCCGGGTGCCCTCCATCCACCCGATGATCGCCATCGCCGGGCCGGAGACCTCCATGCACACCACCGACTTCGCCGCCGCGGCCGCCTCCCCGGCCGGGGACGCCGCGGTGTTGGACGGCGCGGTCGGCCTGGCGCTCACCGCGTTGGACGCGCTCGCCGACCCGGCGGTGCTCGCCGCGGCCCGGGAGGAGTTCGAGGCCGCGGGCGGGGTGCTGGACCTCGAGCAGCTGCTCGGGTGACCGTGGGCGCTCGTCGCGCTCGCCAGGCCCGCGGCCGCCTCGTCGACGACCACGTGTCCGCGCTGTACACCGGGCTCCGCAGGCTCGTGGCCGGGTCGACGGCGCGGGCCGATCCTGGTGGCTGATCATCCACCACGTGACGGCCGTGTACTCGATCGAACGACGGCGAGGTCGTGAGCGGCCCTGATGTGACGGTCCAGCCGTGCGATGAGACGGCGCAACTGCGCTGACGTGCTCGGCATCAGGCCATCGGGGTGGTGGGCCCGACGAAGCGGCTCACGTCACCGCCCAGGAGGTTCTCCCGGATCATCCCGTTGACCCAGTGCGGCATGCCGAGCTCGATCGCGCTCACCTGGTCGAGGCGGGCGTACTGCTCATCGGTCAGCGCCACGTCGAGTGCGTCGAGGTAGTCCTCCAGCTGAGCGAGTGTGCGCGGGCCGACGATCGGGATGATCGTTGCCGCTGAGCGCTCGCCCCGTCCGCGCAGCCAGGCCATCGACACCTGCGCTGGCTTCGCGCCGGTCTCTCCGGCGATCGCGAGCACCTCGTCGATGACGGCTGTCTTCTGGCCGGACTCAGGGACCACGAACCGGCTCGGATCGGTCGCCCGACCCTCACCGCCGGTGCGGTACTTGCCCGTCAACAGACCGCCGGCGAGCGGGGACCACAGATTGACTGCCAGACCCAGCGCCTCGGCCATCGGGATCAGCTCGCGGTCGGCTGACCGCTCGACGAGGCTGTACTCGGTCTGGACGCCGACGATGGGGGCCCAGCCGCGCAGGTCGGCCAGGGTCGCCGCGGCCGAGACCTGCCATGCCGGGTAGTTCGACAGTGCGACGTGGTGGACCTTGCCGGCGCGCACCAGGTCGTCCATGCCGCGGACGATCTCGTCGATCGGGGTGACGCCGTCCGGGAAGTGGAGCCACATCAGGTCGAGGTGGTCCGTGCCGAGACGTCTGAGGCTCGCCTCCACCGAGGACATGAGGTTCTTCCGCCCGCTGCCGGTCAGCGAGACGTGTGGCTGCTCGGTGTCACTCGCCCCGTACTTGGTCGAGACGACGAAGTGATCGCGGTCCTTGGCGATCAGGTCGCCGAGGATCTCCTCGGACTGCCCCGCCTGGTACATGCCCGCGGTGTCGAGGAACGTGCCGCCGGCCTCGGCGAACCGGTCGAAGATGACGCGGGCGTCCGCGGCGTTCGTGCCGCTGGACCAGGAGGTGCCGAAGTTGCCGGTGCCCAGGGCGTACTCGGAGACCCGCAGGCCCGATCGTCGTCCGAAGGTCGTGTAGCGCATGGAGTTCGTCCTCAGGTCCTGGTGGTCGGGTGTGGGGAGCTGGATCACAGATCGGTGATGCGGCTGTCGGCGATGCTGGTGGCGAAGTCGGGCCCGAACGCCGACGACGGGGTCTGGAAGCCGGCCGGGTGTTCTCCGCCGAGCACGCGACGAGCGGCCTCGACGGCGGACAGCGCGGTGTACGTGTAGCCGGTCGGCGTCTCGATGACCGAGCGGACGACGCTGCCGCTCTCGTCGGTGACCTCGGCGAACGCCCAGTACCTGCCCGCGAGCCGCTCGGACTCGGTCGGACCCTCGGCGAGCTCCTCGCCGGGTTCGGGGATCGCACCCTCCGCTCGCATGAACACTGCGATGTCCTCGAGTCCGAGAGAGCGCCAGGCGGTGACGAGATCGCCCATCGGTACCGGGTCGAACTCCTCCGGGCCCGCCCCGAGGTCGAACTCGGCCGGCACGAGCTCGGCGGTGCGCACCAGCTCTCCGTCGGTGCGCACCAGTCCCAGCAGGTCGGTGATGCCGGCGGCACTGGAGACGGAGCCGCGGGAGAACCCGCCGGTCACCTTCAGCGCGACGCGCACACCGATCGGGTGCGGCGTCCTGGCCGCGGTGTGCACGGCGACAGCGTCGCTCGGCACGACGTCCCAGCCGACCCCGGGCGCCAGCATCACACCGGCCGCCGCAGCGACCGGTGAGCGCTCCTCCGCCAGCTGGTAGGTCGCGAGCTCTGCGGTCGTGTCGAGGTAGTGCACGCCTTCCGCGATGCTCGCGTCGATCAGCGGCGCGGCGGTGTGACTGAACGGACCCGCGACGTTGAGCACCACCTGCACACCCCGGAGGTGGGCCCGGACGACCGCCGAGTCGTCCAGCCCGAAGGTGCGACCGGGAACGCCGAGCCGTGCGGCGAGCGCGTCGACCTTGGCGGGGTCGCGGCCTGCGACGGCGAAGTCCAGTCCGGTACGGGTGGCCTCCTCGGCGATCAGGCGACCGGTGTAGCCGGTGGCGCCGTAGACGAGGAGGGGCGGAGCCGGTGTTGGAGCCATGCCCCGAACGTAGCACGATCGGAGAGGGTCTCTCCGTTCGGAGCGTGAGCGTCCGAAAGGACGGTCTCCCTCCGTTCGACTACAGTCCCGAGCATGACCGACACCGCGACGGACGGGACGCCGAGGGAACGCGCGGACTCGCGGCGCAAACGGCTCCGCCTCATCGAAGCTGCCCGAGCAGCGATCGCCGAGCACGGCCTCGACGCGTCCACGACCGACATCACCGAACGGGCAGAGGTCGGCGTCGGGACGCTCTACCGCCGGTTCGGCTCGAAAGAGGCCCTGATCGCGGACGTGCTGGTCGACGGGGTGAGGGAGATCCGGGCCTGGGCCGACGCGGCCCTCAGCGACCCCGACGCATGGCGTGGTCTGTCGTGCTTCCTGTTCGCGTACACCGAGGCGCAGTTGAAGAACATCGGGCTCGCGGAGTTCACCAGTGGTACCGGCACCAGGCACGACCTCCCACCTCAGGTGGCAGAGGCCGGCTCCGCTCTCGCCGATGCCATCGACCGCCTCGTGCAGCGTGCCCAAGAGCAGGGTTCGTTGCGGGATGACGTCGCCTGGCGCGACATCGTGCTGATCTCGATCTCTCCGTCGGGCGGCGTCGAGTGCCTCGGCGCCACACAGGGCCCGCAGCAATGGCGGCGGACCATCGCGATCGCGCTGGACGGCCTCCGCGGTCCAGCAGCCAGCAGTCTGCCGCCCGGATGACCACAGCGGAGGAGGTCCCGTCCAGGTCCGTCGTCGCCCGCCCGTGGACCTCCCTCACGAAGCGCCGGTTCGTGGACACACTGAGCTGACGCACCGCCTCTCGACCCGGCGGCGCTCCCGCTCCTGGAGACCCTGACAGCTGCCCCTGTGGCTGTGAGGGTCCACGGCGCGCTGGGGTCTCAGGCCGGGGACGTGGGCATGGCCCACAGCTCGGCGATGGAGGAGCGGCGTCGCCGGGGCACCATGGAGGCGATGTCCTCCGCGATGTCCATCGGCTCGAGCGGTTCGGCGAGTGCATCCGAGCTGCCCAGGTCGTCCTCGACGGTCTCGCTGTCGTGCGAGAACAGCTCGGTGTTCACCGCACCGGGCTCCAGCACCCCCACACGAGCATGCCTTCTCGTGACCTCCTGCCGGAGAGCCTCAGTGGATGCGTTGGTCCCGAACTCGGTGGTGCTGTGGACGCCGAAGTCGGCTCAGGCCTGCCGACCGGCGATGGAGGAGGTGTTCACGACGTCGGCCACCTGCCGCAGCTCGTCGTCCGCCGCGGTCGACAGGTGCGGCGGGGCTGCGTCGGTGATGTAGAGCAGGCCCCGGTGGTTCACCGAGATCATCCGCTCCCACTCGCCGACGTCGGCCCCGATGCTCGGGCCGAGCAGCATGAGGCCGGTTGACCGGGATGTCGAGGCGGCCGTACTGGTCGATGACGGTCTGCACGGCTGGGCTGAGCCGTCAGTCGCGGCCGGGCACCCGCAGGCCGTACTGGGCGATCTTCCGGTAGAGCGTCGCCCGGGACAGCCCCAGCTCGGCGGCGGCCTGCACAGCGGTGGTGCCCGGCCGGGTCAGGCAGCGCAGGACCTCGTCGCGCTCCAGCTGCTCCAGCCGGGTCAGCGACCGCGAGCCGGTGCTGAGCACGTCGGGGCGGAGGTGCTGCACGTCGATCACGTCGGTGCGGGCGGATGCCTCCCGGACGACGGCGCGCAGCTCCCGCACGTTCTCCGGCCAGGAGTGGGCGGCCAGGGCCCGCAGCGCCCGTGGGGTGAACCCGAGGTCGCGGTGCCGGTGCTCCCGGGCGAAGGACCGGGCCAGCGGCTCGACGTCCTCCCCGCGGTGCCGCAGCGGGGGCACCTCGACCACCGCGCCGACCAGGCCGGCGAGCGAGGCGGGGACGGCGTCCACCGACGGGGCGGTGAGCACCATCGGCGAGCGCGGACCCGACCCGGCCGCACCCAGCACCGCCGCCAGCTCGTCGGCGGCCCACGCGGGCAGGCTGTCGGCGCCGGAGACCACGACGCAGGTGTCGGGCGCGGTGAGCTCGGGAGCCCACAGCGCCAGCCACGCCTCGACGTCGGCGGCCTGCGGCGGGCGGGCGACCAGCACCCGCTCGCGTCGCCGTCCACCGTGCCGGGCGAGGGTGGCGACCGCGGACTTCCCCACGCCGGGCTCCCCCACCACGGCCAGCAGCCGGCCGGCGGTCACCGCCTCCCGGGCCGCGGCCACCGCGTCCCGCCAGGCGCGGGAGGGGCACGGGTCCGGGCCGGCGGCGCCGAGCCGGTCGGCGAAGACGTGGAACACCTCCCCGCGCGGCGCCGGTCGCTCGGGGTGCCCGCCGGCCCGCACGTGCATGAGCGCGCTGGTGTTGCCGGCCGCGGACTGGGCCAGGGCGAGCAGCAGGTCGGAGGAGGCGTCGGACCAGGTGGTCAGGTTGATGCTGCCGACCAGGTCGCCCGACCGCGGGTCGAGCACCGGCACCGCCGCGCAGGTGTAGCGGCGCAGCGGGGCGACGAAGTGCTCGTCGGCGCGGACCAGCGACGGCACCCGGTCGGCCAGCGCCAGCCCCAGGCCGCTGGTGCCGGCCGTGCGCTCGCCGAAGTAGAAGCCCGGGGACAGGTGCACCCGGTCCAGGGAGCGGTTGATGTCGGCGTCGTCGGACCAGCGGGCCAGCACCAGCCCCTCGGCGTCGGTGATCATCAGCCCCAGCGGCTCGTTCGCCAGCGTGCCGTGCAGCCGGCCGAGCACCTCCGCCCCGCACTCGTAGAACAGCGAGTCGGTGCTCAGCGCGTCGGCGAAGACGGGCTCGACCTCCTCCGGGGAGACGCCGTAGCGCTGGCTGCGCGCCCAGGAGGCGCGGACGCGGGGCCGGGCGCCGGTGTGCACCGGGTCGCCCGTCGCCGGCCGGACCAGCGGCAGATCGGTCATGCGGGGACCACCTCCGGACGCGCCGTTGCGTCGCGGCGGGCCCGGCCCGCCGTCGGTGTCCATCATGGCCCCGTCCCGGCCTGCGGTCGGCGGTCCCGGTGTCTCAAAGTGAGACATCTCGACCCGTGGCGGGACCGGTCCGTCGTCCTAGCGTCCGGTGTGACCCAGCTCGCACCCGACGAGCCGGCGCTGGTCGAGGAGGACCCGTGTACAGCAAGGACGGCGAGGACTACTTCATCGTGGACGCCCACATCGCACTGTGGGACGCGCGGCCGGAGAACCAGCTCAACGTGCACGGCAAGCAGTTCATCGACTGCTTCTACGACTACCACCGCAACCTCAGCCCGGCCGAGGAGGTCTGGCCCTACGAGGAGTACCTCTACCAGGGCGGCGAGCGGCTGATGCGCGACGTGTTCGGCAACGGCATCGTCGACCACGCGATCTTCCAGCCCGCCCGGCTGGCGGAGTTCTACGCCCGCGGCTTCGGCCAGACCGAGGAGGCGTTCGCGCTCACCCAGGCCAACCCCGACAAGCTCACCTACAACCACTGGTTCGACCCGCGGGACGGCGAGCGCGGGCTGGACCAGCTCCGCGAGGACGCCGAGCGGTTCGGCCTGAAGGGCGTGAAGCTCTACACCGCCGACTGGCACGGGGACTCCCGCGGCTGGAAGTTGAACGACCCGATGGCCTACCGGTACTTCGAGCTGTGCCGCGAGCTGGGCATCACCAACATCCACGTGCACAAGGGCCCGACGATCCGGCCGCTGGACCGCGACGCCTTCGACGTCGCCGACGTCGACCACGTGGCCACCGACTTCACCGACCTGCAGTTCATCGTCGAGCACTGCGGGCTGCCCCGGCTGGAGGACTTCTGCTGGATCGCCACCCAGGAGCCCAACGTGCACGCCGGGCTGGCCGTGGCGATCCCGTTCATCCACACCCGGCCGCGCTACTTCGCCCAGATCATGGGCGAGCTCGTCTACTGGCTCGGCGAGGACCGCATCCTCTTCTCCAGCGACTACGCGCTCTGGACGCCGACCTGGCTGGTCGAGCGGTTCGTGGACTTCCAGATCCCCGAGGACATGACCGAGTACGGCCCGCTGACCACCGCGGTGAAGAAGAAGGTGCTCGGGCTCAACGCCGCGAAGCTCTACGGCATCCCGGTGCCGGCGGCGCTGCAGCTGCCCGACGCCGACGAGACCGCCACCGGGCCGCGCCAGCCCGACAGCGCCGACCTGGCGATGGCCTGATGACGGCGACCCTGACGCTCACCGAGGACGACGTCCGGGCCGCGCTGGGCTCCGTCGTCGACCCCGAGCTCGACGAGCCGATCACCGACCTCGGCTTCGTCCGGTCCGTCACCGTGTCCGACGACGCCGTCGAGGTGCACCTGCGGCTGCCCACGTCGTTCTGCGCGCCGAACTTCGCCTGGCTGATGGTCTCCGACGCCCGGGACGCGGTGACCGCGCTGCCCGGCGCCGGCCGGGTCGTGGTGGAGCTCGACGACCACCACGACTCCGACCTGATCAACGCCGGGCTGGCCGCTGACGCCGGCTACCGCGGCACGTTCGGGCACGAGGCGGAGGACTCCCTCGACGAGCTGCGGGCGACCTTCCTGCGCAAGGGGCACACCGCGGCGATGGAGCGGGCGCTCACCGCGTGGCTGCGGGCCGACCTCACCCGGGCGGAGGACGCCGTCGGCGGGCTGTGCCTGGGTGACCTGCCCGCCGACGCCACGACCGCGGCCCTGCTCAGCCGGCGGGCGGCGCTCGGTCTGCCGGTCGACCCGGCCTCGCCGGTGCTGCTGGCCCCCGACGGCTCGCGCCCGCCGGCCGCCGCGGTGACCGCGACGCTGCGCCGGGCCCGCTCGGTGCGCATCTCCGTCGACGGCAACGCGCACTTCTGCCGCGGCCTGCTCACCACCCGCTACCCCGGCGCCGAGGCCGACCAGACCCCGCGCCCCTCGATCGACTCCCGCCCGCTGCTCCCCCTGGAGGTCCTGTCATGAGAGCCGTCCGCGTCACCGGGTACCACCAGCCCCTGCAGATGGCCGACGTGCCGAAGCCGGTGCCCAGCGGCCCGCACGACGTCGTCGTCCGGATCGGCGGGGCCGGGGTCTGCCGCACCGACCTGCACGTCCTGGAGGGGCAGTGGGCGGAGAAGTCCCAGGTCGCCCTGCCGTACACGATCGGTCACGAGAACGCCGGCTGGGTCGACGCGGTCGGCTCGGCGGTGACCAACGTGGCGGTCGGGGACAAGGTGATCCTGCACCCGCTCCTCACCTGCGGGCTGTGCCGCGCCTGCCGCGCCGGGGACGACGTGCACTGCGAGAACTCGCAGTTCCCCGGCATCGACACCGACGGCGGCTACGCGGAGCACCTGCTCACCTCCGCCCGCAGCTGCGTGAAGATCGACGACTCGCTGGAACCGGCGGACGTCGCCGCGCTCGCCGACGCCGGGCTCACGGCCTACCACGCAGCCGCCAAGGCCGCGGCCCGGCTGCGGGCCGGTGACCGGTGCGTGGTCATTGGCGCCGGCGGGCTCGGGCACATCGGGATCCAGGTCATGCACGCCATCTCCCCCGCCGAGCTGATCGTCATCGACCGCAACCCCGACGCGGTCAAGCTCGCCCTGGAGATCGGCGCCGACCACGCGGTCGTCGCCGACGGCACCCACGTCGACCAGGTGCGGGAACTGACCGGCGGGCACGGCGCGGAGGTGGTCATCGACTTCGTCGGCGAGGGCGGGTCGACGAAGGAGGGCCTGGCGATGACCCGCCGGGCCGGTGACTACCTCGTGGTCGGCTACGGCGAGAACGTCGACGTGCCGACCATCGACCTGATCTCGGCGGAGATCAACATCATCGGCAACCTGGTCGGCAGCTACAACGACCTGGTCGAGCTGATGGCCCTGGCCGCCCAGCAGAAGGTGCGGCTGCACACCGCTCGGTACGCCCTCGACGACTTCCAGTCCGCCATCGACGACCTGGACGGCGGCCGGGTGCGCGGGCGGGCGATCCTCGTGCCGTGAGCCTCCCGGGGCCCCGCCGGTCGGGCGGGGCCCCGGCCGGTGACCCGCCCGGTGTGTGCGCGCGGCCCAGGTCGGGAAGAGTGGCCCGGGCACCACCGACGCGAGGAGAGCACCACATGGCACGGGTAGCAGTGACCGGCAGCAGCGGGAAGCTCGGCCGGGCGGTGGTCAGCCACCTGCTCGAGTCCGGCTGGGACGTCCTGGCCCTGGACCGGGTGCCGAGCACGCGCGGCGACGTCGAGTCCGCGGTCGTCGACCTCACCGACGCCGGCCAGGCGTTCGAGGCCCTCGCCGGCTTCGACGAGCACGCCCCGGTCGACGCGCTGGTGCACCTGGCCGCCGTCCCCGCACCCGGCCTGATGCCGAACTCGGCGATCTTCGCCAACAACGCGACGGCCTCCCACAACGTGTACAGCGCCGCCCTGCGGGCCGGCATCCGCAACATCGTCTGGGCGTCGAGTGAGACGGTGCTCGGCCTGCCCTTCGACGAGGACCCGCCCTACGTCCCGGTCGACGAGGAGTACACCCCGCGGCCGACCACCACCTACTCCCTGGTCAAGACGCTGGAGGAGGAGATGGCCCGGCAGCTGTGCCGGTGGCACCCCGACCTGTCGATGACCGGGCTGCGGTTCAGCAACGTCATGTACCCCGAGGACTACGCGGCCTTCCCCGGCTACGACGAGGACACCGCGGCCCGCCGCTGGAACCTGTGGGGCTACATCGACGCCCGGGACGGCGCGCAGGCCGTGCGCCGCGGGCTGGAGCACACCGCGCCCGGCGCCGACGTGTTCATCGTGGCCAACGCCGACACGGTCAGCGCCCGGCCCGACGCCGAACTGCTGGCCGCGGAGTTCCCCGGCGTCGAGGTGCGCCGTGCGCTGGGCGAGCACGAGACGCTGCTGTCGATCGACAAGGCGCGACGCGTGCTGGGCTTCGAGCCCGAGCACTCGTGGCGGGACGAGCGCGCGTGATCACCCGCCTCCTCCTGCTCGGCGCCACCGGCGACATGGCCGGGCGCCACCTGCTGCCCGCGCTCGCCGAGTCCGCCGCGGCCGGCACGCTGCCCACGGACCTGCAGGTCGTCGGTGCCGCTCCCCAGGACTGGGACGACGACACGTTCCGCGAGCACGTCGCCGCCCGGCTGGCCGAGCACGCCGCCGACGTCCCGGCCGAGGTGCGCGACGCGCTGGTGGCCGGGCTGCGCTACCGCCGGGTCGACTTCGCGGAGCCCGCGACGGTGGCCGCCGCGATAGCGGCGTTCGACGAGGGCCCGGTGGCCGCCTACCTGGCGCTGCCCCCGACGGCGTTCCCCTCGGCGCTGACCGCGCTGGGTGAGGCCGGGCTGCCCGCCGGCAGCCGGATCGCGGTGGAGAAGCCCTTCGGCGCCGACCTGGCCAGCGCCGCGGAGCTGGACGCGCTGCTGATCAAGGTCACCGGCGGTGTGGAGAAGGCGGCCTACCGGGTCGACCACTTCCTCGGCATGCCGGGAGTGCAGGCACTGCTGGCGCTGCACTCCCCCGGCAGCCCGCTGGTCGACGGCTGGGGCAGCGAGACGGTCTCCTCCGTCGAGGTGCTGTGGGAGGAGAGCCTCGGGCTGGCCGGCCGGTCGGGCTTCTACGACCGCAACGGCGCCATCCGCGACGTGCTGCAGAACCACCTGCTCCAGTCGCTGACGCTGCTGGTCATGGAGCAGCCGGCCAGCGACTCCGAGGCCGACCTGCACGCGGCCAAGCTCACGGCGCTGCAGGCCGTCCAGGTGCTCGACCCGCGGGGCACCCGCCGGGCCCGGTACTCGGCCGGCACGCTGGTCGACGGCACGCAGGTGCCCGACTACGCCGCCGACCCCGAGGTCGACCCGGCCCGCCGCACCGAGACCTACGTCGAGCTGGAGCTGGCCGTCGACACCCCCCGCTGGGCCGGCACCCGGTTCCTGGTGCGCACCGGCAAGGCGATGGCCCGCGACCACAAGGGCGTCGCCCTGCGGTTCCGCGGCACCGCCCCACAGGTCGACCCGGCGCTGGCCGAGCGGGTCGCCGACGACCGGCTGTGGGTGACCCTGGACGGCGCGGTGGACGCCGGCGCCGACGTGTCGGTGCACGCACCGGGTGAGCGCACCGCCTACCGCCAGGTGCTCGCCGACGTGCTGTCCGGCGGGTCCCGCACGTCGGTCAGCAGCGCGGAGACCGAACAGGCATGGCGGGTCGTCGACCCGGTGCTCACCGCCTGGGCAGCCGGCGAGGTGCCGCTGCAGGAGTACCCGGCCGGATCGGGAGGCCCGTCGTGAACCTGGAGAAGGTGGTCTTCGGCTTCTTCGTCGTGCTCGCCGCGACGCTGAACTTCGGCTTCTTCATCGGCGACATCAGCCGCCCGGAGCTGCACAACCAGTACGAGCTGTACGCCGCGGTGGTGGTCAACCTGATCGCGACCGTGCTCAAGTTCGGTGACCGCACCCAGATCGGCGCGGTGCACCTGGCCACCAGCCTGGTCGCCGACCTGCAGCTCATCGGTGCGGCGTCGATGTGGGTCTACGCCGACCACATCTCCTCCGCCGGGCTGACCGCGGGCTGGACGGCCAGCATCGTCTCGCTGTCCGCCGGGGCGCTGGTGGCCAACATCATCTCGGTCGTCCTGCTGGTCGTGGAGACGACGTCGTCACACCGCGGCTGAGGCGCCCGTGACCACCCGCCTGCGTGCGCTCTGGCACGACCTGGTCCCCCGCGACGAGCGGCGGGGGCGCCGGGCCGCGCTGCGGCTGTCCGCCTCCTCGACCGCCCGGTCGGCGGAGGCGATCTTCCTGGTGCTGCGCCGGATGCGCACCCCGCTGATCGCGCTGATCGTCGTCTTCGCCGTGAGCACGCTGGGGCTCACGCTGATCCCCGGCCAGGACGCCGACGGCAACCCCGTCGAGATGTCGTTCTTCGACGCCTTCTACGTCATCAGCTACACCGCGACCACGATCGGCTTCGGGGAGATCCCCAACCCCTTCACCTACGGCCAGCGGCTGTGGGTGACCTTCTCGATCTACCTCAGCGTGATCGGCTGGGCGTACGCGATCGGCTCGCTGCTGGCACTGCTGCGCGACCGGGCGTTCCGCGCAGCACTGGCCCGGCAGCACTTCACCCGCAAGGTGGCCCGGCTGCGTGAGCCGTTTCTGCTCATCGCCGGCTACGGCCGCACCGGGGAGCTGCTGGGCCGCTCGATCGACGGGCTGGGTCGCCGGTTCGTCGTCGTCGACCACGCGCCGGAGCGGATCGACGACCTGGAGCTGGACTCCTACGCCGCCGACGTCCCGGGGCTCACCGGGGACGCCCGCGACCCCGGGAACCTGGCCGTCGCGGGCCTGGACCACCCCTCGTGCGTGGCCGTGGTGGCCCTCACCGACGACGAGGAGGCCAACCTGGCCGTGGTGATGGCCGCGGCCCTGCTGCGCCCGGACCTGCCGGTGATCGCCCGGGTCACCTCCCCGGTCATCGCCGAGCGGATGCGCGCCTTCGGGAACCCCAGCACGGTCAACCCGCTGGACCGCTTCGGTGACCACCTGCGGCTGGCGCTGCGGGCACCGGCGGCCTACCAGCTGCTGACCTGGCTGGAGGCCGGGCCCGGGGCCGAGCTGCCCGACCGCGGCTCCCCGCCGCGCGACGGGCACTGGGTGGTGGTCGGCTACGGGCGGCTGGGCCGGGAGCTGACCCGGGACCTGCGCGCCGAGGGCCTGGCGGTGACGGTGATCGACCCCGGTCCCGACGACCCGGACGCGGCCGCCGACCGCGAACTCGTGGTGGGCGACGGCTCGGATCCTGCGGTCCTCGGCGACGTCGACCTCGAGCACGCCGTCGGGTTCCTGGCCGGCACCGACAACGACACGACCAACCTGTCGCTGGTGGCCGCGGCCCGGCGGATCAACCCGGAGCTGTTCGTCGGCGCACGGCAGAACTCCGCGGCCAACGCGCCGCTGTTCACCGCGATGGAGCTCGACGCACTGCTCGTCCCGGCGGAGGTGATCGCCCACGAGGTGTACGCCCAGCTGTCCACGCCGCTGCTGTGGCGCTTCCTGCGGCACCTGCCCTCGCAGGACGACGCGTGGGCCGCGGAGGTGCTGGGCCGACTGGTCGGGCTGTGCGGCACCCGGCTGCAGACGCTGTGGAAGGTGCGGCTCACACCGGACGAGGCGCCGGCGGTGCAGGGCTGGCTGGAGACCGGTGGCGCGCGGCTGGGCGACCTGCTGCGCAACCCGGAGGACCGCGACAAGGCACTGCACGCCGTCCCGCTGCTGGTGCTGCGCGGGGACGAGGCGACCGCCGCACCGGACGAGGACTTCGTGCTGGCCCCCGGCGACGAGCTGCTGCTGGCCGGTTGGTCGGCCGCGGAACGGGCGCTGACCACCATGCTGCAGGTCGAGGCGGTGCACGAGTACGTCCTGACCGGACGGCGGGTGCCGGCCAGCTGGATCTGGCGGAAGCTCACCTCGACCGAGCGGACCTGAGGGCAGGTCGGCCCGCCAGGGCGCGGCTCAGGCCCGGTCGGCCCGGCGCTGTTCGATCATCCGGCTGAGCAGGACCCGGCGGCGGGCGCGCACGGCGCTCCCGGGCCGGCGGACCGACCGCGGGTACCGGCCGGCCTCGGCCGACAGCTGCTGCGCGGCGAGCAGCGTCGCCGAGGTGCGTGCGGTCGCCGCGGGCTGGGTGACGACGACCAGCCGGTCGCCCCCGCACCCGTCGGTGACGGGTTCGGGCACGACCGGCGGCGGAGGTCCGAGGACGTCCGGGAGGTCGACCTCGGCGGTGCCGTTGACCAGCACCACCGGGACGGTCAGCACGAGGGCCGACCGGGACGGGTCACGACTCGGGCACCGGGCTCTCGGCCGGGGCGGCGTCGGTGTCGGGCCGCTCAGCGCCGACGGGACGGGCGACGAGGACCGACTTCCGCGGCATGAGGCGGGGGTCGGGCCGGCGGGGGCTGTCGGGGACCTGGGACGTTCCTTCGGTGCTCACGAGCGACCTCCCTGCATCTGGACTCCCGGCCGGGGCCGGGTCGCCGGCTGGCGGCCCGCGGACGACGAGCCGGCCCCGGCGGGAGCCGAGGAGGTGCCGGTGTGCCGTCGTGCGGAGGTGGACCCCATCGGGACCGCCGATCTCCCCCTCCGTCGCGGAGGGGCCTGAACGCCGGACGACGTCGAGCTGAACGCTACCCGCCCGGCGCCACGGCCCCGACCGCCTCGCCGGGGGGACGGGCCGATCAGCCCCGCAGCGCCCGTACCAGCCGCCGCGTGCCGAGCACGGCCGCACCCGCCCCGGCCACCCACGGGCCGGCCACCAGGAGCGGGTCGAGCAGCTGGTGGCGGGCGTCGCTGCGGCCCTTCCGGGAGGTGAGGCCGCCGTGCGTGACCTCGGTGCGCACCCCGGTCTCGGTGACCGGGTTGTCCGGGTGCAGCGAGGCGAAGGAGCGCAGGTGGGCACCCCAGGCGTCGACCCGGTCACCGGCGATGAGGATCAGCCAGTGTCCGTTGCGAGCCTCGCTGTAGCGCTCGTAGGCGAACCGGCGGATCGCACCGGAGAGCCCGTGCAGCGGCTGGGCGGTGCCGAACACCGGGGTGACGAACGCGTGCTCGACCGAGCGCTCCCGCCCCTCGGCGCCGGACTGGCGGTCGGGGAAGTCCCAGTGGGCACCGGTCTGCGCCGGGTACTGCTCCTTCGGGTAGGACGGCCGGTCAGCGGGGTCGAGGTCGACACCCCAGCCGGGGATGCGGGCGCGCAGCTCCTCCCGGCTCGGCGGGGGCGTCCGCTTGTCGCGGACGTAGGCGGACGGGATCGCGGGGTCGGTCATGGCTGTCTCTCCCTCAGGACGCGCTGGGCACGATCAGCGGCTTGATGCAGCCGTCGAGCTTGGCCGAGAACACGTGGTAGGCCTCGGAGATGTCCTCCAGGGGGAAGCGGTGGGTGACCATGTCCCGCGGGGTGAGGTGGCCGTTGCGGACGTGTTCGAACATCCGCGGCCACTGCCGCTTCACCGGTGTCTGGTTCATCCGCAGCGTGAGGCCCTTGTTGAGCGCGTCGCCGAACTTCACCGCGTTCGGGATGGGCCCGTAGGCGCCCACGACCCCGACGTTGCCGCCCTTGCGGACGGCGTCGATCGCCCAGTTGAGCGCGATCGGCGAGCCGCCCTGCAGCTTGAGCTTGGTGCCGGTGACGTGCTGCAGGAAGCTGCCGTCGGCCTCGGCGCCCACCGCCTCGATGACCACGTCGGCGCCGATGTAGTCGGTCTGCTTCTTCAGCTCGACCACGATGTCGTCGTGCTCGTCGTAGTTGAGCGTCTCGGCGTGGGCCATGGTGGCGGCCTTCTCCAGCCGCTCGGTGAGGTGGTCGACCACGATCACCCGCCCGGCGCCCATCAGCCAGGAGGACTGCGCGGCGATCAGCCCGACCGGGCCGGCACCCAGGACGACGACCGTGTCGCCCTCGGCGATCTCCCCGAGCTGGGCACCGAAGTAGCCGGTCGCGGCGGCGTCGGTGAGCAGGACGGCGTCCTCGTCGTGCATCCAGTCGGGGATCCTGACCGGGCCGACGTCGGCGAAGGGCACCCGCACGAACTCCGCCTGGCCGCCGTCGTAGCCGCCGGTGGTGTGCGAGTAGCCGTAGATGCCGCCCACCGCGGTGGCGTTGGGGTTCACGTTGTGACAGTTGGAGAACAGTCCGCGGGCGCAGAAGAAGCAGGACCCGCAGTAGATGTTGAACGGCACCATCACCCGGTCACCGACGACCAGGTTCTCCACCGAGGAGCCGACCTCCTCGACGACGCCGATGAACTCGTGGCCGAAGGTGTGCCCGATCCGGGTGTCCGGCATCAGCCCGTGGTAGAGGTGCAGGTCGGAGCCGCAGATCGCCGCCAGCGTGACGCGCACGATCGCGTCGTTGGGGTGCTCGATCCGGGGGCGGTCCTTCTCCTCGACCCGCAGCTTGTACGGGCCGCGGTACGTCATCGCGCGCATGGTGCCTCCTGGGGACGTCGTCAGCCCGGCAGTGCCCCGTGCTCGCCCGGCGCACACCCGCCCCGTTCACGGGGTGCTCACAGCGACGTCACGGGGCCGCCGGGTGGCGGCTGCCTCACCGCGACACGGTCAGCGACGTCCGCACCACCGCCCGTCCCTGGAGTGCCTCCGTGCGCCGTCCGTCCCGCCGTACCGCTCTCACCCTCACCGCCGCCGGACTGCTGACCGCCGTCGCCGTCCCGGCCCTCGCCGTCGGCCTGTCCGCCGTCCCGCAGGGCAACGGCACGCAGCAGGCCGAGCTCGTCGGCCGCTCGGTCCTGCCCTCGGCCACCTTCGGCGAGCAGGTCCCCTCCGGCGCGCTGGCCAGCCCCGCCAACGGCGTCACCACCCCCTTCGCCGCCCAGCCCGTCCAGGGCTTCTCCGGTCTGCTGCGGGACGGCGACGACTGGCTGGTGCTGGAGGACAACGGCTACGGCACCAAGGCCAACAGCGCCGACTTCCTGCTGCGCGCCGTCCGCCTGCACATCGACACGACCACGCAGCGGACGACGGTGCTCGAGGGCGGCTTCAGCCTGTCCGACCCCGACCGCGAGCTGCCCTTCACCCCGGTCCGCAGCGACCGCCGGCTCACCGGCGCCGACCTGGACCCCGAGTCGTTCCAGCGGATGCCCGACGGCACGTTCTGGATCGGTGAGGAGTTCGGCCCGAGCCTGGTGCACGTCGACGCGACCGGGAAGGTGCTCGCCGCCCCCGTGCAGCCCGACGGCGTCCGCTCCCCCGACGCGTGGGACCTGAACGGCGCGGCGCCCACGCTGGGCAGCAGCAAGGGCTTCGAGGGCATGGCCCTCTCCCCCGACGGCCGCACGCTCTTCCCGATGCTGGAGGGCGCGGTGACCGGTGACGACCCGGCCACCCGCCGCATCTACTCCTTCGACACCCGGAGCGGGAAGTACACCGGCCTGAAGGCGAAGGTGCGGTTCGAGGTGGCCGGCGACGCCCTCGGCGACATGGTGGCCCTGGACCGGGACCGCTTCCTGATCCTGGAGCGCGACAACGCCCAGGGCCCGGCCTCGCAGCTCAAGGCCGTGTACCTGATCGACACCCGCGACCGCGACCGCGACGGGTACGCCGACAAGCGGCTGCTGGTGAACCTGATGGCCATGCCCGACCCGCAGGGCGTGGCCGGCACGACGGGCGGGTTCGCCACCTTCCCGTTCACGACCATCGAGCAGATCGCCGTGCTCGACGACCACCACGTCCTCGTCGGCAACGACAACAACTACCCGGGCTCGGCCGGGCGCACGGCCGGCGTCCCCGACGACAACGAGCACGTGGTCATCCAGGTGGACGAGGACCTGGACGTCGACCGCACGCTCGCCTCGCGCTGACCCCGCGCCGTCCGGCCCCGCACCCGGGGCCGGACGGCGCTGCGCACGACCTCCGGTGCAGGTGTCCGCTCAGGGCACCTGCACCGTCGTCGTCACCCGCACGACCGAGGGGTCCGGAGGCACCGACCCGAAGCCGAAGGTCACCGGCGGCTGCACCGGCGCGACGGCGCCCAGCGGCTCGCCGTCCCAGCTGGCGGTGACCGTGGCGAGGCGGTGCAGGTCCTGCACGCCGTACCACTCGGTGCGCCCGTTGCCGGCCGAGCCCCGCGTGCGCAGGCCCGTCAGCAGCCGGGCCGGGGCGTCGATCAGCCCCACCCACGCCGGGCGTCGGGCGAGTGGCGCCGGGACCAGGCGCAGCAGCCGGCCCAGCGCCGGACGGCGGCCGACCGTGGCCCGCAGCTGCAACGGACCGGCGGTCAGCGTCCAGGCGCGCGGGTCGGACCGGTCGACGGCCACCTCGACCAGCCGCACCTCGTCGAAGGAGTAGGTGGCGCCGACGAACTCCGCCACCTCGGCGGTCGGCGCGAGCAGCACCCGGTGCCCGTCGGGCCGCTGCACCATCACGTCGGAGAACGGCCCCAGCGGCGAGCGCGGCCAGTGGCCGAGCACCACGCGGGTGCCCGACGTGGTCCCGGTGCCGAGGATCCAGCCGTCGAAGCGCAGCCGCGTGGTCACCGGGTCCCGGTGTCCCGGACGGCGCCCGCTCAACCGCTCGCTGCCCCGGCGAGCAGCGGCGCCGCCGTGGTGGCCAGGGAGCCCAGCAGTGCGAGAACCCCAGCGCTGCCGGCCCGCTGGACTGCGTATTGGACGACAGCAGCTGCCCGGCCTCATCGGTGACGGCCAGCTGTCCCTGGGTCAGTGAGAGCTCGCCCACTGGCTCCGCCGGGCCTGGGTCGTCGCCGTCCTGGCCCATCGAGCAGCGGACGCCGGCGACGCGGCAACGCGCCCGATCCCCGCTTGCGGCGGTGAGTTGGGCGACACGCGGGAGGGGTGTGACGTACGGGAGCCAAGACTCTGGTTTTTCCTGTGAGCCTCCTTTACGTTCCTGCGAGAACACGTCAGGGTCGCCCTCCGAGGTTCAGGTCATCTGAGGGCCTGCTCATTTCCACTTGCTCGCCGCCAGCCCGTCCAGGGAGGCTGCGTGCCATCTCGCCTTTGGAGCGTCCATGCGCTACAAGCGCATCTCGATCGCGGCATCCCTCGGGTTGGCGACTGTGCTGCTCACATCCACGGCCGCATTAGCCGCGCCCCCCTCGACTGCCCCGGGAGCGACTCGAGTAATCCCGCCAAGCGTGGTGCAGTCCGTCAGCGGTTCCGGCTCCGCTCCCTCAGTGGTCCTCGGAGCTGGTGCGCCAACTGTTCGTCCCGGGGACTTCGTAGCCGTCGGCGTCGGTTCCGCCACGCCCACCGGTCTACTCGTTCGTGTTAAAGCGACTCGGGGGGTCGGAGGTGGCAGAAGTGAACTGACCACTGCCCCTGCTCGACTGACGGATGCGGTGCCCGAGGGACAAGTGGACGTCAGCGCCTCCCTCACAACGGCCGACGTGCAGGCCAACGCCTCTAGACCTGCAAAGTCGCTGAGCCAGGCAATTCGAAAGAATGTCTCCTGCTCTTCGGGGGCGAGCGCCACGATCAGCGGCTCGATTGATATCGAGCCGTCCTTCCGCTTCACTGCGGCATGGAAGCTGGGACGAGGAACCACGGCCGCATCTTTCACAGGAACCGTCAAGCAGACCGCAGAGCTGTCAGCGTCCATCGAAGGCGCGGCCCAATGCAACCTCGCAAGCACCCCTCTGCTCGCTCAGCCGGTCCGTTTCAATCCGATCACGGTCAACGTGGGCCCTGTTCCCGTCGTCCTGGTGCCCCAGTTGCAGCTCTACCTGGACGCCCGGGGCGATGTAAAGGCGGCCCTCACCACCGGGGCCCGTCAAGAGATCACTGCGAGTGCAGGGATTCAGTACACCAAGGGGGCGGGGACTCGTCCCACCTCCAACCTCAGAAGCGGTTTCACTTACACCCCTCCCACCGTCACTGCCACAGCACATGCGGAGGCAGGAGTCTCGCCCCAATTCAGTCTCCTCGTCTACGGCTTGGCCGGACCCCAACTGGATCTCCGCGGATATGTGCGCTTCGACGCGGACATCTCGACCTCGCCGTGGTGGACGCTGAGCGCTGGATTCAGCGCAGGCGCCCAATTGGTCGTACCAGCATTCGACCTGGCGATCGGCGATCCTTCGATCATCAACTACAACAAGGTCCTTGCCCGTGCGTCCACCCCGCCACCAGCAACCGAACCGCCGGTGGACCTGGACAGCGACGATGACGGGTACCCCGCGTCGACAGACTGCAATGACACGGCGGCGGGGATCCACCCCGGCGCTCAAGAGGTCGTGAATGACGGTATCGACCAGGATTGCGATGGAGCGGACCTCATCGTCGGCGAAGGCGACATTCGCGTCACCTTGCAGTGGACGTCCGCCCCTCAAGAGAACGTGGACATGGACCTCCATGTCACGGATCCCAACGGGTTCACCGTGTACTACGGCAACAGGACCTCACCCGAGGGTGGGAGCCTCGACCGTGATGACGATGTGTGTGGTTCATCGGTCAACGGGCAGAGCGTGGAGAACGCGTATTGGGCCTCTGGCGCTCCGAGAGGCGCGTACACGGTGGAGGTCGACGAGTACGGGATCTGCTCTGGTGGTGATCCCGCTACGTGGACTCTCGAGGTCTACGTCGGCGGCATCTTGATCGAGCAGAGGTCCAGTGTCGGTGAGGCCGATCCGAGCGCCAACACCTTTACCTTCACCTACTGACATGGCGATGCGTGGCGGCGGGGCCTTTCTGGCTCCGCTGCCACGCCCGCCTGGACCACAGAGCCAAGCCCACCAGTCGACCACCGGCGGCTGCACCGACGCGACGGCGCCCAGCGGCTCGCCGTCCCAGCTGGCGGTGACCGTGGCGAGGCGGTGCAGGTCCTGCACGCCGTACCACTCGCGGTGCGCCCGTTGCCGGCGGGGCCCTTCGTGCGCAGGCCCGTGAGCAGCCGGGCCGGGGTGTCGAGCAGGCCGACCCACGCCGGGCGCCGGGCGAGTGGCGCCGGGACCAGGCGCAGCAGCCGGCCCAGCGTCGGACGGCGGCCGACCGTGGCCTGCGGCTGCAGCGGACCGGCGGTCAGCGTCCAGGTGCGCGGGTCGGTCCGGTCGACCACGACGTCGACCAGCCGCACCTCGTCGGTAGACCTGCTGCGCGAGGAGCTGGTGCAGCACGTCGGACGCCGGTGACCACGCCCAGCACGGCCGCACCCTCGGTGACCAGCACGAGGTGGCTGCGGGTCTCGCGCCTGGCCCGCCGTGCCTGGTGCACCGTCGGCGGCGAGGGTGCAGACCGGTCCGTGGCCCCTGTCGCCCGCTCGTCAACGGGGTCGATGGTGGGCTGAGGACGCGACTGCCCGGCGCACGGGCCGGGTAGGCACCTGCGGACTGTCCCGGCCGGGACACCCGACGACACCTGAAGGACTGCCATGGGACTGCTCGACGACCTGATCGGCGGCGGCGCGCGCCAGCAGGAGTACGGCGACTTCGTGAACCGCTACCAGCAGGGCGCACCGTACGACGGCATCTCCGACGACGAGGTCGGCCAGCGCTACGGCGAGGTGGCCGGCGAGGTCGACCCGGACACCTACCAGGCCTCGGCCCGGGACGCGTTCGGGAACATGGCCGACGACGAGCGCGGCCAGTTCGCCGGCCAGCTGCACGAGGTCGCCCGGGGCCGCGGCCTGGACACCGGCTGGGACGGGCAGTCCACCGACCCCGACTCGCTGGCCGCGATGACCCGGAACGTGCACCAGCAGGACCCGGGGCTGCTCGGGTCGCTGATGGGCGGCGGCGGGGCCGGTGGCCTCGGCGGTCTGCTCGGCGGCGCCGGTGGCGGGGCCGGCGGTGGCCTGGGTGGGCTGCTCGGCGGCGCCGGCGGTGGTGGCGGCCTGGGTGGCCTGCTCGGCGGTGCCGGTGGTGGTGGCGCCGGCGGCCTCGGTGGGCTGCTCGGTGGCGCCGGTGGCGGAGCCGGGGGCAACCCGGTCATGAAGGCCGCCCTCGGCGGGATCGCCGCGATGGCGGCCCAGCGGATGATGGGCGGCGGCCAGCGCGGTCAGGGCGGGTTCGGCCTCTGACCGGTGGACCGGCAGCCGACCCCGCCCCCGGTCAGCTGCCGGTCCCCCGCCAGCGCAGCACCTCCAGCGCCGCCGCGACCGCGACGGCGTCCTCCGCCAGCGGTCGGGGCAGCAGCTCGTCGGCGCGGGCCAGCCGGCGCAGCACGGTGTTGCGGTGGCTGTAGAGCCGCGCCGCCGTCCGGGAGACGCTGCCCAGCTCCTGCACGTACGTGAGCACCGTGTCCCGGACGGCGGCGTCGGCGTGCAGCAGGTCGCCGAGGGTGGCGGTGAGGAGCTCCTCGGCCCGGGTGGGGTCACCGGTGAGCAGCGCGACGAGCTGGACGTCGGACCACCGGGCCACCTGCTGCCGGGAGGTGAGCCGGGCGAGCATCTGCTGGGTGGTGGCCGCGTCGAGGTGGCTGCGCCGGAAGCCGTCCACGTCGCTGCCCGGCCGGCCGATCGCCACTCGGACGTCGGGGGCGCCGGCCAGGCCGGCGGCCACCGCGGCCACCTCCGGCGCCCGGTCGACCGGCAGCCACACCCACAGCGCGGCGGCACCGGCGACGACGGTCAGCCGCCGGCTCGCACCGGCCGCCCGCATCGTGGCCTCGGCCGCCGCCTCCAGCTGGTCGGAGCCGGTGTCACCCGACCCGCTCCACACGATGACGGCGGTGTGCGGGCCGGTGAGCCCGTAGCCCAGCTGTCCCTCGGCGCGGGCCCGGGGCAGCGGCGCGCCCTCCAGCAGCAGCGACACCGTCGCCCGCCGCTCGGCGTGCGCGCCGCGGGTGAGCTCGCTGCGCTCGGCCGCCATCTGCTGGGTGACCGCGGCGACGGTGTCGTCGACGAAGGTGGTGATCGAGCGGGCCGAGACGTCGAGCAGCTCGCGCAGCTCCCCGGTGTCGGCGGTCAGCGTGAAGCAGATCTGCATCCAGTGCCGCCAGGCGACGGCCTGGGCGGTGCGGTAGGCGTCCAGGCCGATGTGGTCCAGCCCGCGGCGGACCAGGTCCCGGGCGCCGTCGAGCACCTCGGGGCCGACGTACACCGGCACCCGCGCGCCGGGGCGCTGCACGTTGGCCGCGGCCCAGTGCAGCAGGTTGGCCAGGTTCGCCCGCCGGGCCCCCTCGGCCAGCACCGGGTCCTCGGCGACCGGGCGCATCCCCGCACCGCTCAGCGCCGCGGTGTGCAGGTCGGCCACCCAGGCGGCGCGAGGGTCCAGGGCGATCTCCGCGCCGCGGCGGAACAGCTCACGCACGGCCGGTGCGGGCAGGGGCCACTCCTCGGTCACCGGTGCATCGTGCACCAGCGGCGTCCGACAGGGGTGCATCAAGCGGCGGCACGACGTGGTGCCGGTCACGCATCATCGGTACCGACGTCCCCCGACCTGGAGCGATCATGACCACGACCACGGTCGAGCACCTCGACGTGCTGATCATCGGCGCCGGCCTGTCCGGCATCGGCGCCGCGTACCACCTCCGCCGCGACCACCCGCAGCGCAGCATCGCGCTGCTGGAGGCCCGCGGCGCCACCGGCGGCACCTGGGACCTGTTCCGCTACCCCGGCGTCCGGTCGGACTCCGACCTGTACACGTTCGGCTACGCGTTCAAGCCCTGGCGCGACGAGCAGTCGATCGCCGGCGCGGACCGGATCCTGGCCTACCTGCGGGAGACGGCGGCGGAGAACGGCATCGACGCCCTCGTGCGCTTCCACTCGGAGGTCGTCGCCGCCTCGTGGTCGTCGGAGCAGGCGCGCTGGACCGTCGAGGTGCTGCACACCGACACCGGCGAGCGGACGACGCTCACCTGCGGCTGGCTGTTCTGCGCCGGCGGCTACTACCGCTACGACCAGGGCTTCACCCCCGACCTCCCCGGCCGTGAGCGGTTCACCGGCCCGGTCGTGCACCCCCAGCACTGGCCCGAGGCCCTGGACACCGCCGGGAAGCGGGTCGTGGTCATCGGCAGCGGCGCCACCGCGGTGACCCTGGTGCCGGCGCTGGCGGAGACCGCCGCGCACGTGACGATGCTGCAGCGCACGCCCACCTACGTGCTGCCGGTGCCCGCCGAGGACGCGCTGGCCAACCGGCTGCGCCGGCTGCTCGGGGAGGAGCGGGCGCACCCGCTGATCCGGCGCAAGAACATCGCCAAGAGCCAGTTCATCTGGCGGTTCTGCCAGCGGCACCCGGAGCGGGCGCGGGCGCTGATCCGCTGGGTCAACACCAAGCAGCTGCCCGAGGGCTATCCGGTCGACGAGCACTTCAACCCGCCCTACGGCCCGTGGGACCAGCGGCTGTGCGCCGTCCCGAACGGCGACCTGTTCCGCACCATCCGGGCGGGGACGGCGGAGGTGGTCACCGACCGGATCGCCACGTTCACCGAGACCGGGGTGCTGCTGGAGTCCGGGCGTGAGTTGCCCGCCGACGTGATCGTGACGGCCACGGGGCTCAACGTGCAGGCCTTCGGCGGCATCCGGCTCACCGTCGACGGGGCCGAGGTGCGGCTGCCGGAGACGGTCGCGTTCAAGGGCATGATGCTGTCCGGCGTGCCCAACTTCGCCTACGCGATCGGCTACACCAACAGCTCCTGGACGCTGAAGATCGGGCTGCTGTGCGAGCACTTCACCCGGCTGCTCACCCACATGGACGCCCACGGGCACGACAGCGTCCGGCCCGTGCCCCGCGACGCGGACATGCCCACCCGACCGTTCCTGGACTTCGGCGCCGGCTACCTCCGGCGCTCGATGGACTCGCTCCCACGACAGGGGGACC
>NZ_JAAGWH010000010.1 GCF_010682105.1 Modestobacter muralis | reverse complement strand
GGATGCCCTGGCTGACCTCGACCGACTACCGCTCGGACGTCAAGCTGCTGCGGGCCGACAGCGTCGTCGACCCCGAGCTGCACTTCTCCTCCCGGGTCCCGGTGCCGGCATGACCGCCACCGACCTGGGCGCCACCACCGCCGACCGGTTCGTCGACCTGCCCGCCGGCCCGCGGATCTGCTACCGCGTCGAGGGCCCCGACGACGGCGTCCCGCTGCTGCTGATCGCCGGGCTCGGCATCGACCTCACCTCCTGGCCGCAGCGGATGGTCGACGGCTTCACCGCCCGCGGGTTCCGCGTCGTCCGGTTCGACAACCGGGACATCGGGCGCTCCAGCCAGATCGGCACCCCCCGCCCCGGGCGGCTGCGCCAGCTGCTGGCCCGGCCCCGCGCCGACGCCTACGACCTGGCCGACATGGCCGCGGACGCGTTCGGCCTGCTGGAGCACCTGGCCGTCGAGCGGGTGCACCTGGTGGGGATGTCGATGGGCGGGATGATCGCCCAGACGCTGGCCGCCCGGCACCCCGAGCGGGTCGCCAGCCTGACCTCGATCTTCTCCACCACCGGCGACCGCTCCGTCGGCCAGCCCGCCCGGTCGACGCTGCTGCGGCTGGCGAAGGGTCCCTCGCCCACGGTCGAGGACTCCGTCGAGCGGCACCTGGGCATGCTGGCGCACATCGGCTCATCGACCCTGCTGCCCGACGAGGAGCTCGAGCGCGCCTGGGCCACCGGGTTCTGGGAGCGCGGCGGCGGCGTCCGCGCCCGGGCTGGGGTGCCCCGGCAGATCGGCGCCATTCAGGCCTCCGGCGACCGGACGGCCGAGGTCGCCTCGATCACCGCGCCGACGCTGGTCGTGCACGGGTCGACCGACCGGATGGTGCACCCCACCGGCGGCCGGGCCACCGCGGCCGCCGTCCCCGGTGCCAGGTTCGTCGAGATCGCCGGCATGGGCCACCACCTGGCCCCCGGTGTCGTCGACCGGCTGGTCGACCTCACCACCGAGCTGGCCCGGAGCACCGGCGCCCCGCTCCCCACGACAGGAGACCCGCGATGAGCAGGACCCCGAAGAACAGCGTCCGCGGCAAGGTCGCCGTCGTCACCGGGGCCGGGTCGGGCATCGGCCGCGAGCTGGCCCTGCAGCTGGCCCGCCGGGGCGCGCGGCTGGCGCTGTCCGACATCGGCGCGACCGGGCTGGCCGAGACCGCCGCCCGGGCCCGCGCACTGGGGGCCGAGGTGCACACCGCCACCCTCGACGTCACCGACCGGGCCGCGGTGCTCGCCTACGCCGAGACGGTGGCCGGCCACTTCGGCGTCGTGCACCAGGTCTACAACAACGCCGGGGTCGCCGGCGGCACCACCGTGCTGGACAGCGACTGGGCCGACTACGACCGCATCTGGGGCGTGAACCTCTTCGGCGTGCTGCACGGCACCAAGGCGTTCCTCCCCCACCTGGTCGCCTCCGGCGACGGGCACGTGGTCAACGTGTCCAGCCTCAACGGCTTCATGGCGCAGGGCTCGATCAACGCCTACAGCGCGAGCAAGTTCGCCGTCCGCGGGTTCACCGAGGCGCTGCGCCAGGAGATGCTGCTCGCCGGGCACCCGGTGCAGGTGACCGTCGTCCACCCCGGCGGAGTGCGCACCAACATCGCCACCGCCGCGCTCGAGGTCTCCCGGGCGCGGGGCGACGAGGTCACCGCCGAGGACGAGGCCCGCACCCGCTTCTACAACGAGAAGCTGCTGCGGATGCCGGCCGAGCAGGCCGCCCGGATCGTCGTCGACGGCGTGGAGGCCGGGCGGCCCCGGGTGCTGGTCGGCAACGACGCGAAGGCCGTCGACCTGCTGGTGCGGCTGTTCCCGGCCTCGTACCCGCGGATCGCGGCCCGGCTGCAGCAGCGCCGACAGCGCCCCTGAGCTCAGACCTCCCGGCGGGCGCGCACGGCCGCGGCCAGCTCGGCCAGCAGCCGCTCGGTCGTCGGGAGGTCGACGCAGGCGTCGGTGACGCTCTTGCCGTACTCCAGCGATCCCGGGTGCGCCTGGTCGAGGTCCTGCCGGCCCTCGACGAGGTTGCTCTCGATCATCACGCCGCGCAGCGCCCGCTCACCGCCGGCGATCTGGCCGGCCAGGTCGGCGACCACGCCGGCCTGGCGGCGGTGGTCCTTCTGGCTGTTGCCGTGCGAGGCGTCGACGACGACCACCTCGGGCAGGCCGCGCGCGGCCAGCGCCTGCTTCGTGGCGGCGACGTGGGCGGCGGAGTGGTTGGGGCCGTCCTTGTCCCCGCGCAGGATCACGTGGGCGGTGTCGTTGCCGGTGGTCGACAGCTGCGCGGTCACCCCGTGGCCGTCGACGCCGAGGAACTCGTGCGGGGCCCGGGCGGTGAGCACGGCGGAGATGGCCGCGCCGATGCTGCCCTCCGGTGAGTTCTTGAAGCCGATGACCGAGGAGAAGCCCGAGGCCCTCTCGCGGGCGGTCTGGTCGGTGACGTTGCGGGCCCCGACGCCGTTGTAGGTGACCAGCCCGTTGACGTACTGCGGGGTGAGGGCGTTCAGCGGCTCGGCCGCGACCGGCACGCCCAGGGCGGTGATCGCGCGCATGAGCATGCGGGTGGCGACCAGGCCGACGCTGATCCGGCTGGAGCCGTCGAGGAAGGGGTCGTAGGCGAAGCCCTTCCAGTCGACCTCGGTGCGCGGCTTCTCGGTGTAGGTCCGCATCAGGACCTCCAGGTCGGCCCCGTGCCGCGCCCGCATCGCGGCGATGAAGCCGGCGTACTCCACGGCGGCGGCCGGGTCGTGGATCGAGCACGGGCCGGCGATCACGGTCAGCCGGTCGTCGGTGCCGCGGACGATGTCGCCCACGGCACGCCGCGCGGCCCGGGTGGTCGCCGTGGAGGCCGCCGGCAGCGGGACGACGGTGGCGACCGCGGCCGGGGTGACCACGACGCTCAGGCCGGTGATCCGGGCGTTGACCAGGTCGGTGTCGTCCACGTCGTCCACCCCGCCGGTGCCCAGCTGCGCCACGACGCCGGGCAGCAGCTCGGCCAGCGTGGCGTCGATCTGCTGGTTCACCCGCGTCTGCAGGTCCAGCAGGTGGTCGGCGATCCGGGTGGCCTCGGTGAGGATCTGGTCAGCGGGGGGCGGCGCCTGGTCCATGGGGCGAGTCTCCCGGTACGCCCCGCGGACCTGCGACCGGGTCCGCGGGGCGCACCCCGGGTCAGCCGGCCGCCGCCGCGGTGCGCGCCAGGTGCAGCCAGGTGTCGACGACGGTGTCCGGGTTCAGCGACATCGACCCGATCCCCCGCGCCACCAGCCACTCGGCGAGGTCGGGGTGGTCGCTGGGCCCCTGGCCGCAGATGCCCACGTACTTCCCCCGCGCCAGGCAGGCGCTGATCGCCATCTCCAGGACGGCGAGGACCGCGGGGTCCCGCTCGTCGAAGCTGCCGGCGACCAGGCTGGAGTCGCGGTCCAGGCCGAGGACGAGCTGGGTCATGTCGTTGGAGCCGATGGAGAACCCGTCGACGTGGTCGAGGAAGGCGTCGGCCAGCAGCGCGTTGGAGGGCAGCTCGCACATCATCACGACCTTCAGGCCGTTCTCCCCGCGCCGCAGGCCGTGCTCGCCGAGCAGCCGGACCACGCCCTCGATCTCGGCGACGGTGCGGACGAACGGGATCATGATCTGCACGTTGGTCAGGCCCATCTCGTCGCGCACGTACCGCAGCGCCTCGCACTCCATGGCGAAGCACTCGGCGAAGTCGGCCGACAGGTACCGGGAGGCCCCCCGGTACCCCAGCATCGGGTTCTCCTCGTGCGGCTCGTAGGCCTCCCCGCCGAGGAGGTTGGCGTACTCGTTGGACTTGAAGTCGCTCATCCGCACGATCACCGGCTCGGGCGCGAACGCCGCGGCGATCATCGAGATGCCCTCGGCGACCCGGGACACGAAGAAGTCCCGCGCCGAGGGGTAGGCGACGATCCGCTCGGTGATCTGCGCCTTGAGCGCGGGGTCGAGGGTGTCCAGCTCCAGCAGGGCGCGGGGGTGGATGCCGATCTGCCGGTTGATGACGAACTCCAGCCGGGCCAGGCCGACGCCGGCGTGCGGCAGCCGGGAGAAGGCGAAGGCCTGCTCCGGCGTCCCGACGTTCATCATGATCTTGGTGGGGATCTCCGGCATGGCCTCCAGCGAGGTCTCGCTGACCTCGAAGTCCACCGCGCCGGCGTACACCAGGCCGGTGTCGCCCTCGGCGCAGGACACGGTGACCGGGTCGCCGTCGTGCAGCGAGCGGGTCGCGGACCCGGTGCCGACGACGGCGGGGATGCCCAGCTCGCGGGCGATGATCGCCGCGTGGCAGGTGCGCCCGCCGCGGTTGGTGACGATCGCCGACGCCCGCTTCATGATCGGCTCCCAGTCCGGGTCGGTCATGTCCGCGACCAGCACGTCACCGGGGGCGAAGGAGTCCATCTGGTCGATGTCGGACAGCACCCGCACCGCACCCGCGCCGATTTTCTGCCCGATCGCCCGCCCCTCGGCCAGCACCTCACCGGTCCCGGTGAGCCGGTACCGCTCGGTGACGTTCCCGGAGCGGGACTGCACGGTCTCCGGGCGGGCCTGCAGCACGAACAGCTCGCCGGTGAGCCCGTCCTTGCCCCACTCGATGTCCATCGGCCGGCCGTAGTGCTCCTCGATCCGCACGGCCTGCCGGGCCAGCTCGGTGACCTCGGCGTCGGTGAGGGACAGCAGCCGGCGCTGCGCGGGGTCGACGTCGACGAACTCCGTCGTCCGGCCCACCTCGGCGTGCTCGGTGTAGACCATCTTGGTGGCCTTCTCCCCCACCCCGCGCTTGAGCACCGCCGGCCGGCCAGCGGCCAGCGCGGGCTTGTAGACGTAGAACTCGTCGGGGTTCACCGCGCCCTGCACGACGCCCTCGCCCAGCCCGTAGGCGGAGGTGATGAACACGGCGTCCCGGAAGCCGGACTCGGTGTCCATGGTGAACAGCACGCCCGAGGCCCCGAGGTCCGACCGCACCATCCGCTGCACGCCCGCCGACAGCGACACCGCCTCGTGGTCGAAGCCGTGGTGCACCCGGTAGGCGATGGCCCGGTCGTTGTAGAGCGAGGCGTAGACCTCCCGCACCGCCTGCAGCACCGCGTCGATGCCGCGCACGTTGAGGAAGGTCTCCTGCTGCCCGGCGAAGGAGGCGTCCGGGAGGTCCTCGGCGGTGGCGCTGGACCGGACGGCGAAGGACATGTCGGCGTCGTCCCCGGCCAGCTGTGCGTAGGCGGCCCGGACGTCGGCCTCCAGCGACGGCGGGAAGGGCTGCTCGACCACCAGCCGGCGGATCTCCGCACCCGCGGCGGACAGCGCGCGGACGTCGTCGGTGTCCAGGGTGCGCAGCCGGTCGGCGATCCGGGCGGCGAGGCCGGTGTCGCCGAGGAAGCGCTGGTAGGCCGAGGCGGTGGTGGCGAACCCGTCGGGGACGTGCACCCCGGCGTCGGCCAGCTGGGAGATCATCTCCCCGAGCGAGGAGTTCTTGCCGCCCACCACCTCCAGGTCGGCCAGCCCCAGCTCGGCGAACCACCGGACGTTGTCCTCGCCTGCGGGGTCCTCGCGTACGTCTGCGTGTGCGGTCTCGGTGCTCATGCGGTGTGGTCCTTCCTCATCGGGCGGGGCGGGACGGCGTGGGCGCGCCCGGGCGGCGGCGCCGCCGGGCCAGGGTCTGGACGACCACCGCGGCGATCTCCTCGACGGAGGCCGCAGAGGTGTCGACGGTGGGCAGGTCGTGGGTGTCGTACATCGCCGTCGCCCGGCGCAGCTCGGAGCGGCACTGCTCCTCCGAGGAGTAGCGGGAGTCGGGGCGGCGCTCCTGGCGCACCCGGCTGAGCCGGGCCACCGTGGTGGTCAGCCCGAAGCACCGGTCGGCCAGCTCGCGGACCGGGCGGGGCAGGTCGGTGGTGCCCAGGTCCTCCTCGACCAGCGGGTAGTTGGCGACGAACAGGCCGTGCTGCAGGGCCAGGTACATCGCCGTCGGGGTCTTGCCGCACCGCGACGGCGCGAGCAGGACGACGTCGGCGCGCTCCAGGCCACGGGGGCTGAGCCCGTCGTCGTGCTCGATGGCGAACTCGATGGCCGCCATCCGGTCGTTGTAGCGCCGGACGTCACCGACCCCGTGCAGCCGGCGGGCCTCACGCAGCCCGGGCGCGCCGAGCTGGGCCTCCACCCGGGCCATGTGCAGGCCGAAGAAGTCGATGACCGGGGCCCGCGTGCGCAGCAGCTCGGCCCGCACCTCCTCGACCGCGGCGGTGAGGAAGACCAGGGGCTGTACCGGGCCGTCCATCGCCTCGTCGACCTGGGCGACCACCTCGCGGGCCTGCTCGACGGTGGCGATGAACGGCACGAGCGTCCGGTCGAAGTGCAGGTCGGGGAACTGGATGAGCAGCGCGTTGCCCATCGTCTCGGCGCTGATCCCGGTGCTGTCGGACAGGAAGAACACCGGGACGACGTCGGTGGGGCCCACTGCTGGCGGGCCGGTCACCGGGCGGGCCGGGGAGGTCGTCGGGCGGGTCGGGTCAGGGGCACCCTGCACCTCTGTTCACGCGTCGGGGCACGGACCGGTCGCCGGCTGCTGCCGGACCCGCCGCACGGCCGGTCCGGGAGACGCCGGGCCCCAGCCTAGTAGGACGAACTAGACGTCATGAGGTGCAGCGCACGCCGGGAGCCGTCAACAGGGGACGCCGGCCCGGCTGCTGTGGACCCACGGGTCCGCCGGTGTCACACCGACCCCACCGGCACCTGTCTTCCAGCGTGTCACCTGCACGTTCACTCCGGTCCCATCCCGCGCACGGACAACTTGTGCCGAAGCGGACCAGTCCGTCTCGTCCACGTCCACAGAGACGGGGCCTCCGATGGCCCCCTACTCTCAGTTCCAGCACAGCAGCGCAGGGTCGTCAGTCCACTGGCCCCGCGTCCCTAGACCCGCCATCGAGAGGCACGACGATGACCCTGGCCCAGCGCTCCCCCGCTACCGCCCTCCCCCGTCAGGCCACCTACGGCCGCGTCCCGACCCCGCGCCCCGCCGTCCCCGGCGCCCGCATGCAGCCCGGCTTCGCCCCCGTCGGCCAGCGCCCCGCGCCGATGCAGCCCGTCCGCCCGATGACCGAGCGCCCCGCCCCGCGCCCGGCCGTCCAGTTCATGACCGTGGCCGAGGTCGCGGCGATCATGCGCGTGTCGAAGATGACCGTCTACCGCCTCGTGCACAACGGCGAGATGGCCGCCGTCCGCGTCGGCCGCTCCTTCCGGGTCCCCGCGCCGGCCGTCCGCGAGTACCTCGACGGCGCCCGCACCGACGCCGCCTGACTCCAGCTCCACCCGCCGTCCCGACCGGGACGGCGCGCCGATCGGTTCCCGGGACACGGGGCCGTGGTGCCAGGGTGCCCGGGTGACCGCGCACCCGACCGGACCCGCCGATGCGCTCGCCGGGACCTTCCGGCGGTACGCCGAGGCGGCGAGCACGTCACCGCTGGACCGCCACACCGCACTCGCCCTCAGCGCGTCCCCCGCCGCGCTGCACGCCCTGACCGCGCTGCCCGCCCGCCGGCGTTCCCCGGCCGTCCTCCTGGCAGCGCTGCACGACCTGGCCCTCGCCGGCCGCGCACCGGCACTGGCCGCCGCCCACGCCGCGGCCGACGGTGCCGCCACCGCGGACGCGGCGGTCGCCACGCTGCTGGAGCTGACCGACGCGGTCGCCACCACCGTCGCGCACCGCAGCCCGGCCACGATGGGCCTCGCGCGGTGCGCGGTCCTCCACCCGGCCGTCGCCGAGGCCGTTTCCCGGGTCGGTGCACCGGCCGTCGGGCTGGTCGGCCTGGGCACCCCCGCCGGCCTGGACGTGCACCTGGACCGGGTCGGCCTCGGCTACGACCCCGGGCCGTCGCTGGGCGATCCGTCCTCCCCCGTCCAGCTGTCCACCCCGGTCGTCGGGCCCGGCCGGGTCCCGGCACGGGCGCTGCCCGAGGTCGTCACCCGCGTCGGCGTCGACCGCGACCCACTGGACCCCACGGACCCCGACGACGTCCGCTGGCTGCGCGCCTGCGTGGCGCCGGACCGCCTACACGAGGCCGCGCAGCTCCGGTCCGCGCTCGACGTCGCGGCGGCCGCTCCCCCGCTGCTGCTGCGCGGGGACCCGCTCGCGCTGCTGCCCGAGGCCGTCGCCCGGGTACCCGCAGGCGCGCTGCCCGTCGTCCTCACGGCGTGGGCGCTCTCCCGGCTCACCCCGGCCCGTCGCCGGGAGCTGCTGCGACGCCTGGCGGAGGTCGCGGCCGGCCGGACGGTCGCGTGGGTCTCCGTCGAGGGGGTCGGGGTCGCACCCGGCGTCCCGACGCTCGGCGACCGCCCGGCGTCGGGACACAGCACCGTCGGTCTGACGGTGTCCACCGGGACCGGGCTGCACGCCACGGTGCTCGGCCGCTGCTGGTCGCGGGGGCGCCTGCTGTCCTGGCTGGCCGCGTAGCCGCTGCGTGCCGCGGGACTCGGCGGCACAGGACTGGTCGGCATGGCGGGCTCCTCACCACCGGGGGGGCCGGTGGGACGTCGATGACCGGGGGACGTCGCCCAGTCCAGTCGCGCGCCCGTTGCCACGGCGTCTGCAGATCCGCACACGCCCACGACACGTCCCCTCGGCCCGGCCGGTGAGCGAGGCCACGACATGCCCGGTGCCGCGACGGCGTTGACGCCGGCATGACCGTCCGCAAGACCGCCGTCACCGCCGTCCCGCTGCACCCGCTGCTCGCCGAGCGCTGGAGCCCGCGGGGCCTGGACGCCACGCACGAGCTCACCCAGGACCAGCTCACCGCCGTCCTCGAGGCCGCCCGCTGGTCGCCGAGTGCGAGCAACACCCAGCCGTGGCGCTTCGCGGTGGCCCGCCGCGGCACCCGCACCTTCGACGACGTGCGCGACGCGCTGGCCCGCGGCAACCAGCTGTGGGCGCACGCGGCGTCCGCGCTGGTCGTGGTGGCGGCCGAGACCACCGGCCCGGACGGCGCGCCCCGCCCGTGGGCGGTCTACGACACCGGCCAGGCCGTGGCGCACCTGTCGGTCCAGGCCCAGCACGAGGGGCTGGTGCTGCACCAGCTCGGCGGCTTCGACCGCGACCGGGTCGCCGCGCTGCTCGGCCTGCCTGACCAGGTGCAGCCGCTCGTCGTCCTCGCGCTGGGCCGCCACGCCGCGGGGGCCGAGCTGCCCGAGGCGCTGGCCGCCCGGGAGGTGGCGCCGCGTGAGCGACTGCCGCTGGACGCCCTGCTCCTCCCGCTGCCCGAGGACCCCGCCGCCTGACCCACGGGTCAGCCCGCGGTCACCGCCTCGCGGCGGCTGCGCAGGGCGAGGACGGTCGTCGGGACCAGCGTGAGCGCCGCGACGCACGTGCCCACCACGGCCGGGCCGACCGCGCCGAGCCCGGACTCCAGGGCCCGGCCGGCGGCCAGCGAGCCGACCGCCGTCCCGAGGTTGTAGGCCGACACCGACAGCGCGACGCCCAGCGTGGCCGCCACCCCGGCGGAGCGGACCGCCAGCGCGGACAGCACCGGGTTGGCGCTGAGCCCCAGCAACCCGAGCAGGACCAGCAGCAGCACCGTCGGCACGGCGGAGGTGGACAACAGGCAGGTCGCCACCAGGACGACGGCGGTCGCCGCCGCGACCCCGATCGTGGTCGCGTGCGGGTGGTCGTCGCCGAGCCGGCCGCCGACGACCGTCCCGACCAGCGACCCGACGCCGAAGCCGACGAGCACCAACGGCACCCAGCCCGCGGCCACGCCCGCCCGGTCGGTGAGCAGCGGGGAGACGTAGGAGTAGACCGACAGCACGCCGCCGGTGGTGGTCGCACACGCCGCCAGCACCAGCCACAGCCGGCCCGACCGCAGCGCGCCCAGCTCCGACCGCAGGGTCACCGGCTGCCGGTCGGCGTCCTCGGGCGGCACGCTGCGGACGATGAGCGGCACAGCGGCCAGGGCGAGGACCGCGAGGGCCCAGAACGGCCCGCGCCAGCCCGACAGCTGCCCGGCGAACGCGCCCAGCGGCACGCCGGCGACGTTGGCCAGCATGCCGCCGGCGCCGACCAGACCGAGTGCCCGGGCGCCGGCGCCCGGGCCGGCCGCGCGGGTGGCGACCACGGAGGCGACCGACCAGAAGGCGCCGGCAGCCCAGGCGGTGACGAACCGGGCGGCCAGCAGCACCGGGAAGCTGTCGCCCAGCGCGACGACGACGTGCCCGGCCGCGAAGACCGCCAGGGCCAGCACCAGCGTCACCCGGGCGGGCAGCCGGCGGGTCAGCAGCGCCATCGCCGGCGAGCCGACGATCATGCCGGCCGCGAAGACGGTGATCAGCAGCCCGGCCTGCGCCACGCTCACCTGCAGGTCGCCGGCGATCTCCGGCAGCAGGCCGGCGACGACGAACTCGGTGGTGAGCATCAGGAACGTGCCGACGGCGAGCACGTACACCACGACCGGCATGCGCCCCGGCGGGGCCGCCGTCGCCGTGCCGGTGGCCGGAGCCGCCGTCACCGCAGGCTGGCCACGTCGATGACGAACCGGTAGCGGACGTCGGAGGCCAGCACCCGCGCGTAGGCCTCGTTGACCTGGGCCGCCTCGATGACCTCGACCTCGGCGCCGATGCCGTGCTCCGCGCAGAAGTCGAGCATCTCCTGGGTCTCGGCGAGGCCACCGATCATCGACCCGGCGAAGGTGCGGCGGCCGCCGATCAGCGACATGACGTTGACGCCCAGCGGCTCAGCGGGGGCGCCGACGTTGACCAGCGCGCCGCCGACGGCCAACAGCGACAGGTGGGCGTCGACGTCGATCGGCGCGCTGACGGTGTTGACGATCAGGTCGAACCGGCCGGTCAGGGTGGCGAAGGTGTCCGGGTCGCTGGTGGCGAAGTACGCGTCGGCGCCCAGCCGCAGACCGTCCTCCTGCTTCTTCAGGGACTGGGACAGCACGGTCACCTCGGCACCCATGGCCGAGGCCAGCTTGACCGCCATGTGGCCGAGCCCGCCCAGGCCCACGACGGCGACCCGCTTCCCCGGGCCGGCACCCCAGTGGCGCAGCGGGGAGTAGGTCGTGATGCCGGCGCACAGCAGCGGCGCGGCGGCCGCGGAGTCGATGCCCGCGGGTACCCCCAGGGCGAAGTCGGCGTCCACCACGACGTGGGTGGAGTAGCCGCCCTGGGTCGTGGTGCCGTCCCGGTCGACGGCGGCGTAGGTGCCGACCATGCCGCGCAGGCAGTACTGCTCGTCGCCGGCCAGGCAGTTGGTGCACTCCCGGCAGGAGTTGACCATGCAGCCGACGCCGACCCGGTCGCCGACGCGGTGGGTGGTGACGTCGGTGCCGACCTCGGTCACCAGGCCGACGATCTCGTGGCCGGGCACGACCGGGAAGGGCTGCGGGCCCCAGTCGCCGTTGACGGTGTGGATGTCGGAGTGGCAGATGCCGGCGTGCGTGATCTCGATCAGCACGTCGCGCGGGCCGACGTCCCGGCGCTCGACGGTGGTGGGGGCCAGGGGCTCGCCGGCGGCGGGGGCGGCGTAGGCGTTGACGCGCATGAGGGTCTCCAGGTGCTCAGTGGGTGGGGGTGTACTCGGCGTCGGTCACCGGCGTCAGCCAGTGCACGACGGCGTGGTCGTCGCTGGCCTCGTTGATCGCCAGGTGGACCATCAGCCGGTCCGGGGCAGCACCGTGCCAGTGCTCCTCGTCGGCCTCGAAGAACACGCGGTCGCCGGGGCGGATGACCTCGACCGGCCCGCCGCGGCGCTGGCACAGGCCCACGCCCTCGGTGACGAACACGGTCTGGCCGAGGGGGTGGCGGTGCCAGTGGGTGCGCGCCCCGGGCATGAAGTGCACGAGGTTGGCGGTGACCCGGGACGGCGCGGGGGCGGCGGCGACGGCGTCGATGTAGACGTCGCCGGTGAACCAGTCGGCCGGGCCCTTCAGGGTGTCGGTGGAGCTGCGGGTGATCTGCACGGTCGTCCCTCGGGAATCGGTGGTCGGTCGGTCTCCACCGAACGCCTGCGGACGCGCGCCTGGGAGGGCGGGTCTGTGGGGGGTAGGAGCTCGACCCCCCACGCCGCGTGCCACGTCGTAGCGTCGAGGGGGTGGACAACCGCGCCGACATCCGCGACTTCCTCACCACCCGGCGGGCCCGGATCACCCCGCAGCAGGCCGGGCTGCTCGCCGGCGGTGGACGGCGGCGCGTGCCGGGGCTGCGGCGCGAGGAGGTCGCCGTCCTCGCCGGTGTGAGCACCGACTGGTACACCCGGCTGGAGAAGGGCCACATCGCCGGCGTGTCCGAGGACGTGCTCGAGGCCGTCGCCCGGGCGCTGCAGCTGGACGAGGCCGAGCGCACCTACCTGTTCGACCTGGCCCGGGCGGCCCGCCCGAGCCGCACACCCCAGCGCCGGGCGCGGGCCGCCCTCCCGCCGCGGGTGCAGTGGATGCTGGACACGATGACCGGCTCGGCCGCGTTCGTCGCCAACGGGCGGCTCGACGTCCTGGCCACCAACACGCTGGGCTGGGCGCTGCACTCACCGATGTTCAGCGGCGCGCGCCGGCCGGTGAACTTCGCCCGGTTCCAGTTCCTCGACCCGGCCGCGCACGACTACTACGAGGACTGGGACGGCGCCACGGCGATCACCGTGGCGCTGCTGCGCGCCGAGGCCGGCCGCCGTCCGCACGACACGGCGCTGCGCGAGCTCGTCGGTGAGCTGTCCACGGTCAGCGAGGAGTTCCGCACCCGCTGGGCCGCCCACGACGTCCGCATCCACCACGACGGCGCCAAGCGGTTCCACCACCCCGTCGTCGGTGACCTGGAGCTGGGCTACTGCACCCTCGACCTGCCCGCCGCGGGGTCACCGGACCTGCGGCTGACCATCTACACCGCCCAGCCGGGGACGCCGTCCGAGGACGGGCTGAAGGTGCTGTCCAGCTGGGCGGCGACCCAGGCGGCCACCGGCGCCGACCAGCCCGCCCCGGCGGGCGACCGCTCCTGACCGCGAGCGGGACGACGGCGCCGCGGCCGGCCTAGAGCGGGTCGAGCAGGCGCTGCAGGAACTGCCGGGTGCGGGCCTCGCGCGGCTCGACGAGCACCTCCGAGGGCGGGCCCTGCTCCACGACCACGCCGCCGTCGAGGAACAGCACCTGGTCGGCGACCTGACGGGCGAAGCGCATCTCGTGGGTGACCACGACCATCGTCCAGCCCTCAGCGGCCAGTGACTGCATCACCCGCAGCACCTCACCCACGAGCTCGGGGTCCAGGGCGCTGGTGGGCTCGTCGAAGAGCACGACCTTGGGCTTGGTGGCCAGTGCGCGGGCGATGCCGACGCGCTGCTGCTGCCCGCCGGACAGCTGCACGGGGTAGGAGTCGGCCTTGTCGGCCAGACCCACCCGCTCCAGCAACGCCCGGGCCTCCTCCCGCGCCTCGGCCTTCGACCGGCCCTGGGCGAACACCGGCCCGGAGGTCACGTTGTCCAGCACGGTCAGGTGCGGGAACAGGTTGTGCGCCTGGAAGACCATGCCGCTCTGGCCGCGCAGCCGGGCGACCGCGCGTGCGTCGGGCCGGCTCCCGCAGTCCAGCTGCACGTCGCCGATCCGGACCGTGCCGGCCTCGGGCATCTCCAGCCCGTTGAGGCTGCGCAGCACCGTCGTCTTGCCCGAGCCCGAGGGCCCGATCAAGCAGGTGACCGACCCGGCCGGCACTGTGACGTCGATGCCGCGCAGCACGCGGTTGTCGCCGAAGGACTTGACCAGCCCGCGGGCCTCCAGCAGCGGGGCGCTCATACGGCCACGTGCCGGGACAGCTTGGTCTCCAGCCGGGTCTGACCGAAGGACAGCACGAGGCACACCACCCAGTAGTAGACGGCGGCGACGCCGTAGAGCGTGAAGAAGGCGAAGCTCGGCGCCGCGATCTCCTGGGCCTTCCGCAGCAGCTCGGTCACCAGGATCACCGAGACCAGCGAGGTGTCCTTGACCAGCGAGATGAGCGTGTTGCTCAGCGACGGGACGGCGATGCGCGCGGCCTGCGGCAGCACCACCCGCCGCAGTGTCGTGACCCGGCCCATCCCCACGGTCATCGCCGCCTCCCACTGCCCGCGCGGCACCGCGAGGATCGCCCCCCGCACCGCCTCGGAGGCGTAGGCCCCGACGTTGAGCGACAGCGCGATGATCGCGCTCGGCCAGGGGTCCAGCGTGATCCCGAGCGAGGGCAGGCCGAAGAACACGATGAACAGCTGCAGCAGCAGCGGGGTGCCGCGGATGACCGAGACGTAGGCCCGCGCGGGGGCGGAGACCAGCCAGTTGCCCGACAGCCGCATGAGCGCGACCACCACGGCGATGACCAGCCCGAGGGCGAAGGTCGCGGCCGTCAGCGGCAGCGTGCCCGTGACCAGCCCCCCGAACAGGGGGCCGAGGCTGCTGCGGACCAGGTCCCAGTCGATCGCGTTCACTCCTGGCTGACGTCCTCGCCGAAGTACTTCTCCGAGATCTGGGTCAGCGTGCCCTCGGTGCGCAGCTCGTCCAGGGCCCCGTCGACCTTCGTCTGCAGCTCGGTCTCGTCCTTGCGGAAGAGCAGCGCCGACTGGCTGTCGTCGTCGATCTCGGCAGCGACCTTCACGTCCTGGTCACCGGTGCTCTTCTGGTACTCCAGGAAGGCGAGGCTGTCGTTGACGGTGACGTCGACGCGGGACTGCTTGAGCAGCGTGATCGCCTGCGTGAAGCCCTCGACGGCCTCGATCTTCGCACCGGCACCGGTGGCGACCTCGGCGAAGTTGCTGGTGGTCGACTGCGCGCTGGTCTTGCCCGCGATGTCGGCCAGCGAGCTGACGCTGGTGTCGTCGGCCCGGGTGATGACCACGCCGTTGGAGTACGTGTAGGGCGTGGAGAAGAGGTACTTCGCCTCGCGCTCGGGGTTGACGCCGATCTGGTTGGCGATGACGTCGTACCGGCTGGCCTCGAGGCCGGCGAAGATCGAGTCGAACTGCGTCTCGCTGAACTCGACCTCCATGCCCAGCTTCTCGCCCACGGCCTTCGCCACCTCGACGTCGTAGCCGGTCAGCTCGTTGCCGTTGGCCGGGTCGTGGAAGGAGAAGGGCGCGTAGGTGCCCTCGGTGGCGACGCGCAGGACCTCACCCGAGCCGCCGCCGCTGGCACTGCCGGCGTCGTCGGAGTCGCCGCCGCAGGAGCTGAGCAGCAGGGCGGTGGCGAGGGCGGCGGTCAGGGTCAGGCGGGTGCGCACGGTGGTCTCCGGGGGTCATGAGGTCAGGACGTTCGTCGGCGGGCAGGGGCGGTGGTCCTGCCGCCAGGGGGAACCGCTGCCGCGTCGGAGCATTCCGCCACGTGGCCGGTCCCACAACCTGATCGATCTGGTGCAGTGTGCCGCCGCCCGCGGGGTCGGCGCCGGGACGCCCGGTCCCGGCCCCCGACCGCACCGGTGGTCGGTGCGCGGAGCCGCCGGCGGTCACTCCGGGGTGCCCCCCGCCCAGACGATCGGCACGCCCATCCGGACGAGCCGGGAGACGACGGCGTCCTCGGCCGGCGCGTCGGTGACGACGCCCGCCACGGCAGCCAGCGGCAGGACGGCGAACCGGGACGCCGCACCGATCTTCTCGGTGCTGGCCAGGACGTAGGTCTCCGCCGCCCGCCGGGACAGCGCCCGCTTCATCGCCGCCTCGTCGGCGTCGCCGGTGGTCAGGCCGCTGTCCGGGTGCACGCCGGTGACGCCCATCAGGAACAGGTCGGCGTGGACGACCTCGGCCGCCTCCACCGCCGCAGCTCCCGAGGCGACCGCCGAGTGCTTGAACAGCCGGCCTCCCACCACGTAGACCTCGACCGTCGGGTGGTCGACGAGCGCGGCGGCGACGGTGGGGCTGTGCGTGACGACCGTGGCCCGGAGGTCACGCGGCAGGGCGTGGACCACCGCGAGCGCGGTCGTCCCGCCGTCCAGCACGACCGTGTCGCCGGGCTCGATCAGCGCAGCCGCCGCGGCGGCCACCCGCGCCTTGCTGTCCACGGCCACCCCGCGGCGGGTCCCGTAGTCCGCCACCGCCGGCGAGGACGGGACGGCCCCGCCGTAGACGCGCTGGCACAGACCCGCGGCGGCCAGCTCCCGCAGATCGCGCCGGACGCTGTCCTCGCTCACCCCGAGCTCGGCAGCGACGTCCTTGGCGATGACCCGCCCGTCCCGGCGCAACCGGTCCAGCAGCAGGTCGCGACGTTGGGGCACCAGCATCTGTCTTCTCTCCCGTCTGCAAGGTGCTTCCGAGTGTTGCACGTTTGTGCATAGTCTGTCGCCATGACCTCGATTCTGCGAGCGATGCTCGTCCTGCTCACCGCGTCCCACCGCCCGGGCACCGGCAACGACCCCGCCCCGATGGCCACCGACCCGACCACCCTGCACGAGGCGGCCCGGCCCCTGACCCCGGCCGGCCACCGCCTCGGGGGCGTCCCCGGCGTGACCGCACGGGCCGCCGCGTGAGCGCCCCGGCGCGCCCGGTGCCCGGCGTCGACGTCCCGGACGAGCGGGGCCGCACCGGGCTCGACCGGGTCGGCCGGGACCTCACCGGCAACCCCGACGTCCGGGTCACCGACGTCGAGGTGCTCGCCGCCGCCTGGCACGTCCTCCGCCGCACCACGCTCCAGGTGCGGGGCGCAGACGGCAGCTGGCGTCCCCAGCAGCGGGAGACCTACGACCGGGGCAACGGTGCCACCGTGCTGCTGTACGACCCCGACCGCCGGACCGTGCTGCTGGCCCGTCAGTTCCGCTACCCGGTGTACGTCAACGGCCATCCCGACGGGATCCTGCTGGAGACGGCTGCGGGCCTGCTGGACGACGACGACGCGGCGACCGCCATCCGCCGCGAGGCGGCCGAGGAGCTGGGCGTGCAGATCGGCGAGCTGGAGCCGGTGTTCGAGGTCTACATGAGCCCGGGCTCGGTGACCGAGCGGCTGCACTTCTTTGCCGCGCCCTACTCGGCCGCCACCCGGGCCGGGCGGGGCGGTGGGCTCGCCGAGGAGGGCGAGGACATCGAGGTCTGCGAGCTCCCCTTCGACACCGCGCTCACCCAGGTCGCCGACGGCCGGATCGCCGACGCGAAGACGATCATGCTGCTCCAGTGGGCCGCGCTGGCCGGGCCGTTCGCCGTCCCGCGGGGATGACCGGGCCGTCCTGCTGGAGGCCGACCGCGGGCCGGAGGCGCCGGGGCCGCGGACCGGCCACGGGTGACTGGTGCCGACTGCCGACGGCCCCACCGGCCGGCACGGGGAGCGGGGCACCATCGTCCCGGGGGGCCGAGGTGCCGACAGCGTCGGCAGGGCGACTCCGAGGTGGTCGGACGGCGAGGGGAGACGGGTGCGTGACCGGTCGGGCCTGCGTGAAGCGGCGGTACCGCGACGAGGCGACGGCGGAGCTGGCGCTGGCACGCATCCGGTATGCCGGTGACGAACGCGAGAAGACACCGCAGCGCACGTACCGGTGCCCGCGGTGTCGCGGATGGCACCTGACGTCCTGGCCGGAGTGACGCCGGCCGGCCGGGTCCGCGGCGGGGTGGCCCGGCGCGACCGGCCGGCTCAGCCGCCGGCCGGCTCCCCCTCCCGCTCCGGTGCGGTCGGCCCCGCCGCCAGCGCGCTCGGCCACCAGATGCGGTCCCCGAGCAGGTGGACGGCGGCCGGCACCAGCAGCGAGCGGACGACGAAGGTGTCGATCAGCACGCCGACGCCGACCAGGAAGCCCAGCTGGACGAGCAGCACCAGCGGCAGCACGGTGAGCGCCCCGAACGTGGCGGCCAGGACCAGCCCGGCGCTGGTGATCACCCCGCCGGTGACGGTCAGCGCCCGGGTGATGCCCGCCCGCGTACCGTGCCGCATCGACTCCTCGCGGGCCCGGGTCATCAGGAAGATGTTGTAGTCGATCCCCAGCGCGACCAGGAAGACGAAGCCGATCAGCAGCACCTGCGGGTCGCTGCCCGGGAAGTCGAAGACGTGCTCGAACGCCAGCGCGCCCAGGCCGACGGTCGCCGCGGTGCTCAGCGCGACGGTCGCGACCAGCAGCAGCGGCACCACGACGGCCCGCAGCAACAGCGCCAGGACGACGGTGATCACCAGCAGCACCAGGGGCACGATCACCGCCAGGTCGCGGGCCGCGGTCTCCTGGGTGTCCAGGTCCTGCGCCGTCGTCCCGCCGACGAGGGTGCCGGGGTCGAGGCCGCGCAGCGTCGTCCGCAGCTCCGCGACGGTGGACTGGGCGGCGGCGCTGTCGGGTGCGTCGCCGAGGGTGGCGTCCAGCCGCACCAGCCCGGCGGACTCGACGGGCTCCCCGCCGCCGGCCCCGGGCGGCCCGGCCTCGCCGGTGAACGGGACGACGTCGACCACGCCGGCGACGGAGCCCGCGGCCGCGGCGACGTCCGGCCAGCCGTCGACCGGGGTGAGGATGCTGGCCGGGGTGGCCGAGCCGGCGTCGTAGTGGCGGGCGAGGGCCTGCTGGCCGGCCGCCGACGGCGAGCCCCCGCGCACCGCCTCGGACAGCGGGATGCCGCTGTCGTCGAAGGTGGGCAGGAACGCGGCGAGGGCGAACAGCCCGACCAGCGTCCACGCCAGCACGCGGGCCGGGCGGCGGCCGACCGCGGTGGCCACCCGCTCCCAGCCGCGGCCGTGCTGCTGTGCGTCGCCGTACCGCGGCCGGAACGGCCAGAACGCCGCGCGACCGAACAGCACGAGCACGGCCGGCAGGAAGGTCAGCGCGGCCAGCATGGCGAAGGCGATGCTCACCGCGGAGATCGGGCCGAGACCCCGGTTGGAGCCCAAGTCGGAGAACAGCAGGCACAGCACACCGAGGACGACGGTGCCGCCGCTGGCGACGATAGGCTCCCAGGACTGCCGGAGCGCCACCCGCATGGCCGTGGAGCGGGACTCCTCCAGCCGCAGCTCCTCCCGGTAGCGGGCCACCAGCAGCAGCCCGTAGTCGGTGGCCGCACCGACGACGAGGATCGACGCGATGCCCTGGCTCTGCCCGTTGACCGTGATCCAGCCCCGCTCGGCGAGCAGGTAGGCGACCGCGAGGGAGACCACCAGCGCCATGCCCGCGGTGCTGATGACCAGCAGCGGCAGCAGCGGGCTGCGGTAGACCACCAGCAGGATCAGCAGCACGACGCCGAACGCGGCCAGCAGGAGGAGTCCGTCGATGCCGGAGAAGCCCGCCGCGAAGTCGGAGAACGTCGCCCCGGGGCCGGTGACGTGGGCGGTGGTGCCCGCGACGGCAGGCAGCGCGCGCAGCTCGGCGACCACCTCGCCCAGCGTGTCGCCCAGGTCCGGGCTGAACGGCAGCACCGCCTGCACCGCGAGGCCGTCCGAGGACGGGATCGGCGGGGACGCCTCGCCCGCCAGGACACCGGCCTCCTCGGCGACCGCGACCGCGTCCCCGAGGCGCCGGCCCACCTCGGTGAGCGCAGCCTCCTCGAGCGCGCCGTCCTCGCTCTCCCAGAGCAGGACGACCGGGAGGGCGCGCTCGGTGCGGAACCCGGCCTGCAGCTCGGCGACCCGGGTCGACTCCGCGCTGTCGGGCAGGAAGACGGCCGAGTCGTTCTCCGACACCTCGGCGAGCTTGCCGCCGAACCCGCCCAGCGGGCCGGCGAGGCCCAGCCAGAGCAGGGCGATGACGGCGGGGAGCAGCCAGCGGAGTACAGATGTGCGGCGGGGCATCGGTGTCCTCGGGGAGAAGTCTCGATCGTCGAGAGACTTCACCGTACGACGGACGACGACCGACGGCGAACGGAGGTGCCCGGTGACGGACGACCGAGGCGAGCAGCAGGCCGGTGACCGGGCCGGTGACCGGACCAGGGCCCAGCTGGACATCGCACTGCTGCTCCGGAGGCTGACCGTCGAGCTCGATGCGGTGGGCGCCCGGTTCGCCACCGCGCACGGGCTGAACCGGACCGACGTCCGTGCGCTGGTCGCGGTCATGGACGCCGCGCGCAGCGGGCAGCCGATCACCGCCGGCCGGCTCGGCGAGGCGGTGGAACTCGCCTCGGCCTCGACCACCGCGCTGCTGGACCGGCTGGAGCGGGTGGGCCACCTGCGCCGCGTCCGTGACCCCGGGGACGGACGCCGCGTGGTGCTGGAGATGTCGGAGTCGGCGATGACCGCCGGCGCCGAGCACTTCGGTGGGCTCCAGCGGGCGCTGGGCGCGGCGATGTCGGGCTACAGCGAGGAGGAGCTGGCGCTGGTCTCCCGGTTCCTCACCGACGTCACCGACGCCGCCGGCCGCTACGCCCGCACCACCGACGAACCGGACCCGCGGGGCAGCTGACGGTCGGTGCCCTCGGGGAGCCGGGCGGCCGGGACGAGCTGGGCGCGGGCCCGGTCGCCGGTGAGGGCGCGCAGGGCCTCCCCCAGCGCGGCGACGTCCGCCAGCGGGGTGGCCGAGCTGCAGCTCACCCGCACCGCGCCGGGCAGCCGGTCGGCACGGCCCACCCGGGCGTCGTCGTGGAACTGCTGCACCTCGGCCGTGGAGAGGCCGAAGAGCCGGCTCAGGTAGGGGTGGGCGCAAAAGCACCCGTTGCGGACACCGATGCCGTGCTCCCGGGCCAGCCGCTGCGCGACCTCCTCGTGCGGCATGCCGTCGAGCACGAAGCTGACCACCGGGAGCCGGTCGCCGGTGGTGGGCCCGAGCCGGTGCAGCCCCGGGACGGTGGCGAGCTCGGCGTCCAGCGCGTGGACGAGCAGGTCCTCGTGCCGCCGGTTGCGCGGGCCTGCGGCCATCAGCTCGTCGGCGGCAGCGGCCAGGGCCACCGCGCCGAGGACGTTGGGCGTGCCGGCGTCGTCCCGGTCGGGGGTGTCGGCCCAGACGACCTCGGTGTCCGAGACCGCCTTCACCGCCCCGCCCCCGACCAGGAAGGGCTCACCGCCGACGAGCAGCCGGCGGTCGACGACCATGCCGCCGGCACCGAAGGGCGCGAACATCTTGTGCCCGGACCACACGAGCACGTCGATCCCGAGGGCGGCCATGTCGACCGGGCGGTGCGGCACCAGCTGCGCACCGTCGACGACCACCAGCACCCCGCGGGCCCGGGCCGCCGCGGCGAGGCCGGCGAGGTCGGGCATCCAGCCGGTGACGTTGGACGCCCCGGACACCGCCAGCACGCGCGGCGCGGGCCGCTCGTCGAGCGCGGCGACCACGGCGTCGACGGAGTAGGTGCCGGACCGGTCGACGTCGACGACCCGGACCTGCGCGTGCCGCCGCCAGGGCAGCAGGTTGGCGTGGTGCTCGACCGCGGTGCTGACGACGACGTCGTCCCGGGTCAGCCCCAGCCGGAAGGCGATCTGGTTGAGGCCCTCGGTGGTGTTCTTCGGGAACAGGCCCACGTGCGTCGCCGGGTCGGCGCCGACGAAGCGGACGATCGTCTCCCGGGCCTGGTCGTACCGAGCGCTGCTGACCTGGGACTTCACGCCGGCTCCCCGGTGCACGCTGGAGTACCAGGGCAGGAACTCCTGCACGGCCCGGGCGACACCCGCCGACGCCGAGGTGGTCGCCGCGGCGTCCAGGTCGACGTAGCGGCGCAGCTCCCCGCCGACCAGGACGCTCAGGTCGGCGCCGACGAGGGGATCGTGCGGGGAGAGGTCCCCTGTGCCGAACAAGGCCGTCATCGCCACCGCGCTCCCGTCCTGACCGGCCACCGCCCCGGCGACCACCCGGAGCCTCCCACCGTCGACCCCCGCGGACGGCCGACGACACCGCGCGTCCGTGCAGCTCCCGGAGGAGAGGTCCTGCGGAGGCCGGCACGGGGTGCTGCTGCCTACGCTGACGACGTGTTCTTCCTCTTCGGCTTCGGCACCAAGCAGCGCGACCTCGGCCCCGGGGCGGTCCGCACCTGCCCCAACTGCGGCAACACGTCGACGTGGGCGCGGGTGCAGGAGTCCCGGCAGCTCACGGTGTTCTTCGTCCCGGTCGCCCGGTGGGGGCGCAGGCAGCTGGAGGTCTGCACCATCTGCAGCACCGCCGTCGAGGTCTGAGCCGGACGACGGGCAACCCTCCCGCGCCGGCGCCGCGACGTCCGCTGCGGGCGCGACGTCCTCGCGGGGTGCATCCACCTCAGGGACGGGACCGGCCGGCCCGGTGGAGCACCAGGGCCAGCTGCAGGCGCAGGCGACCGGCGGGTGAGTGGACGTCCCACCCGAGTGCGGCCTCGGCGTGCTGCAGGCGGTCCTGCAGGGTGGAGTGGTGCACGTGCAGGGTCCGGGCCGCGTCCCGCAGGCTGCTGCTGGTGGCGACGGCGTCGAGGGTGGCGAGCACCCACGGCCCGGTGGCCGCGGCGTGTGCCAGCGCCTGCACGTCCGGCACCGGCCGACCGTCCGCGGCGCGCACGAGCAGCGACAGTGACCCCAGCTGGTCGGCGTGCACCACCCGCGGCCCGGGGTCCTCGGCGGTGCCCTCGGCGGTCAGCCGCAGCGCCAGCCGGGCCAGCTCGCCCGAGGCCGGCAGCTCCGCCACCGCCACGGCCGGTCCGACCCCGGCCCGGTCTCCCCCGGTCACGACGGCATCGGCCCCGACCACCAGCGTCCGGCCCCCGGCCAGGGCCACCACACGGGCCGTGGCCGTGACGCCCAGGCGCCGGGCAGCGGCCAGCCGGTCGGCCTCGGGCGCCGCGGCGTCGACGAGCAGCTCGACCGAGGCGGGGTCCTCGACGGGTGCGTGCGACCGGGTGCGCTGGAGGACGGAACGGGCGGCGGCGGCGGCCCGCTCCAGGACGACGGCCTGCACCGTGCCCGCGGGGCCGGACTGCTCCAGCCAGAGCAGCACGCCGGGAGCGGCCACCTCGGCCGACGGCCACGCCGGGTCGACGGCGTGCTCCCCGGCTGCCTCGACCACGCCGTCGGGGAGCACCCGCACGACCAGCCCGCGGGCGGGGTCGACCAGCCGGGCGGGGCAGCCGGCCAGCGCGGCGGCGCCCCGCACGATGGACTGCAGCCCAGCGCGCGCCTCGAGCAGGGCGTCGAAGTGGCCCACCACCCGGACCGCCGCGCCCGCCTCGGGGTCCAGGGCCGCGAGGCGGAGCGCGAGGTCGTTCACCAGCTCACTGTGGACCTCGTGGCGGCTGGTGACCAGGCCCGCCGGTCACGGGGCGAGCAGGCGCCGCAGCCAGCGCAGTCGCGCCGCCCGCGCCTCCTGCGAGATCCCCGCCCCGGGCGCGAAGGTGTCGAAGCCGTGGCAGCCGCCGGGCCACACGTGCAGCTCGGCGATCCCACCGGCCTGCCAGATGCGCGTGGCGTAGGCGATGTCCTCGTCCCGGAAGGTCTCCGTGCTGGCGACGTCGACGAAGGCCGGCGGCAGGCCGGACAGGTCGGTCGCCCGGGCGGGGGCGGCGTACGGGGAGACGTCCGGGCCGCCACGGTCGGCACCCAGCAGCGCCGTCCAGCCGGTGTCGTTGGAGACCTGGTCCCACACCCCGACCCCGGCCATCTGGTGGGCGGAGAAGGTGTCGTTGCGGTCGTCGAGCATCGGGTAGATCAGCAACTGGCCGGCGAGGGCGACGTCACCGCGGTCGCGGGCCATCAGGGCCAGGGCCGCGGCCAGCCCTCCCCCGGCGCTGGCACCGGCCACCACGATGCGGTCGGGGTCGATGCCCAGCTCGGCTGCGTTGCGGGCCGTCCACAGCAGCGCGGCGTAGCAGTCCTCGACCGGCCCGGGGTGCGGGGTCTCCGGGGCGAGCCGGTAGTCGACGGAGACGACGGCGAGCTGCAGCTCCGCGGCCCAGTCCATGATCTCGGCCAGACCGGTCCGTGCGTCGCCGATCACCATCCCGCCGCCGTGGGTGTGCAGCACGGCGGCGACCGGTGCGGCAGCCCCGACCGGCAGACACACGATCACCTCGACGTCCGGCGCTCCTGCCGGGCCGGGCACCGACCGGGTGCTGACGGTGAACGTGCCGCCGCGGCCGAGCTCCTCGTCGGTGATCGAGGGCAGCGCCGGGTTCGGCTGGCGCAGCACGGGGATCAGGTCGGCGGTGAGCGAGGAGGGCATCACCCCGGCCAGCACCTGCAGCACGGCGGCGATCTCGGGGTCGAACGGCGGACGGGGAGCTCCCACTCCCCGCTGCTCGGTCGTGTGCGGGGCGCTGGGTGACGTCGTCGTCACATGGTCTCCTCGGGACGGGCGGTCGCGAGTGACCGCGGTCACCATGCTCGTGGGCAGTCCGGCGCGGCACCAGCGCCACGTGGCGGGCGGTCCCCGCCAGGTGGCGGTCCGCCCGCCTGCGCCGCCTCCCGAGCAGGGAGCAGCCGGCCCGGCCGGCCACCGTTGCCCCCGGGGCCGAGTCGGTCGACACGGCCCCGGAGCCGACGTGGCCGGTCAGGTGGGGACCGTGGACCCCTGCGGCGGGAGGGCCGGCGTCACAGGTCGATGGACCGGCCGAACGTGCGGGTGACCGGCGGACCGGCGAGGACCGCCGCGAGCGCCGCCGCACCCTCCGGCGTCGCGCGCCAGGCCACGTAGGCGGCGTGGTCGTCGGCGGTGGCCCACGTCTCGACGACGACGACCCGGGTCGGGTCGGCGTCGTCGACGAGGACCTCGAGCCCCTCGTTGCCGGGGAACGCCGCCGTCTGCGCGAGCGTCTCGCGGATGGCGGCCTCCGCCTCGGCGGCGCTGGCGTCGGGACGGAGCGGGACCTCGAGGAACACCTTCACGGACATCTGGACTCTGCTCTCGGTCGTGGTGAGTGGTCGTGCACCGGCCCGCGTCGCTGCCGCACGTCGGGCGGCAGTGCTCGGGTGGGGCGTCGGTCGACGCGCCGGGCCGGTGCACCCGGGGACCATGGTCGCCCAGCGGGTCGGTCACCGCCGACCGGCCGGATTCCGGCGCCGGCTTCGAGGACGGTCTCGTGCCGCCAGGAGCGCACAGCTCGACCTCGCTGGGCTGCTCGGGAACCTGCGTCCGTCGTGCCGGGACGTCAGTGGCCGTGCGGGTCGAGGTGGTTGAGGGTCGCGACGACGTGGTCGTAGTCGCCGCGCGCCTCGCCGTACCGCAGGAACTCGACGTTCTCCACCTGGATCTCGGTCGCGTCCGGCTGCGTGCGGATCAGCTCGACGACCTCCTCGACGAAGTCGGCCAGGGGCATGGCGAACTCGCTGTCCTCCTGGCCCGGCAGCAGGGCGGTGCGCACCGACGGCGGCTCCAGCTCGACCACCGCGACGCCGGTGCCGGCCAGCTGCAGCCGCAGGGACTCGCTGAGCATGTGGACGGCGGCCTTGGTGGCGTTGTAGCTGGGCGTGACCGCCAGCGGCGCGAACGCCAGCCCCGAGGACACCGTCATGATCGTCGCGGCCGGCCGGGAGCGCAGGTGCTCGACGAAGGCAGCGATGAGCCGGATCGGGCCCAGCAGGTTGGTCGTGACCGTCTCCTCGGCCGAGGTCAGGAAGCCGCCCGGGGTGGTCCAGTCCTCGACCCGCATGATCCCGGCCATGGTGACCAGCACGTCGAGGTCCGGGTGCTCGGCGATGACCTGGGCGGCAGCGCGCTGGATGCTCGCCACGTCGGTCGTGTCGATCTCGACGGCGTGCAGTCCGGGGTGCTCGGCGGTGATCTGGTCCAGCAGCGCGGTGCGCCGCCCGCCGATGACGACGGTGTTGCCCTCCTGCTGCAGTCGCAGCGCCAGGGCCAGGCCGATGCCGCTGGTCGCGCCGGGGATGAAGACGGTGTTGCCGGTGATGTCCATGTCCCCAGCGTCGGCCGCACCCCGGACCGGTGGCAGAGCGCGGTGATCGGGGGACCGCCGGTCCCTGGTTGCGCCGGCGGCGGGTGGCCACACTGGCCTGGTGAACCGGGACGACCTCGCCGACTTCCTCGTCCGGCGCCGCAGCGGTCTCCGACCCGCGGACGTCGGCCTCCCCGCAGGCCAGCGCCGGCGCACCGCGGGGCTGCGGCGGGAGGAGGTCGCGCAGCTCGCCGCGATGTCCACCGACTACTACACGCGGCTGGAGCAGCGGCGCGGGCCGCAGCCGAGCACGCAGATGCTGGCCTCGCTGGCCCGGGCGCTCCGGCTGACCGCCGACGAGCGCGCCTACCTGTACCGGGTCGCCGGGCACGACGCCCCCGACCGGGTCGGCGGCGGCGAGCACGTCGCCCCGGGGCTGCTGCGGGTCCTCGACCGGCTCACCGACACCCCGGCCCTCATCCTGTCCGCGCTGGGCGAGACGCTGGTGCAGAACGACCCGGCCCGCGCCCTGTTCGGCGACGTCAGCCACCTCACCGGCCTCGAACGCAGCGCCATCTACCGCTGGTTCACCCACCCCGAGCAGGAGCGGGCGCACTACCCGGCGGACGACCACGACCGCCAGAGCCGCGCCCAGGTGGCCTCGCTGCGCGCCGCCCACGGCTCGACGGGCCCGCGGTCCCGGGCCGGCGAGCTCGTCCGAGTGCTCACCCGGACAAGCCAGGAGTTCGCGGACCTGTGGGCGGCCCACGAGGTGGGCCGCCGGTTCTCCGACCACAAGGTGCTCCTGCACCCCGAGATCGGGCCCATCGAGGTCGACTGTCAGGCGCTGTTCACCGAGGACGAGTCCCAGGTGCTGCTCGTGCTCACCGCTCCCCCGGGCACCGACGCAGCCAGCAGGCTCGCGCTGCTCGCCGTCCTCGGCACGCAGGCCTTCGCCCCGGAGCACCCGACCGGGTCGTGAGCAGGCGGAACACCGGCGCGGGTCCCGGGGTTCACCGGTCGTGCTGGACACAGAGGGAGGCACACGTGACCACTGAGACCGCGATCCTCGCCGGCGGCTGCTTCTGGGGCGCCCAGGAGCTGCTGCGCAAGCGCCCGGGGGTGCTCACCACCCGGGTCGGCTACTCCGGCGGCGACACCCCGAACGCGACCTACCGCAACCACGGCGACCACGCCGAGGCGGTCGAGATCGTCTTCGACCCCCAGGTCATCTCCTACCGGGAGGTGCTGGAGTTCTTCTTCCAGATCCACGACCCCTCGACCAAGGACCGCCAGGGCAACGACCTGGGCCGCGCCTACCGCTCGGCGATCTACTTCCTGAGCGAGGAGCAGCAGCGCGTCGCACTGGACACCATCGCCGACGTCGACGCCTCGGGCATCTGGCCGGGGCCGGTCGTCACCGAGGTCGAGCCGGCCGGTGAGTTCTGGCAGGCCGAGGAGGAGCACCAGGACTACCTGCAGAAGATCCCCTTCGGCTACACCTGCCACTACGTGCGGCCGGACTGGGTGCTCCCGCGCCGCGAGGCGCAGACCGCCTGACGGACCGAGGCCCGACCGCCGCGTCCTTGACGGGGCAGGTCGGACACGACGAGGGGGACGTCCCAGCCGGGGCGTCCCCCTCCGTCGTCCCGTGACCCGTGGGACACCTGCGGCCCGTGGGGCGTGGCGCCGCCGCCGTCGCCCGCGCCGTGCGCAGGATGGGGCGTGCCCATCCGCCCGGACGCCGTCGCCGCGCTGCCGCTCGCCCCGGGCGTCTACCGCTTCCGGGACGACGGCGGGCGGGTGCTGTACGTCGGGCGGGCCGAGCAGCTGCGCCGCCGGGTCAGCTCCTACTGGGGCGACCTGCGCGACCGGCGCCACCTGCGGAAGATGATGACCCGGGTCGCCGGGATCGAGGCACTGGTCTGCGACTCCGCGCACGAGGCGGCGTGGGCCGAGCGCAACCTGCTCGAACGGTCGAAGCCGCCGTGGAACCGGATCATCGGTGGCCTGGAGGTGCCGGTCAGCATCCACCTGGACGTCTCGCCCACGGCACCGCGGCTGGGCCTCGCCTCGGCACAGCTCCCCGGACCGGGAGTCCGCTGCTTCGGCCCCTACCTGGGCGCCGGGAAGGCGAAACTGGCACTGTCCGGGCTGGAGCGGCTGTACCCGATCGGGCACGCCGGCCCGTCCCGGAGCTCCGGCGCGCAGGAGCTGGCCCGGCTGCGTGGCGGGCAGGACGTGCCGGTCCCGCAGCTCGCCCGAGCCGTGGCGTCCGTGTTGGACCGCGAGCCGACGGCGGTCGCCGCCGCGCTGGCGGCCCTGACCGCCCGGCGCGACGCCGCGGCCGCAGCGCAGGCCTACGAGGCCGCCGCCCGGCTCCAGCAGGAGATCGAGGCGCTGCAGTGGGTGGTCGCGCCGCAGCGGGTCACCGCGGCCGGTGAGCAGGGCCGCCACGACGTCACCGCCTGGGGAGGCGACGTCCTGGTCCGGTTGCGGATCTCCAACGGGCGGCTGCGCTCCTGGGAGCAGGAGACCTGCGACCGCCCGGAGCCGGGAGCGCGGGCGCCCGAGGACTGGGTGCCCTTCCTGCGCCGCAACGCCGAACTGGCCGCCCGGCTCGCCGCGCTGCCCGTCACCTGAGCCGGTCGGCCACGCGCTCGCTGCCGGCCACACCGGGCGTGAGGCTCGGCTCACCGACGCCGGCGACCGGGTCCGCACCGAGGGGACGGCGTCCTCCAGCAGTCGCTCGGCGGGGTCGCAGCGACCCTGTCGCGTGGCCGTCACCGGCGCGAGCCCACCTCCGCGCCGGGCAGTGGCGACGCGTGCTCGGGCAGGACCCCGATCCCGACCGCCCGGGCCGGCAGGCCCTGGAGCCTCGGGTGCCGGTCGAGCAGCCGGAGCACCCGCGGCGTGCCCACCGGACGGTCGCCGGCCAGGATCCGGCCGAGGACCCGCGTCTGGACCTGCCGCTGCACGAACTGGGTGACGACGGTGGGCAGCAGCCGGCGACGCCGCACCCGGGCGAGGACCCGGGGAGGCACCACGCCCGTTCCCAGCGGGCCGGCGAGGAGCCGGGCCGCCGCAGCGGCGTCCTGCACCGCCAGGTTGATCCCCACGCCGCCGATCGGTGACATGGCGTGCGCGGCGTCCCCGATCAGCAGCAGCCCGGGCACGTGCCACCGCGTCAGCCGGTCCACCCGCACACCGAGGACACGGACGTCGTCCCAGCCCCGGAGCGTCCGCGCCGCGACCCCGTCCGGGAGGAGGCGGGCCAGATCAGCGCGGAACGCCTCGAAGCCCGCGGCCTGCAGCGCGGCGAAGCCGCCCTTGGGCACGAGGTAGGCGCACTGCCAGTAGTCCCCGCGGTCGATCAGGACCAGCATGCGTCCCTGCGTGATGCGTCCGGCACCTCCGAACGACGGGCCCGACCCCGTCCCGGCCTGGGGCAGCCGGAACCACAGCACGTCCATGGGCGCCCCGAAGTCACGCAGACGCAGCCCGGTCTCGCCGCGGAGCGTGGAGGTGCGGCCGTCGGCGGCCACGGTCAGCCGCGCGCGGACCTCCCGCTCCTCGCCACCGGGAGCCCGGTGGCGGACCCCCGTCACCCGGCCGTCCTCGCGCAGCAGTCCGACCACCTCCGCGTCCATCCGCAGCTCGAAGCCCGGGTGGCGCCGCGCCCGCTCGGCCAGGAAGTCCAGCAGGTCCCACTGCGGCACAAGGGCGAGGAACGGGAACCGGCCGGGCAGCCGGCCGAAGTCCGCGACTGCGTAGCTCCCGTCGTCGGTGGTGACGCCCAGCGTCGTCACCTCCTGGTGGGGCAGCCGGAGGAACTCCTCGGCCAGTCCCAGCTCGTCGAGCAGCCGGAGCGTCGACGGGTGGACGGTGTCCCCGCGGAAGTCGCGCAGGAAGTCCCCGTGCTTCTCCAGCACCACCACGCTGCGGCCCTGGCGGGCGAGCAGCAGCCCGAGCACCATCCCCGCCGGCCCGCCACCGGCGATGCAGCAGTCCACCTCGGTCACGACGACCTCCTGGGGAGGATGAGGACCCCACGGTGGACGTCCGGTGGGCCGCAGCGCAAGAGCCGGCCGCGGCGATGAGTTCTCCGGCGCACGCAGGTCCACCCCTCGACCAGGACCGCCGAACACCCAGGAGCAGGACATGGGCATCGTCCAGATCGAGCTGTTCACCACCCTGGACCTCGTCGGGCAGGCCCCCGGCGGGCCGGAGGAGGACCCGGTGGGGTTCCCCTTCGGCGGCTGGCAGGCACCCCTGCTCGAGGAGGTCGCCGGGGCGCAGGTCGCCGCCGCGTACCAGGACACCGACGCCCTGCTGCTCGGACGGCGGACGTACGACGTCTTCGCGGCGTACTGGCCCCACCAGGAGGGCGGCCATGACGACGACATCGCCACGCTCTTCAACCGCGTGCCGAAGTACGTGGCCTCCCGCGGCACGCCCGACCTCTCGTGGGCGGGGTCCACCCAGCTAGGCCCGGACCTGGCCGGCGGGGTGCGCGAGATCCGGGAGCGGCACGAGCACGTGAGCGTCGTCGGGAGCCTGGACCTGGTGCAGACCCTGCTGCGCGAGAAGCTGTTCGACCGCCTCGACCTGTGGGTGCACCCGATCCTGCTCGGGGTGGGGAAGAAGGTGTTCGACGGTGGCGCGGTGCCGACGAACCTCACCCTCCTCGAACCGCCGGCAGCCGGTCCGACGGGCACCGTGTACCTGCGCTACGGGCTCGCCGACGGCACGCCTGCCACCGGCGACATGGGCGCACCCGATCGCGGCGCGACCGCGTGAGGCCCGCCCGCGCCAGGTGGGCTGGTCCGTTCCCGGCCGGCCCTCACACGTTCCGCCGGTACTGACCGCCGACCTCGAAGAACGCCTCGGTGATCTGGCCGAGCGAGCAGTGCCGGACGGCGCCCATCAGCGCCTCGAAGACGTTGCCGCCGTGCATCGCGGTGTCCCGCAGCCGGCGCAGCGCCTCGGGGGCCTTCGCGGCGTGCCGGGCGTGGAAGTCGGCCAGCCGGTCCAGCTGCGACTGCTTCTCCGCCTCCGTGGCCCGGGAGAGCTCGACGGTCGGGCGGAGCTCCTCGCCGGTCCGCGGCTCCAGGAACGTGTTGACGCCGACGATGGGCAGCGAGCCGTCGTGCTTGCGCTGCTCGTAGAGCATCGACTCGTCCTGGATCCGGCCGCGCTGGTAGCCGGTCTCCATGGCCCCGAGCACCCCGCCGCGCTCGGCGATCCGGTCGAACTCCGCCAGCAAGGCGGCCTCGACCAGGTCGGTGAGCTCGTCGATGACGAAGGAGCCCTGCAGCGGGTTCTCGTTGCCGGCCAGCCCCCACTCGCGGTCGATGATCATCTGGATGGCCAGCGCCCGGCGCACCGAGGCCGCGCTCGGGGTGGTGACCGCCTCGTCGTAGGCGTTCGTGTGCAGGCTGTTGGCGTTGTCGTAGATCGCGCAGAGCGCCTGCAACGTCGTCCGGATGTCGTTGAAGTCCATCTCCTGCGCGTGCAGCGACCGGCCCGACGTCTGCACGTGGTACTTCAGCTGCTGCGAGCGCGGGCCGGCGCCGTACCGCTCCGCCATGGCCACGGCCCAGATCCGGCGGGCGACCCGTCCGATGACGGAGTACTCGGCATCCATCCCGTTGGAGAAGAAGAAGGACAGGTTGGGCGCGAAGTCGTCGATCGACATGCCGCGGGCAAGGTAGGCCTCGACGTAGGTGAAGCCGTTGGCGAGGGTGAAGGCGAGCTGGCTGATGGGGTTCGCCCCGGCCTCGGCGATGTGGTAGCCGGAGATCGACACCGAGTAGAAGTTGCGGACGGCGTGGTCGATGAACCACTGCTGGATGTCGGCCATGCAGCGGAGCGCGAACTCGGTGGAGAAGATGCAGGTGTTCTGCCCCTGGTCCTCCTTGAGGATGTCGGCCTGCACCGTGCCGCGGACGTGGGCGAGCACCCAGGCGCGGATCTCCTCGGCCTCCGCAGCGGTGGGCTCGCGGCCCTCGTCGGTCCGGAACGCGTCCAGCCGCTGGTCGATCGCCGTGCAGAAGAACATCGCCAGGACGGCCGGCGCGGGGCCGTTGATCGTCATCGACACCGAGGTGGTCGGCGAGCAGAGGTCGAACCCGGCGTAGAGCACCGCCATGTCCTCGACGGTGGCGATCGAGACCCCCGACGTCCCGACCTTGCCGTAGACGTCCGGTCGCGGGTCGGGGTCGCGGCCGTAGAGGGTGACCGAGTCGAACGCGGTCGACAGCCGGGTCGCCTCAGCACCGGCCGACAGCAGTTGGAAGCGCCGGTTGGTGCGGAACGGGTCGCCCTCGCCGGCGAACATCCGGGCCGGGGCCTCGCCCTGGCGCTTGAAGGGGAAGACCCCGGCGGTGTACGGGAAGTGTCCGGGCAGGTTCTCCCGGCGCAGCCAGCCCAGCAGCTCGGCGGCGTCCGTCGTCCGTGGCAACGCAACCCGGCGCACCTGGTTGCCTGACAGGGTCGTACGGGTCAGTGGCGTGCGGATCTCCGTGCCGCGGACGGTGTAGACCAGCTCCTCACCGGAGTACTCCTCGACCCGGGCCGGCCACTCCCCCAGCAGGGTGCGGACCGTGGGCAGCAGGTCGCCCTCGATCGCCGCGGCGAGGTCGCGGGCCTGGTCGGCCGCCTCGCCGGGGAGCAGCTCGGCTGCGGTGCGCAGGTGCTGCTGCCGCCGCACCAGCTCGGCCTGCTCCGCCGTCGTGCGGTGGTAGCCGCGGACGGCGTCGGCCACGTCGGCCAGGTACCGCGACCGGGACACCGGGACGAGGCTGGTCAGCCCGGTGCTGGCCCGGACGTCGACGCGGGGAAGCACGCCGCTGCTGACCGGCAGGCCGCGGTCGGCGAGCAGCGTCGTGAGGTGCTGGTGGAGCGCGGTCACACCGTCGTCGTTGAACCGCGCCGCCGAGGTGCCGAACACCGGCATCTCCTGCCACGGCGTGCCGAAGGCCTCGCGGTTGCGCACCAGCTGCCGGGCGACGTCCCGGCGGGCGTCCTCCGCGCCGCGGCGCTCGAACTTGTTGACCGCCACGACGTCGGCGAAGTCGAGCATGTCGATCTTCTCCAGCTGCGACGCGGCGCCGAACTCCGGCGTCATCACGTACAGCGAGACGTCACTGAAGGGCAGGATCGCCGCGTCACCCTGACCGATGCCAGGGGTCTCCACGATCACCAGGTCGTAGCCGGCTGCCTTCACCGCGGCGATCACATGGTCGAGGTGCTCGGGCACCTGCGCGCCGGCGCTGCGGGTGGCCAGCGAGCGGAAGAAGGTGCGGTGGCGGTCGCCGGTCTCCAGGGCGTTCATCCGGATCCGGTCGCCGAGCAGCGCGCCACCGCCGCGACGGCGGGTCGGGTCGACGGCGAGGACCGCGATCCGCAGCTCGTCCTCGTTGTCCAGCCGCAGCCGGCGCAGCAGCTCATCGGTGAGCGAGGACTTCCCCGAGCCACCGGTGCCGGTGATGCCGAGCACGGGCACGGTGCGCCCGGCGGCCTCCCGCATGACCCGCTCGGCGAGCTCGGGAGAGCGGCCGGCCTCCAGCACGGTGATCGCCCGGGCCAGCGCCGCGGGGTCGCCGGCTGAGAGGGCGTCGAGGTCCGGGCCGTCCGCCGTCAGGTCGACGTCGCAGGCCGCGATGATCGTGTTGATCATGCCCGGCAGCCCGAGCTGCTGGCCGTCCGCCGGGGAGAAGATGCGCACCCCGCGCGAGCGCAGCAGGGCGATCTCGTCGGGCACGATCACCCCGCCCCCGCCGCCGAACACCTGCACGTGGCCGGCGCCGTGGGCGGCCAGCTCCTCGACCAGGTAGCTGAAGTACTCGACGTGCCCGCCCTGGTAGGAGGAGAGCGCGACCCCCTGCACGTCCTCCTCCACCGCCGCCCGGACGACGGCCTGCACGCTGCGGTCGTGCCCGAGGTGCACCACTTCCGCGCCCTGGCTCTGCAGCAGCCGCCGCATCACGTTGATCGCGGCGTCGTGCCCGTCGAACAAGCTCGAGGCGGTGACCAGGCGGACGGGACGGGTGGGGACGTGCAGCTCGGCCATGAGTGCTCCCGACGGGGTCGCCCCGACATACGAGGACGTCCTAGTAGATCACCCCGGAGACCCCCGGACGTCGCCGTTCACGCCCCTGCACACTGACCGTCTGACCAGCCGGCGCCTCAGGCCCTGAGGACCCGGCCACGTGCGCCACCGGGGGACACCGCGACCCCGCCGGGCAGGTGCCCGGCGGGGTCGCGGTCGTGCAGGTGGAACAGGTCAGGCGGCCTGCAGCGCGCGGCGCACCTTCGCCCCGCCCGTCGTCATCTTGTAGAGCTTGACGACCTGGGCCGGCGCGTTGGCCGGGGTGGTCTGGGCCAGCCAGTTGTTCGGCAGCGAGAGCCGGATGACCTTGTGCCAGGCCGAGCCGACCTGACGCGGCAGCGACGCGGAGTGGTACCGCAGGCCGTAGCGGCGGAACAGGTCCTCGATCTTCGGGGCGATCTCGGCGTACCGGTTGCTCGGCAGGTCCGGGAACAGGTGGTGCTCGACCTGGTGGGACAGGTTGCCGGTCATGATGTGCATGGCCTTGCTGCCGGAAATGTTGGCCGAGCCGAGCATCTGGCGCAGGTACCACTCACCGCGGGACTCGCCCTCGATCGACTTCTTCTCGAAGGTCTCGACGCCCTCGGGGAAGTGCCCGCACATGATCACCGAGTGCGACCACAGGTTGCGCACCACGTTGGCGGTGAAGTTGGCGGCCAGGGTCGGCAGGAACGACGGCCCGGACAGCAGCGGGTGCACCAGGTAGTCCTTGGTGGCCTGCTTGCGGATCTTCTTCAGCACCTGCTTGCCGCGGGCCCGGAAGCCCGGGTCGGCGCGCCGCTCCTTGGTGGCCAGGTTCTTGCCCAGCTCCAGGTCGTAGGCGGCGATGCCGTACTCGAAGAAGATCGCGTTGACGAAGTTCCACACCGGCTGCAGCAGGTACAGCGGCACCCACTTCTGGTCCTCGTCGACGCGCATGATGCCGTAGCCGAGGTCGTTGTCCTTGCCGATCACGTTCGTGTACGTGTGATGCAACTCGTTGTGCGAGTGCTTCCACTGCTCGGCCGGGCTGGCCATGTCCCACTCCCAGGTGGTGGAGTGGATCTTCGGGTCGCGCATCCAGTCCCACTGCCCGTGCAGGATGTTGTGCCCGATCTCCATGTTCTCCAGGATCTTGGCGACCGAGAGCCCGGCGGTGCCCAGCAGCCAGGCCGGCGGGAACTTCGAGAACAGCAGGACGGCGCGGCTGCCCAGCTCGAGCTTGCGCTGCACGTCGATCACCTTGCGGATGTAGGCCGCGTCGGACTCGCCACGGCTGTCCACCACGCTCTGCCGGATGGCGTCGAGCTCGAAGCCGATCGCCTCGATGTCCTCGGGGCTCAGGTGGGCGATCGGGTTGTCGGACTTCTTCTGCAGGACGGTCACGTGCAGCTCCTCAGCTCAGGGATGCGGGTGCGGGGTCGCGGAGTCGATCTGTCGCGGTCACCGCGACGGATCGACTCCGCTGGAGGTCAGTGGTCGATCTCGCAGGCGCCGGCGGCGGCGCTGATGCAGGTCTGGACGAGGACGCCGTCGCCGGGGGCGGCGGTGGTCACCTCACCGGTGCGCAGGTCGCGGACGGCGCCCTCGCGCAGCGGCAGCACGCAGCCGTAGCAGATGCCCATCCGGCAGCCGCTGGGCATGAGCAGCCCGGCGTCCTCGGCGGCGTCCAGGATCGGGGTGGCGCCGTCGACCTCGACGGTCGTGCCGGAGGCGGTGAAGTCCACCGTTCCGCCGGCCTCACCGGTGACGAGCACCCGCGGGCGGAACCGCTCGGTGTAGAGCTGGTCGGCGATGCCGGCGTCGGCCCAGTACTGCTCGAGCGACTCGAGCAGGCCGAGCGGGCCGCACGCCCAGGTGGAGCGCTCGGCCAGGTCGGGGACCATGCCGGCGAGCACGGCGGTGTCCAGCAGGCCGTCGGTCGAGGTGTGCCGCTCGACCAGCCGGATCGCACCGTCGCGAGCCATCTCGCGCAGCTCGGCCCCGAAGATGACGTCCTCCGCCGTCGGCGCGGAGTGCACCAGGACGACGTCCTCGTGCTCGTGCACGTGGTTGCGCAGGATGCCCATCACCGGCGTGATGCCGGAACCCGCGGTGACGAACAGCGCCTTGGCCGGGCGCATCGCGGGGAGCACGAAGTCCCCGGTCGCCTGGTCCAGCTGCACGATGGTGCCTGGCTGGACCCGGTGCACCAGGTGGTTGCTGACCTTGCCGCCGGGGATCGCCTTGACCGTGATGGTGAAGCGGCCGTCGGGCCGGCCGAGCACCGAGGTGAGCGAGTAGGCGCGCCACAGCCGCACACCCTCGACGTCGACGCCGATGCGCACGTACTGGCCCGGGGTGTGCGGCAGCCAGTCGCGGCCGGGCTGGATCACGATCGTGGCGGCGTCGCGGGTCTCGTGCCGGACCTCCTCGATCCGCCCACGCAGTGCGGCACCGGAGCGCAGCGGGTCGATCAGGTCGAGGTAGTCGACCGGCAGCAGCGGCGTGGTGACCAGCTCGGCGGCCTTGAGCACCCGGTCGCGCAGCGCCCGGAGCGCGGGGCGGCCCGGACGGGGGACGGTGGCGGTCATGACTTGAGTGTTCCCCGCCGACGGGGTGAACACTCCCCCGCTGGGCGTGAATCGAGCGGTAGCTTCTGTTCCCTCAGGACAAAGGAGGTGGGGACGACGACCGAGCCCGTGACCTTCCCGGCCGCGGTGGTCACCGCGATGCGGGCCGAGCTGCCCGCCGTCGCCGCGCAGACCGTGGCCAGCATCGTGGTCGAGGTGCCCAGCTACACCGACGCGTTCGCCGGGGAGATGGGCCGGGCGATCAGCCGCGCCGTCCAGCTCGCCCTCGGCGGGTTCCTGGAGCTGGCTACCACGACCGGCGGCGCGGACCCCAGCCGCCCGATCGGCCCCGCGCTGGAGGGCGCCTACGCCCTGGGCCGGGGCGAGGCGCGCAGCGGCCGGCCGATGGACGCGCTGCTGGCCGCCTACCGGGTCGGCGCCCGGGTGGCGTGGCGGCACATGAGCGACACCGCCGTGGCCGCCGGGATGACCGCCGGGTCGCTGGCCCGATTCGCCGAGCTCGTGTTCGCCTACATCGACCAGCTGTCGGCCTCCAGCGTCGCCGGGCACACCGACGAGCTGGACAGCACCGGCCGCGTGCGCCGGCACCACCTGGAGCGCCTCGGTGCGCTGCTGCTCACCGGCCGGCCGCCGCACGACCTCGTCCCGGCAGCCGAGCGGGCCGGCTGGTCGCCGCCGCGGACGCTCACCGCCGTCCTGCTGCCCGAGGGGCAGGCCCGCGGCGCGCTCGCCCGGCTCGACGACCGCACCCTGCAGGTGTCCGACGACCCGCCGGGCCTGGACCCCGCCGCCGACCTCATCGTGCTCCTGGTGCCCGACGCCGGGTGCGGCGCGCGGGCCACCCTGCTGCGCACCCTCGAGGGGTCCGCTGCGGTCGTCGGGCCGGCCCGGGAGTGGACGGCGGTGTCGGCGTCCTACGCCCGGGCGCTGCGCGCGCTGCGGCTGGGCCTGACCGCCGACGGGACGGCGGCGCTGGACACCGAGAGCCGGCTCACCGACCTCGTGCTGCGGGCCGACGACTCCGCCCTGGCCGACCTGCGGGCCGCTGCACTCGCCCCGCTGGAGGGGCTGAGCCCCGCCGTCCGGGAGAAGCTCACCGTGACGTTGCGGTCCTGGCTGCTGCACCACGGACGGCGCGAGCAGGTGGCCGCCGCGTTGTTCGTGCACCCGCAGACGGTGCGGTACCGGCTCGGCCAGCTGCGCGAGCTGTACGGCGACCGCCTCGAGGACCCGCAGACCGTCCTGGAGCTGACCCTCGCCCTGGGAGCGCAGCTGCCGGCACCGACCGAGCAGGACGCGTCGTGAGGGTGGCGGTGGCCGGCGGGACCGGTCTGCTGGGGCGGCTGGTGGTGGCCGAGCTCGAACGCCGAGGCGACGTCCCGGTCGTGCTGGCCCGGTCCCGTGGCCTCGACCTGACCACCGGCGTCGGGCTGGCGGACGCGCTGGACGGGGTGAGCGCGGTCGTCGACGTCGGCAACGTGACCACGACCAGCCGCCGACGGGCGGTGGCCTTCTTCACCGCCGCCACCCAGCAGTTGCTCGCCGCCGCCGACCGGGCCGGGGTGCGGCACGTCGTCGCCCTGTCGATCGTCGGCGCGGACACCGTCGACTTCGGCTACTACGTGGGCAAGCGCCGGCAGGAGGAGCTGCTCGCGGCCGGACCGGTGCCCTGGACGCTGCTGCGGGCCACCCAGTTCCACGAGTTCGCCGGTCAGCTGATCGACCGCTCCCCCGGGCCGGTGGTCGTCGTCCCCCGGATGCACAGCCGGCCGGTGGCCGCCCGCGAGGTGGCCGCGCACCTGGTCGAGCTGGCCCACGGCGCGCCCCGCGGGGTCACCGAGCCGATGGCCGGCCCCGAGGAGCTGGACATGGCCGGGCTGGTGCGCCGCCGGCTGCGCGCGACCGGACGACGCCGGCTGGTCGTGTCGCTGAGGCTGCCCGGCCCGGCCGGGCGTGCCTTCGCCGACGGCGGGCTGGTCCCCGCCCCGCCCTTCGTCATGGGCAGCGAGACCGCCGACGAGGACCTGGTCCGGCTGGTGGCGGGCCGCGGCTGACCCACGGTCAGCCGGCGGCCGCCGGGACGAGGAGCACCTGGCCGGCCTTGACCCGGTTGGTGGGCAGCCCGTTGGCGGCCATGAGCTCCCCGACCGTCGTGCCGTGGTCCAGGGCGATCCGGCCCAGCATGTCCCCGGGCAGGACGGTGTAGGTCACCGGAGCGGGGACGGGCGCGGGCTCCGGGGCCGGCTCGGGCGCGGGGGCCGGCTCGGGCGCGGGCGCAGGGCCGGCCGGGGCGCCGGGCACGGCGAGCTCCTGGCCGGCCATGAGCACGGTGCTGGTCAGCCCGTTGGCCGCGGTCAGCTCGGCGACCGTCGTGGCGTGGTCGAGGGCGATCTGGCCGAGGGTGTCCCCCGCCGCCACGGTGTACCGGCCGGTGAACACCGGGACCTCGGCCGGCGGCGCCGCCGGCACCGGCGGGGCGCAGACGGTGGCCAGCGCACCGGGCTCGGCGAGCCCGTCGACGACCTCGGCGCAGCTTCGCTGGTCGACCGCGGCGGCGACCCCGGTCCACCAGGAGGTCACCCCCAGCGCGCCGCTCCAGGACTGCGACAGGTGCACGTGCCCGGTGTGCGGGTCGGCGCCGGTGTAGTCCAGCCAGCCCGCCGCGGCGCTGTCGGCCGACCAGATCCGCCGGTCCCAGATGACGTAGAGGACGCCCAGCCGCCGCGCCTGGTAGCCCGACTCCCCCGCCGGGCCGTCGGCGGTGAGCCAGCCCAGGAAGCGCTCGGCGGCGGCCCGCTCCTCCGGGACGTCGGCGCGCAGCATCCAGTCCCAGGCCCGGCCCTCCTCGTGCTCGCTGACGCCGTCGGACTCGCAGCTGCGGCTTATCCCGCCCGAGCTGCCGGCGCCGTAGGTGGCCAGCACCGTCGCCGCCAGGTCCACGGTGCCCGGCTTGGGCGTGGGGTCGCAGACCTCCTGACCCACGTAGGGCGCCGGCTGCTCGACCACCGCCGGTGCGGCGACGGGTGCGGTCGGCCCGACGGTGTCCACGGCCCGCGCCGGCGGGGCGAGCGCCACGCAGACGCCGAGGACGGCGAGCACGGCGGCACGGCGCAGGCGCACCGGGCGGGGTGCGGCCGGGCGCCGGGGCACCCGCGGGGAGGGGACGGGCACGCGCGCTCCAAGACAGTCGGACGGGTCGCCCCATCCCACGGGTCCGGCGGCCGCGCGGCGACCGTGGGGGCAGGTCGGGGACCCGGGGACGGTGCGGCGACCACGGTGCGCATCCGGATGGTCCGGACCTGCTGGGAGAGGGGGCGACCGCAGGGGCGGGTGGGGCACCGGCCGCGTGCCATCCTTGATCACCGACGCCGTCCTGGAGTAACAAGACGACGAGCACCCCCACCACGTCGTCCCGCCCAGCCCAGGAGAGGTCACGGACACCGAACCGCGCACCGGAGCCCCGTCCCGCTGTCCCGTCCCCTCCGACCACACCCGGGTCACCGGACGCCGGGCCGCGCGAGCGGTCCGGGCGCGGGCCCGGGCCTGGGGCGGGCGGTTGCTGGCGCGGCGGATCGTGAAGAAGGGCATCGACCTCGCGAGCCTGACCTTCATCCCGGAGCCGACCAAGGTGCCGCTGCAGCGCACCGGCCTGGACCCGGTCCCGCGGCTGGCCGAGCTGCGCGCGACCGACCCGGTGCACAAGCTCGACCTGCCGTTCGACTTCTCCGTCTACCTGGTCACCGACACCGCGCACGTGCGCGCGGTGCTGGCCAACCGGGACGACTACAGCAACGACATCCGGCACCTGCTGCCCGGCACCGACGGCACCACGTCGGGTGAGGACATCGGCGGCCTGGGGTTCACCGACGCCCCGCTGCACACCCGGCTGCGCAAGATCGTCACCCCCGAGTTCACGATGCGGCGGCTGGCCCGGCTCGAGCCGATGATCGAGGCGTTCGTGGAGAACCGGCTCGACGAGCTGGCCGCGGCCGGCGCCGACGGGACGCCGGTCGACCTGGCCAAGCTGCTGTCCTTCCCGGTGCCCTTCCAGACCATCTGCGCCCTGCTGGGCCTGGAGCTGTCCGACCGGGACGCCTTCGCCCGGCTGGGTGTGCAGCGCTTCGACATCACCTCCGGCGCCGCCGCCGCCTTCGGCGCGGTGTCCGCGCAGCGCGAGTTCCTCTTCGACGCCGTCGCCCGGCAGCGGGTGGAGCCGGGCCCGGGGCTGATCGGTGCGATCATCCGCGACGAGGGTGACCGGATCTCCGACGCCGACCTGGCCGGCCTGGCCGACGGGGTCTTCACCGGCGGCTACGAGACCACCGCCGGGATGATCTCGCTGAGCACCCTGGTGCTGCTGCGCGACCCCGCGCACGCCGAGCTGGTGCGCACCGGCAGCCGGAAGGACGTCGACCGGGTCGTGGAGGAGCTGCTGCGCTACCTCTCCGTCGTGCAGATGGCCTTCCCCCGCTTCGCCCGGCACGACCTGGACCTGCTGGGCACCCCGCTCAAGGCCGGCGACGTCGTGCTGGCCTCGCTGAGCGCGTCCAACCGCGACCCGCTCACCGCCGGGGCCTCCCCCGAGTTCTTCGACCCGGCCCGAGTGCCCACCAGCGGGCACCTCGCGTTCGGACACGGCGCGCACCGCTGCATCGGCGCCGAGCTGGCCCGGATGGAGCTGCGCATCCTGCTGCCGGCCCTGCTGCGCCGCTTCCCGGACCTGGCGGTCGCCGTCCCGCAGTCGGAGCTGCAGTTCCGCGAGCTGTCCTTCGTCTACGGCATCGACCAGCTGCCCGTCACCGTCTGAGGCGTCCCGGCCCGCGCGGCCGGGACGCCGCTCAACCGGCCGTCGGGCCGGGGTGGGCCAGGTCCGGCGGCAGCGCCCGCATCGGGTCGTGCACCATCGGGGCCTCGCCGTCGGCGACCGCGGCGCGGGCGTCGGACAGGCCGAAGCGGCTGCGGACGCGGTCGAGGAAGTGCGGCTCGTCCAGCCGCACCAGCTCCGAGCGCTGGGCGGCGCCGTAGACGGTCACCCAGTCGCCGGGCTCGAGCACACCGCGCAGCTGGCCGTCGACGCTGACCGCCACCTGCCCCGACCGGCCCAGCACCAGGACGCCGATCCGGTGCTTCGCCGACAGCACCAGGCTGCGGTTGAACACCATGTGCGGCGCGACCGGGGTGAACACCAGCGCCTCCAGGTCCGGGGACAGCACGGGGCCACCGGCGGCGAAGCTGTAGGCGGTGGAGCCCGTGGCGGTGGAGACCACCAGCGCGTCGGCGGAGTAGGAGGCGAACAGCCGGCCGTCGACGTAGAGGGCGAGGCTGGCCTGCCGGTCCCGGGCGAGCTTCTCGAACACGACGTCGTTGAGCGCGAGCACGTCCAGCGGCACGCCCCAGCCGTCCTCGTCGGCGGGGCCCGGCCGGACCGCCGGGGAGGGCAGCGCGGGCCCTCGGCCGAACCTCAGCAGCGCGTCCATGCCGCCGGGCAGGGCCAGCGGGCGCGAGGCGCGCATCGTCAGCATCATCCGGGCGTCCAGGACGACGTCGCCGTCGAGGACCATCTGCAGCGCCTCCTCCAGCCGGTCGACCTCGACCTCGGTGAGGAAGCCCACCCGCCCGACGTCGACGCCGAGCACCAGCGCACCGGCCGCGGCCGCCACCCGGGCACCGCGCAGGAACGTGCCGTCACCCCCGACGGTGACCACCAGGTCGGGGTTGCCGGCGAGCGCCGCCTCCTCGTGGGCGGGACGGCGCGCGTCGGACTCGCTCCACACGTCGATGTCGGTGCAGGGCAGGCCGCGTGCCCCGGCCCAGTCGCGGACCCGCTGCGCCGCGGCGCGGGCCACCGGCTTGCCCTCGTGCACCACGAGGCCGATCCGGTCGATCCGACGCCGGTCACCTGCCGGGGGCCGGTCCGCTGCAGGGCTCCGCACGCCGTCCTCGGGGGCTGTCACCGGGGCATCCTCCCCTCCCCGCGCCGGCCGTACACCCCCGGTCGCACCGGCCCACCCGATGTGATGCCCGCCGCGAGTGGACTCCGGGCGGCATACCGGTGGCCGCCCCGGGTAGTGCCCACCGGAACAGGGGGCCGCACGTGGACGAGCGCACGTGGAAGAGTCGGACTCCCTCGACGACTGGACCGCCCATGAGTGGCAATGCCACGCACCGTTTCCGCAACACCAGCATCCTGACCGTGCAGACGGCCGACGCCTCGCAGGTGGTCACCTCCGACGCGCTCGACGAGCAGCTGGCCGAGACCTACGCACGCGTGGGTCTGCGCCCGGGGATGCTGGAACGGCTGGCCGGCATCCGCGAGCGCCGCTGGTGGGCCGACGGCGTCACCTTCGTCGACGGCGCGGCCATGGCCGGCGCCAAGGCGATCAGCGAGAGCGGTGTCGACCCGGCCTCCATCGGGCTGATGATCAACACCTCGGTGAGCCGCAAGCACCTGGAGCCCTCGACCGCGGTCGCGGTGCACTCGGCCCTGGGCCTGCCCCGCTCGGCGCAGAACTTCGACGTGACCAACGCCTGCCTGGGCTTCGTCAACGGCATGGAGCTCGCCGCGGCGATGATCGACTCGGGGATGATCGACCACGCGCTGATCGTCAACGGCGAGGACTCCCGGAAGGTGCAGGAGCGCACCATCGAGCGGCTGCAGGGCCCCGGTGTGACCTCCCGCGACGTGATCGCCCAGTTCGCCACGCTGACCCTGGGCTCCGGCGCGGCCGCGATGGTCCTGGGCCGCAGCGACCAGCACCCCGAGGGCCACCGCCTGGTCGGCTCGGTCAGCCGGGCCGGCACCGAGCACCACGAGCTGTGCATCGGCGACAACGACGAGATGCGCACCGACCTCAAGGGCCTGCTGGACGCCGGCATCGCCCTGTCGCTGGACATGTGGGACGAGGCCGCCGCCGAGTTCGACTGGAAGAGCGGCATGGACCGCTACGTCATCCACCAGGTCTCCAAGGTGCACACCGCGACGATGGTCGCGAAGTTCGGCATCGACGAGGCGAAGGTGCCGCTGACCTTCCCCACCCGCGGGAACCTCGGCCCGGCCGCGGTGCCCTTCACGCTGGCCGGCCAGCAGGACTCCCTGGTCGACGGCGACCGGGTGCTGCTGATGGGCATCGGCTCGGGCTTGAACGCCTCCTGCCTCGAGATCGCCTGGTGACCCACGCGGTGACCGACGCGACCCCCGTGCCCGACCTCCCCGCGGGGCTGCCGGGTCTGGACCCGGCCTGGTCCCGGCGCGTCACCGTGGCCGACTCCACCGGCGCGAAGCACGACTGGCACCTCCTGGACAACGGCGTGACCGACCCGGTCGGCACGCTGCTGTGCGTCCACGGCAACCCGACCTGGTCCTACCTGTGGCGCCGGCTGGTCGCCGCCGCTCCCCCCGGCTGGCGGGTCGTCGCCCCCGACCAGCTCGGCATGGGCTTCTCCGAGCGGCTGACCGGGCTGCGCCCGCTGGCCCAGCGCGTCGCCGACCTCGGTGACCTCACCGCCGCCCTCGGCGTCACCGGCCCGGTGATCACCGTGGGCCACGACTGGGGCGGCGTGATCTCCCTGGGCTGGGCGCTGCAGCACCGCGACCAGCTGCGCGGCGTCGTCCTGACCAACACCGCCGTCGCCATGCCGCCGGGCGACCTGGGCCCGGCGCTGATCCGGCTGGCGCACGCCCCCGGCGTGCGCCCGGCCGCGACGGTCGGCACCCCGCTGTTCGTGCGCGCCACCACCGCGCTGTCCCGCCCGCCGCTGCCGGCCGCCGTCCGCGACGCCTTCGCCGCGCCGTACGCGTCCGCGGACCGCCGCGGCTCCGTCGGGGACTTCGTCGCCGACATCCCCTTCGCCCCCGGGCACCCCTCGCGCGCCACCCAGGAGGCGATCGCCGAGGGCATCCGCGACCTGGACGTCCCCGCGCTGCTGCTGTGGGGCCCGCGCGACCCGGTGTTCGGCGAGCGCTACCTGGCCGACCTGCGCGGGCGGCTGCCGCACGCCCAGCTGCACCGCTACGAGGGCGCCTCGCACCTGGTGCAGGAGGACGCCCCGCAGTACGCGAAGGCGATCGCCCAGTGGGTCGCCGACCTGGCCGAGGGCCGCCCCGCCGCGCCCGCGCGACCGGCCGCCGAGGTCACCGACCGGCACCCGTGGTCGGCGCTGACCGACCGGGCCACCGACGACTCCCCCGCTGTCGTCGAGGTCGGTGGCGGCACCGTCACCTGGGCCGCGCTGTCCCGCCGGGTCGAGGACCTCGCCGCCGGGCTGGTCGCCGCCGGCGTCGGGCCGGGCACCCGGGTGGGCATGCTGGTCGAGCCCTCCGCCGACCTCACCGCCGCCGTCTACGCCGTCTGGCGGGCCGGGGCGGTCATCGTGGTGGCCGACAAGGGCCTGGGCCTGCGGGGCATGCGCCGGGCGCTGCGCGGCGCCGGCGTCGGCGCGGTCATCGGCAGCGCCCAGGGGCTGGCCGCTGCCCGGGTGATGGGCCTGCCCGGCATCCGGATCGCGGCCGGTGGCGTCGCCGGGGCGGCCGCCCGCGCCCTCGGTGCCACGACCAGCCTGGCCGAGCTGGAGCAGCGCGGCGCCACCGCGGCCGCGCCCGCCGTCGCCGCGCCCGACGCCGACTGCGCCGTGCTGTTCACCTCCGGGGCCACCGGCCCGGCCAAGGGCGTCGTCTACACCCGGCGCCAGGCCGTGGCCCAGCTCGACCTGGTCCGGTCGACCTACGGCCTCACCCCGGCCGACCGGCTGGTCGCCGCGTTCGCGCCGTTCGCCATCCTCGGCCCGGCCCTGGGCATCGGCTCGATCGTGCCCGACATCGACGTGACCGCGCCCGGCTCGCTCACCGCGGCCAAGCTCGCCGACGCCACCGCCGCGGCCGGCGGCACCGTGGTGTTCGCCTCCCCCGCCGCGCTGCGCCGGGTGGTCGCCACCGCCGGCGACCTGACCGACGCGCAGCGGGGCGCGCTCGGCGGCGTCCGGCTGCTGATGTCGGCGGGCGCCCCCGTGCCGCTGTCGCTGCTGCAGCAGCTGCGCGCGGTGCTGCCGCACGCCGAGGCGCACACGCCCTACGGGATGACCGAGGCGCTGCCGGTCACCGACGTCTCGGCCGCCGAGGTCGAGGCCGCCGGGTCCGGGGACGGCGTCTGCGTCGGCCGCCCGCTGGCCGGTGTCGAGGTGCGGGTCAGCGCGCTCACGCCCACCGGCCGCGCCGAGGGCGACCTCACCGACACCCCGGGCCTGACCGGCGAGGTCTGCGTGCGGGCCGCGCACGTCAAGGACCGCTACGACGCCCTCTGGGCCACCGAGCGGATCTCCTCCCGCAACCCGGGCTGGCACCGCACCGGCGACGTCGGGCACCTCGACGCCGAGGGCCGGCTGTGGATCGGGGGCCGGCTGCCGCACGTGGTCACCACCGCCACCGGCGTGGTGACCCCGGTCGGCATCGAGCAGCGCGTCGAGCAGCTGCCGGGCGTCTCGGCGGCCGCCGTCGTCGGCGTCGGGCCGGTCGGTGCCCAGGTCGTCGTGGTGGTCGTCGTCCCGGCCGGGGCACGCTCCTCCCGGTTCCCCGGTGCTGCCCCCCGGCCGTCCCTCGCCGACGCGGACCTGGCCGGGGCCGTACGTGCCGCGGCCGGCACCGAGGTCGCGGCGGTGCTGACCACCGGCCGGCTGCCGGTGGACATCCGGCACGAGTCCAAGGTCGACCGCACCGCGGTGGCCCGCGCGGCCGGCGCGGTGCTGGCCGGCACGGGCGGGGCCCGGCGCCGGTCGTGAGGGTGCTCGTCACCGGCGCCAGCGGGATGCTGGGCCGGGCCACGGCGCAGCGGCTGGTCGACCGCGGGGACGACGTCACCGTGCTGCAACGCCGCCCGGCCCGGCTCGACTGCACCCAGGTGCTGGGCGACGTCGCCGACCCCGGCGTCGTCGCCCGGGCGGTGGCCGGTCAGGACGCCGTCGTGCACCTGGCCGCCAAGGTCGACGTGACCGGGCCGTGGGCGGAGTACGAGCGGGCCAACGTCACCGGCACCGGCACCGTGGTGGCCGCCTGCGCCGCCGCGGGCGTGCGGCGGCTGGTGCACGTCTCCTCCCCCTCGGTGGCGCACGGCGGGTCGGCGCTGGTCGGGGTGGGCGCGGAGCCCGCCGACCCGGCGGGCGCCCGCGGGCACTACGCGCGGTCCAAGGCGCTCGCCGAGCGCGCGGCGCTGGCCGCCGACTCCCCCGCCCTGGCCGTCCTGGTGGTGCGCCCGCACCTGGTCTGGGGGCCCGGCGACACCCAGCTCGTCGGCCGCATCGTCGAGCGGGCCCGCGCCGGGCGGCTGCCGTTGATCGGGTCCGGGGCGGCGCTGATCGACACCACCTACGTCGACAACGCCGCGGCCGCGCTGGTGGCCGCGGTGGACGCGTGCGGGCCGGTGCACGGCGAGGCGCTGGTCGTCTCCAACGGCGAGCCCCGCCCGGTCGGTGAGGTCCTCGCCGGGCTGTGCCGGGCCGCGGGCGTCCCCGAGCCGCGGTCCCGGGTGCCGTTCGGCCTGGCCTGGGCCGCCGGAGCGGTGGTCGAGGGCGTCTGGTCGCTGACCGGTGCGCGGCAGACCCCGCCGCTGACCCGGTTCCTCGCCGAGCAGCTCGCGACCGCGCACTGGTTCGACCAGCGGCGCACCCGTGCGGCGCTGGGCTGGACACCCGAGGTGTCACTGGACGAGGGCTTCGCCCGGCTGGCCGCCGCGTACCGCTGAACCCCACCGGGCCCGGCGGACGAACGCCCCGCAGGCCCGGTGAGCGAAGGCACCGCAGGTCCCGGCGGACGGACGCAGCGCAGGCGAGAGGAGGTCGGAGTGGACACGTCGTTCGAGGAGTTCGTCGCCGCCCGGCGTCCGGAGCTGCTGCGCACCGCCCTGCTCCTCACCGGCGACCGGTCCGGTGCGGAGGAGCTGGTGCAGCGCGCGCTGGCCCGCACCCGCCGGCGCTGGGGGCGCGTCCCCGACCCGCTGGCCACCGCCCGCGCGGCCCTGGTCACCGGCAGCGGCCGGCGCACGGTCCGCGGGGAGCAGGTGATCGAGTCCCTGCCCGACCCCTCGGTCGCCGCGGCCGGTCCCGAGCCGCTGGCCCGGGCGCTGCGCGACCTGCCGCCCCGCACCCGGGCGGCGACCGTGCTGACCGCCCTCGACGGGCTGCCCCCGGCGCAGCTCGCCCCGCTGCTGGGCTGCCCGGCCGACACCGCGGCGCAGGAGGCCGAGCGCGGCGCCGCACAGCTGCACCCTGCCCTGGCCCCCGACCTCTACGCCCGCCCCCGGTCCGGCGCCGACGACCCGGACCGGCGGCTGCACGACGAGCTCGCCCGGCTCGCCGGCGGACCCGGCGCCTGGCGGCTGGACGCCGGTCAGGCCGTCGTCGACGTGCGGCACCGGCAGCGGCGGGGCCGGTGGCAGGTCGCGGCCGCCGCGGCGCTGACCGTGCTGTGCGTGGGCGGCGCCGGCGTCCAGCTCACCCGTCCCGCCGCCGAGCCGGCCCCGGCACCGGTCGCCCCGGCGTCTCCGTCGTCCGCCCGCCCGGCACCGGCCGCCCCGCTGGGCGGCAACCCGGCGATCCCGGTGCTCCTGGGCCCGGCCCGCGGCTCCCTCGCCGGCGACGCCGCGTTCCTCGATGCCGTCCGGTCGGTGGGCTGGGGCGGTCAGGCGCCGCCGCCGGTCGCCGACCGGGAGGTCGTGTTCGCCGGGGACACCCCGCACGGCCGCGCGGCGTTGGTGGTCGGCGAGACCGACGGCGACTTCCGCGGCACCTGGCTGGTCGGACCGGTGGGCGCGCCGGCGGCGGAGCTGACGCCCCGGTACTCCCGCACCCTGGGCCGCACCCGGCCGGCGACGCTCGTGCTCGGCGGTCCCGGCGAGGCGACGCTGGTCGTGGTCGCCGGCCGGGGCGACACCGTGGCGGTCTCCGACCGGCTGATGGTCGGTCCGCGCGGCACCGTGGGCCGCGACTACCTGCCGGCGGGCTCCGCCGACGGCACCGCGGTCGTGCCGGCCCGGACGACGCAGGCCGGCTCCGGGCTCAGCGTGCGGGTGACCCGGGACGGCCAGGTCGTGCACCGCAGCGGGGTCGAGGTGCCGGGGACGCGCACCGGGGAGCTGCCGGCGCTCCAGCCGCTGCGGCCCACCGCGCAGCCGCCGGACCCGGTGGTGGTCGGCACGGCGTTCACCCAGCTGGCCGGCCCGCTGGGCGTCGAGCCCGCCGACCTGGAGCCCGAGCTGCTGTGGTCCGGCCCGCTGCCGCTGAGCCGGCGCAGCGGGAGCGTCGCCGTCGTCGTGGCGCACAGCCCCGGCGGCGCGCTCGTCGTCGGGACGGTGGCCGGCCGCCCGGGGACGGTGCTCCCCTGTGGCGCCTCGACCCCGCCGGGCTCGACCGACGTCGCGACGCTCACGGTGGTGCGCACCTGCGACGTCGCGCTGCCCGGGCTGAGCTCGGAGGAGGACGGCCGGTGGCTGGTGGTGTCCGCCCCGTCCGACGCCGCCTCCGCCGAGCTGCTGGACGAGCGGGGCCGGGTGCTGGGCCCGCTGGCGCTGACCGGCGGCGGGGCGGTCGTGCCGATGCCGGCCGGGGCGGTGAGCGTGCGCACCCTGGACGCCGCCGGGCGCGAGCTGCGGGAGACCGCGGTCGCGCCGGTGCCGACCGAGCCGTTCGGCGACTACGGCTCCGGCGTCCCCGGCTGAGCCGACCCGGCGAGCAGTTGCGCGCGGACCTGCCGGCGGAGCACCTTGCCGATCTGCGAGCGCGGCAGGTCCTCGACGACGACGAGCCGGCGCGGCACCTTGTAGGCCGCCAGCGACGCCCGGGTGGCCTCGCGCACGGCGTCGAGGTCCAGCGGCCGGGACAGCACGACCGCGGCGACGACCTCCTCGCTGCCCGACGCCCCGGGCAGGCCGACCACCGCCGCGTCGGTGACCCCGTCGACGGCCTTGAGCGCGTCCTCCACCTCGGAGGGGTGCACGTTGAACCCGCCGGTGATGACCAGCTCCTTGATCCGGTCGACGACGGTGACGAAGCCGTCGACGTCGGCCACCACGATGTCGCCGGTGCGCAGCCACCCGTCGGCCAGCAGCACCGCAGCCGTCTCCTCGGGCCGGTTCCAGTAGCCGGAGAAGACCTGCGGCCCGCGCACCAGCAGCTCGCCACGCTCGCCGGGTGCCCGGTCGACGGCCGGGTCCTCCGGGTCGACCACCCGCATCTGCGTCGAGGGGTAGGGCAGGCCGACGGTGCCCGGCCGGCGGGTGGGCCCCATCGGGTTGCCCAGCGCGATCGGTGAGGCCTCGGTCATCCCGTAGCCCTCCACCACCAGCCCACCGGTCAGCTCCTCCCAGCGGGCCGCGGTCGCCACCGGCAGCGGCATCGCCCCGGAGATCGCGAACCGCACGGTGGACAGGTCGACGCTGCGCTCCGCGGCGGCGGTGGCCAGCCGCTCGTAGACCGGCGGCACCCCGGGGAGGAACGTCGGCGGCCGCCGCCGGGCCGCGGCGAGCACCTGGTCGACGTCGAACCGCGGGAACAGGACCAGCGCCGCGCCGATCCGCAGGGCGGTGACCAGGCACAGCATCAGCCCGTAGGCGTGGAAGAACGGCAGGACGCCGTAGAACACCTCGGTGCCCGGACGCAGGCCCGGCACCCAGGCCAGGGACTGGGTGACGTTGGCGACCAGGTTGCGGTGGGTGAGGACGGCGGCCTTGGGGCTGCCGGTCGTGCCGCCGGTGTACTGCAGCAGCGCGACGTCGGTGTGCACCGGTCCCGGGTGCGCGGCCGGCAGCGGGGTGGCCCCGGCGACCGCGGCCTCCCAGGGCGTCGCCCCCGGCGCCGGGGCGGTCATCGCCGCCCTGGTGGCCCGGGCGCGGGCCAGTGGCAGCCGCAGCGCCAACCGCTTGGCCAGCGGCAGCGCGCGGCTGAGGTCGACGGCGAGCACGGTGCGCAGCGCCGGGGCGTCCAGGCCCTGCACCACGGGGGCGACGACGTCCCAGACGACGGCGACCGTGGCGCCGTGGTCGCGGAACTGGGCACCGAGCTCGTCGGCGGTGTACAGCGGGTTGTGCTCCACGACGACGGCGCCCAGCCGGAGCGCGGCGTGGAAGGCGACCACGTGCTGCGGGCAGTTGGGCAGCACCAGGGCCACCCGGTCACCGGGCCGCACGCCCAGGTCCCGCAGCAGCCCGGCGGCGCGGGCCACGGCCGAGCCGAGCTCCGCGTAGCTGGTGCTGGCGCCGAGGAAGTCCAGCGCCGGCCGGTCCGGGAACCGCGCGACGGCGGCGGCCAGCAGATCGGGCACGGCGTCCGGCGGCACCTCCACCTCCGCCGGCACGCCCGGGGCGTAGCTGTGGGTCCAGTGCGGCGCGGGCGTGCCCGTCACCGGCCGGTCCCGCGGCGGGGTCGTCCAGCGGCGTCCATCTGCTCCCTCGTCCTGGCTCCGCCCCGCGGGGCGGCGGGTCGTGCGGCCCGCTGACCGTCCGGGTGCCGGACGGTCAGCGGGCGTGGGTCACAGCGGGTCGACCGAGTCCGCCTGCACGCCGCGGTCGCCCTGGCTGGCGGTGTACTCGACCCGCTGGCCCTCGTCGAGGCTGCGGTAGCCGCCCCGGTCGGCGATCGCGGAGAAGTGCACGAACACGTCGTCGCCGCCGTCGTCGGGCTCGATGAACCCGAAGCCCTTCTCGGCGTTGAAGAAGCGCACCGTGCCCTGGCCGCCGGTGCCGCCGCCACCACCGGCGCGCGGCGCCCGGGGTGCCCGGTCGTCGCGGCGGGGACGCTCGTCCCGGCGCGGGCGCTCGTCGCGCCGGTCGTTGCCGGCCGGGGCACCGCCGCCACCGCCGACGGCGCGCACCGAGTCGGCCTGCAGGCCGCGCTGGCCGGGGCTGGCGGAGTACTCGACCCGCTGGCCCTCGTCGAGGCTGCGGTAGCCGCCGTGGTCCTCGATGGCGGAGAAGTGGACGAAGACGTCGTCGCCGCCGGTGTCGGGCTCGATGAACCCGAAGCCCTTCTCGGCGTTGAAGAACCGCACGGTGCCCTGCGACCCGCCGCCGCCACCGCGCGGTGCGCGGGGGGCCCGGTCGTCACGGCGGTCGTCGCGCCGGTCGTCGCGGGCCGGGGCCCGGCCGCCGCCGAGGGGCTGGACCGAGTCGGCCTGCATGCCCTTCTGGCCGGGGCTGGCGGTGTAGGAGACCCGCTGGCCCTCGTCGAGGCTGCGGTAGCCGCCGTCGTCGGCGATCGCGGAGAAGTGCACGAAGACGTCGTCGCCGCCCTCGTCGGGCTCGATGAACCCGAAGCCCTTCTCGGCGTTGAAGAAGCGCACCGTGCCCTCGGAGCCGCCACCACCGCCGCCGCCGCGGGGGGCGCGGACCTCGCGGTAGTCGTCGCGGTGCCCGCGTTCGGCCCGCGCCGGAGCGCGGCCGGCGCTGCCGCCGCCCAGCGGACGGATGGTGTCCGCCTGCAGGCCGCGGTCGCCCGGGCTCGCCTCGAACTCCACCCGCTGCCCCTCGTCCAGACTGCGGAATCCGCCGTCGTCGGCGATCGCGGAGAAGTGCGCGAACACGTCCTGCCCGCCGTCGTCGGGCTCGATGAACCCGAACCCCTTCTCAGCGTTGAACCACTTGACCGTGCCCTGGGGCATCCTGCGACTCCTGCACATCTCGACAACTGCTCGGTACCTGCGGGTACCAGGGTCCCCCAGGGTGCCCCTCCGGGGCCAGCCGCCCCGGGAAACGGTCAGCCGCGGCGGTCGGCCAGGAACTGGAAGCGGTCCCGGGTGGCGGCCACCTCGGCCGCGTCGACGTCGGCGAGCACGATCGTCTCCACCCCCGAGGCGGTGGCCAGCAGCTCCCCGGTCGGGCTCACGATCCGGCTGTCGCCGGCGTGGTGGGTGCCGTCACCGGCGTCCCCGACCCGGTTGCAGCCGACCACGTAGGCCTGGTTCTCGATCGCCCGGGCCGACAGCAGCGTCGTCCAGTGCTGCCGCCGGGCGCGCGGCCAGTTGGCCGGCACGAGGAAGACGTCGGTCGTGGGGCCGGCCTCCCAGAACACGTCGGCGAAGCGCAGGTCGTAGCAGATGAACGGGGTGATCCGCAGGCCGCCGACCTCGACGGTCACCGGCCCGGTGCCGGACCGGAAGCGGGTGCGCTCGGCGGCGAAGGGGTGCAGCTTGCGGTAGCGGTGGGTGCTGCCGTCGGGGCCGGCCAGCACGAAGGTGTTGTGCGGCAGCTCCTCGCCGTCCTCGATCTCGGGACAGGTGCCGGCCACCCACACGCCGTGCTCGGCGGCCTGCGCGGCGAGGAACCGGGCCGAGGGCCCGCCCACCGGCTCGCCGATGCCCGGGGTCATGGAGAACCCCGTGGAGAAGGTCTCGGTGAGCAGCACCAGCTCCGCGCCGGCCCCCACCGCGCGGGCGACCTGCGGGGCGAGCCGGGCGAAGTTGGCGTCCCGGTCCTCCCAGACGATGTCGTGCTGGACAGCGGCGATCCTCACTGCATCTCCCCCAGTCGCCGGGCGGCCTCCGCGAGCACCTCGTCGCGCTTGCAGAAGGCGAAGCGCACCAGGTGCCGGCCCAGGTGCGCGTCCGCCGCGCCGTAGAAGACCACGGACGGGACGGCGACCACCCCGGCGCGGGCGGGCAGCGCGCGGCAGAACGCCACGCCGTCCCCGTCGGGCTGCAGCGGTCGGACGTCGACGGTGGCGAAGTACGTCGCCTGCGGGCTGACCACCGGCAGCCCCGCGGCCGCCAGCCCGGCGGTCAGCCGGTCGCGGCGGCGCTGCAGGTCGGCGGTGACGCCGGCGAAGAACGCGTCGGGCAGCCGCAGCCCGGCGGCGACCGCCGGCTGGAACGGTCCGCCGTTGACGAAGGTCAGGTACTGCTTGGCGGTGCGCACAGCGGCCACCAGCGGTGCCGGCCCGCAGACCCAGCCGATCTTCCAGCCGGTGGTGTTGAAGGTCTTGCCGCCGCTGCTGATCACGAGCGTGCGGCCGGCCATCCCGGGCAGCGTGGCGATCGAGGTGTGCGTGGCCCCGTCGAACACCAGGTGCTCGTAGACCTCGTCGGTGAGCACCAGCAGGTCGGCAGCGGTGGCGACCTCGGCCAGCAGCGCCAGCTCGGCAGCGGTGAACACCTTGCCGGTCGGGTTGTGCGGGGTGTTGAGCAGCAGCATGCGGGCGCGCGGGGTGACCGCGGCCCGCAGCGCGGCCTCCTCGAAGGTCCACGCCCCGGTGCCCACCTCCCCAGCCGCCACCGCCGGCGGGTGCAGCGGCACCGGGCGCAGGACGCCGCCGGCCATGGCGACCGCGGCGGCGTAGCTGTCGTACATCGGCTCGAACAGCACGACCTCGTCGCCGGGCTCGAGCAGGGCCAGCAGCGCGGCGGTCAGCGCCTCGGTGGCGCCGGCGGTGACCAGCACCTCGCCGTCCGGGTCGTGGGTCAGCCCGCGGAAGCGCAGCTGGTGCTCCGCGATCGCCGTCCGCAGCTCGGGCAGGCCGGGGCCGGGCGGGTACTGGTCGTGTGCGGTGCCGATGGCGGCCCGGGCGACGTCGAGCACCGCCGCGGGGCCGGGCTCGTCGGGGAACCCCTGGCCCAGGTTGATCGAGCCGGTGGCCACCGCGAGGGCGCTCATCTCGGCGAAGACCGTCGTCCCGAAGCCCTGCAGCCGGGAGGACAGGTACGGCGTACGGGTCACGCCCTCAGTCTGCCGTCCGTGGCCACCGGTGTCGGGGAGTTGTGCTCTGCTCCCTGGTGGGGAGCAGAGCACAACTCCCCTGACGACCAGGTCAGCCTTCGGCGAGGGTGGCCGCCACCAGCGCGTTGGCGCGCCCGTGGCCGAGGCCGTGCTCGGTCGTGAGCCAGGTCACCAGCTCCATGTGCTTCGTCAGCGGCGAGGCCCGGATCAGCTCCTGCCACTCCGCGATCGGGCGGCCGTACCCCGCCTCGATCGACGGGAAGTAGCTGGCCGGGCCCTTCGGTGCGTCGGTCATGGCCGGGGATCGTGCCGGCGTCGCGCGCGGTCGGGAACGGTTCCCCGCGTCAGTGCAGCGCGGCGTCGGCGGGGCCGGTGGTCCAGCGGCGGAAGCGGACGACGAGCCCCGCGCGGGTGGGGGCGCAGCAGTACGGTCCGGCCTGCAGCGGCGTGCCGGCCGGGAAGGGGGCGACCCGCACCAACTGGAACGGCTCGTCGTCGACCCGGGCGCGGACCGTGACCGCGTCGCCCGAGCGGCTGGCCCGCACGGTCACCCGACGGCCGGCCCACGCGGGCACCGGCGCGACCGACCAGTCCGAGCGGCCCAGGGTGACCACCGCGCCGACGCTGGGCGCACCGTCGGCGAACTCGACCCCGGCCTTGACCCAGGTCTCGGCGTCGGCGCGCAGCACCAGGCCCGCCTGGTCGAACTGCTGGTCGTAGTCGAGGTCGAAGGTCACCTCGACCGCGCCGGGGTCGGCCAGCGGGGCCAGCAGAGCGTGCGCGGAGTCGTGCACGAACCCGTAGCTGGTGTGCCGCCAGGCGTCGCTGCCCTCGACGGCGGTGACGAGCAGGTCGTCGCCGTCCCCGCGGACGTCGGCCGGGGCCGCCGTCCACGTCCCGGCACCCCACGGCTGGGCGGCGTCGTCGCTGGTGCCCGCGCGGTCGCTCATGCCCGCACGCTAGAGGACGCCGCGGTGGCCCTAGCGTGAAGGGATGACCTCCCCGTACATCGCCCGTCCGGAGCTGCTCGACGCCGACCCGCTGACCGCGACCGGCCGCCCCGTCGGCTGGGGCGTCGTGTCCACCGGCTCGATCGCCGCCACGGTCACCGCCGACATCGCCCTGCTGCCGGACGCGACGCTGGCCGCGGTGAGCTCCCGGCACGCCGACAAGGCCGCCGCCTTCGCCGAGCAGTTCGGCTTCGCGGCGTCCTACGGCGACGACGACACCCGCTCCGGCCTGGACGCACTCCTCGCCGACCCGGCCGTGGAGGTCGTCTACGTCGCCACGCCGCACGCCCAGCACGCCGCCGTGGTGCGCGCGGCGCTGACCGCCGGCAAGTCGGTGCTCGTGGAGAAGCCGATCACCATCAACGCCCGCGAGGCCACCGAGCTGGCCGAGCTGGCCCGCGAGCGCGGCGTCTTCCTGATGGAGGCGGTCTGGACGCGGTTCCAGCCGGCCTACCAGCGGGCGCTCCAGATCGCCGCCTCCGGCGAGCTCGGCCAGGTGCACTGGGTCAACGCCGAGATCTCCTTCCCCGCCCCGGCCGACCCGGGCGCGCGCATCTGGGCCCGCGCCGACGGTGGCGGTGCCCTGCTCGACCTGGCCGTCTACCCGCTGCTGTGGCCCTGGGGCACGATCGGCCTGCCCGACTCGGTGACCGCCGTCGGCACGCTGAACGAGGAGGGCGTCGACGCGCAGAACGCCCTGTCGCTGTCCTACGCCTCCGGTGCCCAGGCCCAGCTGACCACCTCGCTGCTGGCCCGCTCGCCGCACAGCGCGCTGGTCTGCGGCACCGAGGGCTGGCTGCGCGCGGAGGGCGCGGACTCGGTCTACCGGCCCGAGCGGCTCGAGGTGCAGATCGGCGACGCCCCGGTGCGGGTGGAGGAGTTCGAGCGGATCGGGTCCGGCTACGTGCACGAGCTGCGCGAGGTGACCCGGTGCCTCCAGCAGGGGCTGACCGAGAGCCCGGTCATGCCGGTCCACGACTCGCTGGCCCTGATGCACTTCCTCGACGGCGTCCGCGCCCAGCTCGGCGTCGTCTACCCGAACGACTGACCTCATGGAGTCCCAGCGCTGCGGTTTCCGTAGCGCTGGGACTCCGTGAGCGCCGGGACCGCGACGCCGGGGACCGACTGTGCGGTCAGCGGGGTCCGGCGGCCTGGACTGGCCCGCTGAGCGCACAGTCGGCACCCGGGTCGCGGCTCGGACGGCCCGGCGGGGCAGCGCTACCGTGTGCCGGTGATCACCGTCTGCGGCGAGCTCGTCATCGACCTGATCCCCGCGGGTGCACCGCAACCCGGCGCGGCCCCGCAGTACACCGCCTTCCCCGGCGGCAACGCGCTCAACGTCGCCGTCGCCGCGGCGCGGCTGGGCGCGGTCAGCCACCTGATGGCCCGGGTCGGTCCCGGGCCGTTCGGCGCGCTGCTGCGCGGGCACGCCAGCCGCAACGGGGTCGGCACCGACGCGATGCTGGACGCCGCCGAGCCGGTGAGCCTGGCCGTGGTGGAGCTGGCCGCGGACGGCTCGGCCGGCTACTCCTTCCACACCGTTGGCGCCGCGGACTGGCAGTGGAGCGCCGACGAGCTGGCGCGTGCCTGGCCGGCCGGCACCCGGATCGTGCACGTCGGGTCGATCTCCAGCTGGACGCCGCCGGGCTCGGCCGCCATCGCCGACCTGGTCGCCCGGGTCCGCGCCGACGGGACGGCGCTGGTGAGCTTCGACCCCAACGTCCGCCCCGGCCTCATCACCGACGCCGACGCCGTCCGCGCCCAGGTCGAGCTGCTGCGCCGCACCGCCGACGTGGTCAAGGTCAGCGCCGAGGACCTGCACTGGCTCGACCCCGGCGCCGACCTGGACGCCACCGCACTGGCCTGGGCCGCCGAGGGGCCCTCGCTGGTGGTCGTCACCGACGGCGGGGAGCCACTGCGCGCGGCCCGGCCCGACGGCACCCTGCTGCGCCGCCGTCCGCCGGTGGTGGACGTGGTCGACACCGTGGGCGCCGGGGACAGCCTGGCCGCCGGCCTCTTCGCCGGCCTGGTCCGCACCGGCGTGCTCACCGCTGCCGCCCTGCGCGCCCTGCCCGAGCCGGACCTGGTCGCCCTGCTGGACGACGCCGCCCTGGTGGCCGCACTGGCGTGCACGCGGGCCGGGGCCGACCCGCCCACGCTCGCCGAGCTCGAGGCCGCCCGCGCCCGCTGAAGGACCCCCTCGCCCCCGGCCCACGCTCCGCGCGAGCCGGGACCCGGCACGGGGGCCAGACCGCTTCCCGGTCCGCGACCCGCCGTCCGGGAGACTGCTGCGGTGAGTGCCGAGACCATGTTGCTGCTCGTGCTGGGTGCGGTGGCGGTGATCGTCGCCGTTCGGGCGATCGCCGACCGCACCGGTCTGCCGGCCGCCGCCCTGCTGACCCTCGTCGGGATCGCCTACGCGCTGCTGCCCGGCCCGAACGTGGCCCTGGACCCGCACCTGGTGCTCACCCTGGTGCTGCCGCCGCTGCTCTACAGCGCGGCGCTGGACTCCTCGCTGACCGCGATCCGCCGGAACATGCGCACCGTGGTCAGCCTGTCGGTGCTGCTGGTGCTGGTCACCGCGCTGGTCATCGGCGCCGGGTTCGCGCTGTTCGTGACCGGGGCGACGCTGGCCGCGGGCATCGCGCTGGGCGCCGCGGTCGCCCCGCCGGACCCGGTCGCCGCGCTGTCGGTGGGCCGCAAGGTGGGCCTGCCGCCGCGGCTGATCACCCTCATCCAGGGCGAGGGGCTGCTCAACGACGCCACCGCGCTGACCATCCTCACCGTCGCGGTCACCGCCGCCCAGGGCGAGGGCTTCTCCACCCCGGCGGCGGTCGGTGAGTTCACCATCGCCGCGGTCGGCGGTGTCGCGGCCGGGCTGGTGGTCGCCTACGGCGTCCGGCCGCTGCGCCGCCTGCGCAAGGACCCGCTGACCAACAACGCCATCTCCCTGGCCACCCCCTTCATCGCCTACCTGCTGGGCGAGGCGGTGCACGTCTCCGGCGTGCTGGCCGTCGTCGTCGCCGGCCTGGTGATCGGGCACAACGCGCCGTACTGGACGTCGGGGGCCAGCCGACTGCAGACCGACGCGGTGTGGCGGCTGGTCGACTTCCTGCTCGAGGGCATCGTCTTCCTGCTCATCGGCCAGCAGCTCCCCGAGGTCATCCGCGGCCTGGGCCAGTACGAGACCTCGACCGTGCTCACCGCCGCCGCGATCACCGTCGGGTGCGTCCTGTTCATCCGGCCGCTGTGGCTGCTGCTGACGGAGGCGCTGCCCGCGTCCATGCACAGCCACCTCGGCGGGGACACCGATGACGGCAGCCGGTTCAGCGGGCGGCTGTCCGGACGGGAGATCGTCGTCCTGAGCTGGGCCGGCACCCGCGGGGTCATCAGCCTGGCCGCGATCTTCACCCTCCCGCTGGTGACCGAGACCGGGGCACCGTTCCCCGACCGGGACCTGCTGCTGTTCTGCGCGTTCCTCGCCGTGCTGGTCACGCTGGTCGGGCAGGGGCTCACCTTCGCGCCGCTGGTGCGGGCGCTGGGCTGCGTCGCCGACCAGGCCGACGGGGCCCGGCTGCGCAACGAGGCCCGGATCGCGGCGGTGGAGGCCGGGCTGGCCCGGCTGGACACGCTGCAGTCGGAGGAGCACGACGCGGTCGACGACCGCGCGATCGAGGCGATGCGCGGCCAGCTGACCACCCGGCTGGACCGCTACCGCAAGCGGCTGGACCTGCTCAACTCCGCGGAGGGCGGGGAGATCCCGCTGTCCCCGGGCTACGAGGCCGCGCTGCGGCTGCGCCGCGCCGTGATCGCCGCCGAGCGCGAGGAGCTGCTGCGCTGGCGGGACGGCGCCCGGCTGCCCGACGAGGGGCTGCGCATCCTGGAGCGCGAGCTCGACCACGAGGAGGGCCTGCTCCCCAAGCGCTGAGGGTCGACACCGGGTGCCCGTCCCGACAGGCTGTCGGGGACCAGGACACCGGCGAGAGGGGCACGGCGATGGCAGCGCGCTACGAGTACGTGGTCGACGAGATCCGCGAGGGCATGATCGGCGGCAAGATGTCCGGCGACAAGCTGGAGAAGGTGCTCAACCAGCGGGCCCGCGACGGCTGGCAGCTCAAGGCGATCACCTCGGTGGAGGTGAAGGGCCGCGTGGGGCCCGGCGGCGTGGACGGCGTCCTGGTGACCTTCGAGCGGCCCGTCGGCTGAGCGGACCGCCGGCCGGCCGTCAGACGGGCAGGCCGGCGAGCCCGGCGGCGAGGCCGAGGACGGCGCACACGCCCAGCGTGCGCAGCACCGACCAGCGCAGCCGGAACAGCAGCACCGCCGCGACGCAGGCGATCGCCAGCGCCACCCAGCGCGGCGTGCCGAGGTCGGGCAGCTCGAGGCTCAGCCCCCACCGGTCCACGGCCACGACGCCGGTGAACAGCGTGTGCACCGCGAAGTACAGGCCGAGGTTGGCGATCACCCCGACCACGGCGGCGGTGATGCCGGTCAGCGCCGCCGACAGCGAGCGGTTGCCGCGCAGCCGTTCCATGTAGGGCGCGCCCAGCAGCACGAACAGGAAGCTGGGCACGAAGGTCACCCAGGTGACCAGCAGCGAGGCGAGCACCGCCGCGGCCCACGGGTCGAGGCTGCCGGGGTCGCGGTAGGCGCCCAGGAACGCCACGAACTGCACGACCATGATCAGCGGCCCCGGCGTGGTCTCGGCCAGCGCCAGCCCGCGCACCATCTCCCCCGGCGCGAGCCAGCCGTACACGCCGACCGCCTGCTGGGCGACGTAGGCCAGCACCGCGTAGGCCCCGCCGAAGGTGACCACCGCGGCGCCGGAGAAGAACAGCCCCTGCTCGGTGAAGACGCTGCCCGCCCCGGTCAGCAGCGCCACCGCGGCGATCGGCACGCCCCAGGCGACCAGGCCCACGACCAGCACCCGCAGCGTGCGGCGGGCCGAGGGCTGCTCGGTGTGCAGCTCGTCGTCGGAGATCAGCGGCGCCGGGCCGTCGTCGGCGTCCTGCGCCGGCTTGTCGGGCACGGCCGCGGGACGCCAGCGGTGCAACGTCCAACCGGCCACCCCGGCCAGCGCGACGACCACCGGGAACGGGACGGCGAACAGCGCGAGCGCGGCGAACGCGGCGACCGCGATCCCCAGCAGCACCCGGCTGGTCAGCGCCCGCTTCCCGACCCGGGTCACCGCCTGCACCACGATCGCCACCACCGCCGGCGCCAGCCCGGCGAACACGGCGGTGACCGCGGTGGTGTCGCCCCACGCCACGTAGACCGCCGACAGCACCAGCAGCGCGACGGCGCCGGGCAGCACGAACAGCCCGCCGGCGACCAGCCCGCCCCGGGTGCCGTGCATCAGCCAGCCCACGTAGGTGGCCAGCTGCTGGGCCTCGGGCCCGGGCAGCAGCATCGAGTAGTTCATCGCGTGCAGGAAGCGGCGCTGACCGATCCAGCGCTTCTCCTCCACCAGCGTCCGCTGCATGACCGCGATCTGCCCGGCCGGCCCACCGAAGGTCTGCAGCGAGATCAGGGCCCAGGCGCGCACGGCCGTGCGGAACGGCACGACCGGCGTGGTCGGAGCGGGGGCGTCGGGGTGCATGGCGTCCTCGTCAGGGTGGGGTCGGGGCCCGGGCGGTACCCCGACGATGTCAGACCGCGGCGGCGTGGGTGCCGAACGTGCGCGCGTGGTAGGTCAGCGGGGCGAGGTCCTCCCGGGCCGCCGCGCGCACCTCGCCCAGCACGATGACGTGGTCGCCGCCGGCGACGAGCTGGCTCACCGTGCAGGCCAGCCAGCCGGGGCTGCCGGTCAGCCGCGGCGCGCCGTCCTCGGCCACCCAGTCGACGCCGGAGAACTTGTCGCTGCCCTTGCGGGCGAACGCCAGCGCCAGCGCCGCCTGACCGCTGCCCAGCACGTTGACGCCGAAGACGCTGTCCACGGCGAGGCGGGACAGCAGCTCCGAGCCGCGGTCCAGGGACACCAGCACCATCGGCGGGGTCATCGACAGCGACGCGAACGCGCTCACCGTCGTCCCGTGCGGGGAGCCGTCGGTGAGCGTGGTGACCACCGAGACCGGGGTGGCGACCCCGGCCATCACCGCGCGGAACTCCTCGGCCAGCGGAGTCGTCACGCGGCACCGCCGAGCGGCGCCAGGCCGAGGTGGTCGCGCAGCGTCGTCCCGGTGTAGTCGGTGCGGTGCACGCCGCGCTCCTGCAGCAGCGGGACCACGGTGTCGACGAAGACGTCCAGCCCGCCGGGGGTGAGGTGCGGGACGAGGATGAAGCCGTCGCTGGCATCGGACTGCACCAGGTCGTCGATCTGGTCGGCGACCGTGGCGGGGCTGCCGATGAAGTTCTGCCGGGCGCTGGTCTCGATCATCAGCTCGCGGATGGACAGGCCCTTGGCCTCGGCCTGCTCGCGCCAGGCGGCGGCGACGGCCATCGGGTCGCGGTTCATCCGCACGCTGGCCCGGCCCTTGGCCACGGTGTGCTCGCCGACCAGCGGGTCGACGTCGGGCAGCGGGCCGTCGGGGTCGTAGCCGGAGAGGTCGCGGTTCCAGACCTCCTCCAGCTTGCGCAGCGCCGTCTGCCCGGACACCTGCTGCTTGCGGACCTCGGCGGCAAGCTCAGCGGCCTCGGCGTCGGTGTCGGCGATGACGAAGGTGGCCGCGGGCAGGATCAGCAGGTCTTCGGGGGCCCGGCCGTACGTCGCCAGCCGGCCCTTGACGTCGGCGTAGAAGGCCTGGCCGGCCTCCTTGGTGCCGTGCCGGCTGAAGATGGCGTCGGCACCGGAGGCGGCGAACTCCCGGCCCTCGTCGGAGTCACCGGCCTGGAAGACGACGGGGCGGCCCTGCGGGCTGCGCGGGACGTCGAACTGGCCGGCGATGTCGAAGTGCGCGTCGAAGTGCGCGAACCGGCCGGGGGTCGGGGTGGTCAGGAACTCACCGGTCTCCTTGTCGGCGACGATCTCGTCTCCGTGCCAGGAGTCCAGCAGCTCCATCGCCGTGGCCAGGAAGGTGCGGGCCCGCTCGTAGCGCTGGTCCTGCGGCAGGAAGCCGCCGCGGCGGAAGTTCTCCCCGGTGAAGGCGTCCCAGGACGTGACGACGTTCCACGCCGCCCGCCCACCGGAGAGGTGGTCGAGGGTGGCGAACTCCCGCGCCACCTCGTAGGGCTCGTTGAACGTGGAGTTGATCGTGCCGGCCAGCCCGAGGTGCTCGGTGACCGCGGCCAGCGCCGCCAGCACGGTGAAGGTGTCGGGCCGGCCGACGACGTCGAGGTCGTAGATCTCGCCGTTCTGCTCGCGCAGCCGCAGGCCCTCGGCGAGGAACATGAAGTCGAACTTCCCGCGCTCGGCGGCGGCGGCGAAGCGGCGGAAGGAGTCGAACTCGATGTGGCTGCCGGCCGCGGGGTCGCTCCAGACGGTGGTGTTGTTGACGCCGGGGAAGTGCGCGGCGAGGTGCACCTGCTTGGTCATGGCGTTCTCCTCAGACCGCGGCGTAGCGGTTGGCGGGGCGCGGCAGCCCGAGCAGACCGCGCAGGGTGGCGGCCTCGTGGGCCGTGCGGAACAGCCCGCGGCGTTGCAGCTCGGGCACCAGCCCGGTGGTGACCTGGCGCAGGTCGTGGGGCAGCGTGGCCGGCCGCAGCCGCACCCCGCTCAGCCCGGCGGCGGACCACTCCTCGACGAGGTCGGCCAGCCCGGACGGCGTCCCGACGAAGACGGCGGCGTCGCTGGTGAACGCGGCCCCGGCGCGCTCGTCGAGCCGGTCCTTGCGCGCCCGGGCGGTGGCCTCGTCGGCGTCGAGGAACACGACGAGGTCGCCGAGGACGTGCACGGTCTCCTCCGCACGCCCGGCGGCGGCCTGGGCGGCCCGGATCTCGCCCAGGACGGCGGTGGCGTCGGCGGCGTCGGTGGGGGTGACGAAGCCGAGGTCGGCGCTGCGGCCGACCAGCTCGAAGGGGATCGCCTGGTGCGCGAGCGCGGCCACCAGCGGCTGGCCCTGCGGCGGGCGGGGGGTGATCGAGGGGCCGCGGACGGAGAAGTGCCGGCCGGCGAAGTCGACGTAGTGCAGCTTGTCCCGGTCGACGAAGCGGCCGGTGGCGACGTCGCGGATCTCCGCGCCGTCCTCCCAGCTGTCCCAGAGCCGGCGGACGACCTCGACCCAGTCGGCGGCCTCGTCGAACAGCTCGCGCAGCCCGGCCTGGGCCACCGGGTCGCCCGGGTCCAGCTCGCGCAGGTCGGGCAGCTGCCGCCGGCCCAGGTGCGCGGCCTCCACGGCGCTGCCGACCTTGACCCGCACGCCCGCGCGGCCGCCGCTGACGAAGTCCAGCGTGGCGATCGCCTTGGACAGGTGGAAGGGCTCGGTGTGGGTGACGACGGCGGTCGGCACCAGCCCGATCGAGGAGGTCAGTGGCGCGACCCGGGCGGCGACCTGGACGGCGTCGAGCCGGCCGCGGACCTGGTCGGTGCGCTCGTCGGGCGCCCAGCGGTCCGAGGACTGCAGCGCGAAGCCGTCCTCGAGGGTGACCAGGTCCAGCAGGCCGCGCTCGGCCTCGGTGACCAGGTCGACCCAGTACCCGGCGGTCAGCAGTTCGGTGGGGCGGGCGTCGGGCTCGCGCCAGGCGGCGGGGTGCCAGCCGGCGCCGTCGAGGGCGACGGCGAGGTGGACGGGGGTGGTCATGGGTGCTCCAGGGCTCAGGCGGCGGCGGGGACGGCAGCGGGGACGACGGCGCGCCACAGGCGGCGGGCCAGCGCGTCGTTCTGCCGGAAGAAGGGGGCGTCGGTGCCGGGGCGGGCGAAGGCGGGGACCTGCGCACCGGAGGTCCAGAAGCCCAGTGCGTACAGCCGGTCCTGGGGCCGGCCGGTGGCGCTGACCACCCGCTGGTCGGCGTCGACGTGCAGCCGGCCGGTGCTGTGCGCCCCGTCGGCATCGGTGAGCACCTTCTCCGCGGCCACCCCGCGGGTGAGCAGCGAGGTGACCAGGGCGTCCGGGGTGGCGGCGACCGCAGGAGCGGGCACCCGGGCCTCGACCAGCGCCCGGGCCTCGACGGCGCCGTCGACGCTGGCCGAGGTCGCCCGGAACACACCGGTGCCGGAGTCCAGCTCCACCCGGGTGTCGGCGCCGAGGAACTGCAGCACCCCGGCCTCGGACAGCGCGAGCAGCTCGGCCAGCCGGGGTGCGGGCGGGCCGCTGGCCAGGTAGCTGAACAGGTTCATCCACCAGCCGCCGACGTCCTCGGCCTCCGAGCGGGCGGTCAGCCGCCCGCCGGCGATCAGGCCGGCGATCGTGCCGTGGCAGTACAGCAGCGCGGTGAAGACGGCGGCGTCGGTGCTGTACGCGGGGTCGGCCGAGCGGGCCAGGTCGGCGCGCACCAGGTCGCGGACGGCCTCCTGCAGCTCCTCGGCGCCGGCGTAACGGGCACCGGCCAGCGGGCGGTCCCGGCGGGCGAGGTCGAAGCGGTCGGCGGGGTCGGGGACGGCGGCCTCGGCCAGCGCGGCGACCTCGACCGGGTCGTCGGTGGCGGCGTACCGCTCGGCGAACTCCGCCCAGGGCAGCGCCGTGCGCTCCGGGTGGGCGCGGAAGAGCTCGTTGTAGTGCGCCCAGCCCAGCTCGCGGGCGATCACCGGTGCGAGGTCGGCCCGCAGGTCCAGGCGCCGGTCGGTGCCGAAGGCGGCGTCGAGCGCCTCGGGGGTGAAGAAGCGCAGCGGCACCGGCGGGCCGGGCCAGACGTAGCCGAGCTTGGCCCGGTAGGGCACGCCGCGCCGGGAGCCGACGTGCAGCACCGGCTCCTGCCCCGAGGGCAGGTAGCGCAGCCGGTCGCCGTCGCGGGTGAACCGCCCGCCACGGCCGCTGGTCAGCAGCACCATCAGGTCGGTGAAGGCCAGACCCGCGCCGCGCACGAGCACCGGCTCCCCCGGTGCCAGGACCGAGAGGTCCAGGTCGGCGGTGTAGGCGGTGGGCAGGTAGGTGGCACCGGCGGCGGCGGCGCGGCGGGCGGTCGCCTGCTCGTCGTCGGTGGCGTGCGCGTCCAGGTGGCCCTGGGCCAGCACGGCGAGGTCGGCGGCGAGCTCCCGGCCGTCGCCCAGCACCACCGTGACGCCGTCCTCGGTCACCCGGACGTCCACGGCCGTGCCCGTGTGCAGGTGGACGTCGGCCCACGGCCGCGCGGACTCCACGACCTGGGCCAGCACCCACCCGAGGTAGGCGTTGACCAGCGGCCGGGACGGGAAGCTGGTCGGCGCGAGCCGCCGGGCCTCGTCCCCGACCGGGTCACCGGCGGGCAGGCGCCGACCGACGGTCTCCACCCACTGCCACAACGTCGTGCCCTCGCCCACCCGGCCCTCCACGGTGACCGAGGGGTCGGGCAGCACGGTCACGTCGGCGGTCAGCGAGTTGGCCCACAGCAGCGAGGGCTGCGCGGCGCGCCAGACCCGGCCACCGCCCGGCGGGTGGGGGTCGACCAGGTGCACCTGCAGGCGCTCGGAGCCGGTGAGCTCCGGCGCGCTGGCGACCAGCCGCTCGAGCAGGCCGATGGCGGTGGGGCCGGCGCCGATGACGGCGAGGGACGGGCCGGACGTGCGGGGAAGCAGGGAGGACATGCGGACTCCGGGTGCGGAGGGTCAGGGACGCGGGGTCGTGACCTCGCGCAGACACTGCGCGCTCGCCGTCCGGAGGAGGTCGACGTGCCGGCGGCGGACCAGGGCGGTGCTGGGCACGTGCGTCTCCTCTCGCCTGTCCGTGGGTCGCTCTGCTGGGTCGAGCGCACCGTGGCGGCGGGCTGTTCCCCGCCGCGGTGTGTCGCTCGCCGCAATGTCTACCAAACCGATGATGTTTGACGACAAGCGGGTGCTGCCCCTATGGTCCCCCCAGGTCCTGAGCGCCAGCGACAAGCCCCGGCTCGCTGGCCGGCAACCCTCCCTGCGACGGGGTGCCCCGGGTGACGACCTGGCCGAGCGCACCCGCGCCCCGGCAAGCAGTGGCCTCCCCTCCCGAGGGGACGAACGAGGAGCAGCACCGTGGGACAGACCGGCCGCCGCGCCGCCGCCGACAGCCCTGCTGTCGAGCGGGTCTCCACCGACCTGGTCGGCCGCCTCGCCGTCGACCTGCTGCGCACCGACAGCGCGCTCTGTCGCTGACGTCGCAGCGCCGCCCCCGGCGCTGAGCTCGTCCCTGCGCCGACCTCCGCGCACCCGGTCCGCGCACCTCCGTCGCGCACCCACCTCCGCCCCGCCCGCCGTCCCCCGGCGGCCCGCGGGCGCGCCCTCCGAGCCGTCCAGGAGTCCCTGCCGCATGCCCACGTCCCTGTCCCCGGCCGACCTGCAGGTGGTCGAGGTCCGTCCTGACGACCCGCTGGCCGCACCGCTGTTCGCCGACCTCGCGGCCGAGTACGACAGCCGCTACGGCGACCTCTTCGGTGGCGCGGCCGAAGAGCTGACCCGCTACCCGGCCGAGGCCTTCCTGCCCCCGTCGGGGGCCTTCGTCCTGCTGCTGGAGGACGGCGCGGCCGTCGCCGGCGGCGCCTTCATGGCGCACCCCTCGGGGGCGGCGGAGGTCAAGCGGATGTGGACCGCCACCTCCCACCGCCGCCGTGGCCTGGCCCGCCGGGTGCTCACCGAGCTGGAGCACCGGGCCGCCACGGCCGGCTACGCGCACCTGTACCTGACCACCGGCCCGCGCCAGCCCGAGGCCCGCGACCTGTACCTCACCACCGGCTGGACGCCGCTGTTCGACCCCGCCGTCCCCCGCCCGACCGACCTCGAGACGCTGCGCGGCCTGCCGGTCGCCGACCGCCTCTACGCCTTCACCAAGCACCTGGGAGACCCCGCGTGACCACCCTCGACACCCGGCCGGCGTCCACGGCGCCGCCGGCCGGCACCCCCTTCGACCAGCTGGAGGTCGTGCCGGCCCGACACCCCGGCCGCTGGGTGGCCACCGCCGCGGTGGTCGTACTGCTGGCCATGGTCGTCAACAGCCTCGTCACCAACCCACGGTGGGAGTGGGACGTCGTCGGCGCCTACCTCACCGAGGAGTCGATCGTCCGCGGCGTGCTCACCACCATCGAGCTGACCGCGATCACCGCGGTGGTCGGCTTCGCGCTGGGCACGGTGCTGGCCCTGATGCGGCTGAGCCGCTCGCCGCTGCTGCGGGCGGTGAGCTGGGGCTACACCTGGGTGTTCCGCTCCGTGCCGCTGATCCTGCAGCTGCTGCTCTGGTACAACCTCGCCTACCTGTACCAGCACCTAGACCTAGGCATCCCGTTCGGCCCGTCGTTCGTCAGCGTCCCGACGCTCTCGCTGATCGACAAGTTCGGCGCCGCTGTCCTGGGCCTGGGCCTGCACCAGGCCGCCTACTCGGCCGAGATCGTCCGGGCCGGCATCCTCTCGGTCGACCAGGGACAGCACGAGGCCGCAGCCAGCCTGGGCATCCCCCGGCGCCGGCAGACCACCGGCATCGTGCTGCCCCAGGCGATGCGCACCATCGTCCCGACGGCGGTCAACGAGGTCATCGGCCTGTTCAAGGGCACCTCGATCGTCTACGTCCTGGCCCTGGGCGAGCTGTTCTACACCGTCAGCGTCATCTACGGCCGCACGCAGCGGGTGCTGCCCATGCTGGTGGTCGCCGCGATCTGGTACGTCGTGCTCACCACCGTGGTCACCGTCGTCCAGTACCACGTGGAGCGGCACTACTCCCGTGGCGCCCTGCGCACGCTGCCGCCCACCCCGCTGCAGCGGGTGCGCAGCGAGCTCGGCGACGTCCTCGCCCGCTTCGGCGCCCCCCGCGGGGCCACCCGATGACCGCGGTGGAGGCGCGCCCGGGCCGGGTCGAGGTGCACGGCGTGCACAAGTCCTACGCCGGGGTGGAGGTGCTGCACGGCGTCGACCTGGTGGTCGAGCCGGGCACCGTGACCGTCGTCCTGGGCCCGTCGGGCTCGGGCAAGTCGACGCTGCTGCGCAGCATCAACCACCTGGAGAAGGCCGACCGCGGCTTCATCGCCCTGGACGGGGAGCTGGTCGGCTACCGACGGAAACCCCACCGCGGCACCGACCGGCTGCACGAGCTGCCGGAGAAGGAGCTGCTCCGCCAGCGCACCCGGTTCGGGTTCGTCTTCCAGTCCTTCAACCTCTTCCCGCACCTGACCGCACTGGACAACGTGGTCGAGGCGCCCGTCTCCGCGCAGGGCCGGCCGCGCGCGGAGGTGGAGGCCGAGGCCCGCGAGCTGCTCGCCCGGGTGGGGCTGGCCGACCGGGCCGACGCCCACCCGCGGCAGCTGTCCGGTGGTCAGCAGCAGCGGGTGGCCATCGCCCGGGCGCTGGCCATGCGCCCCGCCGTCCTGCTGTTCGACGAGCCGACGTCCGCGCTGGACCCGGAGCTGGTCGGCGAGGTGCTCGAGGTGATCACCGACCTGGCCCGCACCGGCACCACGATGATCGTGGTCACCCACGAGATCGGCTTCGCCCGCGAGGTCGCCGACCAGGTCGTGTTCATGGACGCCGGCCGCGTGGTCGAGCAGGGCCCACCCGAGCAGGTGCTCGACGACCCGCAGCACGACCGCACCCGCGCCTTCCTCGCCCGCGTCCTGTAGTCCAGCCCCAGTCCCGATCCCCCACCACTCGGACGGCGCACCGTGCGCCGCCCGGCCATGGCGCGCGCCCGCGTGCCGACCTGAGGAGAAGAGAACACCGTGACCGCCCGCACCCGGCGAGCCCCGCTCGTCACCGCCCTGGCCGCTGCCTCCGTGCTGGCGCTCGGGGCGTGCAGCAGCTCCGGGCAGATCGAGGCCGCGGCCGCCGCCGAACAGGGCGCCGGCACCGGCACCGCCCTGACCGTCGACACCAGCCCCCAGCAGGAGCGCATCCGCACCACCGAGAGCCCCGAGGCGGTCGGCCTGCTGCCGCCGGGCCTGGTCGACGACGGCGTCCTGCGGGTCGCGACCAGCCCGTTCAGCGCTCCGCTGGCCTTCTACGCCGACGACAACGCCACGGCCATCGGCCACGAGACCGACATCGCGCAGCTCGTCGCCGACGGTCTGGGCCTGGAGCTGGAGCTGGTGCCCACCGACTGGGCCGGCTGGCCGCTGGCCACGCAGTCCGGCGAGGTCGACGTGACCATCTCCAACGTCACGGTCACCGAGGAGCGCAAGCAGCTGTTCGACTTCTCCTCCTACCGCGTCGACGAGCTCGGCTTCCTGGCGAAGGCCGGCTCGCAGCTGCGCGTCGAGGGCCCCGCCGACGTCGCGGGGCTGACCATCGCGGTCGGCTCGGGCACCAACCAGGAGGAGATCCTGCTCGCCTGGGACGAGCAGAACCGGGCCGCGGGACTGGACCCGGTCGACGTCCAGTACTTCGAGAACGACGGCGACACCACCCTCGCCCTGCAGTCCGGCCGGCTCGACCTCTCCTTCGGGCCCAACGCCACCGCCGCCTACAAGGCCGCCGTCTCCCCCGCCGACTTCACCGTCGTGGGCACCGTCAACGGCGGCTGGCCGCGGACGGCGCAGATCGCCGTGGCCACCGCGAAGGGCAACGGCCTGGCGCCCGCCGTCACCGCCGCGCTCAACGCCGCGATCGACGACGGCAGCTACCCGCAGGTGCTCGAGCGCTGGGGGCTGACGAGTGAGTCGGTCGAGCGCTCCGAGACCAACCCGCCCGGCCTCCCTGCCACCTGACCCCCACCCCGACCACCCCGAGAGGCACCCCCGTGACCCGCACCCGCACCCGTCGCCGCCGTCCGTCCCTGCCCGTGGCCAGCGCCCTGCTGCTGTCCACCGTCACCCTGCTGTCGGCGTGCAGCAGCTCCGCCGACATCGAGGCCGCCCAGGTCGCGCCCAGCAACGCCGGCGCCGCCGCGCCGCTCGTCGTCGACACCAGCCCGGCGCAGTCCGCCCGGGTGTCGACCACCGCCGACCCCGCCGCCGAGGCGCTGGTGCCCGCCGCGGTCTCCGCCGACGGCAAGCTCACCGTCGGCATCGTCGGGGCCGGCGACCCGCCGCTGGCCTTCCTCGCCGACGACAACAGCACGGTCGTGGGCAGCGAGGTCGACATCGCCTCGCTGGTCGCCTCGTCGCTGGGCCTGGCGCTCGACGTCCGCAACATCTCCTGGGAGCAGTGGCCGCTGTCGGTGCAGAGCGGGGACGTCGAGGCGGTGTTCAGCAACGTCGGCGTCAACGCCGCGCGGCTGGAGCTGTTCGACTTCGCCACCTACCGGCAGGGGATCATGGCCTTCACCGCCGCCCCGGACAGCACCCTGTCCATCGACGGGGCCGAGGACGTCGCCGGGCTCACCCTGGCCGTGGGCTCGGGCACCAACCAGGAGCGGATCCTGCTGGACTGGAACGCCCGGAACCAGGCCGCCGGGCTGGAGCCGGCGACCCTGGACTACTACGCCAGCGCCGCCGACGCGCTGCTGGCCATCTCCTCCGGCCGCGTCGACGCCTACCTCGGGCCCAACCCCAACGCCGTCTACCAGGAGAGCAAGGGCACGGTGTCCGTTGTCGGCACCGTCAACGCCGGCTGGCCCAACACCACCTACGTGGCGGCCACGTCGCTGAAGGGCAACGGCCTGGTCGACGCGTTCGAGGCCGGGCTGCAGCACGTGTTCGACGACGGCAGCTACGCCGCCACCCTGGAGCGGTGGGGTCTGTCCGACGAGGCCGTGGCGGCCCCCGAGGTCAACCCCTCGGTCGCCTCCTGACCTCACGACGGCCGGTCGCCCCTCCCCGGGGTGACCGGCCGTCGCGTCGTCCCCGGCTCCTACGCTGCCCGGATGATCCTCATCGTCGTGAAGTGGCCCGTCCGCCCCGAGTTCGACGACCAGTGGCCCGAGCTGGTCCGCGAGTTCACCGACGCCGTGCGGGCCGAGCCCGGCAACGTCTTCTTCGAGTGGTCCCGCAGCGTCGACGAGCCGCACACGTGGGTGCTCGTCGAGGGCTTCCGGGACGCCGAGGCGGGCGCGGTGCACACGGCGTCCGAGCACTTCACGAAGGCCGTCGGCCAGATGCCGGACTGGGTGTCCGCGACGCCGTCGATCATGTACGTCGACTCCCCCGACCTGGCCGGCTGGGGCCCGATGGGCGAGGTCCAGCCCCGCGGCTGACCGCTCGGCGCACAGCACAGCGGCCGGTCACCTCCGCGGGGAGGCGACCGGCCGCTGTGCGGTTCCGGGGGTCAGGCCGCCGGCTTCTTCTCCCCGGCCTCGACCGCGATCGGCAGGCGGTTCTCCGCCGGCGGCAGCGGGCAGGTGGCGAAGACGGTGTAGGCGCACGGCAGGTTGGTGGCCCGGTTGAAGTCCAGGACCACGGTGCCGTCGGCGTCCGGGGCCCCGACCTTGAGCGACCGGTTCGCCGCGTAGGTGGTGACGCCCGACGTCTCGTCGGTGAACAGCACCATGAAGGAGCCCGGCGTCGCGCCGTCGAACGCGGTCAGCGTCAGCTCCCGGCCCTCGAGGGTAAACTCGATCCGGCCCGGGGCGTCGTAGACGTGCTCGAGGCCCTCGACGACGGAACCGACCGTGGTCGGCCGCGGCTGGTCGAAGGGCACGTAGGTGCCGGTCACCCGCCAGCGCGGATCTGCCTCGTACGCCGGGGTGCCGGTGTAGGCGGTGAGCACGGGGTTGGCCGGGTCCCGCGGCCGGACGACGTCGGCTCCGCCGCGGCGGGCGACCTCGATCACCACGTCACCGGCGACAGCGTCGACCCCGCCGCGCTCGGGGACCTCCCCGAAGGCGTGCTCACCGTGCACGGTGGTCCCGCCGACGACCAGCTCCTCGCCGTCGGCGAGCCGCACGACCGGACCGCCCGGGCCGGTCCACCACTCCCCCGGGACGCCGGCGATCCGCTGCGGCTCGGCGGTCAGCCAGGTCAGGCCGGTGATGGCGAGGAAGCCGTGGCCGTCGGCGCGGGCGGCCTCGTGCCGGGTGTGCCAGTCCGCCCACTCCTCGGCGAAGGTGGGGGTCTCGGTGACGGTCATCGGTGCTCCTGGGATCGGGGGTGTCGGGACCGGGCGCTCAGGCCGTCGCCGGCCCGCAGCCCGCGCCGCGGGCGACGGCGGCGGGGTCGGCGCCGGCCAGGCCGGCCAGCGGCCGGGGGTCGTCCACCGGCTGCCAACGCCCGGCGACCTGCGCGTAGTCCGCCGTGGGCCCCTCGCTCAGCCAGGTGTCCAGCGCGGTGACCAGCCGGTCGACGTCGGCGAGGGTGCTGCCGACGCCCACGCTGGCCCGCAGCGCACCGGCCGGGACGCCGAGCCGGGTCACCAGCGGGTGCGCGCAGAACCGGCCGTCGCGCACGCCGATGCCGTGTTCGGCGGACAGGTAGGCGGCCACCAGGCCGGGGTCGGCGCCGGCGACGGTGAAGGAGACGACGCCGGTCGGCTCGTCGGAGTCGGCCCAGATCCGCAGCACCCGGACGCCGGGCAGGGTGGCCAGGCCCTCGGTCAGCCGGGTGCGCAGCGCCCGCTCGTGCTCCTCCAGGGCGCCGGCGGGCAGGGCGGCCAGCGCGTCGCAGGCGGCGGCCAGGGCGACCGCGCCCAGCACGTTGGGCGAGCCGCCCTCGTGCCGGTGCGGCGCCGCGGCCCAGCTCGTCTCCTCCACCGTCACCTCGGCGACCGCGCCGCCGCCGGCCAGGTACGCGGGTGCGGCGTCCAGCCAGTCGCGGCGGCCCACCAGGGCGCCGGAGCCGAACGGTGCGTAGGTCTTGTGCCCGGAGAGGACGACGTAGTCGGCACCGGAGCCGGCGAGGGAGAACCGGCGGTGCGGGACCAGCTGCGCCCCGTCGACGACCACCCGGGCCCCGGCGGCGTGCGCCAGCTGGACGACCTCCTGCAGCGGCAGCGACTCACCGGTCACGTTGGAGGCGCCGGTGACCGCGACCAGCGCGTACGGCGCGGCGGCCAGCTCGGCGCCGATGGCGCGCAGCGTCGCCACCACCGTGTCGCCGGTCGGCAGCACGGTCACCGGGCCGCGGCGCTGCCAGGGCAGCAGGTCGGCGTGGTGCTCGCAGTCCAGGACCAGCACCGCTGCCCCGTCCGGGACGGCGCCGGCGAGCAGGTTGAGCGAGTCGGTGCTGTTGCGGGTGAGCACGCAGACGTCGTCCGCCCGCGCGCCGACGAAACCGGCGACCGTGGCCCGGGCCGACTCGTAGAGGGCGGTGGAGACCTGGGAGAGGTAGCCGGCACCGCGGTGGACGCTGGCGTAGAGCGGCAGCGCCTCGGCGACCCGGTCGGCGACCGACTGCAGGGCGCGGGCGCTGGCGGCGGCGTCGAGGTCCACGTAGCGGGCGCTGCCGCCGGGCACGAGCGGGACCCGGGTCTGCGCGCCCACCACGGGCAGCAGCGGCGCGGCGCCGGTGACGGGGGCGTCGGGGGCACAGAGGACGGCGTGGGACATGGGGGTGCTCCTGGGTCCGGGGACCCGGGCACGGGTCCGCGCTTTGCGGCTGCGGGGTGCAGTCGCCAGGTCGTCACCCGGGGCACCCGCTCGCGGAGGAGGGTTGCCGGCCAGCAAGCCGGGGCTCAACGCTGGCACTCGTGACCTGGCCAGAGACTGGCACAGCGGTCCGTATGTCGTCAATCCTCATCGGCATGGTGAGGTATGTGTCGTGACCACCATCGCCGTCGTGGGCAACCCCAAGCCGAACTCCCGCGCCCGGGCCGCCGCCGAGCGGGTCGTGCACGAGCTGACCGGCGCGCCGCCGGACCGGGTCGTCGACGTCGTCGAGCTCGGCGCCGGGCTGCTGGCCTGGGGCGACCCGGCGGTCACCGAGGCGGTCGAGGCGCTGCGGCAGGCCGAGGTGGCCGTCGTCGCCAGCCCGACCTACAAGGCCACCTACACCGGGCTGCTCAAGCTCTTCCTGGACCAGGTGGGCACCGGCGACCTGGCCGGAGTGGTGGCCGTGCCGCTCATGCTCGGCGGCGGGCCGACGCACGCCCTGGCCCCCGAGCTGCTGCTCAAGCCGGTGCTCGTGGAACTGGGCGCGACCGCCCCCACGCGGGGTCTGTACCTGGTCGACCGGGTGTGGGACGCCCCCGGCCCGCTGGAGGACTGGGCCGCCGTGGCCCGCCCGCAGGTGGCCGCGGCCCGTACCGCCGGCCGCGGCTGAACGGCACGAGGCCCCCGCTCACCGGTGTGAGCGAGGGCCTCGGCCTGTCGGGGTGCCGTCCGGGGCGCGGTCAGCGCCCCGGACGAGCGGTCACTTCCGGACGTCGATGGTGACCGTGTTCGTGCTGGTCACCTTCGCCCCGAAGGCGTCGGTCATGGTCAGCGTGCAGTCGAACGTCGCCGTCCCGACCTGCGTGGGGGTGCCGCGCAGCTGGAAGGTGGCGTTCTGCCCGGCGGGGTAGTCGCGGTTGGTGACCTGCTGGGCGGACCCGGGGGCCAGCTCCAGCGTCATCGCCGGACCGGACTTCTGGGTGCAGCTGTAGCCGAAGGACGCACCGACCAGGCTGCCCTTGCCCTTGTTGCCGAGCTGCACGACCACCTGGACGGTCTGCTTGACGTTCGCCCGGACGACCGACCCGTTGTTGACCTGGGAGTACACGGCCGTCGTCGTGGGCGGCGCGGTGACGACCACGTCGAACGTCGTCGGGTTGGCCTTGTTGCCGGCCGCGTCGGTCGCGGTGCAGGTGACCTTCGTGGTGCCGATCGGGAACAGCGAGCCCGACGGCGGGGTGCAGACCGGGGTGATCGCGCCGTCGCGGGTGTCGCCGGCCTCGGGCAGCGTGTAGGTCACCTTGGCGCCGGTGACGCCGGTGGAGGTGGCCCGCACGGTGTCGTGCCCGGCGATGCGGGGCGCGAGCTGGTCGCTCGGGCGCGGGGCGAGCTTCGACGGGTCGACGATGCCCCAGTAGGCCGGCAGGGCCTGCAGGTCGTCGTCGAAGGGCAGCGGCGTCTCCCACGGGCGGGCCGCCGGCCACGTCCGCAGCCAGCTGCGGGCGTTGCTGATCCCCCAGAAGGTCACCGACTCCAGCGACTCGTCGTGCGTGCGCAGCATGGCGAACAGATCGCGGTAGTAGTAGCCGACCTCGGTCTCGGACTGCGCCCGGTCCGTCATGCCCGGCCGGTGCTGCGGGACGGTGCCGGCGCTGACGTCGGCGCCGTTGTTCTCCGCCGACGTGCTCACGTCGAGCTCGGTGATGGCCTGCAGCAGCGTCGGGTCGAGCGCCTCGACCGCGTCCATGGACGCGTCCAGCCACTCGATCGGGCGGCTGAAGTCGACGTGCGCCTGGTGACCCACCCCGTCGATCGGCACCCCGCGCTGCTTGAGCGCGGCGATCAGCTCGAGGTAGTCGGCCCGCTTGGTCGGCATCTCGGTGTTGTAGTCGTTGATGAAGAGCTTCGCGTTCGGGAAGTACTCGTTCGCGAACCCGAACGCGTCATCGACGAACGTCTCGCCGAGCACCTGGAACCAGCGGCTGTCCCGCATGTCGTGCGGGTTGGCGTTGTCGGCGTCGTTGATGACCTCGTTGACGACGTCCCAGGCCCAGATCGGGCTGTCGCCGTCCGGGTAGCGGGCGTTGATGTGGTCGGAGATGGCCTTGATGTGGGCCTCCATCCGCGACCGCAGCAGTGCCTGGTCCGCCGGGCTGTTGGTCAGGTCCCGGCTGCCGTCCTTGAAGAACCAGTCCGGGGTCTGCGAGTGCCAGGCCAGCACGTGGCCGTAGACCTGGATGCCGTTCGCGTCGGCGAAGTCCAGCAGAGCGTCCAGGTCACCGAAGGTGAAGGTGCCCTCGGTGGGCTGGATCTCGGCCGGCTTGCCGTCGTTCTCCGGGGTGAAGGCGTTGAAGTGCTTGAGCAGCAGCTGGGAGGACCGGCCGACGGTCTCGCGCGCGTCGATGGCGACACCGGTGTGCTCGATGCCGTCCGCCGCGAGCACGTCCTTGAGGCCCGGGATGTCCTGCTGGATCGGCGTCTCGGTGAACTCCCGCACCGAGAAGTCGTCGATCATGAAGCTGGCACCGGCCGCGCCCTCGATGTAGAGCTGCGCCTTGTCGACCGCGGCACCCAACGTGTAGGTGCCCTTGAGCTCGGTCCACGCGTCGGACGTGACGACGGCGCTGGCGCCGGGCACGTTGTTGTAGGTGGTGCCGGCCTTGCCGTCGAGCTGGACGGAGGCCAGCAGTGACGCCGGAGCCTGGCCGGGAGTGAGCTTGACCCAGACCGAGACGGCCACGGCCCGGCCCACGCCCAGGCTCGTGGTCACGTCGAGCACGGGACCCTGCCAGTTCTGCACCCGGTTGGTCACCGACAGGCCCGAGGTCCCGGAGTGCGCGTCCGTGGTGGTGACGGCGACCTCGGCGTCCCCACGCGGGCCCCAGCCCTGGGCCCCGGACTCGAAGCCACCGCTGAGCGGCACGAGCGCTCCGGGCGCGGCCGGGGCGGCTGCCTCGCCGACGATCTTCACGTCGTCGACGTAGAAGCTCTGCGTCGCGTCCGGGCTCTCCAGGTACAGCTCCAGCTGGCTCTGGCTACCCGCAGGCACGACGTACGTGCCGCCGACCTTGGTCCACTGGCTGTCCGAGACGGGGACCTGGTAGTCACCGGCCCGCTCGAAGGCGGCCGCGCCACCGGTGGGGGTACGAGCGACGCTGAGGGTGACCGCGTCGCTGCCCGAGCCGGCGGTCAGCTTGACCCAGGCCTCGATCTCGTAGCTGCCGGCCGGGAGCAGGGTCTTGCCGTCCAGTGCCGGGCCGTGCCAGTTGGCCGTGCGACCGGTGGCCAGCAGGCTCTGCACCCCGGTGCGTGCCGTGTCCGCGCTGGTGGCGACCTGGGTGCTGCCGCGTCCGAAGAAGCCGGCGGTCCCGGACTCGAAGCTGGTCTCGAAGACGGTGGACGGAGCGGCGGAGGCAGCGGGCGCGGCCAGCATGCCGACCCCTCCGGCCATGGCGAGGCAGAGAGCCCCTGCGCTCAGACGACGTTGTCCCATGTGTGGCGTTCTCCTCGGGCGGCGGTGCTCGGGTGGGAAGTCACGAAAAGTGTCGGAAGTCTCTCGGCACTGCCGGAGAGTGAAACACCCAGGAAACCCGGGGTCAACGTCCAGGACGCTGCCGATTCACGTGCCGGTGGCGTCGATCCCACGGCGGTCCGTGACCGCCCGTCACTGATTCTTGATCGGATACTTCCGGGAAGTACCGGGGTCGGCGCGTCGCGGGCGCGCCGCTCACCCTGAGTTCCGCTGTGTGGCGCTTTCGTGACTCGGCTCACAGTCAGCACGACACCCGGAGGTCGGGAGGGCGCGGCCCGCCGGGACCGGTGTGCCATCGTCGGCGCCATGGTGAACGTCCTGTCCGTCCAGTCGCACGTGGCCTACGGGCACGCCGGCAACGCCTCGGCGGCCTTCCCGCTGCAGCGGCTGGGCATCGAGGTCTGGCCCGTCCACACCGTGCAGTTCTCCAACCACACCGGCTACGGCGCCTGGACCGGCCGGGTGTTCGACGGCCAGGCCGTCGAGGAGGTCGTGCAGGGCATCGAGGACCGAGGCGTGCTCGGCGGCTGCGACGCCGTCCTGTCCGGGTACCTGGGCTCGGCCGACATCGGCCACGCCGTGCTCGGTGCGGTGGCGAAGGTGCGGGCCGCCAACCCCGACGCCGTCTGGTGCTGCGACCCGGTGATCGGCGACGTCGGGCGTGGGGTCTTCGTGCGGCCCGGCATCCCCGAGTTCCTGCGCGAGGTCGCCGTCCCGGCCGCCGACATCGTCACCCCGAACCACTTCGAGCTCGACCTGCTCGCCGAGCGGGAGACCCACACGCTGGCCGAGGTGACCGAGGCCGTCGCCGCCGTCCAGGCGATGGGGCCGCGCGTGGTGCTCACCACCTCCCTGGTCACCGAGGACACCCCCGACGACGCCGTCGACCTGCTGGCCTCCGAGGGCGGGCGGCACTTCCGGGTGCGCACGCCGCGGCTGGACCTGTCGGTCAACGGCGCCGGCGACGCGATCGCCGCACTGTTCCTGGCCCACTGGCTGGACACCCGGTCCGCCGAGGCGGCCCTGGGCCGGGCCGCGGCCTCGGTGTTCGGCCTGCTGCGGATGACCGCCGAGGCCGGCTCGCGCGAGATCCTGCTGGTCGCCGCGCAGGACGAGTACGTCTCCCCCACCCGCACCTTCGACGTGACCGAGGTCCACCCATGACCGACTTCCCCGCCCTGTCCGAGCTGGCCGCCCAGGAGACCGAGCTCCAGCTGCCCGGCTTCACCAACGACGACGCCTGGGCCCTCGGCTCGGCGCTGGTCGCCCGCGCGCAGGCCGAGCAGCTGCCGGTGGCCATCGAGATCTCCCGGCACTCCCACCAGCTCTTCCACGCCGCCCTGCACGGGGCGACCCCGGACAACGACACCTGGATCGCCCGCAAGGCCGCCACGGTGCACCGGTTCGGGCACAGCTCGCTCTACGTCGGCCAGCGCTCCCGCGAGGCCGGGACGACGTTCGAGGCGGAGTTCGGCCTGGACCCCCAGCAGTACATCGCCCACGGCGGCGGCTTCCCGCTGCTCGTGCGGGACGTCGGCCCGGTCGGCGTCGTCGTGGTCTCCGGGCTGCCGCAGGTCGAGGACCACGCGATGGTCGTCGCGGCGCTCCGCGCCCACCTGACCGACCGGGGCTGACCGGCCCGGCGGCGTAACGTCGGGAGCACGGTCCTCCCCGCGCCAGTTCCCGACGACCGTCGGGCGCCGCGCACTCCCCCGCCGAGCCGTCGGCGGAGTCAGGCCGCTGCCATGACCGCCTCCCCGTTCGCCACCGACGCCCCCGCCGCCGCCGAGGCCGCACCGGCCGCCCACGCCGGCGTGCCCGAGGCGCCGGGCTGCCCGGCCTGCGCGCACCCGATGAGCGCCCACGACCGGATCGGCGTCCGGTTCTGCCTGGCCACCACCGCCGGCGGGACCGACCGCGGCTGCGTCTGCAGCGCGGCCTGACCCCCGCCGACGGCGGCGCGGCTCAGCCGCCGACCGGGGTGAAGGCGCCCCGTCCGACCCGGACGATCTCACCGCGGCCGGCCGGGAGCTGCAGGAAGGCCGCGATGCTCCACGCCGAGGCGTAGAGGTCGCCGTCCCGCACGAGCAGCCCGGTCGGCATCGCCACCTGCGCGGTGCTGCGCGCCCCGCGCGCGGGGACCCGGGTGACCTCCCCGATGGTGGCCGGGTCGAAGTCCGGACCCGGCGCTCCCTGCGGCGCGCCCTCGATCACGTTGGACACGTACACCGTGCCGCGCCGGTCGACGGCGAGCCCGGTGGGCGAGGTCAGCCCGTCGATGACGTCCACGACGCGCCCTCGGGACGAGAGCACGTACACCCGTCCGGCCCCGGGCACCTCAGCGCCCAGGGTGCTGACGTAGACCCGGCCGTGCGGGCCCTCGGTGATCCCGGTGGGCACCGGGTCGCAGCCGACCGTGCCCGGGTTGTTCTCGGCCGTCTCGCAGCCGGGGACGTCGGTGACCACCGGTGGGACGAAGAAGGTCGACACCTCCCCGGTGCGGGCGTCGACCGAGAGGACGGCGTTGGCGCCAGCATCGGCCACCAGCACCCTCCGGCCCTGCGCCAGCACGGCGAAGGGGTTGGACAGCGCGTCGACGGGTGCGCCGTCGGGACCGAACTGGAGCTGACCGTCGGGGTTGGCCGCCAGTTCGTACGCCAGCAGGTCGATCGTCTGCAGGACGCCACCACCCGGCTCGGCCACCACCAGCGAGCTGGCACCCGGCGGCGGCGCGCCGGGTGCACCGCCCTCCTCCGGCGGAGGGGGGCCGCCGGTGGCCACGTACAGCCTGCCGCGGTCGTAGTCGACGCCCTGCGGCGAAAAGAGCCCGCTGAGCAGGGACTCGACCTTGCCCGATCGCAGCGACACCGAGGACACCTCCCCGCTGTCGGACTCCGCGACCACGACTCGGTTGCCCCGGTAGTCGTTCAGCTGCCGCGGCCCGTCGAGCCCGGTGGCCACCGTGACGACGGGTCCGCCCTGGCCGTGGTCGGCACCGCCGCCGGCCCCCGCGGGGACCGCCGGCAGCACCACCACCGCCACCCCGGCGGCGACCACCACGGCGGTTCTCCTGAAACGCTTCATCGAGCTCCCTCTCGATCTCCCCCGCGTCTTTGTGCCAGCTGTGACGCCGGACACCATCCTCGTCCGGACGGTGCGACCTCAACGACGATCCCGAGGCCGGGCGCGCGCCGTGGCCCGCGGTAGCGGACAGGTGACCAGCGGGCCGTCGCCGGCACCTAGAGTCGACCCGTGACCGTGCCGCGCTCCGCCGACCCGGCGGACCTGGCCACCCTCCGCGCGGACCTGGTCGCCGACTGCAGCCGCTGCGTCGGGCTGTGCTGCGTGGCCCCGGCGTTCGCCGCCTCGGCCGACTTCGCGATCGACAAGCCGGCCAGCAGCCCGTGCCCGAACCTGCAGGTGGACTCCCGCTGCGGCATCCACGACCGGCTGCGCGACCGCGGGTTCCCCGGCTGCACCGTCTTCGACTGCCTCGGCGCCGGCCAGCGGGTCACCCAGCACACGATGGGCGGCCGGGACTGGCGGGACGCCCCGGAGGTCGCGGCCACCATGTTCGCCGTCTTCCCGGTCATGCGGCAGCTCACCGAGCTGCTGTGGCACCTCACCGAGGCCAGCACCCTGCTGCCCGACGGACCGCTGCGCACCGCGGTCGCGGCGGCGCGCGCCCGCACCGAGGCCCACACCCTCGCCCCGGCCCCCGACCTGGTCGCGCTGGACGCCGGCGGCTGGCGCCGGGAGGTCGGCGAACTGCTCGGCCGGGTGAGCGAGGCCGTCCGCGCCGAGGTGCCCGAACGGGCCCGGGACCGCCGCGGCGCGGACCTGATGGGCGCAG
>NZ_JAAGWH010000001.1 GCF_010682105.1 Modestobacter muralis | reverse complement strand
GGGCCTTCTCGGTGCGCCGGGCCGACCCGTCACCCATCGCCAGCACGCCCACCGGGCCGGGCGCCCCGGCCAGCGCCGCCGCCAGGTCGCCGGGGCCCACGCCCAGCCGCGCCCCGGTGTGCCCGACCTGGTCCAGCAGCCAGGCACCGACCAGGTGCGGCAGCGGCACCCGCCGCCCACCCGGGGCGGCCGGCCCGGCGAAGGGCACCTCCAGGTCGACCCCGAAGCCGCGCAGGTCGCCGGTGTCACCGGGCCCGTACGGGGGGCCGTCGGGGCCGTCGCCGACGACCAGCACCACCGACGGGGAGGCGGCGAGGAGGACCGAGACGGCGGCGCAGGCCGCGGCACGGAGCCCGGTCAGGGCAGCACCCGGCGCACCGGAGACGGCGGGCAGCAGGAGCGGTGGCTGCGGACAGAAGGCGACCGTGACCGGAGGAGGACTCACGCCAGGGAGTGTCGCGGATGAGTCGTGGGAGACTGCTCACGTGTCGAGCACGGAGAACACCGGAGAACGGACGCAGCAGCCCGCCACCGCACCCGAGGAGCAGCCCGAGACAGCAGTGCTCGAGGTCGCCCCGGTCGACGAGGGGCCGCTGGGAGCCACCCCCGACGCCGCCTTCCCGGAGGCCGACGACCCCGGGCCGGTCGCCGAGCAGCCGGCGTCCGCTGAGGTGACCCCCGAGACCGCCCCCCAGGACACCGACGCCGCACCGCCGGTGGACACCGACGTCCCCGGCCCGGTGGACCCCGACGCCGCTCCCCCGGTGGACACCGACGCCCCGGCGCCGGCTGCCGAGGACGTCGCCGTCACCGAGCTCGCGCCCGTCGACGAGGGCCCGCTGGGCGCCACCCCCGACGCCGCCGAGCCGCAGGACGCCCCCGCCAGCCCCGCGCCCACTCGCAGCGGCCGCGCCCCCAGCGACGTCCCGAGCGTCGTCCCGGCCATGCCGGCCTCCGACCCCTCCGCCTGGGGCCGGGTCGACGAGGACGGCACCGTGTACGTGAAGACCGCCGGCGGCGAGCGCTCGGTCGGTTCGTGGCAGGCCGGTGCGCCCGCCGAGGGCCTGGCCCACTACGGCCGCCGGTTCGACGACCTGGCCACCGAGGTCACCCTGCTGGAGGCGCGGCTGGCCGCGCACACCGGCAACCCCGGTGAGATCCGCACCAAGGCCCAGGAGCTGGCCGACACGATCCCGCTGGCGCAGGCCGTCGGCGACCTCGACAGCCTCTCCGCCCGGGCCCGGGCGATGGTCAGCATGGCCGACACCGCGGTCGCGGCGAACCGGGCCGAGAAGGCTGCCCAGCGCGCCGTCCAGGTCCAGCGCAAGGAGGCCCTGGCCGCGGAGGCCGAGGACATCGCGGAGAACTCCTCGCAGTGGAAGGCCGCCGGCGACCGCCTCAAGGCGATCGTCGAGGAGTGGAAGACGATCAAGGGCATCGACCGCAAGACCGACGAGGCGCTCTGGCAGCGCTTCGCCGCCGCGCGGGACGCCTTCGGCCGCCGCCGGGGCGCGCACTTCGCCCAGCTGGACACCCAGCGCGCCGAGGCGCGCGCGGCCAAGAGCGAGCTCATCGCCGAGGCCGAGCGGCTGTCGACCTCCACCGAGTGGGGCCCCACCAGCGCCGCGATGCGCGCGCTGATGGACCGCTGGAAGGCCGTGCCGCGGGTCGGCCGGGACACCGACGACGACCTGTGGAAGAAGTTCCGCGGGGCGCAGGACGTCTTCTTCGCCGCCCGCACCGCCAACGACCAGGCGCGCAGCACCGACGAGACGGCCAACCAGAAGGCCAAGGAGGACCTGCTCGCCGAGGCCGAGAAGATCGAGCCCGGCAAGAACGCGCGCGGTGCCCAGGAGGCGCTGCGGAAGATCCAGGAGCGCTACGACGCCATCGGGCACGTGCCCCGCGGCGTCATGCGCCAGCTGGAGGACCGGATGCGCGCGGTCGAGGAGAAGGTCCGCGGTGCCGCCGAGGCCAGCCGCCCCCGGGCCGCCGAGCCGGAGAACCCGCTGCTGACGTCGATGCGGGCCGCGGTCACCAAGGCCGAGGAGCAGCTGGCCAAGGCCCAGGCCTCCGGCAACGCCAAGCGGATCGCCGAGGCCGAGGACGCGCTGTCCACCCGGCGCGAGTGGCTGGCCGAGGCGCAGAAGGCGTCCTCCCGCCGCTGATCTGACAGCCACGAAGGGCCCCCGACCATCAGGTCGGGGGCCCTTCGTGTGTCCGCGGGGTGGAGCGCCAGGCAGCCGGGTCGGCCGTCCTGGACGGGTCACCGCTGCGCAGGTCGCCTCAGGCGCAGGCGGGCGCAGCCACGGCCAGGGGGGCGGGGACGCCGATCTGCGGCATGCCCAGGGAGACACCCGGCGTCGTCGGGCGGGTGCCGGCCTCGCTGGCGTCGCCGGCCGCGGTGCGCCGGTGGGACAGCAGCAGCCCGTCGGCCACGAGGAAGTGCGGCTTGGCCGCGGTCACGACCGTCTCCACCACGTCACCGGCCCGCACGCCGTCCGCGGCGGTGAAGTGCACCAGTCGGCCGTCGCGGGCCCGGCCGGAGAGGCGTCCGCGGGCGGCGTCCTTGCTGCCCTCGCCAGAGGCCACGAGCAGCTCGACGCGACGCCCGATGAGCGCGGTGTTCTCCGCCCAGCTGATCTCGTCCTGCAGGGCGGTCAGCCGCAGGTACCGCTCCTGCACGACCTCCTTGGGCAGCTGCCCGTCCATCTCCGCGGCGGGGGTGCCCGGGCGCTTGGAGTACTGGAAGGTGAAGGCACTGGAGAACCGGGCCTGCCGGACGACGTCGAGGGTGTCCTCGAAGTCGGCGTCGGTCTCGCCGGGGAAGCCCACGATGATGTCGGTGGTGATCGCCGCGTCGGGCATCGCGGCCCGCACCCGGTCGATGATCCCCAGGTAGCGGTCGCGCCGGTAGCCGCGGCGCATCCGGCGCAGCACGTCGTCCGAGCCCGACTGCAGCGGCATGTGCAGCTGGTGGCAGACCGCCGGCGTCTCGGCCATCGCGTCGATGACGTCGTCAGTGAACTCGCGCGGGTGCGGGCTGGTGAACCGGATCCGCTCCAGGCCCTCGATCCGGCCGGCCGCCCGCAGCAGGTCGGCGAAGGCGCCCCGCTCGCGGAACTCCACCCCGTAGGCGTTCACGTTCTGGCCGAGCAGGGTCACCTCGAGCACGCCCTGGTCGACCAGCGCCTGCACCTCGGCCAGGATCTCCCCGGGTCGGCGGTCCTTCTCCTTGCCGCGCAGCGCCGGGACGATGCAGAACGTGCAGGTGTTGTTGCACCCGACGCTGATCGACACCCAGCCCGAGTACGCGGAGTCCCGCTTGGCCGGCAGCGTGGAGGGGAAGACCTCCAGGGACTCGACGATCTCCACCTGGGCCTCGGCGTTGTGCCGGGCGCGCTCGAGCAGCACCGGCAGCGACCCCACGTTGTGGGTGCCGAAGACGACGTCGACCCAGGGCGCGCGGCGGACGATCTCCCCGCGGTCCTTCTGGGCCAGGCAGCCGCCGACGGCGATCTGCATGCCGGGGTGGGCGTCCTTGACCGGGCGCAGGTGGCCGAGGTTGCCGTAGAGGCGGTTGTCGGCGTTCTCCCGGACGGCGCAGGTGTTGAGCACGACGACGTCGGCGTCGGTGCCCTCGGGGGCCGCCGTGTAACCGGCCGACTCGAGCAGGCCGGAGAGCCGCTCGGAGTCGTGCACGTTCATCTGGCAGCCGTACGTGCGCACGAGGTAGGTCTTGCCGTCCACCACCGCATCGTAGAGAGGTGCGCCGGGGACGCCGTCCGCCCGCCCTCGACCGGACACCGGAACGTGACGAGGACCTCTGCCAGGCGGGAACTCCCCGGCGGACGACGGGTTCGTTACAGCTTCGTGATGGCCCGGCGACGTCCGGGCCACCGCGAGCCGCTTAGGGTCACCCGCTGTGACCGAACGTCCGACCGGAGAGCCTCTCGTCCGCCTGTCCGGCGTCAACAAGTGGTACGGCGAACTCCACGTCCTGCAGGACATCGACCTGTCGATCGACCGCGGCGAGGTGGTCGTCGTCATCGGCCCCTCGGGGTCGGGCAAGTCGACCCTGTGCCGCACGATCAACCGCCTGGAGGCCATCGAGAGCGGTGAGATCACCATCGACGGCCAGCGCCTGCCCGAGGAGGGCAAGGAGCTGGCCCGGCTGCGCGCCGACGTCGGCATGGTGTTCCAGAGCTTCAACCTCTTCGCGCACAAGACGATCCTGGAGAACGTGACGCTGGGGCCGATCAAGGTCCGCAAGCAGTCGAAGGCCGACGCCGAGAAGCGCGCCCGCGAGCTGCTGGACCGGGTCGGCGTCGGGCACCAGGCCGACAAGGTGCCCGCCCAGCTGTCCGGTGGCCAGCAGCAGCGCGTGGCGATCGCCCGCGCACTGGCGATGGACCCGAAGGTGATGCTCTTCGACGAGCCCACCTCCGCCCTGGACCCGGAGATGATCAACGAGGTCCTCGACGTGATGACGTCGCTGGCCCGGGACGGCATGACCATGGTCGTGGTCACCCACGAGATGGGCTTCGCCCGCCGGGCGGCCAACCGGGTCGTGTTCATGGACGCCGGCCGGATCGTCGAGTCCGCCGTCCCGGAGACCTTCTTCACCGCGCCGTCCTCGGAACGGGCGAAGGACTTCCTCTCCAAGATCCTGAACCACTGACCACCCGCACACCGACGAGAGGACCCTCCATGCGCATCACCCGAGTCGCGGCCGCCTTCGCCGCCGCCGGCGTCGTGCTGACCGGCTGTTCCAGCGAGGCCGGCAACCAGGCCGAGCAGGCCGCCAGCGCTGCCCCGACCGTCGCCACCGACACCGAGTTCGCCGCCGGCACGACCATGGCCGAGCTGTCCGAGGCCGGCAAGATCCGGGTCGGCACCAAGTTCGACCAGCCCGGGTTCGGTCTGCTGAACCCCCAGGGTGTCCCCGAGGGCTTCGACGCCTCGGTCGCCGCGATCATCGCCGGCAAGCTCGGCATCGAGCCGGAGGGCATCACCTGGGTGGAGACCGTCTCGGCCAACCGCGAGTCGGCCATCACCGAGGACCGGGTCGACATGGTCGTCGCGACCTACACGATCAACGACAAGCGCAAGCAGCTGATCGACTTCGCCGGTCCGTACTACGAGGCCGGCCAGGACATCATGGTCGCCAAGGGCAACCCGCTGGCCATCACCGGCCCGGACGCCCTCGCCGGCAAGAACGTCTGCTCGGTGGAGGGCTCGACGCCCGCGGAGAACATCCGCACCAAGTACCCCGAGGCGAAGCTGACGCTGTTCGACGTCTACTCCAAGTGCGCCGACGCCCTCACCAACGGCCAGGTCGACGCGGTCACCACCGACAACGTCATCCTCACCGGCCTGGTCGCGGGCAACCCCGACGGGTTCGAGCTGGTGGGCGAGCCGTTCACCGAGGAGCCCTACGGCATCGGCATCACCAAGGGCGACGACGAGTTCCGCGACTTCATCAACGACACCCTCGAGGAGTCCTTCGAGGACGGCTCCTGGGCCGCCGCCTGGGACGCCACCGCCGGCGCCATCAGCGGCACCGAGGCGCCCGAGCCGCCGTCCGTCGACCGCTACTGACCTCCCGCGCGGCGCCGCCGGGTGGTGACCCACCCGGCGGTGCCGCGCCGCGGCCTCGAGAGGAGGCGCAGTGCAGTTCTTCACCGACAACTTCCCGCTGCTGCGGGACGCCTTCCTCACGACGCTGGGCCTGTCCCTGCTGGCGGGCCTGCTGGCGCTCGTCCTGGGCACCGTGCTGGCGGCGATGCGGGTCAGCCCGATCCCGCCGCTGCGCGGGCTGGCGACCTTCTACGTGGAGACCTTCCGCAACACCCCGCTGACGGTCGTCTTCTTCTTCATCATCTTCGGACTGCCGCAGATCGACTTCGTGGTCAGCTTCTTCGTCGGGGCCGTGGTCTCCGTCGGCATGTACACCGCGGCGTTCGTCGCCGAGGCGCTCCGCTCGGGCATCAACGCGGTGGGCCCGGGCCAGGCCGAGGCCGCCCGGGCGATCGGGCTGACGTTCGGCCAGTCGCTGCGTGAGATCGTGCTGCCCCAGGCCTTCCGGACCGTGGTGCCCCCGCTCGGCAACGTCTGGATCGCCATGGTCAAGAACACCTCAATCGCCGCCGGCTTCGCCACCACGGAGCTCGCCGCGACCCTCCCCCGGCTGGCCAACGCCAACGCCGGGGACATCCTGCTGATCCTGCTGGCGGTCGTGGTCGGCTACATGCTGATCACCGTGCCCTCGGCCTACGGGATCCACCGCATCGAGCGCCGGGTGGCGATCCTCCGATGACCACACCGGTCCTCTTCGACGTCCCCGGCCCCAAGGCGCGCGCCCGCATCCGGATCGGCACGGTCGTCGGCGCCCTCGTCGTCCTGGCGATCGTCGCCTTCGTGCTCGTCCGGCTCGGCGGCAACGGCCAGCTCGACGGCCAGCGCTGGGCGATCCTGTTCGACCCGAGCACCAACGTGCCGCAGCGGCTGTTCGAGGCGCTGCTGCGCACGCTGCAGGCGGCCGCGCTGGCGATGGTCCTGGCCACCGCGCTCGGGCTGCTGCTGGCCGTCGCCCGGCTCTCGGACCACCGGTGGGTGCGGCTGCCGGTCGCCGCGGTCATCGAGTTCTTCCGGGCCATCCCGCTGCTCGTGGTGATCTTCGCGCTGTACTTCGTGCTGCCGGGCTTCGGCATCCGGCTGAGCACCTACGTGGCGCTGACCGCCGGGCTGGTGCTCTACAACATGGCGGTCATCGCCGAGATCGTCCGGGCCGGCATCCTGTCGGTCGACCGGGGTCAGCGCGACGCGGCCCTGGCCGTCGGGATGCGCAAGTCGCAGGTGATGACCCTGGTCCTGCTCCCGCAGGCGGTGCGCCGGATGCTGCCGATCCTCATCGCACAGCTGGTGGTGCTGCTCAAGGACAGCTCGCTGGGCTTCATCATCGGCTACTTCGAGCTGCTCCGGCAGGCGCGCAGCCTGGTCGAGTACTTCACGCCCCGCTTCGGCAACGACTACACGTTCCAGCTCTACGTCGCCGCCGCGCTGATCTACATCGTGATCAACGTGCTGCTGTCGCAGCTGGCCAAGTACGTCGAACGGCGCACCCGGCAGAACGCGAAGACCGCTGCCGCCGCGGCGCCCACCCTGCCCGCGGGCGTCGTCCCGGGCCAGGAGTCCTGACCGCGCGCTCGACCGGCACCTGATCCGGGCACGTCCCCGCTGGCCCCGCCACCGGTGACGTGCCCGGAGCTGTTCCGCTCCCCCGCCGGCGCTCGTACTGTCGGCCGGCGGCCCCGTGCGCGCGACCGACCCCGGTCCGCGCGCGGTGGACGGGTGGCCCGGCCCGGCGCCACCGTCCGGCCGCGGACTCGACGAGGAGTCGCATGGCGTCAGGCACGCACGACCAGGCGCACGCCGCCCTCCCCCCGGTCGCCGGGTTGCTCCGCCGGCTGATCACGAGCAGCGGCAGCCTGGTCCAGGCCGCGGCCGGCAGCGTGTCGCTGGTCGACGGCTCCTGGGACCGCTACGCCAAGCTCGCCGAGCACGGGACGTCGTGCCGGCTGGGCAGCAGCTTCCCCCTCGACGAGGGCGTGACCGGGCAGGTGGTCGCCCGCCGGCGGCCGGTGGTGCTGCCGACCTACGGCCAGGTGCACGCCGGCCACCTCGCCGCCGGCGGGGCCGCCCACGCCGGCGCCGTCCTGGCCGTGCCGCTGTGGTGGCGCGGGGACGTGGTGGGCGCCAACGTCGTCTTCGCCTGCCGCCCCCGCCGGTTCACCGTCGCCGAGGTCGACGAGCTCGAACTGCTCACCCAGTCCGTGGTCCCGGCGATCGTCCGCGCGGGGGTCGCCGACCCCGCCCTGACCCACCTGCTCGCCCGCCGCAGCGCGGGCGACCGGGTGCCCGACCGCACCGCGGAGCCCCCCGCGGACTCGCCGTTCACCCGGCGGGAGCGGGAGACGCTCACCCTGCTGGCCCGCGGGCTGAGCAACCGGCAGGTGGCCGCGGCGCTGGTGCTCTCCCCGAAGACGGTCGAGAAGCACGTGGCGGCGGTGCTCCACAAGACCGGTGCCCACAGCCGCACCGCGGCGGTGATGACCGCCCTGCAGCGGGGCTGGCTGGCGGGCCGGTGACATGGGTGATCCACCCCATGGACCTGTGACGTGGGCCACGCTTGACTCGGGCACAGCACGTCCCCGACCGAGCTGACAGGAGCCCCGGTGCCCGTCGTCCCGATGAAGGACCTGCTCGACCGGGCACTGGCCGAGCGGTACGGCGTACCGGCCTTCAACGTGGTCAACGACCTCACCGTCGAGGCCGTCCTCGCGGCCGCCGCCGAGGAACGCTCCCCGGTCGTCCTGCAGACCTCGGTCAAGACGGTGCGCGCCTACGGCCGCCGCCAGCTGTTCGACGTCGTCGCCACGATGGCCCGCGACGTCGACGTGCCGGTGACGCTGCACCTGGACCACTGCCCGGACCGCGCGGTCATCAGCGACTGCCTGGCCGGCGGCTGGAACTCCGTCCTGTTCGACGCCCACGAGCTCGACGTCGCCGAGAACCTGCGGCAGACCACCGAGGTCGTCGCCGAGGCGCACGCCCGCGGGGCGCACGTCGAGGGCGAGATCGAGGGCATCCAGGGCGTCGAGGACGGCATCGGCTCCGACGACGCCCCCGTCGTCCAGACGTTGGAGGTCGCCGTCGACTTCATCCAGCGGACCGGCGTCGACTGCTTCGCCCCCGCGATCGGCAACGCCCACGGCCAGTACACCGCCGCCCCGGTGCTCGACCACCAGCGGGTCAGCGACCTCGTGGCGGCGACCGGGGTGCCGATGGCGCTGCACGGCGGGACGGGGCTGTCCGCGGAGCAGTTCCAGGACCTCATCGCCCGCGGCTGCGCCAAGGTGAACATCTCCACCGCGCTCAAGCAGGTGTTCCTGCAGTCGAGCCTGGAGTTCCTCCGCGAGGCCGAGACCCGGGGGAAGTGGGACCCGCCGTCCTTCTTCGCCCACCAGCGGACCGCGGTGAAGGACATGGCAGCTGAGCACATGCGCACCTTCGGCAGCTCCGGGCGCGCCTGGTGAGCGCACTGGTCCTCGACTGCGACGGGGTGCTCGCCGACACCGAGCGGTACGGCCACCTGCCCGCCTTCAACGCCACCTTCGCCGAGCACGGGCTGCCGGTGCGGTGGAGCGAGGACGACTACGGGCAGAAGCTGGCCATCGGCGGCGGCAAGGAGCGCATGGCCAGCCTGTTCGGCGACCCGGACTTCGTGCGGACCGCCGGCATCCCGGACGACGAGGACGCCCGCCGGCAGCTGCTGGCCGACTGGCACCGCACGAAGACGGCGCGGTTCCGCGCACTGGTCGCCGCCGGTGAGATCCCGGCCCGACCCGGCGTCGCACGGCTGGTCAGCGAGGCGCTCGACGCCGGGTGGACCGTAGCGGTGGCCTCCACCTCGGCCGAGGAGTCCGTCCGCGCCGTCCTGGAGCACGCGGTGGGCGCCGACGTGGCCGCGCGGGTCCCGGTCTTCGCCGGCGACGTCGTCCCGGCCAAGAAGCCGGACCCGGCCATCTACGACCTGGTGGTGGAGACCCTGGGCCTCGCCCGGGACGACACGCTCGTGGTCGAGGACTCCCGCAACGGGCTGCTCGCCGCGACCGGCGCCGGGCTGCCCTGCCTGGTCACCGTGAACGGCTACACCCGGCACGAGCCCTCCGACGAGGCGGTGCTCGTGGTGTCCGAGCTCGGTGACCCCGACCGCCCACCGATCGAGGTCCTGGCCAACCGCGGCCGGGCACACCCCGGCCACCACGTCGTGCTGGCCGACGCCCAGGCGTGCCTGGGCACCGCGTCCGGACGACGTCCCGAGGGAGGAACGGCGTGAGCAGCACCGGGCAGCAGCAGGTCGACCTCGTCGTCCGCACGATCGCCCAGGCGGCGGTGGACAACGAGAAGTACTTCGGTGACCTCGACGCCGTGGTCGGCGACGGCGACTTCGGCTACTCCCTCGCCCGCGGGTTCGAGAACGTGCTCGCCGGCTGGGACGACGTCGACCGCACCGACATCGGCACGTTCCTGAAGAAGATCGGCATGGTCATCACCGCGCGGATCGGGGGCACCTCGGGCCCGATCTGGGGGACGGCGTTCATGCGCGCCGGGATGACCGCCGGCGCGACCGACACCCTCACCGGCGAGCAGGTCGTGGCGATGCTGCGCGCGGCCGTCGAGGGCATCAAGGCCCGCGGTCAGGCCGAGGTCGGCGACAAGACCCTGCTCGACGTCCTGGTGCCCGTCACCGACCGGCTGGAGGCCGAGATCGCCGCCGGCTCGGACGCGGCGCAGGCGCTGGCCGCGATGGCCGCGACCGCACAGGAGGCCGCGGAGGCCACCGCCGACATGGTCGCCAGGCGGGGCCGGGCGTCCTACACCGGCGAGCGGAGCAGGGGTTCGGTCGACGCGGGCGCCATGGGCGTGGCCGTGATCCTCGGCCGGATCGACGAGGCGTGGCAGAGAGAAGGAGCGTCATGAAGAAGTTCGTCAACAACCCCCAGCAGTTCGTGCCGGAGATGCTGGAGGGCCTGGCCCTGGCCAACCCGCACAGCCTCCGCTACGTCCCCGAGCACAACCTGGTCATGCGCGCGGACTCCCCCAGCGACGACCGGGTCTCGATCGTGCAGGGCTCGGGCTCCGGGCACGAACCGGCGCACGTGATGATCGTCGGCAAGGGGATGCTGGACGCCGCCTGCCCCGGTGACGTGTTCGCCGCCCCGCCGATGAACTACGTCTACGAGACGGCGAAGCTGCTGGCCTCACCCAAGGGCGTGCTGCTGCTGGTGAACAACTACACCGGCGACCGGATGGCCTTCGACATGGGCAAGGAGATGGCCGAGTCCGAGGGCATCAAGGTCGAGATCCTCACCATCAACGACGACGTCGCGGTGAAGGACTCCACCTACACCGTCGGCAGGCGCGGGGTGGCCGGGAACTTCTTCGTCATCAAGGCGGTGGGTGCGGCGGCCGCCCGGGGTGACGAGCTCGACGAGGTGATCCGGGTCGGGAAGAAGGTCAACGACGTCACCCGGACGATGGGCGTCGCGCTCACCGCGTGCACCCCGCCGGCCAAGGGCTCCCCGCTGTTCGAGCTCGGAGACGACGAGATCGAGATGGGCGTGGGCATCCACGGCGAGCCCGGCCGGGAGCGGAAGAAGATGACGAACGCCGACGCCATCGTCGACGAGCTGCTCGACGCCGTGGTCACCGACCTGCCCTACAGCTCCGGCGACCAGGTGGCCCTGATGGTCAACGGGCTCGGCGGGACCCCGATCAGCGAGCTGTACATCCTCTTCCGCCGCGCCCACCAGCAGCTCGCCGAGCGGGGCATCACGGTGACCCGCAGCTACGTCAACGAGTACTGCACCTCGCTGGACATGGCCGGCGCGTCCCTGACGCTGGTGAAGCTCGACGAGGAGATCGACGCCCTGCTCGACGCACCCGCCGAGGTCCCGATCCGGGTGTTCTGACCGCCCCGCACGAGCCCCGCCGACCGCACCGACTGGAGAACGTCATGGGCAGACAGATCACCCTCGCGCAGGCCGAGACCGTCCTGGCGGCCTGCCAGGCGGAGGCGGCGACCGTCGGGCAGCCGATGAACATCGCCGTGGTGGACGACGGCGGCAACCTCGTCGCGTTCGCCTCGATGGACGGCACCAAGCTGATCGGTGTCGACATCGCGCAGAAGAAGGCCCTGACCGCCGTCTACTTCCAGGCCGACACCCGGGACCTCGCCGCGCTCGTGCAGCCGGGCCAGCCGCTGTTCGGCATCGAGTCCACCACCGGTGGCCGCCTGGTCGTCTTCGGAGGTGGGGTGCTGCTCAGCGACGCCGGTGGGGCGGTCACCGGTGGCGTCGGGGTGAGCGCAGGGACGGTCGAGGAGGACCACCAGGTGGCCGAGGCCGGACGCCGGGCCTACGCCGGCTGACCGTGTCCCCGGGTGGCCGGCTGGCGCGCGCCACCGGGTGCGGGCCGACTGACCGTCCCCGGGCGGCCGGCGTGCGCCACCGGGTGCGCGCGGGCTGTCCGTCCCTGGGTGGCCGGCCTGCGCGCGCCACGGGGTGTGCGCTCGTCGGCTGCCCGGTGGTGTTGCCGGACGTGTTCACCGGGCTTGGCACATCGTGCCGGTCCTCTCGGCCGGCCGGCCTGCCGAGAGGGGAGGTGTGACCTCCACCGCCACCGCTCCGCGCCACATGCACCGCGACCTCGAGGACGACGAGGACCTGGCGACGACGACGCAGATCTTCGTCAGCAAGCTGCGCGCCAGCGCAGCGCGCTTCGCCGAGGCCGCGGGTGCGGAGCAGGCGATCGTGCGGGAGGCCGTGCCCCCGGCCCGGCACCGTCGCTCGCGCTGCCGCGTGGTGCTGCTGTACGGGAACGGGCAGGAGGCCGACGTGACCTTCCTCGGTCCGGTCAGCACCTCGACCAGCGCCAAGGAGCTCACCATGTCGCAGTTCGACACCGCCATCCGGCTGTGGCTGGGTGCCGGCCAGGAGCGCAGCCGTCGCTGGCTGGTGCCGGACGAGGAGGCCGCCGGCGGCGTGGCCATCGACGTCACCGCGTGGCTGGACCGCTGACCGCGCGCAGCGGCCGCTGAGCGGACGTCACACCCGCGCGGACGGGCCGGGTCGCCGGTGGGCGCGACCTGGCGCAGCCGGTACCCGGCCGACCGACAGGGTCGGACGGGGCGACTAGGCAACCACGACCACGATCAGCCGGTGCGACTCCTGTCGCACCGGCTGATCGCGTCTGCGGGGTCCTGCCTCCGCGGTGACCCGGGGCTGACCCCGGGGGGCGGCGCGGCAGGTGAGCGACGTGAACAGGCGGCCGTGCGGTGACTCGGCTGACGGTGCAGCCGCCCGTCCCCGACGGCCCGCCGGTACCGGGCCTCAGCCGACGGTGACGGAGCCGGTGCGCGTCGGGACGAGCTCGACCCAGGTGTTGCCGGCCGCCAGCCGCACCGGGTTGCCATCCGGACCGCGCAGCACCAGCCGCTGGTCGACGGCGCTCTTGACCCAGGTTGCGGCCAGGGTGTGACCGCCGGTGGCGACCAGGGCGTCCCCGGAGCCGACCAGCACCGTCTCGGGGACCGGGTTGCCGGCCGGGTCGGTGGTGCCGGTGTCGACGGACTCGGTGCGGAGGACGACCACGTTGACCGCGCGCAGCGGCGTGCCGTCGGCCTCGACGGCGGGGGTCTGGCCCTCGGCGCGCACCCAGTGGCCGTCGGGCGCACTCCAGGTCCAGGACGGGTGGCTGACCCCGGACAGGGTCAGCGCGAGCGAGCCGGCCGGTTCGCCTGCGGTCACCGCGGTGGGCTCGTTGCCGGGGCCGGCGATCTCGAACTGGGCGGGCGGGGCGGCCAAGTGCCGCGGGTCGGCCTGGACCAGGAGGGTCGCCGGGTCGGCGTAGACGTCGTGCGGCGCCGGGCGGGAGTCGATCCGGTAGAAGCCGGCGGCGCCGGAGTCGTTGCTGACCACCTGGGTGCCAGCGTCGGTGACCGCGGCGACGAACGCGGGCTGGCCGCCGGAGAAGGCGAACAGTCCGTGCAGCGGCGCGGCGATCGCCGCGTCCATCGGCCGGACCGAGCGGACCGGCCCGACCTCGGCCGGCAGCGTGGAGTGGTAGACGGCCACGTAACGGGTGATGCCGCCCTCGACGACCTCCTCCCACACCAGGTCGGCCGCGCCGAGGCCGGTCTGCGGACGTGCCTGGACCGAGTTCTCGATCTTCACGGCCAGCGCCGGACGGGGCAGGGCGGTGCCGCTGTCCAGACCGGTCAGCGGCCACAGCGAGGGCACCGGGGCGGCCGGTGCGGGCGCGGCCGCCACCGGTGCCGGGTCGGCGGGGCCGCAGCTCACCACGGCGCCGAGCAGGGCACCGGCCAGGAGGACCGGTCCCACGCCACGGACGCGCCGACCAGCGTCCTGGCCGACCGCCCGGGGGTGCCGCCGGGCACGAGTGCCCGCGGGGTCGGCGGTGAGGCTCACGGAGCTGCTCCTGGGTCGGACGGGCCGTACGGCCGACCAGCGGCCGGGCCGGCGACACCGTAGGTCGCCGGGGCGGGCCGGTCGGGGGACGTAGCGGTCCGCGGTCGCGGTGTCGGCCTCGACCGCCCCATGGGTCCCCCACAGCCCCAGGCCCAGCGGGTGCGCGGGCGCACGACCGCTCGCCTGGTCCCCGTGCCGCTGCTGACGTCGGTACCGGTGGGGGTAGCAACAGCGCGGGCTGACACCGATGGGCGTGGCAGCAGCAGCCTGGTACCGGCCGGGCCCGGTACCGAGGACCAGGCGTCAGAACGGGTCGACGAGCCCTCCGGCCCGGCTCGGTACCGGGGACCGGGCGTCAGAACGGGTCGGCGAGCCCCTCGGCCGGACCGGCCGGACCAGTCGGGGTCCTGCCGATCCGTCGGGCCTGCCCCTCCCCCACCTCGGTGCTGGCGGAGCCGGCGAAGCTGGCCGCCGGCGCGGTCGAGCGGAGGGCGGACCGGGCGGCAGAGCGCGCCGCGGTCCACACCGGCGCCTCGGCGGGTGACCAACTCGGCTCGTCGTCGTCGAAGGGCTCGGCCTCGGCCGCGGCGTCCTCGGCCTTGCCTGCGTCGTCGAGCGCCTCACGGACCACGTAGCCGGCGAGGCCGCCGCCGTAGCCCTTGCGGGCCAGCATGCCCATCAGCCGTCGTTCCGCGGTGACCCGGTCGAGCCGCTGCATCGAGGGCATCTTCCGGGCGACGAGCGCACGGGCGGAGTCCCACTCGGCCTGGGGGTCGACCTCGGCGACGGCCGCGGCCGCGATGTCCCCGTCGACTCCCTTGGCGCGCAGCTCGGAGGCCAGTGCCCGCCGGGCCAGACCGCGCCCGGACTGCCGGGTGGACACCCAGGCGGCAGCGAAGGCGGCGTCGTCGATCAGGCCGACGTCGGTGAACCGGTCGAGCACGGCGTCGGCCACCTCGGCCGGCACCTCCTTCTTGGCCAGCAGGTCGGCCAGCTGCTTGCGCGTCTTGGCCGTGCCGGTCAGCGCACGCAGGCAGATCCCCTTGGCGACCGCCTCGGGGTCCTCCATCTCGGCGGGTGCGCCGTCGGCGTCGGTGGAACGCGAGCTCCACTGCGGGCCACTGGCCCGGCCGCTCTTCCCACGACCGAACCCACCGTCACCGCGTCCACCCCCACCCCCGGCGCCCTTGCTGCGGCGGCCGGAACCGCCCTCGCCGAAGCCGCCGCCACCGCGGGCACCACCCAGACCGGAGCGGCGACCGGACCGACGACCTGAGTCGTCGGCCGGTTGCACGTCCTGGTCGCGGTCGGTGCCCGCGGGACCGTCGGAGGAGGGGCCGGTCATCGGTGGATCAGAAGTCCGCCGGCTCGGCGGCTGCCACGCCCGCGTCGACCTTGGGGACGCCGATGCCCAGCTTCTCCTTGATCTTCTTCTCGATCTCGTCGGCGAGGTCGGGGTTGTCCTTCAGGAAGGTGCGGGCGTTCTCCTTGCCCTGGCCGAGCTGGTCACCCTCGTAGGTGTACCAAGCACCGGACTTGCGGACGAAGCCCTGCTCCACGCCGATGTCGATCAGGCCACCCTCGCGGCTGAAGCCGGTGCCCCAGATGAGGTCGAGCTCGGCCTGCTTGAACGGTGCGGCGACCTTGTTCTTGACGACCTTGACCCGGACCCGGCTGCCGACCGCGTCGGTGCCCTGCTTGAGGGTCTCGATGCGGCGGATGTCGAGGCGGACCGAGGAGTAGAACTTCAGCGCCCGGCCACCGGTGGTGACCTCCGGCGAGCCGTAGACGACGCCGACCTTCTCCCGCAGCTGGTTGATGAAGATGCAGGTCGTGCCGGAGTTGCTGAGCGCACCGGTGATCTTGCGCAGCGCCTGGCTCATCAGCCGGGCCTGCAGACCGACGTGGCTGTCGCCCATCTCGCCCTCGATCTCGGCGCGGGGCACCAGGGCGGCGACCGAGTCGACGACGATGAGGTCGAGGGCGCCGGAACGGATCAGCATGTCCGCGATCTCCAGCGCCTGCTCACCGGTGTCGGGCTGGCTGATCAGGAGCGCGTCGGTGTCGACACCGATCGCCCGGGCGTAGTCGGGGTCGAGCGCGTGCTCGGCGTCGATGAAGGCCACGATGCCGCCGGCGGCCTGGGCGTTGGCCACCGCGTGCAGGGCGACCGTCGTCTTGCCGGAGGCCTCGGGGCCGTAGACCTCGACGACCCGGCCGCGCGGCAGGCCGCCGACGCCGAGGGCGATGTCGAGCGCGATGGAGCCGGTCGGGATGACCTTCATGGCGACCTCGGGCGAGTCGCCCAGGCGCATGACGGAGCCCTTGCCGAACTGCTTGTCGATCTGGGCGAGGGCCATGTCGAGGGCCTTGTCGCGGTCGAGCGTTGCCATGGTGGCCACCTTCGGATGTCGCTGTAGCGGGTCGTCGCCGACGCTAGGGCGGGGGTCTGACACTTTCGCGAGCCGGAGCGCATCTGTGGACGAACACCGGGTCTGTGGACACGGTAGACCGAACACCTGTTCGACTCCAGCGACACGCCGCCGCGGTCCTCGAGGGCCGGACCGGGCGGTCAGGCGCGGTCGTCCCGGGCGGTCCGGGCGGCGAGCACCTGCGGCAGGGCGTCCTCGACGAAGTCGATGAGCGCGAGCAGTCGCGGCGCCAGCGCCGTCCCCAGGTCGGTGAGGGTGTACTCGACGTGCGGCGGGGTGGCCGAGCGGACCTCTCGGAGCACCAGGCCGTCCCGCTCGAGCACCTGCAGCGTCTGGGACAGCATCTTCTCGCTCACCCCGTCGACCCGGCGCCGCAGCTCACCGAAGCGGCGCGGGCCCTGGTGCAGCGCCGACAGCACCAGCACCGCCCACTTGCCGGTCACGTCCTCGAAGACCTCCCGGGACGGGCAGTTGCGGCTGAAGACGTCGGCCGCCTGCTGGGACGTGCTCATCACCACTCCTCCGCGTCGGGCGTCGTCCCCAAGGGTACTGTGCCGTCGAAAGTGCTAACCAAGAGTTAGTGCCCGTGCGTCAGGAGAACTCATGATCAGCGTCACCGCAGCCAGCGGCCACCTCGGCCGGCTCGTCGTCACCGGCCTGCTGGACGCCGGCGTCCCGGCCGCCGAGGTCGTCGCCGTCGTCCGGGACCCGGGGAAGGTGGCCGACCTCGCCGCCCGCGGCGTCGGAGTCCGCCAGGCCGACTACGCCGACGCCGCCGCCCTCGAGACGGCGCTGCAGGGCACCGACCGGCTGCTGCTCATCTCGGGCAGCGAGGTCGGCCAGCGCGTGCCCCAGCACGCCAGCGTCCTGCAGGCCGCGAAGGCCGCCGGCGTCGGACTGGTCGTCTACACCAGCGCCAGCAAGGCCGACGACACCCCGCTGCCGCTGGCGCCGGAGCACATCGCCACCGAGCGGCTGATCGCCGACTCCGGCATCCCGGCGGTCGTGCTGCGCAACAACTGGTACCTGGAGAACTACGACCAGCAGATCGCCCAGGCCGCGCAGACCGGCACGCTCACCGGCAGCTCGGGCAGCGGCCGGATCGCCGCCGCCACGCGCGCCGACTACGCCGCCGCGGCCGTCGCGGTCCTGACCGCCGACTCCCCAGCCACCGGCGTGTTCGAGCTCGGCGGCGACGACGCCTTCACGCTGGCCGACCTGGCCGCCGCCGTCGCGACCGCCGCCGGTCGCGAGGTCACCTACACCGACCTCACGCCGGAGCAGCACGTCCGGTCCCTGCTCGACGCCGGCCTCCCCGAGGGGACGGCGCAGTTCGTCGTCGGCCTGGACCAGGCCATCGCCGCGGGCGCGCTGGACACCGGCAGCACCGCGCTGTCGCAGTTGACCGGCCGGCCCACCACCCCGCTGTCGACCCACGTGCAGGGCGTGCTCAGCTCCTGACCCACCCGGCGTCCCGCCGGAGGGCCCTCAGCGGTCCTTCGGCGGGACGTCGTACTCCTTGCAGATCTCCAGCCAGACGGTGCGCACCGGCACCCCGGCGTCGATGGCCTCCAGCGCCGAGCGGCCACCGAGCGCGCCGAAGACGTGGTCGCTGGCGACGTACTGCGCACGCATCGAGCCGAACTGGCTCTCCATCCGGGTCCTGAACTCCTGCAGCCGCACAGCACGACGGTACCCACGGCCGTCATCCCGCGCGGCCGGGGAGGTGCTCCTACGCTCGGCGGCATGACCGGCTCGGGCACCTGGGACACGCTGCTGCAGATCGCCTTCGCCGTGGCGCTGCTGGTCGCGGTCGTGCTGACCATCCGGGGCATGCGGCGCTGAGCGCGCGGAGGTCAGCCCGCGCGGCGGACCGGGTGGCCGACGTGCCGCGGCCTGATCACGGTGTTCAGGTGCCGGCCGATGCTGTCGGCCTCCAGCAGGGCGAGCGCCTCCTCCGGCGGGACGCCGGGGTAGCGGTACACGCCGCCGGTGACGAACCCGACCTCCAGCACGTGCGCGTCGAGGTCGTACCCCACCCAGCGCACGCTCGAGGACCGCACCCCCGCCCGCTGCATCGCCATGTGGATGACAACGCTGTAACTACACGTCTGTAATCCGCAGAGGTGATCATCATCCCCTTGTCGACGAGTCGACACGGCGACCCGGCGGGCCGGTGGTCGCCCGTTCGTGGACGGCGGACTGTCGTACCCGCGTGGACACTGAGGGCGTGCCGACCATGCCGTCCGCCCCCACGCCTGCGCTGGAGCGATTCTCCGCGCCCACGCAGGCCTGGTTCACCGGCGCGTTCGAACACCCCACCACCGCCCAGGAGGGCGCCTGGACGGCGATCAGCAGCGGCCAGCACGCGCTGGTCGTGGCCCCCACGGGCTCGGGCAAGACGCTGGCCGCCTTCCTCTGGTCGCTGGACCGGCTGGCCGCCACGCCCCCGCCGGAGGACCCGCTGCGCCGCTGCCGGGTCCTGTACGTCTCCCCGCTGAAGGCGCTGGCCGTCGACGTCGAGCGCAACCTGCGGGCGCCGCTGACCGGCATCGGCCAGGCCGCTGCCCGCCTCGGGCTCGAGCGGCCGGAGATCACCGTCGGGATCCGCTCCGGCGACACCCCCGCCGACGAGCGGCGGCTGTTCACCAAGCGCCCGCCGGACATCCTGATCACCACGCCCGAGTCGCTGTTCCTGCTGCTGACCAGCCAGGCGCGTGAGTCGCTGCGTGGGGTGGAGACGGTGATCCTCGACGAGGTGCACGCGGTCTGCGGCAGCAAGCGCGGGGCGCACCTGGCCGTCTCCCTCGACCGGCTCGACGAACTGCTCGACGCACCCGCCCAGCGGATCGGGCTGTCGGCCACGGTCCGCCCGATCGAGGAGGTCTCCACCTTCCTCGCCGGTGGCCGCCCGGTGCAGGTCGTCGCGCCGCCGTCGACGAAGCAGTGGGACCTGTCGGTCGTCGTGCCCGTCGAGGACATGTCCCAGCTGGGGCAGCCGACCGGTGAGCTGTCCGGCTCCGCGGCGGGCAACCAGCCGCGGACGTCGATCTGGCCGGCGGTCGAGGAGCGGGTGCTCGACCTGATCGAGAGCCACCGCAGCACCATCGTCTTCGCCAACTCCCGGCGCCTGGCCGAGCGGTTGACCAGCCGGCTCAACGAGCTGGCCTATGAGCGGGCGACCGGCGAGCCGATGCCGCACGGCGCCAACCCCGCCGAGCTGATGGCCCAGGCCGGCACCGGCGTCGGCACCGATCTGTCGACTGTGGTCAAGCCGGTCGCCTCCGCCCACCACGGCTCGGTCTCCCGCGAGCAGCGGGCGATCGTGGAGGAGGCGCTCAAGTCCGGGCAGCTGCCCGCCGTCGTGGCCACCTCCTCGCTGGAGCTCGGCATCGACATGGGTGCCGTCGACCTGGTCGTCCAGGTGGAGTCCCCGCCCAACGTCGCCGCCGGCCTGCAGCGCGTCGGCCGCGCCGGGCACCAGGTGGGCGCGGTCAGCGAGGGCGTCATCTTCCCGAAGTTCCGCGGTGACCTGGTGCAGAGCGCCGTGGTCGCGGAGCGGATGCGGGCCGGGGCCATCGAGTCCACCCGCTACCTGCGCAACCCCCTCGACGTGCTGGCCCAGCAGATCGTGGCCATCGTGTCCGAGCGGCCGCGCACCGTCGACGAGGTCTCGGCGGTGCTGCGCCGGTCGGCGGCGTTCGCCTCGCTGCCGGACTCCGCGCTGCACGCCGTGCTGGACATGCTGGCCGGCCGCTACCCCTCCGACGCCTTCGCCGAGCTGCGCCCCCGGCTCACGTGGGACCGGGTCACCGACACCCTCACCGCCCGCAACGGCGCCCAGCGGCTGGCGGTCACCAGTGGCGGCACCATCCCCGACCGCGGCCTGTTCGGCGTCTTCCTCGTCTCCGGCGCGGGGGCGAACGGTGGACGCCGCGTCGGTGAGCTGGACGAGGAGATGGTCTACGAGTCGCGGGTCGGCGACGTCTTCCTCCTCGGGTCCTCCTCCTGGCGGATCGAGGAGATCACCCACGACCGAGTCCTGGTCAGCCCCGCCCCCGGCCAGCCGGGCAAGATGCCGTTCTGGCACGGCGACACCCTGGGCCGCCCGCTGGAGCTGGGCCGCGCACTGGGTGCGTTCCTCCGCGAGGTCGGCAGCGCGACCCCAGAGGCCGGCATGGAGCGGGCGCGCGCCGCCGGGCTGGACGCCTGGGGTGCGAGCAACCTGTTCGCCTATCTCGCCGAGCAGAAGGCGGCCACCGGCCACCTGCCCGACGACCGCACGCTGCTCGTCGAGCGGTTCCGCGACGAGCTCGGCGACTGGCGGCTGGTCGTCCACTCCCCCTTCGGCGCACAGGTGAACGCCCCGTGGGCGCTGGTGCTCGCCGCTCGGCTGCGCGAGCGGTACGGGGTCGACGTCGCCTCCATGCACGCCGACGACGGCATCGTGCTGCGCCTGCCCGACACCACCGGCGAGCCGCCCGAGGCCGACCTCGCACTGCTCGACCCCGACGACGTCGAGCGCGAGGTCACCGCCGAGGTCGGCAACTCCGCGCTGTTCGCCAGCCGGTTCCGCGAGTGCGCCGCCCGCGCGCTGCTGCTCCCCCGCCGCGACCCGCGCCGCCGCACCCCGCTGTGGCAGCAGCGCCAGCGGGCGGCCCAGCTGCTGTCGGTGGCCAGCGAGTTCTCCTCCTTCCCGATCACCCTCGAGGCGGTCCGGGAGGTGCTGCAGGACGTCTACGACGTGCCCGGCCTGGTCGAGCTGATGAGCGACGTGCGCGCGCGCCGCGTGCGGCTGGTCGACGTGCAGACCCAGACCGCGTCGCCGTTCGCCCAGTCGCTGCTGTTCGGGTACGTCGGCCAGTTCATCTACGAGGGCGACGCGCCGCTCGCCGAGCGCCGCGCCCAGGCCCTGGCGCTGGACACGGGCCTGCTGGCCGAGCTGCTGGGCCGCTCGGAGCTGCGCGAGCTGCTCGACGGCGACGCGATGGCCGAGATCGAGGCCGAGCTCCAGCGGCTGCCCGAACAGCGCCACCCGCGCGACGTCGACGGTGCCAGCGACCTGCTGCGCGGAGTGGGCGACCTGACCGTCGCCGAGGCCGCCTCCCGCGGGGTGCCCGCCGCCTGGCTGGAGGAGCTCGTCGTCTCCCGGCGTGCACTGGTCGTGCGGATCGCCGGGGAGGAGCGGTACGTCGCCATCGAGGACGCCGGCCGACTGCGCGACGCGCTGGGCACCGCACTGCCGGTCGGTGTGCCGGAGGCCTTCACCGAGCCGGTCGCCGACCCGCTCGGTGACCTCATCGGCCGGTACGCCCGCACGCACGGCCCGTTCGCCCCACCCGAGGTCGCGGCCCGGCTGGGGCTGGGCGTCGCCGTGGTCACCGCCACCGTGCAGCGGCTGGTCGGCACCGGCCGCCTCGTCACCGGCGAGTTCCGCCCCGGTGGCATCGGCCAGGAGTGGTGTGACGCCGAGGTCCTGCGCTCGGTCCGCCGACGGTCGCTGGCCAAGCTGCGCCAGGAGGTCGAGCCGGTCCCGATCGACACCCTGGCCCGGTTCACCCCGAGCTGGCAGTCCGTCGGCGGCCGGATGCGCGGGGTCGACGGCGTGCTGGCGGTCGTCGAGCAGCTGGCCGGTGCGCTGGTGCCGGCGTCGGCGCTGGAGTCCCTGGTGCTGCCCTCCCGGGTGCAGGGCTACTCCCCCGCGATGCTCGACGAGCTCACCAGCGCCGGCGAGGTGCTGTGGGCCGGTGCCGGCGGGCTGTCCGGTGGCGACGGCTGGGTGACCCTCGTGCCCGCCGACCTGGCGCCACTGCTGCTGCCCGAGCCGCCGGCCGGCGCGGTCCTGGAGGGCGGGGTCGGCCAGCTGGTGCTCGACGAGCTCGCCGGCGGGCAGGCGATGTTCTTCCGCACGCTGTCCGACCGGGTGGGCGCCACCGACGACCCGGCGCTGGCCGAGGAGATCTGGGACCTCGTCTGGTCCGGGGCGCTCACCAACGACACCCTCGCCCCGCTGCGCACCCGGCTGTCCGGCGGCGGGACGCACAAGAAGGCGCCCGCCGCACCGCGCGCCCGGCTCGACCGCAGCCGCTACGGACGCACCCGGCTCGGCCGCCCGGCGATGCCCAGCCGCAGCGGACCGCCCTCCATGGCCGGGCGCTGGTCGCGGCTGCCGGAGCTCGAGTCCAACACCACCAAGCGCACCACCGCCCGCGCCGAGTTCCTGCTGGAGCGGCACGGCGTGCTCACCCGGGGCGCGGTGCAGGCCGAGCAGGTGACCGGCGGCTTCTCCGCGGTCTACCCGGTGCTGCGTGCGTTCGAGGAGAACGGCCGGGCCCGTCGCGGGTACTTCGTCGAGACCCTCGGCGCAGCCCAGTTCGGCACACCCGGCTCGGTCGACCGGCTGCGCAGCTTCGCCAGCCCCGACCGGGTGCCGGCCGGCCCGGTCGTGCTCGCCGCGACCGACCCGGCCAACGTCTACGGCGCGGCCCTGCCCTGGCCGGAGCGTCCCGGCACCGACACCGGCGGCGACGAGGGCGTCGACCTGGGCGAGGGCACCGCGGCGACGACCAGGAAGAGCGGACACCGGGCCGGGCGCAAGGCCGGAGCGCTGGTCGTGCTGGTCGACGGCGAGCTGGTGCTCTACGTCGAGCGCGGCGGCAAGACCCTGCTGTCCTGGACCGAGGAGGAGACCACGCTCAAGGAGGCGGCCACGGCGCTGTCGAGCGCGGTGACCTCCGGGGCCCTGGGCCGGATCACCGTGCAGAAGGCCGACGGCGCCTCGGTGCACGAGTCCGGTGCGCTGTCCGGCGCGCTGCAGGCAGCGGGCTTCATCGCCACCCCGCAGGGCCTGCGCCTCCGACGCTGACCGCGCACGCTGGCCCGGTCAGCGCCTCAGCCGGACGCGCCGGTCCGCTCAGCGCCTCAGCCGGTCAGCGCCTCAGCCGGTCAGCGGCGGCGCGAGCCCTGCAGCCAGGAGCCGAGCCAGCGGCTGAGCCGCGGCATCAGCAGCCGCAACACCGTCACCACGTACAGCGCCGACAGCAGCAGCCGAGAGGGCCACGGCCAGCTGCCCACGAACGGCATGGCGAGCAGCTGGAAGGTCGTCGTCAGCACCAGGACCACGGCGACGGTGAGCGCCCAGCTGCGCCAGGCCGGCCCCGGGCGGGCGGGCACCGCGAAGAACGTCTCCAGGCCCACCGCGCGGGCGGTCCGCTCCTGCTCGACCAGCCGGCTGACCTGCTCCAGCGCGGCGCGGCGTTCCGACGAGCGCTCCCAGACGGCCAGCGAGGCGTCGTCGCTGAACCGGTAGACCAGGTGGTACTCGTCGCTGGCCGGACCGGGCCGCAGCAGCGAGGACCCGAGGCTCCCCGGGAAGCGGCCGACCAGCTCCTGGACGTCGGCAGCCCACTGCTCGAACGCCTCGTGCTCTTCGGGCCGCACGACCCGGGCGACGGTCACGGTGACCGGCTCGGGCGCCACGGGCTGGCGGGCCACCGAGTTGCCGGTCAGTCGAACCGGCAGGCTGCGCAGGCGGGTCGTCACGATCACGGGTCCCACAGCGTCACCGGCAGCCGCTCTCTTCCCGCCTGTCGCTGCCCTCACAGCGCGGTCACCCGCCCGGGCGACCTGCCCCGCAACGGGTCAGGGGCCGGCGTCCCAGAGCAGCCGGTAGTAGTCCGTCCGCTCCGCGTCGGGCTCGATGCCGTAGGCGTCGAGCAGCGGCCGCTCCCAGCCCGGGCCGTAGTTCCACTGCGTGCTCCAGGTCGCCACCGCCAGGTCGGCCCAGCGGTCGGCCAGGCCGAGCGACCCGAGGTCGACGTGCCCGGACCACGACCCGTCGTCCCCGATGAGGGTGTTGGGGGCGCAGGCGTCGCCGTGGCAGACGACCAGCCGGTCGTCCTCGGGTACGTCGGCCAGCCGGGCCAGCACCTCGGGCACCGACAGCGCGGCGTGCACCGGGTGCCACGACGCCGGGCGCAGGACGTCGGCGCGCCGGTGCACGTCGACCAGCCGGGTGGCGGCGGTCCAGTCGAACGGGCAGGCCCCCGCCGGGAGCGCGTCGTGCAGTGCCCGCAGACCGGCGCCGATGGCGCGGACCGCGGTCAGCGGGTCGGCCCGCCACCGGGCGGCGACGGCACTGTCGCCGGGCAGCCCGGCGGTGAGCAGCCAGTCGCCGTCGGCGTCGCTCCCGGCGTCCAGCACGACGGGCACGGGCGAGCAGCGCGACGCCCAGCGCAGCCGCTCGGCCTCGCGCACGATCGGCAGCCCGCTGCCGGCCGGCGCCCACTTCACGAACCGGCGCCCCGTCCCCGAGCCGAGCTGCCAGATGACTCCCCCGGCCTCGTTCTGCCAGACCGCCGTCGCCGGGTCGGCACCGGCCAGGGCGCGCACGACCGGCGGCAGCACGACGGGCTCGGGAGGCGGCCCGGAGTACAGCACCCGGCGATCTTGACATGACCGACGCCAGGCACGGCTCACCGATCGCGGCGAGGGCCTGACCAGGCGGGCGGATCGAACACGCGGTCGGTGAACCGCGCGCTGGCCAGGGGGTGCTCCAGGACGAGGACCGTCGTGCCGATCCTGGTCGGGTGACGCCCTCCGGCCAGCATCGTCAGCGCGCCCCGCGGGGTGGGGATGCTCACCGACGGCCGGCGACATCGGCGGCCGAGGGGCATCCGGATGCGAGCTGGCGGGTGCACACCCCGCAACGGGACTGGCAGGAGCTGAGCGGACGGCGCCGCCGCGAGGTGGCCCGGTGCGCCCGCCGTGGCCGTCCGCACAGCGACGAGCACGTGGCCGCGGTCGCGCGGGCGTGGGCCGGGCAGGTCCCCGACGTGGCACGGCCGTGGTCGCGCCGGCAGCGGGCCCGGGCGGCCGTCTCGTGGGCACCGACCGTCCTGTTCCTCGCCCTCGCGGTGGCGCTCGAGCTCGACGGCGACGCGGGGTCCACCTCCACCGCGTTCACCGACTGGCGGGAGCGCCGGCTGGCCCGCCGCATCCTCGCGCTGCCGACGTCGTGACCGGGCTGCGGTGATGAGCGTCCTCGGCTCGCGGGCAGGGACGATCGGTGCGCGACGACGACTCGGCACCAGGGCGCACCGACAGGGACGATGGAGGACGTGCCCGAGGGAGACACCGTGTGGCTGGCGGCCAACCGGATGAACACCGCCCTGGCCGGGGCCACGCTCACGCGGGGCGAGCTGCGCGTGCCCCGGCTCGCCGGCATCGACCTGACCGGCGCAACCGTCACCGAGGTGGTGCCGCGCGGCAAGCACATGCTCACCCGCCTCGCCGACGGCCGCACCCTGCACACCCACTACCGGATGGACGGGAGCTGGCACATCGAGCGCCCCGGTGCCCGGTGGCGTGGCGGCCCGTCGTTCGAGGTCCGGGCGGTGCTGGCCACCGACGGATGGGAGTGCGTCGGCTACCGGCTGCACGACATGGCACTGGTGCCCACCGCACGCGAGGACGAGCTGGTGGGCCACCTGGGCCCCGACGTGCTCGGCCCGGACTGGGACGTCGAGGAGGTGCTGCGCCGGTTGCGCGCCCAGCCCGACGAGCAGATCGGCGTCGCGATCCTCGACCAGCGCAACCTGGCCGGCCCGGGCAACCTCTACAAGGTCGAGTCACTGTTCCTCACCGGCGTCAACCCGTGGGCCCGGGTCGCCGACGTGCCGGACCTGCGCGCGCTGGTCGAGCGGGCCCGCACCCTGATGCTGGCCAACCGCGACCGCCCGGCGCAGAGCACCACCGGGATCACCCGCCGGGGCTGGGACCACTGGGTCGCCGGCCGGAAGGGTCGTCCGTGCCGCCGCTGCGGGACGACGATCGCACTGGGCGACCAGGGGCCGGACCTGCAGGAGCGGGTGACCTGGTGGTGCCCGACCTGCCAGGCCACCCCGCTGCCGGTCGACCCGCGGGCCCGCACCGGACTGCCCGGCACCGAGGCCCGACGCGCCTCCTACTGAGGCGCGGACCGGGGCGGCCGGGGATCATGGGGGGATGCCCGAAGGAGACACCGTCTGGCTGGCGGCCAACCGGATGAACACCGCCCTCGCCGGTGCCACGCTGACCAAGGGCGAGCTGCGCGTGCCCCAGCTGGCCACCGTCGACCTCGCCGGCGCCACCGTCACCGAGGTGGTGCCGCGCGGCAAGCACATGCTCACCCGGTTCGCTGACGGCCGCACGCTGCGCACGCACTACCGGATGGACGGCAGCTGGCACATCTACCGCCACGGCGCCCCGTGGAAGGGTGGGCCCGCGCACAGCATCCGGGCGATCCTGTCCACCGGCGAGTGGGACTGCGTCGGCTACCGGCTGCACGACATGACGATCGTGCCGACCAGCGCCGAGGCTGACCTGGTGGGACACCTGGGCCCTGACGTGCTCGGCCCGGACTGGGACCTCGACGATGCCTTGCGCCGGCTGCGGTCACACCCCGACGAGCAGATCGGCGTCGCGATCCTCGACCAGCGCAACCTGGCCGGCATCGGCAACCTCTACAAGGTCGAGACGCTGTTCATGACCCGCACCCACCCGTGGACCCGGGTCGCCGACGTGCCGGACCTGCCGGGCCTGGTGACCCGCGCCCGCACGCTCATGCAGGCCAACCGCGACCACCCCGAGCAGAGCACCACCGGCTCGATGCGGCGCGGGGAGGACCACTGGGTCTTCGGTCGGCGCGGCCGCCCGTGCCGCCGCTGCCGGACCACGATCCTGCTCGGTGACCAGGGCCCGGACACCCAGGAGCGGGTGACCTACTGGTGCCCGCAGTGCCAGGCCGCGCGCAGCCCGATCGACCCGCTCGCCCGCACCGGCGAGCCCGGCCACCCGGCGTCGATCGCCGCCACCTGACGGCCCGCGAGACGACGGAGCCCCGCCGTCCACCAGGACGACGGGGCTCCGGTCGGACCGGCTCCCCGGGAGGAGCCGACCGGTGGGGCGTGACCGCTCAGGCGTGGTCGGGGCGCTCGGCCGACTGGTCGGCGCCGAGTGCGGTGCCGCTGACCGGGCCGTTGCCCGACTCGATCGCGCCGGCCGCCGGGTTGCCGCTGATCGCCTGCGTCCCGCCGCCCATCGACGCGCGGATCTCCGCGAGCCGGGAGGCACCGGCGACGTCGATGGTCGCCTTCTGCACCTCGAGCATCCGGCCCTCGACCGAGTTCTGCGCCAGCTCGGCGGAGCCGAGCGCGTTGGCGTAGCGGGCCTCGATCTTGTCGCGGACGTCGTTCAGCGAGGGGGTGTTGCCCGGCGCGGAGAGCTCGTTGACCGAGCGCAGCGAGGCCGAGACCTGCTCCTGCATCTTGGCCTGCTCCAGCTGCGACATGAGCTTGGTGCGCTCGGCCAGCGTCGACTGCAGCCGCATCCGGCTGGTCTCCACCGCGCCCTTGGCCTGCTCGGCGGCCTGCAGCGCCTCGTCGTGGCTGCGCTTGAGGTCCTCCGCCGCCTGCTCGGCGCTGACCAGCTGGGTGGCGAACGCCTGGGCGGCCTGCTCGTACTCGCCGGCCTTGCCCGCGTCACCGGCGGCCCGGGTCTGGTCGGCGAGGGCGAGGGCCTGCCGCGCGGAGGACTGGAGCTTCTCGATCTCACCCAGCTGCCGGTTGAGCCGCATCTCCAGCTGGCGCTGGTTGCCCAGCACGGCGGCGGCCTGGTTGGCCAGGGCCTGGTGGCGCTGCTGCTCGGCCTCGATCGCCTGCTGGATCTGGATCTTCGGGTCGGCGCGCTGGTCGATCTGGTCGTTGGCCGAAGCCGTGAGGTACTTCCACAGCTTCACGAACGGGTTCGGCATGGCTCCTCCTGATCCGGTGCGCCGGTCCACCGGGCGGTGGACGACGCGATCCGGGCAACGCTGTCGCCGATCATCGTCTCAGGCTCAGGCCCGGGCCAGCCACCGCTGGCCCGACGCCGTCCCTGACCGCGGCTCTGGTCGCCCTCCCCCTGCACCAACGACTGTCCCCCTGCACCAACGCTGGTCCAGGGGGACAGACGGTGATCAGGTCACCTGATCCACGTCCGGGTGTCAGTGCCCCCGCGGGGACCCGCTGCCAGCCGGCGAGGGGGTGGTGGGCACGGGGCCTTGGTCAGGGGCGTCCGCGGAGCCGGCGGTAGTGCTGCACGAGCGCGACGGTCGAGGCGTCGGCGTCCATCTCCGGCGCCGTCTCGCTGGTCAGGGCCGGGGCGAGCTCGCGCGCCATGACCTTGCCCAACTCCACGCCCCACTGGTCGAAGGAGTCGATCTGCCAGACGACACCCTCGACGAACACGGTGTGCTCGTAGAAGGCGATCAGCTGCCCGAGCGTGGACGGGGTCAGCTTCGGCGCCAGGATCGTGGTCGAGGGCCGGTTGCCCGGCATGACCTTGTGCGGGACGACGGCGGCGGGCGTGCCGTCGGCGGCGACCTCCTCGGCGGTCTTCCCGAAGGCCAGTGCCGAGCTCTGCGCGAACATGTTCGCCATCAGCAGGTCGTGCATCTCGCCGATGTCGTGGTTCGGCTCACCGAAGCCGATGAAGTCGGCCGGGATGAGGCTGGTGCCCTGGTGCAGCAGCTGGTGAAACGCGTGCTGGCCGTTGGTGCCCGGCTCGCCCCAGTAGACCTCGCCCGTCGACGTCGTCACCGGCTCCCCGTCGAACTGCACGGTCTTGCCGTTGCTCTCCATGGTCAGCTGCTGCAGGTAGGCGGGCAGCCGCGACAGGTACTGGCTGTAGGGCAGGACGGCGTGGGTCTGGGCGCCGAAGAAGTCGGTGTACCAGACGTTGAGCAGGCCCTGCAGGACCGGCAGGTTCTCCGCCAGCGGGGTGGTGCGGAAGTGCTCGTCGACGGTGTGGAAGCCGGCGAGCATCTCGCCGTAGTGCTCGCGGCCGATCGCGACCATCAGCGACAGACCGACGGCGGAGGTGAAGGAGTACCGGCCGCCGACCCAGTCCCAGAACCCGAACATGTTGTCGGTGTCGATGCCGAACTCCGCGACCGCGTCGGCGTTGGTGCTCACCGCGACGAAGTGCTTGGCGACCGCGCCCTCGACCTCGCCGACGCCCGCGAGCAGCCAGTCGCGGGCGACGGTGGCGTTCGTCAGCGTCTCCAGCGTGGTGAACGTCTTCGAGCAGACCACGAACAGCGTCGTCGCCGGGTCCAGGTCACGGGTCTTCTCGGCGAAGTCGGTCGGGTCGATGTTGGACACGAAGCGGGCGGTGAGACCGCGGTCGCTGTAGTCGGCCAGCGCGAGGTAGGCCATCGCGGGGCCGAGGTCGGAGCCACCGATGCCGATGTTGACCACGGCGGTGATCCGCTCGCCGGTCGCCCCGCGCCACTCACCCGAGCGCACCCGGTCGGCGAAGTCGCCCATCTTGTCCAGGACCGCGTGCACGTCGGCGGTGACGTCCTGACCGTCGACGGTCAGCGGCACCGACGCGGGAGCGCGCAGCGCGGTGTGCAGCACGGCGCGGTCCTCGGTGACGTTGATGTGCGAACCTGCGAACATCGCCTTGATCTGGGCGGGCAGGCCGGCCTTCTCCGCGAGGGCGACGAGCAGCTGCACCGTCTCGTCGGTGACCCGGTGCTTGGACCAGTCGACGTAGAGGTCACCGGCGGTGCCGGTCAGCCGGGTGCCACGCCCGGCGTCCTCCGCGAAGAGCTCACGCAGCGTGCGGGACGCCACCTCGCGGTGGTGGTCGGACAGTGCCGCCCACTCGTCGGTCGCGGTGATGTCCATGCTGCTGCCTCCAACGGTCCGGCCAGGGTCTGTCGGGGAGTGCGCAGCCGGGACACGCGACAAACCCCCGACCCGATCATGCCCGCCCCTGCCCGGACCCCGCGCAGGGGTCCGGGCCGACCCGTCAGGGAGCCCCGACCCGGGAGCTGCCGCTCCGGGCACCTCCGGCCTGGGCACCGCCGGTCTGGGCACCGGCACTGCGCTCGCGGGCCTCCCCCACCTGCTCGAGCCGGTCCTCGGTGGCCATCCGGGTCAGCTCCGCGCCGGCGTCGGCGTCCCGGGTCAGGTTGTCCCCCGAGTGCGGGTCGAACACGTGCACCTTGCGGGTGTCGAGCCAGAAGTCGGCCTCCCGGCCCTCCCGGATGCGGCTGGTGGAGTCGATGGACACGATCGCCTGGGTGCGCAGCTCCTCGGCGTCGAGCTCCTTGGACAGGTCGCGCAGCTGGGTGCGGATCGCGTCCGGCGCCTCGTAGGGGATGTAGGCGTACTGCTGGTCACCGAGCCACTCGGTGACGTCGACCCGGGCACGGAAGATCGTGCCCAGCGGGCGCTTGGCCTCGTCGACCAGTGAGGCGTCCTCGAAGTACTCCGGCCGGATGCCGACCAGCAGCAGGTCGCGCCCGGCGACGGCGGCCGCCCGGCGCTCGTCGAGGTCGATCGTGCCGAACGGCGTGGTCAGCCGGGCACCGTCGACGGTGGCGGGCAGGAAGTTCATCGGCGGGGACCCGATGAAGCCGGCCACGAAGAGGTTGACCGGCTGCTCGTAGAGCTCGCGCGGGGAGGCGACCTGCTGGATCTTCCCCTTGCGCAGCACGCAGACCCGGTCGCCGAGGGTCATGGCCTCGGTCTGGTCGTGGGTGACGTAGACGGTGGTGATGCCCAGCCGGCGCTGCAGCCGGGAGATCTCCGTGCGCATCTGACCGCGCAGCTTGGCGTCGAGGTTGGACAGCGGCTCGTCGAACAGGAAGGCCTCGGCCTGCCGCACGATCGCCCGTCCCATCGCGACGCGCTGGCGCTGGCCACCGGAGAGGTTCGCGGGCTTGCGCTCCAGGTGCTCGTGCAGCTCGAGGACGTCGGCGGCCTCGTTGACCCGCCGCCGCACCTCGCCGTCGTCCATCTTGGCCAGCCGCAGCGGGAACGCGATGTTCTCGAACACCGTCAGGTGCGGGTAGAGCGCGTAGTTCTGGAAGACCATCGACAGGTTCCGCTCGCGCGGGGCCTTGTCGTTCACCCGGACGCCGCCGATGACCATGTCGCCGCTGGTGATGTCCTCCAGGCCGACGACCATCCGCAGCAGCGTGGACTTCCCGCAGCCGGAGGGGCCCACCAAGATCATGAACTCGCCGTCGGCGACGTCCAGGCTGACGTCGTTCACCGCCGGGAACCCGTCGCCGTACTTCTTCACGATGTGCTTCATCTCGATGGCGGCCATGAGACGTCCTCTCTGAGCAGGGGTGGGCGGTGTCGGCGGGGCGGGTGGGGGGTGCTCAGCCCTTGACGGCGCCGTTGGTGAGGCCGGCGACGATGCGCCGCTGGAACAGGAGCACGAGCGCCACGACGGGGATCGTGACGATGACCGCGGCGGCGGCGATGGCGCCGGTCGGGTCCTCGAACTGGCTGGCGCCGGAGAACAGGCCCAGCGCGGCCGGCACCGGCCGGGCGGCGCTGGTGGAGGTCAGCGAGATGCCGTAGACGAAGTCGTTCCAGGCGATGAAGAACGCGATGATCGCGGTGGTGAACACCCCCGGCGCGGCCAGCGGCACGATCACCTTGCGGAACGCCTGCCAGGTCGTCGCCCCGTCGACCTGGGCGGCCTGCTCCATCTCCCAGGGGATCTCGCGGAAGAACGCCGACATGGTCCAGATCGAGATCGGCAGGGTCAGCGACAGGTACGGGATGATCAACCCCGGCCAGGTGTCGTAGAGGCCGATGTTGCGCCACAGGTTGAACAGCGGCGTGACGATCGAGATCACCGGGAAGATCGCCACCCCCAGCGCCGTGCCGAGGATGAGCTTCTTGCCGGGGAAGTCCAGCCGGGCGATCGCGTAGGCGGCGAACATCGCCAGCAAGCAGGAGATGAACGTCGCGATCAGGCAGATCCCGAAGGAGTTCCGCAGCGCGGGCAGGAACAGGTCCGCGCCGGCCCCGGTGAAGATCGTCGAGTAGTTCTCATCGGTCGGCGTCGTCGGGAGGAACTGGCCGTTGGCCAGGTCACCCGGGGCCTTGAACGACAGCGACACGATCCAGGCGACCGGGAACAGTGCGTAGATCACGATCGCGACCCCGGCGACGATCCACCAGGTCCTCTCCTTGCTCGACATCAGCCCTCCCCTCGAGCCTGGGCCAGGTCGACCTTGAAGCCCTTGATGAACAGGGCCGCGATCCCCACGACCACCAGGAACAGCAGCACGGACACCGCCGACCCCAGCCCGATCTCCAGCCGGGAGATGGTCTGCCGGTAGGCCAGGAACGACACCGACTCGGTGTTGTTGGCCCCGGCGGTCATCACGAAGATCGAGTCGAAGACGCGGAAGGCGTCCAGGGTGCGGAACAGCAGCGCGACCATGATCGCGGCCTTCATGTTCGGCAGCGTCACCTTCCGCAGCCGCTGCCACCAGGTGGCGCCGTCGACCTTGGCGGCCTCCTGCAGCACCTCCGGCACCTGTGCCAAGCCGGCGAGCAGGAGCAGCGAGATGAACGGCGTGGTCTTCCAGATCTCGGCGAGGCAGACGACCAGCAGTGCCGACCCCTGCCCGCCGAACCAGTCGGTGTCGGCGCCGATGCCGGGCAGCCAGCCGAACCAGCTGTTGACGAACCCGGTGTCGATGGCGAAGGCGAACCGCCAGGCGAACGCAGAGACGACGGTGATCACCGCGTACGGGATGAGGATCGCCGCACGCAGCACCGGCCGGATCGCGCTCAGCGCCTTGGCCATCACGAACGCCAGCGCGAACCCGAGCACCAGCTCGACCGCGACGGTCACCACCGTGATCGCCACCGTGACGGCCATCGAGATCCACCACGTCCGGTCGCTGAGGATCACGACGTAGTTGTTCAGCCCGGTGAACGAGCGGTTCTCCGGGTCGGTGAGCCGGTAGTCGAACAGCGAGTCGTAGACCGCCTGCAGGATCGGGTAGGCGGTCACCAGCAGCATCACCGCCAGCGCCGGGCCGGCCAGCAGCCAGCCGAGCTTCCGCTCGCTGCGCGCCCGGTCGCTGGTCGTGTGCCCCGGCGCGGAGACCGGGGCGGTCTTCTCCGACGGTGGCAGGGTCGTGGTGGTCACGACGCCTCCTCGCTGACGCTGGTCGATGTCGTCCCCACTCGGGCCGTGCCCATCGGTCCGCTCGCACGCTCGCTCACAGCAACTGCTCCTTCCGCAGCACCGCGGTGATGAACTCGGTGGCCTCGCGCGGCGTGCGCTCCGGGTCGACCGACCCGGTCGGGTGGTACTCACGCTGCAGGCCGCCGGAGACCTCGCTGTAGTACGCCGTCAGCGGTCGCGGGGCCGCCTGCTCCAGCGAGTCCCGGATCGTCTCCGCCATCGGGAACGCCTCGAGGACCTCGGGGTCGTCGTAGACCGTGGTGTCCGACGCCGCGTTGCCGTCGTGCACGAAGTAGTAGGCCTGGTTCTCCGTCGAGGTGATGCACTCGGTCGCGTCGTAGGCCAGGTCGGGGTGCTCGCTCAGCGCGCCCACCCCGAGGTTGATCCCGCCGTAGGGCGGCGCGCTCTCGGTGCCCTCGTCGACCTGCGGGTAGAGCGTCCAGCCGTAGTCGTCGACGGTGGCCTGGTCCATCGTCCCGTCCTCGACCTTGCCGAGGGCCCGGGCGTAGACGAACGAGTAGTTGACCATGAAGCCGCCGTCGGCGGACTCGAACCCGGTGGCGGTGGTGTCCTCGTTGGCCGTCGACAGCGCCGGCCCGGTCTGCCCGCTGTTGGAGATGTCCCGCATCAGCTCGGTGGCGCGGATCCCGGCGTCGGACTCCAGGCCGAGCGTGACCTGCTCGGGGTCGGTGGAGTTCTCGGCGATGATCGACCCGCCGGCGGACTCGATGAGGGCGTTGAACCAGACGGTCAGCGCCTCGGCCCGGATCCCCTGGACGCCGATCAGCTTGTCCTGGTCCTGCGCGGCGGCCACGACCTGGTCCCAGGTGACCGGCTGGGTCATGTCCAGCCCGGCGGCCTCCGCGACGGACTTGCGGTACCAGAGCAGCTGGGTGTTCGACCAGAACGGGACGGCGACCAGCTGGTCCTCCCAGGTGGAGGTCTCGACCGCGGCCGGGACGACGTCCTCGGTGACCCGGCCGGCCAGCTCGGGCGGCACCGGGGCGAGGAACCCGGCCTGGGCGAACTCCGGGACGAAGATCGGGTCCAGGCTCATCAGGTCGATCGAGGTGTCGTTGGCGGCCAGGCGCCGGACCAGCTGCTCACGCTGCGCCGAGGCCTCACGCGGCAGCGTCGCGGTCTCGATCCGGTAGCGCCCCCCGGCCGCCTCGGTGCACCGCGCGGCGATCTCGGTCTGCCCGCCGGCGTCGGGGTTGATGTACCAGGTCAACGTCGGGACGCCGCCGGACCCGCCACCGCAGGCCGCCAGCGTGGAGCCGAGCACCCCGGCCGCGGCGGCACCGGCCAGGGCCCGCCGCCACCTGCGCTGGCGGAACAGGCCCGCTCGCCCACCCCGCACTGCGTCGTCCCGACCCGTCTGCTCGTCCGGCACGGTGCACCGCCTCCGTAGGTCCACGGCGACCTCGTCGTCCCCGTGGACCTCGGAGAGTGGCCCGGGCCACACCGCGTGTCAACCGGACGGCGGCGTCCGGTCGGGAGGCTCAGGCAGGCGTCTCCGCCGGGGCCGCGCGGTGGGCGGCGATCACCGACGGGGTGGTGAGCACCGCCGGGGTGCGCGGCAGCACGTTCTGCACGTACGAGCGCGCCGCAGCCCAGGTCCCGACGTCGAAGCCGGCCCGCTCGGACAGGAACCAGCGGTGCTCGAGGACCTCGTGGAACACCTCGGCGGGCTCCAGTCGGCCGGCCAGGTCCTCGGGGACCGCGCGCACGACGGGCTGGTAGACGTCGGTGAGCCAGCGGCGCGCCGCCTCCTCCTCCAGCACGAGGCCGCCGGTGCGCTGCTCGAGGTAGGCCCGGTAGGAACGCAGGTCGTTGAGCAACCGCAGCGCCTGCTTCTCCTGCACCTCCAGCCCGGTGAGCCGGAACAGCTCGTGCCGGTGCTGACCCGGCTCGGCCACCCGGGTCTCGACCCGCAGCCGCGCGCCCTCGGGCGAGGTGACCAGCTCGATCTCACCGACGTCGAACCCGAGGTCGTTGAGCCGCTGCAGGCGCTCGGCCACCCGGACGGCCTGCTCGTCGACCCGGAAGACCTCCTCCCGGGTCACCTCGTCCCACAGCGCCTCGTAGCGGCCGGGCAGGCTGTTGGCGATCTCGACCGGGTCCAGCTCCGCGGGCAGCAGCTCGCCGGCCTGCAGGTCCATCAGCTCAGCGCCCAGTCGTTCGCGAGCGAGCTCGATGTCGTAGGCCCGCTTGCCCACCGACAGGGTCGGGTAGCGCTCGGCGGTCTCAGCGTCGACCAGGTAGGCGGTGTAGGTGCCGGCATCGGGCAGGAAGAGCGTGTTGGACAGCGTGCAGTCGCCCCAGTAGACGCCGGCCAGGTGCAGCCGGACGAGCAGCTGCACCAGGGTGTCCAGCAGCCGGTCGGGCTCACCGGCGCGCGGGCCGGAGAACAGGTACCGGTAGGACATCGAGTACTCGAGGTAGCGGGTGACCAGGATGGCCTGCTGGTCGTCGGGCCGGTCGAAGCAGATGCCCAGCGCGGTGACCGAGGGCAGCCCCTCGGCCTCGAACTCCCCGAGCAGCGCGTACTCGTGCCGGGCCAGCGGCTCGGAGATCTCCTTCAGCGCGTAGACCTTGCCGTCGCTGACGGTGAACCGGACGACGTGTCGGGAGATGCCCCGCTGCGGCACCTCCAGCAGCAGGTCCTCGTCCCACTCCTCCAGGGGCTGGTCCCAGGGCAGGCTGAGGAGACCGGCGGCCTCGGCAGCCGGGGGTCGGAACAGGAACCGCATCGCGCACTCCCGGAGTGGTCGGTCAGGAGGTGGAGGGGCGTACAGGCGCCGTCCGGCCACGATGTCACGGATGGCGCCGCCGGACGGCCGGCTCCCGCTGTGAGCTGCACCGAGAAGACGACGGCCGCCCCGGTCGCCAGGCGTCCGGAGCGGCCGCAGTGGGTCGCGGTGAGGCGTCAGCCGACGAGCACCCTCGGTCCGCGCCTCACTCGCTGGCGCTCGCTCGATGCTCCCGGCGTCAGCCGACGAGCACCCTCGGTCCGCGCCTCACTCGCTGGCGCTCGCTCGATGCTCCCGGCGTCAGCCGACGAGCTGCCCGGTGACGACGGCGGCCTGCGCGGCACGCTCCTGTACGGTGCCCGGCTGCAGCACCAGGCCCAGCAGCCAGCGGCAGACCAGCTCGGCCTCGGGGCGGGAGATGCGCAGTGCCGAGCCGAGGGTCACCACGACGTCGGCCCAGCGGTCGGCGTCCAGCGCCATCATCTGCACCAGCGTCTCCGGCTCGTTCTCGGCCAGCCGGCGCAGCACCGGGTGGCCGCCGACCTCCTCGGCCAGCGCAGGGACGGCGACGGTCAGCGGCAGCTCCGCGGCCAGGGCCGAGAGGCGGTCGAGCTCGAAGGCGATCAGCGCGTGCGCGACGTCGTCCTTGGTGCGGAAGTGGTTGTACAGCGTGGCCTTGGCGACGTTGGCCGCCGCCGCGATGTGCTGCATCGTCGTCTTCTTGACCCCGCGCTCGGCGAAGGCGGTGCGGGCCCCGGCGAGCAGGCCGCGGCGGGTGCGGCTCATGGCGACGCCGGTGCGGGCGGCGGGACGGCGGGGGTCCGGACGCGGGCCGGTGACGAGGGGCCGGGGCGCGGGCACGGAGGCCAGCGACGGCACCGGGGCGGTGTACTGGTGACCGGGGGCCGGGGGCTGCATGAACGCGGCGCCGGCCGGCACCGGCGTGGTCAGGTGCTGTCCGCCGACGGCCGCGGCCTCGGCAGCGGCAGCCTCGGCGGCGTGGGCCTCCAGCACCGTGACCCCGCCACGCGCGCCGGCGGCCGGCACCGGGAGCGAGGGGTGCTGCGGCTGCGAGGAGCGGGATCCGGGGGAAGACATGGACTCTTTGTGCCTCCCCGGTCGCACCGGGTCAAGGAGGTGGACACCGAGCGTCGGTCGTGTCGCGCGGGGCGCCCGGTCGTGGACGGTTCGGGACGCCGGTGACCGGAACCGCGACGGGCCGCTGACCAGCCTGTACGGACACACCCCCGGACGACCAGCCCGATCCGGGCCGCGGACGCGGGTTCGGCCCCAGTCACACCCGCCCCAACGCCCACCACCGGGTACAGCGCCTACCGGCCCCGTCGCAGGGCCCCGCCGCAAGCTCGCGAGTGGTGGGGGGCGACGGGGTCCTTCGTCAGGCGGCGAGTGAGACGGCGCCACGCGCCCGGGCGGCCGAGCGGGCCGCCTGCCCGCCGCCGACCAGGGCCAGCGCGGGCTCGGCGACGGGCGCCTCGGCAGCACCGGCGGCCTGCTCGCTCGTCTCGTCGGCAGCCGCCGCGGCGTCGTCCTCGCGGGTGCCGGGACGGGCCAGTGCGACGGGGCGGACCGGGCGGCCGGCCGGGTCGGCGAGCCGCATCTCCAGGCTCACCTCGGCCAGCAGGTCGGCCAGCTCGACGTCGAGGGCGTCGCAGATGGAGGCGAGCAACTCGGAGGACGCCTCCTTCTGACCGCGCTCGACCTCGGAGAGGTACCCCAGGCTGACCCGGGCCTCGCCGGAGACGTCGCGCAGGGTGCGCCGCTGACGCAGGCGGTGACCCCGCAGCGTGTTGCCGAGCTGGGTCCGCAGCAGCGTCATGGCCGTCTCCTGTCCACTCTGGCGAGCGAGTCGAACGAGCAGCGGCTCCGTCGGAGGACCGCCGGACACCGTGTGCTCACCGTACGCGGCCGAGACCCGGGTCACCGAGCAGAGTCGGGCTCGTCCGCTCCAGGCGTAACGCCCTGTGCACCCTGCGCGTTCCCCGCCCCGGCGGCGTCGGGGAGCGGGTGCTCACCCAGCCGGTCGAGCAGCCGCCGGAAGGCCGTCTCGACGGCAGCGGCCCGCACCGCGGCCCGGTCACCGGGCAGGTCCAGCTCGTGTACGACGGTGACGAGCCCGTCGCTGAGACCGAGGTACACCCGCCCCGGGGCGTGCCCGTCGACCGGGTCGGGACCGGCCACGCCGGTCAGCCCGATCCCCCACGTGGCACCGCAGCGGCGGCGGATCCCCTCGGCCAGCGCGGCAGCCGTGGGCTCGCTGACCGGCCCGTGGGCGGCCAGCAGCTCGGCGGGGACGCCGGCCAGGGTGGTCTTCAGGTCGGTCGCGTAGACGACCGCCCCGCCGCGCAGCGTGGCGCTGGCTCCGGGGACGGAGGCCAGGGTGGCGCAGAACAGGCCGGCGGTGAGCGACTCGGCGGCCGCGACGGTCTCCCGGCGGGCCAGCAGCGCCTCGTGCACCCGCTGCACCGACGCGGGCAGCTGACCGGGCGCCGGCGCGGTGCTCATGCCGCGGTGTCCCGGCGGGCCTCACCGGTGCCGGCCCCGCGACCGGTGCCCCCGGCGGCCCGCCGTTCCGCCGCGGCGGCCATGGCGCGCGCGCTGGTGCGGCGCAACGTCAGCGCTCGGTAGACGTAGTCGATGCCGGTGACCACGGTGAGGACCACGGCCGCGGCCATCACCCACCAGCGGGCGGTGCCGAACAGCCCGTCCAGCGGCAGGATGTACATGCCGATGGCCAGCGCCTGCAACACGGTCTTGGCCTTGCCGCCGCGGCTGGCGGCGATGACGCCGTGCCGGATGACCCAGAACCGCAGCAGGGTGACCCCCACCTCGCGGACCAGGACGACGACGGTCACCCACCACGGCAGCAGCCCGAGCACCGAGAGCCCGAGCAGGGCGGTGCCGGTGAGCGCCTTGTCCGCGATCGGGTCGGCGAGCTTGCCGAACTCGGTGACCTGGTTGGTGCGCCGGGCGATCATCCCGTCGTAGCGGTCGGTGATGATCGCCAGGGCGAAGAACAGCGTGGCCCAGTAGCGGCGCTCGTCGTCCATGCCGCCGTCGGAGAGCAGCAGCAGCGCGAACAACGGCACCACGGCCAGCCGCAGCACGGTCAGCGCGTTGGGCAGGTTGACCAGGCGCGCGGTCTGCGGCGGGGTCGCTGCCGGATCGGCCGCCCCGTCCGGTCCCAGCGCGCTCATGCCTCAGACCCCGGCCGGCACGGCCAGCGTCGGGTCCATGGCCGTCGCGCCGGTGTGCACGACCGCCCGGGCGATCAGGTCGACGCCCTCGGTGTCGACCACCTCGGCGCGCACCAGCTGCCCGGGCACCGCCCCTGCGGGCACCCCGGTCACCGTCGTCGTCCCGTCCGCGTCGGGGTCCTGGTGGGCGGCGTGCCCGCCCCAGGTGCCCGGCTCGGTCTCCGCACCCAGGTCGTCGGTGAGCAGGACGTCGACGAGGGTGCCGATGCGCTCCTCGGCCCGCTGGGCGGTGAGCTCCTCGACCAGGTCGGTGATCCGCCGGACGCGGGCGTCGATCTCGTCCTGGGACACCTTGTCGGGCAGCGTGAGCGCCTCGGTGCCGTCCTCGTCGGAGTAGCCGAACACACCGACCGCGTCCAGCCGGCCCTCGACCAGGAAGCGCTCGAGCTCGGCGACGTCGGCCTCGGTCTCCCCGGGGAAGCCGAGGATGACGTTGGTGCGGAACCCGGCGCCGGGGGCCAGCGAGCGGGCCCGGGCGATGATGCCCAGGAAGTCCTCGGTGCCACCGAAGCGGCGCATGCGGCGCAGCAGGGTCGGCGAGGAGTGCTGGAACGACAGGTCGAAGTACGGGGCGATCCCCGGCGTGCTGGCGATGGTCTCCAGCAGGCCCGGCCGCAGCTCGGCCGGCTGCAGGTACGCCACCCGCACGCGCACGATGCCGGGCACGGCGGCCAGCTGCGGGAGGAGCTTCTCCAGCGAGCGCAGGTCGCCGACGTCCTTGCCGTAGGACGTGGAGTTCTCGCTGACCAGGACGATCTCGGTGACGCCGGTGGAGGCCAGCCAGTGCGCCTCGCCGAGCACCTCGCCGGCCGGGCGGGAGACGAACGAGCCGCGGAAGGCGGGGATGGCGCAGAAGGAGCAGCGCCGGTCGCAGCCGGAGGCGATCTTCAGCGCGGCGGAGGGCCCGCTGGCCAGCCGCTTGCGGCGCAGCCAGTCGTGGCCGGGGATCGCGGGGGCGTCGGGCGCCTGCGCGGCCGCGGTGCGGTCGACCGGGCTGATCGGCAGCAGCGTGCGCCGGTCCTGCGGGGTGTGGGGGACGAGCGGGCGGCCGGTGAGGACGTCGTCGAGCCGGTCGCCGATCGCGCCGTAGTCGTCGAAGCCGAGCACGGTGGCCTCGGGCAGCGCCCCGGCGAGCTCGGAGCCGTACCGCTCGGCCATGCAGCCGACCGCGACCACCTGCGCACCGGAGTCGGTCGCGGCGAGGATCGCGTCGACGGAGTCCTTCTTGGCGCTCTCGATGAACCCGCAGGTGTTCACCAGCACCGCGTCGGCGTCCTCCGCGTCGGCGACCAGCTCGTAGCCGTCTCCGGCGAGCCGGCCGGCGAGCTCCTCGGAGTCGACCTCGTTGCGGGCGCAGCCCAGCGTGATCACGGCGACCCGCCGTGCAGAGGTGTGCTGAGCGGCGAGGAGCTGCCCTTCGGGGGACGTCACGGGGCGGGGCAGGGCAGGCACCGGGCCATCCTATGCGCCGCAGCGCCGGTCACCGGGGAGACCAGCGCCACCCTCGCTGCGGTCCCCCCGCGCCCGGCCCCGCTGCAGGGCCCCGCGCCGAGCTCGCGAGGCGTGGGGGGCAGCGGGGTCCTTCAGGCGTCTCCGCCACCGCGGAGCAGGAACAGCGTCGACTCCAGCTCGTCGGGCTTGAGCAGGACGTCGCGGGCCTTGGAGCCCTCCGACGGCCCGACGATGCCGCGGCTTTCCATGAGGTCCATCAGCCGGCCGGCCTTGGCGAAGCCGACCCGCAGCTTGCGCTGCAGCATGGAGGTGGAGCCGAACTGGCTGGTGACGACGAGCTCGACGGCCTGGACCAGCAGCTCCAGGTCGCTGCCGATGTCCTCGTCGATCTCCTTCTTCTCCCCCGCCGCGGCGGTGAAGACCTCCTCGCGGTACTCGGGCTCGCCCTGCCGCTTGACGAACTCGACGACCGCCTCGATCTCGGCGTCGGAGACGTAGGCGCCCTGGACGCGGATGGGCTTGCCCGCGCCGATCGGCAGGAAGAGCGCGTCGCCCATGCCGATCAGCTTCTCCGCGCCCGGCTGGTCGAGGATGACCCGGCTGTCGGTGAGGCTGGAGGTGGAGAACGCCAGCCGCGAGGGCACGTTGGCCTTGATCAGGCCGGTGACGACGTCGACCGAGGGCCGCTGGGTGGCCAGCACCAGGTGGATGCCGGCGGCACGGGCCTTCTGCGTGATCCGGACGATCGACTCCTCGACGTCCCGCGGGGCCACCATCATCAGATCGGCGAGCTCGTCGACGATCGTCAGGATGTAGGGGTAGGGCTGGTAGACCCGCTCGCTGCCGGGCGGGGCGGTGATCTCCCCGCGCTCGACCTTCTTGTTGAAATCGTCGATGTGCCGGACACCGGTCGACCGCATGTCCTGGTAGCGCTGCTCCATCTCCTCGACCAGCCAGGCCAGCGCGGTGGCGGCCTTCTTGGGGTCGGTGATGATCGGCGTGATCAGGTGTGGGATGCCGTCGTAGGGCGTGAGCTCGACCATCTTCGGGTCGACCAGGATCATCCGCAGCTGGTCTGGGGTGGCCCGCAGCAGCAGCGAGGTCAGCAGCGAGTTGATGCAGCTGGACTTGCCGGCGCCGGTGGCACCGGCCACCAGCAGGTGCGGCATCTTCGCCAGGTTGGCGCAGACGAAGCCGCCCTCGATGTCCTTGCCCAGGCCCACCAGCATCGGGTGCGGGTCCTGCTTGGCCACCTGGGAGCGCATGACGTCGCCGAGGCTGACGGTCTCGCGGTCGGTGTTGGGCACCTCGACGCCGACCGCGGACTTGCCGGGGATCGGGGCCAGGATGCGGATGTTGTCGTTGGCGACGGCGTAGGCGAGGTTCTTGGTCAGCGCGGTGATCTTCTCGACCTTGACCGCGTTGCCCAGCTCGATCTCGTAGCGGGTCACCGTCGGGCCGCGGGTGTAGCTGGTGACGGCGGCGTCGACGTTGAACTGCTCCAGCACGCCGGTGATCGCCTCGATGGCGACGTCGTTGGCCTTGGACTTGGCCCGCGGCGGGGTGCCCGGGCGCAGCACGCTGAGCGAGGGCAGCGTGTAGGTGCCCTCCACCGGCTGGATGCGGAGCTGCTCCGGCTCGTCGATCGGGGGCAGGTCCTCCGGCGGGGCCGTGCGGTCGACGATCGGGCGGCGGGTGGGCACCGGCGGGGGCGGGGGCTCCTGGACGACGGCCAGCGGCGCCTCCTCCAGCGCGCCGTGGTCGACGCGGGGCAGGTCGATGTCCCCGGTGTCCAGGGTGTCCTGGAGGGCGGCGACGGCGTTCTTGCGCGCGCGGCGGCCGCGCGGCGCGGCCGGCTCCTCCTCCTCGTAGACCTCGTCGAACTCGTCGTAGTCGGTGTCCTCGTCGTCCCGGCCGAGCTGCCGGTCGAGCCAGCCGCGCAGCCGTTCGGGCACCTGGTGCACCGGGGTGGCGGTGACCACGAGCAGGCCGAAGAACGCCAGCAGGACCAGCAGCATCACCGTGACGACGCTGCCCACGCCGGCGGTCAGCGGGGTGCCGACCGCCCAGCCGAGCAGCCCACCGGCACCGGAGCGGGCGCCTGCGCCGACGCCGGAGCCGACGACGTGGGTCACGCCGACGACGGCGGACACCACGCTCAGCCAGCCGATCAGCAGCCGACCGCGCGCCTCGGGGTGCGGGGGGTGGCGCAGCAGCCGGACCGCGACGAGGAACAGCACGACCGGCAGCGCCATGGTCAGCGAGCCGATCGCCCAGCGGACGCCGTCGGTGAGCAACGAACCGACCGGGCCGATCCCCTCGGTCCAGGCCGCGGCGCCGAGCACGATGGCCAGGCCCAGGACGGCCAGGCCGACGCCGTCACGGCGGTGTTCGGGACCCAGCGGCTCGGTCTCCGCGGGGCGGGCCACCGAGCGGGCGACGCCACCGGCGCCGCGGGCCAGCAGGCCCCAGGCGCCCGAGGCACCGCGCCAGAGGCTGCCGGCGAGAGGGGACTTCTTCGGCGCCGGACGGCGGGCGGCCGTGGCACCGGTCTTCTTGGCAGGGGGCCGCTTCTTGGCAGTCGAGCCGCCGGCACGCGGGCGGGCAGAGCTGCCGCCGCGAGCAGGCGCCCGGTTCGACGTCGTCGCGCGAGCAGGCATGCGCCGACGGTAAACCGCGACCCGGGTGGCTGGGCCCATTGCGGGCAGCGTGTCCACATCCGGGTCCCGCTGGCCACATGCGGCACCGTCTGTCCACATGCGGTCCGGTCCGCTCGCCACCGCCTGGCTACGGTCAGGCGGTGACCGATCCCGCGCAGACGCTCCCGCACGGCAGCTGGCCGACCCCGATCACCTCCGAGCTGGTGGTGCGTGCCGCCGCCCGGCTCGGTGAGGTGGTCGTCGACGGGGACGACGTCTGGTGGTCCGAGGGCAGGCCGAGCGAGGGCGGGCGCTCGGCGCTGGTGCGCCGCTCCCCCGACGGGACGACCACCGACCTGCTGCCCCCGCCGTGGAACGCCCGCACCCGTGTGCACGAGTACGGCGGCGGCGCCTGGACGGTCGCGGACGGCACGGTCTGGCTCACCTCCTACGACGACCAGCGGCTGTACCGGGTCGTCGCCGGCAGCACGGAGCCGGTGGCGGTGACGCCCGAGCCGGAGCTGCCCGCCGGCGTCCGGTTCGCCGACCTGTCCGTGGTCGAGGGCGGCGCCGCGGTGCTCGCCGTCCGGGAGACCCACACCGCGAGCGGCGCCTCGGCCGAGGTCGTCCACGAGGTGGTGCGCGTCGCCGTCGACGGCGCGACCGAGGTGCTCGTCGCCGGCACCGACTTCGTCTCCGACCCCCGCCGCTCCCCCGACGGCTCCCTGTCGTGGCTGCAGTGGCAGCACCCGGACATGCCCTGGGACGCCGCCGAGCTCGTCGTCCGCGCCCCCGACGGCACCGAGACGGTGGTCGCCGGCGGCCGGTCGGGGGCGCAGCCGGAGTCGGTCGTGCAGCCGACCTGGGCGCCCGACGGGTCGCTGTGGTTCTTCGCCGACCGCACCGACGTGTGGGCCCTCTACCGCTGGACCCCCGCCGGCGGCATGGAGCTCGTACTGGACCCGGGCAGTGACATCGCCGGCCCGCAGTGGGTGTTCGGGCAGAGCCGGTTCGCCCTGCTGTCTGGTGGCCGGGTGGCGCTGGCGTACGCCCGCGACGGCGCCGACCGGCTCGCGGTGCGCGAGGCCGACGGCACCGTGCGGGAGCTGCCGTGGCAGTACGCCTCGTTCGGCCAGGTGCGCGCGGCCGCCGACGCCGTGGTCTGCGTGGCCGGTGGCCCGACGTCGGAGCCGGTGGTCCTGCGCACGTCCCTCGACGGCGCCGCCGAGGTGCTCCGCCCGCCCCGCGACCTCGGGTTGGACCCGGCCTGGTTCTCCCGCCCCCGGCACGTCACCTTCCCGACCGTGCCCGGCGACTCCGGCGTCGGCGAGGCCCACGCGCTGTTCTACCCGCCGGCCAACCCGCAGGTGACCGGCCCGGACGACGAGCGGCCGCCGCTGCTGGTGCTGGTGCACGGCGGGCCCACCGCCGCCGCCCGGGCCGTGCTCGACCTCGGGGTGCAGTACTGGACCTCGCGCGGGTTCGCCGTCGCCGACGTGGACTACCGCGGCTCGACCGGCTACGGCCGGCGCTACCGCGATGCGCTGCAGGGCAACTGGGGCATCGCCGACCTCGACGACGTGGTGTCCTGCGCGCGCTGGCTGGCCGAGCAGGACCTGGTCGACCCGGCGCGGCTGGCCATCCGCGGCGGCTCGGCCGGCGGCTACACGACGCTGGCCGCGCTGACCTTCCGCCCCGGGGTGTTCGCCGCCGGCGCCAGCCACTACGGCGTCGCCGACCTGGCCGCGCTGGCCGCCGACACGCACTCCTTCGAGTCCCGCTACCTCGACGGGTTGATCGCCCCGTGGCCCTCCGGCGCCGACGTCTACGCCGAGCGCTCCCCCATCCACCACGTCGACGCCCTCGACACCCCGCTGGCGGTCTTCCAGGGCGACGAGGACCGGGTGGTGCCGCCGGAGCAGGCCGAGATGATGGTCGCCGCGCTGCGCGCCAAGGGCGTGCCGCACGCCTACCTGCTGTTCGCCGGTGAGCAGCACGGCTTCCGCAAGGCCGCCAACATCCGGGCTGCCCTCGACGGCGAGCTGTCCTTCTACGCCCAGGTGCTCGGCTTCACCCTCCCCGCCGAGGAGGGCATCACCCCCATCGAGGTCGTGCGCGGCTGAGTGGAGTGGATCCGTCGGCGTGACGCCGACGGATCCACTCCACGTCAGACCTCGAGGACCGTCGGGATGATCATCGGGCGGCGGCGGTACTTGTCCGACACCCACTTGCCCACCGTGCGGCGGATGACCTGGGAGAGCCGGTGGGCGTCCACCGACGCGTCCTCCATCGCCCGGCCGAGCTCCTTCTCCACCAGCGTGAGCACCTCGTCGAAGGCGCCCGGGTCGTCGGAGAAGCCACGTGCGGTCAGGTGCACCGGCCGCACGATGGTGCGGGTGGAGGGCTCGATGACCACGGTGAGGGCCACGAAGCCCTCGTCGCCGAGGATGCGGCGGGCCTGCAGCGACTCCTCGCCGACGTCGCCGACGTTGAGGCCGTCGACGTAGACGTTGCCGATCGGCACGCTGCCCACGATGGTGGCCTTGCCGTCGACGAGGTCGACGACCACACCGTCCTCGGCGAGCAGGATCTGGTCCCGGCGCATGCCGGTCTGCTCGGCCAGCGCGGCGTGCGCCCGCAGGTGCCGCCACTCGCCGTGCACCGGCATGAGGTGCCGTGGCTTGGCCACGTTGATCAGGGTGCGCAGCTCACCGGCGGGGGCGTGCCCGGAGACGTGCACCTTGGCCGTCTCCTTGTGCACGACCGTCGCGCCGAGCCGGGCCAGCTGGTTGATGACCTTGTAGACCGAGGTCTCGTTCCCGGGCACCAGGGACGAGGCGAGGATGATCGTGTCGCCGGCCTCGATGGTGATCTGGTGGTGGTCGCCGCGCGCCATCCGGCCCAGCGCCGACAGCGGCTCGCCCTGCGACCCGGTGCTGATCAGCACGACCTGCTCCGGCGGCATGGCGGTGGCCTCGTCGAGCTTGACCATCAGGCCCGGCGGCACGTGCAGCAGGCCGAGGTCCTGCGCGACGCCCATGTTGCGGACCATCGAGCGGCCGACGAACGCGGCCTTGCGCCCGTGCTTGGCCGCGCAGTCGAGCACCTGCTGGATGCGGTGCACGTGGCTGGCGAAGCTGGAGACGATCAGCCGCTGGGTGGCGCGCTCGAACACGTCGTCCAGGACCGGGCCGATGCTGCGCTCGGAGGTGACGAACCCGGGCACCTCGGCGTTGGTGGAGTCGGCGAGCAGCAGGTCGATGCCCTCGACGCCGAGCCGGGCGAACGCCCCCAGGTCGGTGAGGACGCCGTCCAGCGGCAGCTGGTCCATCTTGAAGTCACCGGTGTGCACCAGCGTGCCGGCCGGGGTGTGCACGGCGACGGCGAGCGCGTCGGGGATCGAGTGGTTGACGCTGATGAACTCGCAGTGGAACGCACCCGCGAGGTGGTCGTCACCGGCGGCCACCTCGACCAGCACCGGGTCGATCCGGTGCTCGCGCAGCTTGGCCTTGACCAGCGCCAGGGTGAACCGGGACCCCACCAGCGGGATGTCCTTGCGCAGCCGCAGCAGGTAGGGCACGGCGCCGATGTGGTCCTCGTGCCCGTGGGTGAGGACGACGGCGGTGATCTCGTGCAGCCGGTGCTCGATGACCCCGAAGTCGGGCAGGATCAGGTCGACGCCGGGCTGGTCGGCCTCGGGGAAGAGCACCCCGCAGTCGATGACCATGAGCTGGCCGTCGAACTCCAGGACGGCCATGTTGCGGCCGATCTCCCCCAGCCCGCCCAGCGCCATCACCCGCAGGCCACCGCGGGGCAGCGGCGGAGGCGCCTGCAGGCCCAGGTGGGGCTGGAGGGCGGGCTGCCCCGTGGGGGGCGTCACGGTCGTCACAGGGTGACGTCCCCGGCGGCGAGGTCCATGCGCAGTTGCTCCAGCTCTTCGGGGGTGGCGTCGACGAGCGGCGGGCGGACGGGGCCGGCCGGCAGCCCCAGCTCGCGCAGCGCCGCCTTGATCATGATCGTGCCCTGCGTGCGGAAGACGCCGGTGTAGACCGGCAGCAGTGCCTGGTTGACCGCGCGGGCGCGGACCAGGTCCCCGGCCTCGACGGCGGCGATGAGCTCGGCCAGGCGGGTGCCGACCAGGTGGCCGACCACGCTGACCACGCCCACCGCACCGACGGCCAGCAGCGGCAGGTTGAGCATGTCCTCGCCGGAGTAGTAGGCGAGGTCGGTGCGGGCCAGGGTCCACATCACCGCGCCGAGGTCGCCCTTGGCGTCCTTGACCGCGACGATGTTGGGGTGCTCGGCGGCCCGCACCAGGGTCTCGACCTCGATGGGCACGACCGACCGGGGCGGGATGTCGTAGAGCATCACCGGGAGGTCGGTGGAGTCCGCGACGGCGGTGAAGTGCCGCAGCAGCCCGGCCTGCGGGGGCTTGTTGTAGTACGGGGTGACGACCAGCAGGCCGTGCACGCCGAGGCGGGCGGCGCTCCGCGCCTTCTCGATCGAGTGCGCGGTGTCGTTGGTGCCCACGCCGGCGATGACGGTGGCGCGGTCGCCGACGGCGTCCAGGACCGCCTCCAGCACGGCGTGCTGCTCGCCGTCGCTGATGGTGGGTGACTCCCCGGTGGTGCCGAAGACCACCAGGCCGTCGTGGGACTGGCGGTCGACCAGGTGCGCGGCCAGCTCCTGGGCACCGGAGAGGTCGATCGACCCGTCCTCGGCCAGCGGGGTGACCATGGCCGTGAGCACACGCCCGAAGGGCCGGGCGGGATCGGTGGTCATGCTGGGAATCTACCGACCGCCGCCCACCCGGTCGCTCCCGCGGTGCCGGTGGGTCAGCCCTCGCTCACGTACGGGCTGGCCGCGACCTCGGTCCCGTCGGCCAGGGCGCTGATCCGGAAGTCGGAGAACACGTTCCCCGCGACCCGCTGCAGCTCCCGCAGGCACGCCACCGCGAGCTCGCGGATCTCCACGTCGGCGTGCTCGCTGGCCCGCATCGCGACGAAGTGTCGCCACGCGCGGTAGTTGCCGGTGACCACGATCCGGGTCTCGGTGGCGTTGGGCAGCACCGCGCGGGCGGCCTGCCGGGCCTGCTTGCGGCGCAACGTGGCGTTGGGTGCGTCGGCGAAGTGCTCCTCCAGCCCCTCGAGCAGCTCGGTGTAGGCGGCCACCGCTGCCTCGGTCGCGGCGAGGAACCTCGCGTGCAGCACCGGGTCCTCGGCGATGGCGGCGGGCTCCACCACCGCGGCGTCGGTCTCGGGCACGTAGCGCTGGGAGAGCTGGCTGTAGGAGAGGTGCCGGTGCCGGATCAGCTCGTGGCTCAGTGACCGGGAGACCCCGGTCAGGTACATCGTCACCGAGCCGTGCTCGAGCACCGACAGGTGCCCGACCTCGAGGACGTGCCGCAGGTAGCCGGCGTTGGTCGCCGTCGCCGGGTTCGGCTTGGACCACGACTGGTAGCAGGCCCGCCCGGCGAACTCCGCCAGCGCCTGCCCGCCCTCGGCGTCGGTCTCCCAGGGCACGTCCGCCGGCGGGGTGAACTGCGTCTGGGCGATGACCTGGACCCTCAACGGGGCGATGGCGGGCACGGGGACGAGCCTACGAGGGCCCCGCGTCGCCCTGCCCCGCCTCGTCCTGCCCCGCCTCGTCCTGCCCCGCGTCGTCCCGGGGCACGGCGGCGAGGGCGGCGGCCACCGTCGGCGCGGCCGTCGCCACCCCGCCGTCCGGCGTCCACACCGAGACGGCGAACCGCAGCCCGGACGACGACCGCAGCCACCCCGGACCCGGCACCCGCGCTGCCTGCGTCCAGCTGGGGCCCAGCTCGGGGGCGAACGTGTCACCGGGGAACGGCGCGTCGATCTCGGTGGTGACGACCTCGGCCGCGTGCGGCAGGAAGGCGGCGTACACCCCGCCGCCGCCGATCACCCAGACGTCGTCCGCACCCGCGAGCACGTCGGCGACCGACCGGGCCACCGTCACCCCGGCCTCGGCAGCCGTCAGCGTGGTGGACAGGACGACGTTGCGGCGGCCGGGCAGCGGGCGGACCCGGGCCGGCAACGACTCCCAGGTGCGGCGGCCCATGACGACCGTCGACCCGAGGGTCAGCGCCTTGAACAGCCGCAGGTCCTCGGGCAGGTGCCAGGGCAGCGCGCCGTCGGCGCCGAGCACCCGGTCGTGGGCCTGCGCCCAGACCATCCGGACCCGGCGGGGTCCGGCCGGGTCGCTCACACGGCCACCTTGCCGCGGATGGCCGGGTGGTGCCGGTAGTCGAGCAGGTGGAACTGCTCGTAGGTGTGCTCGAACAGCGAGGGTGCCGGGTCGATCTCCAGCCGCGGGAACGGGTACGGGTCGCGGGTGAGCTGCTCGCGCACCTGCGCGACGTGGTTGTCGTAGACGTGGCAGTCACCGCCCACCCAGATGAAGTCGCCGGGCTCCAGCCCCACCTGCTGGGCGACCATCTGGGTGAGCAGCGCGTAGCTGGCGATGTTGAACGGCACGCCCAGGAAGAGGTCGGCGCTGCGCTGGTAGAGCTGGCAGGACAGCCGGCCGCCGCTGACGTGGAACTGGAAGAGGGCGTGGCAGGGGGCCAGCGCCATGTCCGGCAGGGCGCCGACGTTCCAGGCCGACACGAGCATCCGCCGGGAGTCCGGGTCCGACCGCAGCGTGTCCAGGACCTGGGAGATCTGGTCGACCTCGCGGCCGTCGGGGGTGGGCCAGGAGCGCCACTGGACGCCGTAGACCGGGCCCAGGCTGCCGTCCTCGGCGGCCCACTCGTCCCAGATCGTCACGCCGTGCTCCTGCAGCCAGCCGACGTTGCCGTCGCCGCGGAGGAACCACAGCAGCTCGTAGGCGATCGACCGGAAGTGCACCGACTTGGTGGTGACCAGCGGGAAGCCCTGCGACAGGTCGTAGCGCAGGCGCTCACCGAACAGGCTGCGGGTGCCGGTGCCGGTGCGGTCGCTCTTGGGCTCGCCGTGCTCCAGCACCCGCCGGAGCAGGTCCTCGTACTGGGTGTCCGGCTGCTGGGTCACGCACGCTCCTGGTCTGGGTCGGGGTCTGCCACCACCCGACGCGGCAGGAGCCGGCGACGGGCAGACCGATGCTAGGTGCCGGGTACGACGAGAGCGGCAGACAGGGCCGGGGCGAGGTCACCGGCGCCGGCGACCACGACCGTGTCCAGCTCCGACCAGGCGGCCATGAGCCGCAGCTCGGCGGCCAGCTCGGCGGCCACCTCGGCGACGTCCACCCCGGCCTCCGCGTGCGCGGCCTGCACCCGCAGGACGCCGGCCTGCCGATCGGCCTTGAGGTCGACCCGGGCCACCAGCGCGTCGCCGAGCAGGAAGGGCAGCACGTAGTAGCCGTGCACCCGCTTCTCGGCCGGGGTGTAGATCTCCAGCCGGTAGCGGAACCCGAAGACGCGCTCGACCCGCGGCCGCTCCCAGACCAGCGAGTCGAAGGGCGACAGCAGCGCCCGCGCGCGGACCCACCGCGGCCGCCGCGCGTCGGGCACCAGCCAGGCCGGCTTCCCCCAGCCGGTGACCTGTACGGGCGCGAGCTCGCCGGCGTCGGTGAGCTCGGCGATCGCCGTCCGGGCCAGCGCTGGAGGCAGCCGGAAGTAGTCGCGCAGGTCGGTCTCGGTGGCCACGCCCAGCGCGCGGGCGGCGGTGCGCACCAGCTCGCGCACGGCGTCGTCCCGCGCGGGGGTGGGTGCCTCCACCACGGCGGCGGGCAGCACCCGCTCGGTGAGGTCGTAGACCCGCTCGAAGCCGGCGGTGCGCGCGCGGGCGGTGAGCGCCCCGGTGAAGAACAGGTACTCCAGCGCAGCCTTGCCCTCGTGCCAGTTCCACATGGTGCCGGGCCGGTCGGGCCGCGCCTCGGCGAGCTGGCTGGCCCGCAAGGGCCCACCCTCGCGGACCCGCTCGAGCAGCGCCGCCACGTACTCCGGCCGTTCCCGCTGCACACGGGTCATCGACCCCCAGGCCTGCTGGTCGGCGTCCGCCATCCGCCAGCGCAGGGAGGGCTGCAGCCGCACCGGGAGGAACGACGCCTCGTGCGCCCAGTACTCGAAGACGTCGTGCCGCCGGTCGGCCAGCTGGTCCAGTGCCGCACGCGGATAGGGGCCGAGCCGGCTGAAGTACGGCAGGTAGTGCGAGCGGGAGAGGACGTTGACCGAGTCGATCTGGACGACGCCCAGGCGCTCGACGGTGCGCCGCAGCTGCCGGGTGCCGACGGGGCCGGCCGGCCGGGGATCGGCGAAGCCCTGCGCGGCCAGCGCGATGCGCCGGGCCAGTGCGGCCGGCAGCCGCTCTCCGGAGGTCTCCACGGTCGGTGATCCTGCCTGCTGGGTACGACGATCACCGAGCCGACCGACCGGCCAGCGGGCCTAGGCTGCCGCCGTGGACCTCCCGTTGCTGCGCCTGACCGGACAGGCCGACGTCTCCGTCCGCCCGGCCACCCCGGACGACGCCTCGTCGATCGCCCGCGTGCAGCTGGTGACCTGGCGGGCCGCCTTCGGCGACCTGCTGCCGGCCGACGTCCTCGACGCCTGGGACGAGGACCTCGCCACGGAGACCTGGCGCGCCGCCGTCAGCACTCCCCCGTCACCGGGGCACGCCGTCCTCGTCGCCGTGGACGCCGGCGCCGTCGTCGGCTTCGCGGCGACGGCACCCGACGGCGAGGCACGCGAGGTGACCGTCCTGCTGGTGGAGCCGCGCTGGGGGCGACGCGGGCACGGCAGCCGACTGGTCGCCGCGGTCGCCGACCTGGCCCGGACGGCAGAGGTCACCACCCTCACCAGCTGGCTCGCGGAACAGGACGTGGTGACCTCCCGGTTCCTGGAGACGGCCGGCTGGGCGCCGCAAGGCGGTGTCCGTCTCCTGGAGTCCGGGGACGACGCCGTGCGGCAGCTGTGCTGGCACACCCGGCTGGACGGGGACGACCCCGCCGCCGACCGAGAAGGGACACCGTGAGCTCTCCCCGCTTCACCGGCTTCCCCGATGAGGGACTGGTCTTCTACGAGGGACTGGAAGCCGACAACAGCAAGACCTTCTGGACCGAGCACCGCAGCGACTACGAGACGTACGTCCGTGCTCCCGTGCAGGCGCTGACCGAGGATCTGACGGCGGAGTTCGGCACCCCGAAGCTCTTCCGGCCCTACCGCGACGTCCGCTTCAGCCACGACAAGACGCCGTACAAGACCCACCAGGGCGCGGTGCTGCACCGCGACGGCGTGGGTGCGGGCTCGTTGTACGTGCAGGTGTCGGCGGACGGGCTGCTGGTCTCCGGTGGGTGCTGGCGCCTCCAACCGGACCAGGTCGAGCGGTACCGGCGTGCCGTGGCCGACGACGTGCAGGGCGCGCGCTTGGAGCAGGAGGTGCAGCGTCTGCGGGCGGCCGGCTTCTCGATCGACGGGGAGCAGCTGGTGCGGGCGCCGCGCGGTCATGCCGTGGACCACCCGCGCATCGGGCTGCTACGGCACAAGTCGCTGCACGCCTCACAGTCCTGGACGCCGGCGGACTGGATGCAGGACCGCGTGGCCCTCGACCGGGTCCGGGACGCGTGGCGGCAGTTCACCGACCTGAACCGGTGGCTCGCCGACAACGTGGGTGCGACCACCGCCCCGCCCGACCGACGCCGCTGACACCCTTGGGCGGCTCCCGCGCGACAGGTGTCGTCGGGCTGGCCCGAGGGACACCGCCGGTCGGCACCTGTGCGACGAACGTCCGCTCGTCCGGTCCGGCGAGGGCCTGATTCACCCGACTGTCCGCCGACCAGGTGGCCGAACCGACTTTCGTCACGGAGCTTCTTCCCGACCCGTCCGCGTCCTCCATCGGGATGGGGCCCCAGACTGACGGGAGCGGCAACAGACGGAGTTGCGATCGCGTCATCGATCGGGTCCGCGAGAGCAGAAACGGGGCCCAACTGCTGCTGTCCCTCTGTTCGTGTCCGGGAATGCAGAAACGGGGCCACAGCAGATGCTGTGACCCCGTTCCTGGGAGTTGTGTCCGGCGGC
>NZ_JAAGWH010000078.1 GCF_010682105.1 Modestobacter muralis | reverse complement strand
GGATCACCGAGTTCGACCACAGGTTGCGCACCACGTTGGCGGTGAAGTTCGCCGTCAGGGTCGCGGCGGCGTTCGGGCCGGACAGCAGCGGGTGGACGACGTAGTCCTTGAGCACCTGCTTGCCGATCTTGCGCAGCACCGCCTTGCCGCGCGCCCGGAACTCCGGGTCGCCGGTCTGCTTCTTGGCGATGACCGCGCCCAGCTCCAGGTCATAGGCGGCGATGCCGTACTCGAAGAAGCACGCGTTGATGAAGCTCCACAGCGGCTGGCCCAGGTGGAAGGGCTGCCACGGCTGGTCCTCGTCGACCCGCATGATGCCGTAGCCCAGGTCGTTGTCCTTGCCGATCACGTTCGTGTACGTGTGGTGCAACTCGTTGTGCGAGTGCTTCCACTGCTCGGCGGGGCTGGCCATGTCCCACTCCCACGTCGTGGAGTGGATCTTCGGGTCACGCATCCAGTCCCACTGGCCGTGCAGGATGTTGTGCCCGATCTCCATGTTCTCGAGGATCTTGGCGACCGAGAGCCCGACCGTGCCGAGGATCCACGCCGGCGGGAACCCGGAGGCGAGCAGGACGGCGCGGCTGCCCAGCTCGATCTT
>NZ_JAAGWH010000077.1 GCF_010682105.1 Modestobacter muralis | reverse complement strand
CCCCGCCCCTGTGACCCCGTGAAGGGCCGGTAGCGGATCAACGAGCCGTACTAACAGCAGATGACCATCCGAACCGAACTGGTCAGCGTTCCACCCTTGAGCTCCGTCACCAACACCTGCACCCATCCAGAGTTGGACGAGCATCTCGGTCGGCGCACGGCTCTGGACCACCATCACTACGACGGCGGCCAGTGCTCCTTAGAAAGGAGGTGATCCAGCCGCACCTTCCGGTACGGCTACCTTGTTACGACTTCGTCCCAATCGCCGATCCCGCCTTCGACGGCTCCCTCCCACAAGGGGTTGGGCCACCGGCTTCGGGCGTTACCGACTTTCGTGACGTGACGGGCGGTGTGTACAAGGCCCGGGAACGTATTCACCGCAGCGTTGCTGATCTGCGATTACTAGCGACTCCAACTTCATGGGGTCGAGTTGCAGACCCCAATCCGAACTGAGACCGGCTTTTTGGGATTCGCTCCACCTCGCGGTATCGCAGCCCTTTGTACCGGCCATTGTAGCATGTTTGCAGCCCTAGACATAAGGGGCATGATGATTTGACGTCATCCCCACCTTCCTCCGAGTTGACCCCGGCAGTCTCCTATGAGTCCCCACCATGACGTGCTGGCAACATAGAACGAGGGTTGCGCTCGTTGCGGGACTTAACCCAACATCTCACGACACGAGCTGACGACAACCATGCACCACCTGTGCACGACCCTTTAAAGGACCCCGCATCTCTGCGAGATTTCCGTGCATGTCAAGCCTAGGTAAGGTTCTTCGCGTTGCATCGAATTAAGCAACATGCTCCGCCGCTTGTGCGGGCCCC
>NZ_JAAGWH010000076.1 GCF_010682105.1 Modestobacter muralis | reverse complement strand
CGTCAATTCCTTTGAGTTTTAGCCTTGCGGCCGTACTCCCCAGGCGGGGCGCTTAATGCGTTAGCTGCGACACGGAACTCGTGGAATGAGCCCCACATCTAGCGCCCAACGTTTACGGCGTGGACTACCAGGGTATCTAATCCTGTTCGCTCCCCACGCTTTCGCTCCTCAGCGTCAGTTACTGCCCAGAGACCCGCCTTCGCCACCGGTGTTCCTCCTGATATCTGCGCATTTCACCGCTACACCAGGAATTCCAGTCTCCCCTGCAGTACTCTAGTTTGCCCGTATCGACTGCAGGCCCGAGGTTGAGCCTCGGGTTTTCACAGCCGACGTGACAGACCGCCTACGAGCTCTTTACGCCCAATAATTCCGGACAACGCTTGCACCCTACGTATTACCGCGGCTGCTGGCACGTAGTTGGCCGGTGCTTCTTCTGTAGGTACCGTCACTTTCGCTTCGTCCCTACTGAAAGAGGTTTACAACCCGAAGGCCGTCATCCCTCACGCGGCGTCGCTGCGTCAGGCTTTCGCCCATTGCGCAATATTCCCCACTGCTGCCTCCCGTAGGAGTCTGGGCCGTGTCTCAGTCCCAGTGTGGCCGGTCACCCTCTCAGGCCGGCTACCCGTCGTCGCCTTGGTGGGCCATTACCCCACCAACAAGCTGATAGGCCGCGGGCCCATCCTCAGCCGATGAATCTTTCCACCACCAGACCATGCGGTCAGCGGTCACATCCGGTATTAGCACCAATTTCTTGGAGTTATCCCAGAGCTGAGGGCAGGTTGCCCACGTGTTACTCACCCGTTCGCCGCTAGGGCACCCCCCGAAGGAGGGCCTCGCTCGACTTGCATGTGTTAAGCACGCCGCCAGCGTTCGTCCTGAGCCAGGATCAAACTCTCCGTAGATGATTTGATCGCAGCTGAGACCAAGAGTTGGCACTCTCGTTCAATCAACCAAAGGAACCCAACGACATCCGAAGACATCGCATGGGGATGTGTTACTTGGCACTGACTTTCGGCACGCTGTTGAGTTCTCAAGGAGCGGACGCGCA
>NZ_JAAGWH010000075.1 GCF_010682105.1 Modestobacter muralis | reverse complement strand
ACGAATGTGTGGGGTGGGGTTGGGGGGTGGGTTCCGTACGTTCAGAACCACACAGTGGACGCGAGACATATAGCTTCACAAGAGGCTGGGTGTTGTGTGAGTCAAGCCCTCGGCCTATTAGTACCGGTCAGCTCCACGACTTACGCCGCTTCCACTTCCGGCCTATCAACCCGCTGGTCTGGGCGGGGGCCTTACCCGGTTGACCCGGTGAGAGACCTCATCTTGAAGAAGGCTTCCCGCTTAGATGCTTTCAGCGGTTATCCCTGCCGAACGTAGCCAACCAGCAGTGCTCCTGGCGGAACAACTGGCACACCAGAGGTTCGTCCGTCCCGGTCCTCTCGTACTAGGGACAGCACTTCTCAAGTCTCTTACGCGCGCGGCGGATAGGGACCGAACTGTCTCACGACGTTCTAAACCCAGCTCGCGTGCCGCTTTAATGGGCGAACAGCCCAACCCTTGGGACCTACTCCAGCCCCAGGATGCGACGAGCCGACATCGAGGTGCCAAACCATCCCGTCGATATGGACTCTTGGGGAAGATCAGCCTGTTATCCCCGGGGTACCTTTTATCCGTTGAGCGACACCGCTTCCACATGCCGGTGCCGGGTCACTAGTCCCAGCTTTCGCTCCTGCTCGACCCGTCGGTCTCGCAGTCAAGCTCCCTTGTGCACTTGCACTCGACACCTGATTGCCAACCAGGCTGAGGGAACCTTTGGGCGCCTCCGTTACATTTTGGGAGGCAACCGCCCCAGTTAAACTACCCACCTGACACTGTTCCTGATCCGGATCACGGACCGAGGTTAGACATCCAATTCGACCAGAGTGGTATTTCAACGATGACTCCACGAACACTGGCGTGCCCGCTTCACAGTCTCCCACCTATCCTACACAAGCCGAACCGAACACCAATATCAAGCTATAGTGAAGGTCCCGGGGTCTTTCCGTCCTGCCGCGCGTAACGAGCATCTTTACTCGTAGTGCAATTTCGCCGAGCCTGTGGTTGAGACAGCTGAGAAGTCGTTACGCCATTCGTGCAGGTCGGAACTTACCCGACAAGGAATTTCGCTACCTTAGGATGGTTATAGTTACCACCGCCGTTTACTGGCGCTTGAGTTCTGAGCTTCGCCTTGCGGCTAACCCGTCCCCTTAACGTTCCAGCACCGGGCAGGCGTCAGTCCGTATACATCGTCTTTCGACTTCGCACGGACCTGTGTTTTTAGTAAACAGTCGCTTCTCACTGGTCTCTGCGACCACCAACCGCTTCCCGCCGCAAGGGCGTTCACGATCAATGGCCCCCCTTCTCCCGAAGTTACGGGGGCATTTTGCCGAGTTCCTTAACCACAGTTCGCTCGATCGCCTTGGTATTCTCTACCTGACCACCTGAGTTGGTTTGGGGTACGGGCCGCTAAGAACTCGCTAGAGGCTTTTCTCGGCAGCATAGGATCATCCAATTCGCCTCATTCGGCTATGCGTCAGGTCTCACCCTGTATGTGGAACGGATTTACCTATCCCACGGGCCACACCCTTGCACCGGTACTACCATTCACCGGTAGGACTACCTTCCTGCGTCACCCCATCGCTTGCCTACTACCAGTCCGGGTCCCGCGTTCCACCACATCAGTCCCGAAGGACAGTCAGCAGCTTCAGGCGGTCAGCATCGCTGGGTTCAGCATGGGCGTTCTTTCGCGGGTACGGGAATATCAACCCGTTGTCCATCGACTACGCCTGTCGGCCTCGCCTTAGGTCCCGACTCACCCTGGGCGGATTAGCCTGGCCCAGGAACCCTTGGTCATCCGGCGGGGGAGTTTCTCACTCCCCTTTCGCTACTCATGCCTGCATTCTCACTCGTGTGGCGTCCACGGCTGGATCACTCCGCCGCTTCAATCGCCACACGACGCTCCCCTACCCATCCACACACCTGGCCGGCCCCCGAAGGAGACGACGGGTTCATGTGAATGCCACAGCTTCGGCGGTGTGCTTGAGCCCCGCTACATTGTCGGCGCGGAACCACTTGACCAGTGAGCTATTACGCACTCTTTCAAGGGTGGCTGCTTCTAAGCCAACCTCCTGGTTGTCACGGCAATCCCACATCCTTTTCCACTTAGCACACGCTTAGGGGCCTTAGCTGATGATCTGGGCTGTTTCCCTCTCGACTACGAACCTTATCGCCCGCAGTCTCACTGCCACGCTCTCACTTACCGGCATTCGGAGTTTGGTTGATTTCAGTAACCTTGTGGGGCCCCTAGACCATCCAGTGCTCTACCTCCGGCAAGAAACACGTGACGCTGCACCTAAATGCATTTCGGGGAGAACCAGCTATCACCGAGTTTGATTGGCCTTTCACCCCTACCCACAGCTCATCCCCTCCATTTTCAACTGAAGTGGGTTCGGTCCTCCACGCGGTCTTACCCGCGCTTCAACCTGGCCATGGGTAGATCACTCGGCTTCGGGTCTAGAGCACGCGACTCACACGCCCTGTTCGGACTCGCTTTCGCTACGGCTACCCCAC
>NZ_JAAGWH010000074.1 GCF_010682105.1 Modestobacter muralis | reverse complement strand
ACGGGTTAACCTCGCCACGTACCGCTAACTCGCAGGCTCATTCTTCAAAAGGCACGCAATCACCCCCACGCACAAGTGCGCATAAGGCTCTCACGGCTTGTAGGCACACGGTTTCAGGTACTATTTCACTCCCCTCCCGGGGTACTTTTCACCTTTCCCTCACGGTACTTGTCCGCTATCGGTCACCAGGGAGTATTTAGGCTTAGCGGGTGGTCCCGCCAGATTCACACCGAATTTCACGGGCTCGGTGCTACTTGGGATACAACTCGGGAGGCCACATGTTTTCGTGTACGGGGCTCTCACCCTCTACGGCGACCCCTTCCAGAGGCCTTCCACTAACACATGGCTTTCTGACTCCCTGTCACCTCGGCAGAGATGACTGAATCGTCCCACGACCCCGCCTCCACAACGCCTGCCGGCTTGACATGGAAACGGTTTAGCCTCATCCGCTTTCGCTCGCCACTACTCACGGAATCACGGTTGTTTTCTCTTCCTGTGGGTACTGAGATGTTTCACTTCCCCACGTTCCCTCCACACGCCCTATGTGTTCAGGCGCGGGTCACACCACATGACTGGTGCGGGGTTCCCCCATTCGGAAATCCTCGGATCAACGCTCGGTTGACAGCTCCCCGAGGCTTATCGCAGCCTCCTACGTCCTTCATCGGCTCCTGGTGCCCAGGCATCCACCGTGTGCCCTTAACAACTTGACAACACACAAGAACACCCACACCCACCCACAACC
>NZ_JAAGWH010000073.1 GCF_010682105.1 Modestobacter muralis | reverse complement strand
GCGCACCCGTCGCCGGACTCGCGTACACCGAGCCGTTCTCGAACGTCTGGAACGACCCGCCGGCGGCCAACGACCGGGCGTCGGACGTCGGGAGGCCCAGCGGGGTCGTGCCCTGCACCGCCGCCACCGCCGCCCCGAACGCCGTCGACACCGCGTGGCCACCGGCAGCGGTGACGTACACCGTGCCGCCGGCGAAGGGCTGTGTGAGCACCCCGCTGGTCCCGGTGGTCGCCGGGCCCGACGGGTACCCCAGCGGACCGTGCTCCCAGCCCGAACGCGACCACACCGTGCGCACCGCGGCCGGCACCGTCGTCACGCCCGCGGCGGTCCGGTACAGCGACCCGCCCTCGAAGTGCTGGAACGTCGCCGTGCCGTCGGCCGTCCTCCCCGCGTCGGCCGTGGGCAGGCCCAGCCCACCGCCGGGTCCGCCCGCGGCGTCGAAGTCGGCGAGGAGGACGCCGGAGACCGCGTGGCCGCCGGTGGCCTCGGAGGCGTAGACGCGGCCACCCTGGAACTCGACGAGCTGCCCGCGGCCACCTGCGACGTCGACCGCGTCGGCCACCGGCCAGCCCAGACTGCCGGTCTCACCACCCGCGGCGACCCAGCCCGTGCGAACCGCGTCGGGCACGGTGTGCGCGCCGGTCGACGCCGTCCAGTACACCGAGGAGTTCTGGAAGCGCTGCGCGCAGCCGCCGGCGGCCGGGCCGCAGGTGGTGTCGCCGAGCGGGTAGCCGAGCGTGCCCGCCTCCCCGCCGAGCGCGGTCCACTTGTCGCGCACCGCGCCGGGCAGCACCACGTGGGCACCACTGGCCGGGGACCAGTAGACCGAGCCGCGCTGGAAGTCGGCGACCTCGCCGCGACCGTCGGGCAGCCGGCCCTGGTCACGCACCGGGTAGCCCAGCCGGCCGGCCTCCCAGCCGGTGGTCCCCCACTCGGTGCGCACCTGACCGGAGACGGTGTACGCACCCGTGGCCTGCGACCAGTAGACCGAGGCGGTCTGGAACTCCTGGAGGCAGCCGTCGCCGGCCAGCCCACAGGTGGTGTCGCCGGTGGGCATCCCCAGTGGCCCGCGCTCCCAGCCGCCGGCGGCCCACCTGTCCCGGACCGCGCCCGGGAGCACGATGCGCGCGCCGGTGGCCGCGGAGGAGTAGACCGAGCCGCGCTGGAACTCCACGAACGCGCCCGCGCCGTCCAGCAGCGTGGTCTGGTCGCCGACCGGGTAGCCGAGCCGGCCGCTCTCCCAGCCCGTCGTGCCCCAGCGGTCGCGGACCTGCCCACCCACCGTGTGCGCGCCGGTCGCCGACGACCAGTAGACCGATGCCTTCTCGAACGTCTGGAAGCAGCCGCCGCCGGCCAGGCCGCAGGTGGTGTCATCGAGCGGGTAGCCCAGCGGGCCGCCCTCCCAGCCCGACGCCGCCCACTTGTCGCGCACCGCGCCCGGCAGCACCACGTGGGCACCACTGGCCTGGGACCAGTAGACCGAGCCCCGCTGGAAGTCGGCGACCTCGCCGCGACCGTCGGGCAGCCGGCCCTGGTCACGCACCGGGTAGCCCAGCCGGCCGGCCTCCCAGCCGGTGGTCCCCCACTCGGTGCGCACCTGACCGGAGACGGTGTGCGCGCCGGTGGCCGAGGACCAGTAGACGGAGCCGCGCTCGAAGTCCTGGAAGCATCCGCCCGAGGCCAGCCCACACACCGGGTCGCCGGAGGGCCAGCCCAGCCAGCCGCCCTCCCAGCCTGTGGCGCCCCACTTGTCGCGGACCGGGCCGTACAGCACGTGGTGCACGCCGCTCACCGGCGACCAGTAGATGGCGCCCTTGGCGTAGGCCTGGTAGCAGCCGCCGGCCGGGAGCCCGCAGACCACGCTGGCCTGACTGGCCCCGAGGACACCGGTGTTCCCGCCCAGCTCGGCCCACCGACGGGTGACGTTGGCCGCGCCGGGGACCTGTGTGGAGCCGAACCAGTCGGTGTAGTAGATCCAGAAGTTGCGGTTGCCGTACGCCGAGCACCCATCGCCGGTGCCCCTGCCGGCAGCGAGCGCCGCCGCGTTGGGCTGGTAGGGGGTGTAGTTGTACAACCCCGCGGTCGCCTGGTTCTCGACGAAGACCGGGGAACTCCCACAGGACACCTCGGTGTCGAAGCGGATGTTGTTGACCACCCCGACCTTCGTGTTGTAGTTCCCGGGGTCCGTTGCGTAGTTCTTGTACTGGCGTGCGGCGCTGTAGACCTGGTTGAAGAAGCCGTTGTACTCCGGCCGGCACGGCGCGGTGTCGGGGCAGGCGAAGCCCATCGCCTCGCGGTAGCGCCTGGCGTACAGGTTGGAGCCGCTGGCGGTGACCAGCCCCTGCTCCTTCTGCAGGATCACCAGCAGCACCCGCTGGCTGATCCCGCAGGCAGCACCGACCTTGGCGATGATGGTCGAGGCGGACTCGTCGCGCGCACCGGCGTAGGCGCCGGGGCACCGCGAGTCGGCCGCCTTGTCCCCGGTGTCCTGCCGGGCGTTCTTCAGGCAGGGCGTGCCGTCCGCGGGTGTCACGCAGTTGGGGTTCTTCTGCTGCAAGAAGGTCTGCACCTCGTCGGCGGACATGGCGCCGCCGTCGAAGAACAACTGGTCGCTGATGATGTTGCCGGCCCGGAACTGGGAGGTGTCGGCTGCCTCGACCAGCGCGGGCGACGTCGTGCCGGGAACGGCGAGGCCGGCGACGACGGCCGCGCCGCAGAGGACGACGAGGAGCGCGAGGACCAGTCGGCGCGCCTGCCGGCCGGCCGCGGTCACGGGGTCACCTCGACGGTGGCCTGCGGCGACTCACCGGTGGTCGTGGCGGAGGCGTACCGCAGGACGGCGGACCACTCCCCCGCCGCCACCTGGTCACCGGGGACCTGGAGCTCCGGGCACGAGGTGGTGCTGGCGTCGGCCTCGGCGGCCGCGCGCGCCGTCACCGAGCGCCCCGCGCGGGTGAGCACCAGCGTGCAGGTGCCGCCGTCCTCGATCACCGGGCTCACGTAGCCGCTCGCCAGGACCGACGCGGTGGCCGGGTCCCAGTAGGAGTAGGTGAGCACCACGTCGGTCGTGGCCGGACGCGGCGGGTCGGTGGCGAGCACCTCGTCGGGCTCCTCGCCGACCGGGTCCACCGCAGCCGACGTCGTCGGCGACGCCTCGGCCGAGGAGGACGGCGCCTCGGCCGAGGAGGGCGCGGTGGACCCGACCGTGGGCACTGCGCCCCCGGTCGCCCCGGCCACCGCCGGCGCCTGCGGGCCGGCGGCGCTGCCCGCGCAGCCGGTCAGGCAGAGCACCCCGCCGGCGGCCAGGACACCCAGACGCCGACGGGTCGAGGACGGGAGTGCGTGCATGAGGACCCTTTCGAGCGCGGAGACGGCCGGATGGCGCGCCAGAGCGGTCGTCACCGTACGGTCACGACTGGCAGACTCCCTGTGCTCGACACGCTGATGGTGCCGCGCTGGAAGTCCTGTGTGGTGCTGCCGTCGGGCAGCGTCCGGGCGTCGTTCGTCGGGTAGCCGAGCGGGCCACGCTCCCAGCCGGTGCGGCCCCACGCGTCCCGGATCACGCCGCGGACGGCGTGTGCGCCGGTGGTCGCCGTCCAGTACACGGACCCGCCCTGGAACTGCACGAACCGCCCGCCACCGGACAGTGCCACCGTGTCGGCGGTCGGGTACCCCAGCGGGCCGTTCTCCCAGCCGAGCGCCTCCCACGCGGGGAAG
>NZ_JAAGWH010000072.1 GCF_010682105.1 Modestobacter muralis | reverse complement strand
TCGACCCCGTTCGTCGACGCGATGTTGCCGGATGGTTCCCGCCTGCACGTCGTCATCCCGGACGTGACCCGCCGCCACATGGCGGTCAACATCCGCAAGTTCGTCCTGCAGGCGCACAGCCTCGACGAGCTGGTGGAGCTGGGCACTCTCACCGCGCAGGCCGCCCGCTTCCTCGAGGCCTCGGTCGCGGCGGGCCTGAACATCCTGGTCTCCGGCGGGACCCAGGCCGGTAAGACCACGATGCTCAACTGCCTGGTCGCCGCCGTGCCCGCCCGCGAGCGCGTGGTCACCTGCGAGGAGGTCTTCGAGCTCCGCGTGCCGCTGCCCGACGTGGTCGCCATGCAGACCCGCCAGCCCAACCTCGAGGGCGCCGGGGAGATCCCACTGCGCCGGCTGGTGAAGGAGGCGCTGCGGATGCGGCCCTCTCGGCTGGTGGTCGGCGAGGTGCGCCAGGAGGAGTGCCTCGACCTGCTGATCGCCCTGAACTCCGGGCTGCCCGGCATGTGCACGCTGCACGCCAACAGCGCCCGCGAGGCCGTGGTGAAGATGTGCACCCTGCCGCTGCTGGCCGGGGAGAACATCGGCCACGCCTTCGTCGTCCCCACCGTGGCCGCCAGCGTCGACCTGGTCGTGCACGTGGGCACCGAGCCGAGTGGGCAGCGCCGGCTGCGGGAGATCGTGGCGCTGCCCGGCCGTGCCGAGGGCAGTGTCGTGGAGACCGCGGACGTCTTCACCACCCGCGACGGCCGGCTGGTGCGCGCCGACGGCTACCCGCCGCACGCCGAGCGGTACGCCGCGCACGGCTTCGACCTCGCCGCCCTGCTGGGGGACCGCGGGTGACCGTCTCCGGTGGGCTCCTCGGCCTGCTGCTCGGGGTGGGGCTGCTGCTCGTGTGGCGCAGCGGCTCCCGCACGCCGGTGCGCCGCTCGGGAACCGCGCGTCCGGGCCGCCGCCAGCAGCTCCTCGGTGCGGCCGGCCTGACCGGGATCAACTCCGCGCAGCTGCTCGCGCTGCAGGTCGTGCTCGGGCTGGTGGTGACCGTGCTGGTCCTGCTGACCACCCGGACGGTGACGATCAGCCTCGCGTTCGGGGTCTTCGGCTCCGCCGTGCCGTACCTGCTGGTGCGGCGGTTGGCCGCCAAGCGCCGGGCGGACCTGCGCGAGGTGTGGCCCGAGGTCGTGGACAACCTCGCCTCCGCCGTGCGGGCCGGCCTCTCGCTGCCCGAGGCGCTGTCGGCCCTCGCCGTCCGCGGGCCCGAGGTGCTGCGCGGTTCCTTCGCCCGGTTCGCCGCCGACCACCGCTCCAGCGGCCGGTTCAGCGACGCGCTCGACCGGCTCAAGGACGACCTCGCCGACCCGGTCGGCGACCGCATCGTCGAGACCCTGCGGGTGGCCCGCGAGGTCGGCGGCAGCGACCTCGGCCGGGTGCTGCGGACACTGGCCAGCTTCCTCCGCGAGGACGCCCGCACGCGGGCCGAGCTCGAGACCCGGCAGGGCTGGGTGGTGCAGGCCGCGCGGCTCGCCGTCGGCGCGCCCTGGGTGGTGTTGCTCCTGCTGGCCACCCAGCAGCAGACGCTGACCGCCTACGACAGCCCGGTCGGGACCGCGCTGCTGCTCGGCGGCGGCGCGGTGTGCCTCGTGGCCTACCGGCTGATGCTGCGGATCGGGCGGCTGCCGCAGGACGTGCGGGTGCTCCAGTGAGTCAGCATCGCAGCGAGCGTCAGCGAGCGGGGAGCGGAGCGAACGGGTCGCGGAGCGACGGGGTGTCGTCGTGAGCGCGGGTCTCCTCGGGATGCTGCTGGGGCTCACCGCGGCCGCGGGGGTGCTGCTGGTCGTGGGCTTCGCGCCGCCGATGCGGCAGGTGCGGCTGGTCGACCGGCTGGCGCCCTACGTGCACGACACCCCCGCGCCGTCGCGGCTGCTGGGGACCGTCACCCAGCCAGGCATGCTCAGCGCCGCCCGGCGGGTGTTCGGTCCGGTGCTCGCCGACGGCGCGCGGCACGTCGACCGGCTGCTCGGTGGCCGGGTCGCCGTCCGCCGCCGGCTGGACGCCCTCGGCGCGGAGACCTCGGTCGAAGACTTCCGGGTCGAGCAGGTCGTGTGGGGCGGGCTTGGGCTGCTGGGCGGGGCGCTGGTCACGACGGTGGGCTCGGCGCTGGCCGGCTCGGTCAACGTGCTGTCGGCGGTGCTGCTGTGCGTGGCCGGCCTGGTCGGTGGCGTGCTCGGTCGGGACTGGTGGCTGACCCAGCAGGTGCAGCGCCGCGAGGAGCTGTTGCTGGCGGAGTTCCCGGTCATCGCCGAGCTGCTCGCGCTGGCCGTGACCGCGGGGGAGAGCCCGACCGCGGCGATCGCCCGGGTGACCCGCCTGTCCGGCGGTGAGCTGGCCCGCGAGCTGGGCGCCACGCTGGGCCGTGCCCGCGCCGGCGTCCCGCTGGTGGAGGCGCTGCAGCAGCTGGCCGACCGCACCTCGCTGGATCCGCTGGCCCGCTTCGTCGACGGCGTGATCGTGGCCATCGAGCGTGGGACGCCGCTGGCCGAGGTGCTGCGAGCCCAGGCCGCCGACGTCCGGGAGGCCGGCAAGCGCCGCCTGCTGGAGGCCGGTGGCCGCAAGGAGATCCAGATGATGGTGCCGGTCGTGTTCCTGGTGCTGCCGGTCACCGTCATGTTCGCCCTGTTCCCGGGGCTGATCAGCATCGTCTCGCTGGCGCAGTGACGCCGGTGACCAACAGAGAGGACGACGGATGCGCCCCTACGCGTACCTGACCGCTGCACTCGCCGCCCTGGCGGCCCGGCTGCACGACGACGATCCCGAGCGCGGTGACGTGCCCGGCTGGGTCATGATCACGGTGATGACGGCGGCCCTCGTGCTGGCCATCCTCATCCCGTTCCGCGAGGCGATCGTGACCGCGGTGACCACCGCGCTGGGCTCCGTCACGAGTGTCCAGTGAACTGACGGCGGCCGACGATCGCGAACGAGGCAGTGC
>NZ_JAAGWH010000071.1 GCF_010682105.1 Modestobacter muralis | reverse complement strand
GGTCGTCGACTTCGTCATGGTCAGCGTGCTGGTCGTGGCGTTGTTGATGGCGGTGCTACAGGTGGCGGTGTACGTGCACCTGCGCAACGTCGTGGTCGCCAGTGCCCAGGAGGGCGCGCGGTACGGGGCCAACGCCGACGTGCCCGCCGCTGCGGGTGCTGACCGGACGCTGCAGATCGTGGGCCGGGCGACCTCGCCGGCGACCGCGGCCGGGCTGGCGTGCGAGTCGGTGCAGGAGGTCGACCCGACCGGCCTGCCGCTGGTGGTCGTGCGTTGCGTCGGTCAGGTGCCGAGCCTGTTCGCCGCGCTGGGTGACCTGCTGCCGCTGTCGGCGACCGGCCGGGCCGTGGAGGAGTCGCGGTGACGTGGCTGCGATCCCGACTCGGGCCGGACGCCGAACGGGGGTCGGCGATCGTGGAGTTCGTGTTCGTCGCGCTGGTGGTGTTCCTGCCGCTGGTCTACGTGGTGGCCGGGTTCTCCGCGGTGCAACGCGGGGTGTTCGCCGCCAACGCGGCGGCGCGGGAGGCGGGGCGGGCGCTGGCGACGGCGCCGGACCTGGCGACCGGGCAGGCGCGGGCGGAGGCGGCGGTGCGGGTGGCGGTGGAGGACCAGTCGGTGGAGGCGACCGACGTCGTGCTGGCTTACGCGCCGGTCGGTCAGGGCTGCTCGGACGCGGGCGGGTACGCGCCGTCGCTGGCGCCGGGGGAGGAGTTCTCGGTGTGCGTGACGGTGACCGTGCGGGTGCCGCTGCTGCCGGAGTTCATCGACGCCAACACCGCCACCGGCCAGTTCGTCGTCGAACGCGACCGGTACGTGAACGGCTGAGTCAACCTGTACCGGGGTGGGTGCACGTCGGGGAGGGGCCTAACGGCTGCGCAACGGGGGTCGCCAGCAACGTCGTCGATCTCGTCGACGGCGAGGTGCGCGAGCTCATCCGCCGCCGCGGCCTCGA
>NZ_JAAGWH010000070.1 GCF_010682105.1 Modestobacter muralis | reverse complement strand
AGATAACGTCCTTTATCTGCTGGTCTGGGTCACTCGCTGGGCGGCGCTCCCGATCCAAGCCGGTGTTCACGCTCAGCTACGTCGATGCGACCGGCTCAGTAATGAGCGCAAGTAGCAAGCACATACCGGCGTGTCGGATCAACATGGTCAGATTCACATGTGAACATGTGTTCGACGCGGTGGAGGACCGGCGCCGCGTCTCCAATGCCCACCGGTCAACGAGAGGAGGGTCAGGTGCGCAAGAGCCCCTGGCACTCGATCAAGCAGTTCGTGCACCACGACAACACGAGCTGCAACACGGGGAACAACATCGAGAAGGAGAACCGGCGCGACGGCACGGGCAACAAGCCGCGGTGTGAGGAGTGCGCCATGCTTTGATCGAGGGCTAGCGCAGGCGGCGTAGCCGCTCGCTAGCTGGTCAAGAGGACCCGCGCTCCCGAGATGATTCCAGCACCTCGGGGACGCGGGTCCTCCTCATCATCCATCGGCCGCAGGGATCGAGCACTTGATGGTGTTGAAGGGCCTGTGTTGGCTGGCGAGCTCAGCGGTCTCGCGGACACCGGAACATCTGCTCGTTTCCAGCGCTCATGCGTCGAGGGGGACACCGGTCGTCCTCGTCCTCGTCGACGGCGCCGCAGCCACCGCTGGCATCGCGGGAAACTTCTTCTCCTTGTTCACCCCAAAGTTGCCGGACGGAATTCTCGTCCCGATCGGCGGTCAGCGGAACCATGTTGATGCCGATATGCTGATCCCCTTGCTGCTGATGGATCTAGCTGCCAGCTAGCGGTCGCATCCGTCGACTTAAATCAGTGTGATAGTTGGGTGTCTCGGGCATCATCACCTGGTGACTTCTCTGAGCGAAATCCGCAAGATGCTGGCCGAGTCCTCGGCCGAAGACTGGAACCGCATCCCCGGGTGGGGGATAGGTGGAGCGCCGGTGGGCCCGGCTTTTGTCAACGTCGAGGTAACAGGCGACCAGGGTCAGGTCGAAAGTTGGTACGCCCGTAACTTCACCGACTTGCTCGTCTTTTGCCCCGATGTCGACCTGACGGTCGCTTATGGACTGCCTGCCTACTACGAGGACTTCGAGCGGAGTCGCTTCGATTGGGCCGAACGGCACGGTTGGGTCGTCACCACGAAGTTCGCCGACGTGCGCTGGCGTGGTCAGGTCGTTGATCGGGTGGCGATGTGGGCGACCTGGAAGGACGTGCAGGTGCCGGTGGGCGAGGTTGAGTCCGTCGAAGGCAGCGACGTTCGTTTCGTCGAGAGGTGGCAGTACGCGATCTCAGCGGCCGTAGCTCGGTGGCACGGCACCGAGTCGCTCCTAGACACGGTTCTTCGTGGCACGGAGCAGCAGCTGCGCCCGTAAGGGACGCAGGAACGGGGAGCGGGCTCAGGGTTCCCGACTCAGGACCAATGGACGACTGTGATGAGCTCTGTCCAGTAATTCTCGCCGACCAGTCAGGGGTCAGTCATGGGCACATTGCTGGCCTCTTCGTCCAGCTAGTCGGCGTCTAAATCATTGACTACTCGCGGACGCCGTCGAGCTAATTGCGGAGAACCGTAGCGGAAGGCGCCGACAAAGCGAAACTAGTCCTGGTTAGGAGTAAGGCTGATCTGATTTGCCCGAAGAAGTTGAAGCAGTGGCGCCTGCACCCGAAGTTTCGACGCTGTGCTGTGTAGACCTTCACGCACGAAGGGGTATGCGGCCATCACGCCGACGCGCTCGACAAACTCACGGAGAACAGCTCCCTCGATCGCTACAGGCTCGGCGAGGGCGAACTCTGCAGCAACGTCCGCAACGAAGCGACCTTGCCGAGACAAAGCTTCGCACCGGACGCGCACCTGAATTCGCTCCGCGTCGTGTCGCGCAAGCACCTCAAGGGGCGCGTCCTCCTCGTGCGCTGCTTCGTGCGCCTCGCCGCCCGCAGCGTCCTCGTCTTCCTCAACGCGCTCACCCGAGAGTTGGTAGAAGACGACGTCGCTCAGACTCGCGAGCTCCACAAGATCACGCACGTGAGTGATGGTGCGGAGTTCCTGGTCGCTCATCCGGCGAGGGTGTACGAGTCCCAGGACTCGTCGACGGCGGCCTTACGGAAGTGCTCGCCCCACACCTTGCCTTGGGCCGGCGACATGCGATGCGCCATGACTACATGCTTCGTTGCGATCGCATCGTTCCAGTAGCCCTGCCCGGTCCAGGCGACGTCGGCGACGGCCCTGGTCGTGATGGTCCGCCGAGTGTTGAGCATGTAGTTGATGGCGGCGTAGTCCTCACGCGCCAGGTAGCTAACGTCGTCCGCGGCCTCCGGATGGACCTGCGCCAGCCACTCGTTGACTTCGCTCCAGAGCCACACGCCACCCGCGACATAGTTGTAGGGCGCTGGGAAGGCGACCGCCGCCTGGCGCTGACGATCACCTCGCACCCAAGCGCCGACGGCCTGCGGCGTCTTGCCGGCGCGCTCGGCGATGTCATTCCGTGACACAAGGTCCTCGGTCACGCGTCGGACGTGGATGCCCAATGCCTCTAGCGCAGTGGCGCTGGCCGATGCCGCTGTGACGGCGTTGGGGCCGTCAGCCTCGAGGGTGACGAAGAAAGTCTGCCCCTGACTGCTGACCAGCGCATCGAACTGGTCATCGATCTTGTCCTGCAGGTGCTCCTCGATCAGATCCGTCTCGAAGGTGAACTCGTACGTCGTCACTCTTGTCCTCCCCGGCGGGTCACCAGTAATCCATCGGCTAGGGGTGTTGTCAACTTGAAACACCCCCATGGATGAGCTCATGCCGGTCGGGACAGAGGGCGGCCTGGCGCTTGATCCTGCGCGCCTGCCCGGCCGGGTTGCGGGGCGTCCCATCGACGCGGATCCAAGTCCCGCCCTCGCCGCACGGGCAGTACAGCCCGAACTTGTGGCCCTGTCGGCGCAGCCTCCAGTTGGCCGCTTCCAGGTCTTGCAGAACGCTGTAGATGGCGGGGTCAACCTCGCGCCGGACAGCCGACACGTCGACCCAGTCGCCCTGTCCCACCGCGCCCCCGTGTCAGCAAGCCCGACCGACGACGCGGTCAGCGCCGCCTCAAGGTACTGCCCGTGATCCCACCGCGCTGCCCGGCCGCGAAGTCCGCAGCACACTTCCGTGCCCTACCCACCCTTGCCGCGCAGGCGCGATTCCCTGCTGTGCTCGGTCAGGCGCGGCGCACCCAGGCACGCATCCGGGCGCGCTTGCTGATGGGGCGGCGGTGCCACTCGTCGCGTTCGGGGTCATCGCACTGTCCGGCCGACCATCCGCGCGGCAGGTCTGCCAGGGACGTCAGCGACGGATGCATGTCCACGAGGTGCGCGAAGCCCACGATGCGGCCGTCCTCCTCATCCAGGGTCGTGCCGCAGAGGATCTGCCAGTCGCCGTCCTGGTCATGGTGGACGTCTTTGATTGGTGCACCATCGAGTACCGGCTAGGTGGTGAAGACGCCGGTGTCTGGTGAGTTGGCGAAGGGCCAGCTGTCCATTGACCGATCGTGCCATCTGCGGGGCCGCCGGCCAGCAGCCAAGTGCGGTCGGCTTAGCGACTGGTCGGGTCGATGGCGGCCTGCCCTTGAGCGGGGTGGCGGTAGTTCTCGGGTAACTGCTCCCACGTAGTCCAGCCTGAGTCGTCGAACCTGCTCCGGTACCAGTGGCGGTCACCTGCCCCGAGGCCGGTCGGCAACTCCTCTGGAGGCTGCTGCGTGGGGCTCCAGTGCGCACTGAGCTGCCGCTTGTGGAAGCCCGCGTCACGGATTCGGGCTCTCGCCTCGTCGGCGGACTCGGCGTGGATGACGTAGCGGCCGATCCAGGAGTCTGCGCCCGCATCCTGGGCGTCGATGCCGTACGCGCCAGCGGTAGGTAGGGCGCCCTGCTGCTCACGCCGTTGGGCGCGAGTCAGCGGAGATCTCTTCGCCACAGGGTCATGATCCGTTCCGGGCGTACTCGGCAGATGCTGTCCTTCAGCTGCGGGTGCGCTGTCGTGGCCCGGTCACGTGTCACAGGCGATGCCGTCCCCATCCCGATCCAGCTTGCTGCTGTATCCCGGCTCGCCACGGCGAATCGGAGCGGCGCCTGCATTCCTCACCTCGGTGCAGTTGGCGTAGCTCACCTCGCGGGGAGCGGCAGGGGTCGGTACCGGGATGGCAGTGCTTGTCCGGGGGGCAGGTGCGGCGGCGGCGGCAGGAGCTTCGGCTGTCTCGGTAACGGTCACCGTTTCGGTTGCCGGGGCAGGCGCAGGAGCCGTCTGCGTCACCGTTACAGGGGCCGGGGCAGGCGCGGTCATGGTGACGGTCGGTCCAGCCACCTCGATCCGTTCTGCGGCCACCGGCTCAGCCTGGCCACCACCGCCGGCAGCACCGACTCCGAAGGCAACCAGTGCCGTCGCTCCGTAGGTGAGCACCTTGCGCTTACGAGTGGACTTGGCTGAGGTAGGGAGGGGGCTCAGGGTGCTCACTCGTCGATCTTGCCGCATCGTCAGGCGATTCGACTCGGTTTGTTGACTTCGAGTTCCGAATCGTCGGCGGGTTGAGAGTGGTCCTCATCGCCTATGAGTGGCGCGAGTTCTCCTGATGCTCTCGGTTAGCTGACACAGCATCCATCGGGACGTCTGCGTGAAGCTCAGCGACGTGACCGTCGACGAGGCAGCCACACGGCTGGGCGAGAGGGACGATGACGAGCTCCCGGATGCCGGCAACGCGGGCGTACTGCTCCTCCAGCGCGGTGGTCGGATGGGCGCATGACGGGCAGGCGGGGGAATAGCCGGCCGGCCAGGTGAGGACCTCGAGCGGCTCCCCGCCGCGACGCACGGTCCGGCCCAGTAGCTGTACCTCGAGATCGGTCAGCATCGTTGATGCCGGCAGGAGCGATGGCTCGTCCGGTCGATCGTCGAACTCCGGTAGCTCCAGGGCCGTCTGCGCAGGCCCCACACTGGGCTCCGTTGCGCCGGCCGGGCTGTCGGGCGCCTGAGCCAGGGCTCGCACTAGTGAGCTGCGGCCGACGCCCAGGGTGGCCGCGATCTGGATCAGCGTCATGCCCTGGGCGCGCATCGCTTGGGCGGCTGTGACCTTCGGCGATAGCTGGCGCGGTTCTGACGGCGCTGCCTGGCAGGTCGATCGCGTTGGACCAGCGGCGTGAGCGCGATGTGGCGGCCGGGCCTCCTGATGTGGGCCCTAGCCTGGGATGGGTTTGAAGAGAAGCGATGACCTTTGCACCCACACCGCCTCGAGTCCCTGGGGTGGTGAGACGTCGCTGGTGCGCTCGGAGTGCGGGATGACCGAGCGCACGCGCTCCGCAGCATGAACGGTAGATCGTGCTTGGACGATGGGGTTTGCCTGTGGTGGCAGCTGCATCACCCCTCGACGAAGGTCGGGTCAGAACGTGTGCTCCGGGCCGGGGAAGACGCCGGTGTGGACGTCTGCGGCGTAGGCGCGTGCTGCCTGGGTCAAGACGGTGCTCAGGTCGGCGTACTGCTTGACGAAGTGCGGCAGCCGACCGCTGGTCAGGCCGAAGGCGTCCTGCCAGACCAGGACCTGCGCATCGGTCCCGGTTCCGGCTCCGATGCCGATGGTGGGCACGTTCAGCTCGTGGGTGATCTGGGCGGCCAGGTCGGCCGGGACCATCTCCAGCAGGACCGCGAAGGCGCCGGCGTCCTGGACGGCGTGAGCATCGGCCAGTACCTGTTCGGCGTCAGCGCCGCGGCCCTGGACGCGGTAGCCGCCCAGGGCGTGCTCGTGCTGGGGGGTGAAGCCGATGTGCGCGCACACCGGGATGCCCCCAGCGACCAGGCGCTGGATCTGCGGGGCCATCTGGGCACCGCCCTCGAGCTTGACCGCGGCGACCTGGGCTTCCTTCATGAAGCGGACCGCGGTGGCGTAGGCCTGCTCGGGTGAGCCCTGGTAGGAGCCGAAGGGCAGATCGGCCATCACCAGCGCGCGGCGTGCGGTGCGGGCGACGGCACCAGCCAGCGGCAGCAGCTCCTCCACCGTGACGGGCAAGGAGTTGCGGTAGCCGTAGACGACCCCGGCAGCTGAGTCACCCACCAGTAGGACGTCGATGCCGACGGTGTCGAAGACCGTCGCGGTGGAGGCGTCGTAGCAGGTGAGCATGGTGAACTTCCGGCCCTGGTCCTTGGCCTGCTGCAAGTGGTGGGTGCGTACCCGTCCTGTGGTGCTCGGCAGGGGAGCGCTGGCGCTGTAGGGCGCCGGCTCCTCGCTGGCGTTCGGGGTGCGGTCGTGCTCGGTGGGGTGGGCCACGCGATCTTCATCTCCTGCCTCGTTGGGGCGGTCACTTGCTGGACCCAGCTTCGCCCTGCCGTGTCCGAGCTCAGGTGTGCAGGGTCAGGTGTGCAGGTGCTGGATCAGCTGCTCGGTCAGCAGGACGGCGGCGATGACGATCATCGCCGCACCGGAGATGCGGGTGACGATGCGGGCGGCGCTGGGGCGGGCGCGCAGCACCCGTCGGGCGGCCAAGCCCACCGCGAG
>NZ_JAAGWH010000069.1 GCF_010682105.1 Modestobacter muralis | reverse complement strand
TGAACACCGGCTTGGATCGGGAGCGCCGCCCAGCGAGTGACCCAGACCAGCAGATAAAGGACGTTATCTCACGGTCCTGTCGGTAGGCTGCCGACATGGCGGTCGTCGGCGCAAACGGTGAACCTTCCGACGACTGGCAACAGGACCTCGCCGGCCGACTGGCCGAGTCAGTGTTTCCACTCCTCGCCTCACTGGTTCCGAAGGTCGACCTCGAGAAGGTCACCCAGGCATTGGCGCCCGGGTTGGAGGCCTTGGCGGCAGCGGCCGAGGCGGCAGCGGCGTCGTTCGTCGGTCAGATCGAGCCGCCCGTGCTTTCCCCGGGCCTGCTGGCCGCGCTCGAGCGGGTACGAGAGCAGCTGCCTGTGAACTGGCCGGCGGGGATTGAGATCGAGGACGTCACCGCCGTCATCCAGGACGACGGCATCCCGCTGGTCTGGGTGCCACCGGCAGCCGTCGTAGACGAGGTGCTCGATGCGCCTGATCGAGGCGCCCGGGTCAGCGTTCTTCTTTCCCACACCGATGAGCTGCTCCGGGACTGCCGCAGAGTGCTCGCCGACGTCAACGCCGACCGCCTGCAACGGCAGCTGCCGTTGGCACCGCGGGCACTCGACGCAATCGAGCAGGGCCACCACGAGGCTGCGCAGGCACTCGCGGTGGTCGTCACCGATGCCACCATCGCCGGTTGGATCATCGGAAAGTTCGAGAAACTTGAGAAACAGGTGCACTTCGACCCCGAAGAGACGCCCTTCGACGAGTGGCGGCTGAAAGCCGCCGTTGCGCCGCTGCGAAACTTCAAGCAGCGCTACTTCGCAGGCCAGGGCACGCGGCCCACCGGGCTCAACCGGCAGGTCACCGTGCACTACGCCGAGGCCGATCACTTCACCAAGGGCAACGCTCTCATCGCTTGCCTGCTGATGACGTCGGTCCTCCGCGCTTTCCAGGACTTCGAGGAGAACACCGCGGACAGGCCCCAGGCATGACCCTGGTGCCCATGACGGCGGTCACCGCCAGCGCGGTTCCCAGCGTCCGCCCCGCTCCTTTGGACCGGCTTCCGGGGTCGGCCGACGACGACCCGTTCCTGCGGCTCGCTACAGCGTGGTTGATCGGGCACCCGACGAACACCGCCACCGCCTACCGACTAGACCTGGAGGCGTGGGCGGCCTGGTGCGCCGGTCTCGGCGTGCACCCGCTGGCCGCCGAGCGGCATCACGTAGACCTGTGGGTGCGGTTCCTGACCACGCAGCCACAGCCACGAACCCGGCGGCCGGCGTCGCCGGCCACCGTGGCACGCAAACTCTCGGCGCTGGCCGGCTTCTACGACTTCGGGGTCCATAACGCTGGCGTACTCACTCACTCCCCCGTCGCCTCCGTCCGCCGGCCCCGGGTGTCGGACGAGTCCGCAGCGGTCGGGCTCACCGCCGACCAGCTGCGCCGGCTGCTGACGGCCGCTACCGCACACTCCCCACGCTCGGCCGCCCTGGTGGCGCTGCTGACGTTCTGCGGCCTCCGCATCTCCGAGGCGCTCGGCGCCGACATCCGCGACTTCGGATACGACCAGGGCCACCGCGTGCTGCGAGTGGTCCGCAAGGGCGGCAAGGCCGCCCGGGTGCCGCTCGCGCCGCCGGTGGTGCGCGCGCTCGAGCTCTATCTCGGCGACCGCACAACCGGTCCGATCTTCGTCTCCACCACCGGTGACCACCGCTGGAGCTACAAGCTGGCTGGCGAGCAGATCGGCCGGCTTTGCCGAGACGCCGGGCTTCCGGCCGGGGTCACCCCGCACAGCCTCCGGCACTCGTACGCCACCGAGGCGTTGCGCCTGGGGGCACAGCTGCAGGACGTGCAGGACGCCCTCGGCCACGCCGACCCACGCACGACCAGGCGCTATGACCGGAGTCGCGGGAACCTCGACCGCTCGCCCAACTACCTGCTGGCCTCGTCTCTCACGGGGAAGGAGCCCGCTTCACCATGACGAGCGACACGACCGCCGCCCCGCACCCACCGGTTGACAACGAACGCTACGAGTCATAGGTTGGTCTCATTCCTCCCCGTCGTCCCCCTTGGGGGATTGGCGGGGATTTTTATTTAGCCTGCGGGGGCTGTCTTGGCTGATCGGCTTGTTGTCTTCATCGACTACCAGAACGTGCACGGCTCCGCACGCCGTCAGTTCTTTCCTGCTGGGTCACACCCAGCCGAAGGTCACATCGACCCTCTCCGCCTGGCTCACTTGCTAGCTAAGCGGCGCAGCAGGCAGACCCTCGTTGAGGGTGTTCGTATCTACCGGGGTCGCCCGAACCCCATCCACCAGGCTCGCTCGGCAGCTGCCAACGACCGGCAGACTGAAACGTGGAGACGCAGCAGCCTGGTGACGGTGGTGCGCCGGCCGTTGCAGTACCGCCACGACTACCCAGTGACGCCCGCCGTGGAGAAGGGTATCGACGTCGCACTGGCCGTCGACGTGGTCGCGATGGGGCTCCGGAAGGAGTACGACGCCGCGATCGTCTTCTCGTCGGACACGGACCTCATGCCGGCGATCGAGACTGTCTATTACAACCAGCTCGGCCACATTGAGCTGGCGACCTGGGCTGGGGCGAACCGGCTCCGCTTCCCCGACACCCAGTTGCCCTACTGCCACTACGTACGTGAGCAGGAGTTCCGCACGATTGAAGATCGAACCGACTACACCATTCCGTGACGCACGTGCCGGTCCGCGCGGTTCATCGCTCAGACGGTTACGGCTAGGTGTAGTGCCCAACGTTGTTAACGGGGGGGGCGGCTGATCGGTGGTTGCGCTGCCGAGCACAGTGTCGCTGCGGTGAGCAGGCTTAGGGCAGAAGCTGCACACGGGGACGCTCATCCGCACCACCGGTGGCCAGCCAGACTCGGCGCACCTCCGACAGCGGCATCCCAGCGTCCTCAGCGATCCGGGGCAGCACCGCTTCCCCGCCGAGCAAGCTCACCGCGCGAGGCAGCAGCACAGGCTGCTCGGAATCGCCGAGTGCCCCAGGCTCAGGAAGTCCCCATGCACTAAGTTGTTGCATGCCCCGCCGGTAGCTGTGATCGGTGAGCCGGCCCAGCTTGTGAGCCCGCATGAGCAGCGCTTTGAGGCTCATCCCCCACCGGTGCTTGAGCTCCTGCAGGCGCACCCAGTCCAGTCGGGTGGGCAAGCTGGAGCCAATCTCACTGGCCGGTGCGAGGAATTCTGCGGCGAAGTCGTTGGCCTGGTTTTCAGCCAGGCGGGATCCGGGCTCGGTGTCGTGGTGCATGAGCAAGTGCCCGAGCTCGTGCGCGGCGGTAAACCGGTCGCGAGCCTTGTCGCGGGCCTTGTCACTATCGCCGGGAGCCAGGAGCACCAAAGGACGGGCATCGAGCGCTCCCCCGGACCGGGGGTGGACCGCTTGCTGATGGCTGAAGGCATCGACGTGCTCACTGGCGCTCTCGAGCCGCGCCACAGCGACACCGTGAGATTCCAGAAGCCGGATCACGTGAGGAACGGGCCCCGAGGCGATACCCATGCCGCGGCGGGCTTGGTGTGCCGCCTCGGCGACGGCAGCCTCGTCGAGGTCGCCGCTGAAGGCGAGGGCTGGCAACGATACCTCGGGGAGGTCCACAGACAGCTCGACGGCGGCGAAGACGCTGAGCACCAGCTCCCCGAACGCCAACGCCTGCTCCCGTTCCATCGCCGTCGTCGCGCGCAGACTGCGAAAGTGCGCGGCGCTGGCTGGCAGGCTCGCGATTGGCTGTCCGGCACGGAAGAAGTCGACGGGCACGCCCAGAACCTCAGCCATGCCGGTGAGGACGGGCAGGCTGGGCCTGGCCTGCCCTTTCTCGAACTGCCCGACCGCCGTTGGGGTGATGTCCAGTTCCCGGGCCAGTCGGGCACGGGGGTAGGCCGCCAGGCGGCGGGCCAGGGCCAGCCTGCTGGGATCGAAGTCAACGGCCACGCCGGCGGCGCGGCGCTCGGTCGCCCGCCTACGGGCGGCGTCGAAATCCAGGGGGAGTTCTTCGTTCACGACTGCTCGCCGCTAGCCGGTCGCTGACCTTCCCGCTCGCCGCTGCGGGGCTTGAGCTTGAGCTCGGTCTCGGGCTCGGCCATGGCGTCGAAGTTGGGGGCCGGCGGAAGCGCAGGGCCAGAGGGCAGCACGGGGCGCTGCAGCGGGTCGGCTGCAGCCAGCGGCGCGACGGCGAACCAGGACAGGTCCCCGGCGCGAGGAAAGCCCACCCATGCCCGGGTGATGCCGCCGTCAAGGCCCTGCCACGTCAGGTGAAGATGTTTGAGCGCAGCCGGCTCCCCGGCCCGGACGGGGAACAGTGCCCCCTCAGCCGGGTAGTACGCCTGCGAGTTGGCCTTCGCGCCGAGTTGGCGAACCTCGCTGTCGTCCCACCGCTGTTTGTCGATGCTCCACGCCGTGGCCGTTGAGGGCGCCTTCCCGATGTGCAGCACTCGGCCGGCGTACTTGACCTGAAGGCTCTGCTCGACGATGGCCGCCTCGACGTCCCGCTCCTGCAGACGAGCCACCGCGAGGTTCTGAATGTTCCGGCTGCTCTGCACGCCGAGCACCATGTTGTCGTCACCGAGCTGGGTTTCGAACCGGTTCTGGTTTCGCGGCCAGACCTCGGTAACCACTGAGCGGAGGGTGCCGAGGATCCCCCGGCCCTCCCAGTCCTTCATCACCTGGTCCAGCAGCGCCTCTGCAGCAGCGTCGTATGGCACGGCTAGTTTTTAGCAGCAGCCACACGCGAGTGTCAAGACATGAAGTGGATGCGCGCCGTCCGCGCTACAGTCCTGGTTACGGTCGTCAGGTCGGCGGCCGTCCCGCGCGGGGAGTCAGGAGGGAGTGGCCATGGCCACAAACACCGGAAAGGGATCTCGCATCGGTGCGGTGAAGGGCCGCAGCGAGTTCCAGCACAACGGGCAGTGGTTCAAGCGGGACAGCGGTACCGGCCGGATCCTCAACGGGAGCCCGAACCAGCACAAGGGCGTCCGCAACGAGAAGAAGAGCTGAGGTCCCGGACCTCGGTGAGACAGGAAGCTGAGGCCGGGGGCGCTTGCATCACCCCCGGCCTCAGCCGCTCTGGGCCCCGCCCGGCCAGGGCTCGAGGGACCCTGGTCGGTCTGCGGCCACTCAGCAACCGTATGCGCGGCTCGGCTCCGTGGGGGTACCGGTCAGCTACGCAGTAACGCGCCAGCCTCGCTCAGGTCGTTCCACACCTCGACGTACAGCTGCGCCGCACGAGTGCCCGCTTCACCTTGGAGCAGACTTCCTCAATCAAAGCTGGCGGACTGTGGCTAGGCCGTCAGCCAAGACCCTTAGCCAACGTCTTCGAACGGATCGAAGGGAACTTCGTTGGACCGCTGCGGCGGTGCCGCGAGGGCGGCTGGGTCAAGCCGGTAGACGTTGCGGACGCGCCGATAGTCGAAGACGTCTCGGCTCACCGACCGCCGCTTCACCTTGGCCGCTCGAAAATCGACGAGCTCGCGCAGGCCCGCGCTGCGGGTGGCTGCACTGAGTCCGTAACGCCGCTGCGCGAGGTCTGGAGTCAGCCATACCTCGCGATCTGGATTGCCCACCGACTCAGCCAACAGGACCAGGAGCATGGCCAGGCCGGGAGCCGACAGGGTCTGAATCCAGCCTTGCGTCCACATCGTGGGCGGCAGCTGGAGGTAGCGCTCCCCTTCCCGCTGCTCCTGCAAGGCCGCTCGCTGGACGCCAGTAGTGCCCTGCAGTCGCTGGGTCAGCCGGTTGTTGATCGCGCCCGGCGGCTCGTACGGCTCACCGAAGCCCGTCTCGCGCAGCAATGTCACCCGCGGAGGCCGGCCGATCTGCTGCTCGAGCTCGATGAAGCGGCGCTCATCAAGCCACTGCAACGCCTGCGAAACCCGCCGCGCCCCCGCGCGCTCAGGTTCCCGTAAGTCCAACAAGGTCGCCCACGCTCTCGCCGGATAGCTCACGTCATAGGGCGGTGCACCAGCTACCCACAACAGACTCAGCAGCAGCTTGAGCCGTAGGTCACCACCACGCCCAACTGCGCGATCTTCTCGTCCCCGCAGAAGAAGCAACAGCCCCGTCGATCGCGAGTCATCCGCTCGGACGAGGAGCGTCCGCCGCACCTGCGCCGACCTGTCCTTCACCCGTGTGGCAAGCGAAGCGGCGGCCGACAACGACTCAACAGACACCGTCAACGTCATCTCGACCCCCTCCTAGCCAGCAGCGCATGCGGCCATCACAGTGGTAATACGAGGCCATCTCTATGGACATCTCCTAGTCTGGCCCGCATACGTACTGTCGAGCATACGTGCAAACGGGGGGGTCAAGGTGGTAGCAAACTGCCCCATCACCCATGCGAGCGGGAGGGTCTCACCTAGGCTCCGCGCTCACGCCAGCGACTAATTCACCCGTGTTCTCGGCCACATCATCCCTTCGTGCGAGTGTGGTATGATAGAGGGGCAAGTCTTTGTGCCTGTCTTCGATACGAGCGAAGCGGTGTCGATCTTCCGGTCAGCTGGGGTCACGAACCTCAGGTTTGTGCCACTTGATGGGCCCTTGGCCCGTCGGAGGTCGGGAAGCCTTGCGGGGCCCGTGGGGCCAGCTGCGACGTGCAGTTGGCCCCGCGGGTGACCTCAACGAGACCCGGGAGGGCGGGAAACTGCCCTCCCGGTGATCCGACCGGCCAGTTGCTCCTCGATGCAGTTCGCGGCCTGCCACCGCGCTGCACGACAGAGCGCAGCCGGGGCTAGAGCAGCCCAACATCGGCAGCTGCGCTAATGAGAGCCGCCACTGCCGCAAGAACGCCGAGCCCTCCAAGCGCGCGGCGACCAACAGCCCGGTGCGTTAGCCGGCGTTGCTCCTTCGCACGCTCGAGGACGGCAACCTCTGCCAGGTGACGCCGCTTTTCCTCCTTGATCTCTGACAGCACCTGGTTGCGCGCGCATCGCTCCTCGAACGGGGTGCGCGGTCGAAAGAGGGGGGCGAGATCGTCATGTGAGGTCATGCGGCACACGATGAACTGCCTGTAGGGCTAACGTCGCCCGCTCCGCAGAAACGTGAGGACCGAAGGCGCGGACGGCCCCGCGCCCTTCAAGGCTCCGGAAGCTGTGAGGCGTCCCAGGGTGTCAGGCGATCGGGACCGCTCCAGTCGGGCGGCGAGGCACCTGATACTTGTCCAGCGCGCGGCGGACGGCGGTCTGGGATCGGTCGACGAGCTCGGCAACCTCGCGCAGGGACCGGCCCTCGCGGTAGGTGGCAACGATGAATGCCTCCAGCCGTTCCTGCAGCTGCGGGTGCGCGCTGTCCCGCGTGCCGGCGAACTCCGGTCGCGGCCGCAGCTGGGGACGGGGCGGATACGGCACGGCGCCGAGTGTCCCCAGCTCTGCGGTCACAGCCCGGTGACCTCGCGCTGTTCTCCCGCGAACAGGTGAGCTAGCTGGCCTTTCCTTGGTCTGGGAGGCTGCACCATGACCGTCGCTCTGGGTGTTCGCATCGAGCTCTACTCCAACAACAAAATGCACACCGCCTACCTGCGCGAGGACCTGCAAGCCGCGGCCGCCCCCCGAGTTGGCGAGTCCTTCGCCCCAGGTCGGCTGGGGAGGGCTGCTGGTTCCCTCGTTGGCACGGTGGGAGTTGTGGACCATGTCGAGCACTACCCCGTCGCTCCTGAGGGCACAGCTGGATTCTCTGACACGGGGTCCCCGCTCGTGGTCGCCGTCGTGCGCTTGCACTACGTCCCCGCCGAGCAGGCTCGGGCGAGCGAAGCAGCGATGACGGCCGAGGGCTGGCACCCCATGTCAATGCCCGACTGAGACTCACGGCCCCGGCTGGTAGTCCTCTCGTTAGCACCAGCGCCCGGCCAAGATGAGGTCGCGTCTCCCGACTGTCCTTGCAGGCGACCGGCGTGGCCGGCGAGCGCGTCGGGCCGTCAGGCCCGCCGGCAGCTTGCTGACGGGCGTCCCGACGCGCCAGCGGCGGAACGTGTGCGCGACCCCCGCGGGAGTCCCGGCACCCGACCAGTGCTGCAGCTGGTCGGGTGCCGGGACGGCTGGGGCGGGGCCGCCGGTGGGCGGCCCCGCCGTGAGTCAGTCGTCGGCGGCGTCCTCGTCGGTGATCGGGTCGGGATCGGTGTCGTGGTCGCTGGTGCGGGCGTCGATCGCGTCCACGATCTGCTGCTCGACCTCGGCCAGGGTGTAGCCGTTGCTGGCCAGGAAGCGCAGCCACCGGGCGTCGCTGGCGCTCGGGTTGCGCCAGGTGCCCTTGTGGAAGCCGGTTTCGATGGCTCCGGCGACGTGGCCCAGCAGCGCCACGGGCAGCCGCCCATCGCTCAGCTGCTCACCGCTGGTCAGCGTCGGCTGGCCCTTGGCCGTAGACCACAGGCCGGGGGCCTCGATGTGCAGGTCTGCGCTCGCCCCGTCCTGGGCCGCGTTGGACTGCCCCGACAGCCACCGCGACACCGACCGGGGGTCGGCCGTCATGGTCTCCACGGCGAACCGCAGCGCGCCCTTCGGCGCGGTCTTGCGCAGCAACAGCGCCCGCACCCACTCCCGCCGGGTCTCGTTCGCGGCTGCCATGTCGCGGTTGCCCGCGATGACGGCGCGGCGGGCGTCGCTGGCGGCGGCGCGCTCGGCGTCGGTGAGCGCGGCGGCGGGCAGCATGGTCGACCCGCTGTAGCGGTTGGCGTGCCCGTACTTGGCCGGGTCGGTGCACACCTCGACGGCGTGCACGCCGTTCCAACTGTTGGACAGATAGACCGCCGACCCCTCACAGGCGACGTGGGCCTCGACGGTCAGGTCCTCCCCGTCGTGGGCCAGCTGGCTGAGTCGGGACAGCTGGGCGCCGTCTGCCGCGTCGAGCACCCGCCGCCCGGCCTCGGTCAGCTCGGCCAGCAGCGCCGCTGCTCGCTGGGCCTGCTCGCGGGCGTGCTTGGCGCGGGTCAGGGCGTGGGCGAACTGGCCCGGTCCGGCGGTGGCGGCTTCGATCAGGGCGGCGGTGGCGTCCTCGTCGTCGGCGTAGACGGCGACGGCGGCGGCCTGGTCGAGGGTGAGGTCAGCGGCGGTGACGGCGGCGGCGGTGGCCTCGTTCAGCCGGGCGACCCCGGCGGCCTTGGCGATGCGCTTGCGGCCCAGGCCGGTGCCCTTGGCCACCTTCGTCACGGACTCACCCAGGTCGATCATGGCCTGCACGCCTCGGGCTTCCTCGACAGCCGACAGTCCGGCGCGGTGCAGGTTCTCCGACAGCATCGCGCCGACGTGGCGGGCCTGTCCGGCCCGGTCCTCCTCGGTGGCGGCTAGGTCGTGGCGCACGATGCACGCCACCGCGACGGCGCGGGCCATGACGGCGGCGGCGGCGCGGCGGTGACCGGCGACGAGTTGGTAGCCGGTCACGCCTTCCTCGTCGATGTGCGGGACGACGGTCAGGGCCTCCAATACGCCCTGCGCCTCGATGGACGCGGCGAGGCCGGTGAGGTCGCCCAGGTCGTCGCGGACGTTGCGCGGGTGCACCCGGAGCGTGGCGGGGTCCAGCCACTTGAGCTCGTGCGCGGACCCGGTCCCCTCCCCCGTCCCGTCGCTCTCGCGGCTGTCGGCGCTGGTGGCCCCGTGCTCGGCCTGCTGCTGCTCGGTCCCGGCACCCTCTGCGATCTGCTCGGGGAGGACGGCGGTCACATTGGGATCGGTGGCGACGGTCTCGCTGGTGGTCTCGGTGGCGGTGCGGTTCTCGGTGGTGGTCATCGCTGGTGCTCCTTGGCTGCGGAGGTGGGGTGCTGCGGGTGCGCTGTGCGGGGGGCGGGCCGCTTGGTGGACGGCCCGCCCCGGTCGGTCAGGGGGTGGGGCGCTGGACGGTGAGGGCGTCGGCGGCGGTCTCGGTGGACGTCGGTGCCGGGATGCGGTCGTAGGCGACGGGCAGCACGTCGGTGCCCCGGTCGACGGCGTAGAGCCGCAGCAGGCCGCCACGCTCCCCGACCTCCACGCCGAGCAGGCTGTAGAGGCTGCGGCTGCCCTCGACGTCGTCTCGGACGGCCACGGACCCGTCCCAGGCGATGCGGCGCACGTCGCGCAGACCCAGGCCGGAGATGACTGCGCTCAGGCTCTCGCCGGGGCTGAACGGCAGGGACAGGTCCCCGCCGTCCTTGGGCAGCTCGACCCAGGTCAGCCGGTTGATCCCGGTGACCACGGCGTCCCGGCCGGTGGCGTAGTTGTGGCCCTCGCGGGTGGCCCGGGCGGCGTCGAACAGCTGCGCGCCGGTCTCCGTCCACGTCCGGTCGAGCGTGGGGGTATTGGCACTAATGGGGGCATTGGTGGTCATGATGTCCTCCTGATCGTGAGCCGGGGCCGGATCGGGAGGGACTGCGGGAGTGGCGTTCTCAACCATCCCCCCGGCCCGTCCGGCAAAGAGCTCTGCTCAGGGATCGGAGCGGAGGAGCGAAGGACGCCGAGACCAAGATGCTTTGACAGCGAAGCGCCCGCAGGGTCAAAGGATCTTGGTCTCGGTGGCCGTAGCGGGGCGCGGAGATCCCTAAGCTGAGCTGCCGGACGGGTCGGGGGGGGGCTGTTTGGTGGCAGTCCGGCGTAGCCGGTCCTCACGACGGCGCAGCCGGCGCCCCGCGTAGCGGGGGCCCTCCGGGCTAGTCCGTGGGCCGGCGGCCGAGCTGGGCGACGTGCGCCGCCGGCCTGCTGTCCTCGAGGGGGCAACGGCGACTGTGCTTGGCCGGCTCAGGCGATCCCGTCGTAGAGGTAGTCCGGGAACTTCACGGGCTTGACCGGCGGGATGCCGTCGAGGGGCACGAGGCCGCCGGCGACCCCGCTCCGCTGGTTGGTGGCCACCTCGACGACGTGAGCCGTGACGTACTCCAGGGGCCCAGGCTGGTTCTCCCCACCCATCATGTCCGACAGGTGCAGCTGGTCCAGCGCGATGACGGCGCAGGGGTGGCAGCAGTGCGCGCTGATGACGCTGTCGTCGTGGGCGCGGCGGATCTCGTGGGTGACGGCGAGCTGGGTGATCTGGCCGGGGCGGGTGTTCAGGGGCTTGGTCATGGGGTGAGCGTGGGCGCCCCGGTGCTGTTTCGGGGCGGTCTTTCCGGTTCTGTGGACAAGCCGACCAGGTGTGGGCACCGCCGGGCGCCGTTGGGGTGGTGAGTGCCTGGGGAGCCGCGAGGCGGAACGCCCGGGCTCGATGCCCGGTCGTTTCGCGCCCCGCCGGATCGGCGGCAGGCGCCCGGCCTGGGTGACCGGGCGCCTGCCGTGCGTTCACCGCTGGTGCTCGCGCTGGCGCTCCTCCCACCGCTCGGCGTAGGTGTCGCGGGACTCGATCTCGTCCATCGTCAGAGCGGGCCAGAGGGCGGCGGCGAGGCGGGCGACCGTGTTGGTGACGTGGATCAGCCGGTGCAGTGCCTCCGGGTCGTGCAGGAACAGCCGCACCCCGCCGAATCCGACGATGACGTTGCCGTGCCCGTCGGTGTGGTCGTTGGCGACCGTGCCCTTGCGGCTGGCGGCCTCTTGGTGACCCTGGAGGCGCACGACCAGGGACACCTCCTGGGTGTTGGTCATGAAGTCGCCGGGCAGGCGGAAGGTCTGCCGCCCGGCGAAGGCGGCGCGGCCGAACTGCTCGGCCTCCTTGACGCTGGCGGCGAAGGCGTCCACGGCGGCCAGGTCGAGGAAGTAGATGAGCACCCCGCCGATGCGGGCCTGGATGTGCTCGGCGCTGTACTGCGCCCGGTGGCCGGTCTCGATGGGTACGGCCCCGGCGAGGTGGACGGTGGCCTTCACGAACTGGTGTCCGTTGCTCTGGCTGCTGGTCATGGCTGACTCCCCTGCTTCCGCCAGACGACGGGAGGGGATGCGCTCGGGTCTCTGTCTGACCCATTCCCCCGGCCCGTCCGGCAAAGAGCTCTGCTCAGGGACCTGGAGCGGAGGAGCGGAGAACCGGAGCGCTCACGATGCTTTGACAGCGAAGCGCCCGCAGGGTCAAAGGATCATGAGCGTGGAGGGCCGTAGCGGGGCGCGGAAGGTCCCTACGCTGAGCTGCCGGACGGGTCGGGGGTGCAGTTTGGTGGCAGCCCGGCGTAGCCGGTCCTTGATGACGGCGTAGCCGGCGCCGCGCAGCGGCCCCTTGGTTGCGGACTTCGTCCCTTCCCAGACGAGCCGACACCTTCCCCAGCACGGCCGCTTGGCCATTCCCGGTCGTTAGGTAGTGTCCGCGCTTCGGCGCCGCGTACGGGGGACGGGCCGAGTTGACGGAGGTGGACGGAGACTGTGGACCTCTTCGTCGTCATCGTCGGGCTTGTTGTTGCCGTGGGGACCCCGCTGGCCACTTATCTTGGAGTCATTAAAGGCCACAAGGTCGCTGCCCAGAACGCGGAGCTGACCAGCAGCAATGCTCTTACTAGCGCTCGCGAAGGGCACCAGAGCGCCGAGCGTATGGCTGCCGCGAACCTAGCTAGCGCTGCGGAAAAGAGCCGGCAGGACGCCGTCTGGAAAGCTATCGAGATGGTGACTTCGCCCAATCTGCGTGCTCAGCAGGTTGGGGCAAGGATTCTTCAAGACATGCTGGCTGCAGGAAATCTTGATGATGCCTACCAACGGGCAGCGCTTGAGGCAGCTGAGTTCTCGATGGAAGACAACCCTCTCCCGGATGCTGCCTCGTGACCGTCATCCTTGCTCAACCGATCAAGCAGGGGGATGCTGGAGCGAAACGCTGCGTTAGGGGAGGGGTGGGTGCGCTATGACCGGTAGTGGCACCGCTGACCTTCGTGTCACGGCGGCGCAGGTTGAGCTCGCGAAACTGGCGATCGAGCTCCGTCAGTCGCTGGGCAAGCCTGTCGGCGATCGTCTACGACTGATCGCCTCGGCGACACCAGCGTCACGCGAGGAGAGGCACTCGTCACGCCTCGAGGACTTCCCCGTCGATAGCTGGATCGACGCCCCTGAGCTTGGGGGCGTGGGTGTGGTCATGCGGCACGTCGACGACCGGCTGCGCGTCCTGTTCATGAGCGCTGGTTACAGGGACGTCGATCCGGATTCCGGAGTCTCCCCGACCACACCGCCGGACATCGCGACGATCAACGGATACCTGCGCGAAAAGAACTTTGATTCCACCGACTTCTACCGCAACAGTTTCCACACTGATGCAGGTGCAAAGTTTCTCCACGCATTCGTCTCTCACCGCTACGACGACAGCCGCGATTCAGGAGAGACTGGCGTCGGCTATGGCGACGTCCACTCAGTAAACACTGACCATTGGCGCACCGGCTTGACTGAGTTCTGTTCAAGGTCGCCGTGGGTAGCGGTGAACTCTACGGATGGTCATATCACCGGCGTCTACATCGTGGCTGCGGACGCCATTGATCATGGTGCAGAAGCAGGACTGGATGATCCCGCTGATCGGTCTGCGCGGAAGTAAGTAGCTCGTTCGACTCTCTATGCGCCAACTGCTTCATCCACGGGGGCCGTTGTGACGCACAACGGCCCCCGTGGGCTTTGAGCTAGAGAGCCGGGGGCCGGCCGCGGGGCAGGGCGCCGGTGGGTACCGGGGTCCACTGCTCGCCGTTGTTGTACTGCTCTTCGAGCTCGGCCACGCGGCGCATCACGGCATCGTTGATGAAGTCCGACCAGGACAGCACACCCTCGTGCGCGCGGGTCCAGGTGAACGCTGCCCGAGCCCGGGCAGCGTCCTCCTCGTGCATGTAGAGCGCGACCTTGTGCTTCGGGGGCCTCGGCGGCTGAGCCGGGGCGGGCGTCTCCTGCCCCGCAGCTTCTATTGGGGGCATTGGAGGTGTTACCCCTGATGGGGGCACCTCCTCGGCGGCCGGAGCTGCCTGTGCGGCGCTGGCGGCCAGGACAGGGTCAACGCGGGGGGCCTTTTCCAGCCCCGTGCGTGTCCGCATCCTCTGCAGGGCCTCGGGGTTCGGCGGGGTGCTTGCCCGGCGTGCCGGGCGGGTCATGACGTCACCGTGGCCGGCGCGATCAGGTCGGCGATCAGCTGCAGCGCAGCGGTGACCGACCGGCCGGACTCGGTGGCGATCGTCGACACGGGGACGGCACCGGACGTGGCCTGGCTGATCGCTTCCCGCTCGGGGACGAAGGGGTCGAGCACCAGGTCGCCGTAGGTGGCCTGGATGGTGGCGGCCCAATCGGTCCGGTCGACCCGCTGGGTGTTGTGCCGGTTGATCACCACGCCGGCGATCTCCAGGCCGGCGTTGAAATGCATGCGGATCAGGTCGAGGGTGGCCACGATCTGTGCGACCCCGTCCACCGACGCTGCACGCGGCTCGGTCACCAGCAGGGCGGCGTCAGCGGCCGCCAGGGCGGTGACGGTGAGCGGGCCAATCGAGGGCGGGCAGTCGATGAGCACGACGTCCCACTGCTCCAGCGTCCCCGACAGTGCCTCCCGCAGCCGGTACTCCCGGCCCAGGTTCTGATCCTGCTCGCGGGTGGCCAGGCCCCGCTCGGCGGGGACGACCTCGATGAGGGGGTTCCACCCCTCCCCCGCGGGCGTGGCCGCATCGACGACGGAGCCAGCCCGCACCCGACCGGTGCGTGGCTCGACGGTCAGGACGTCGTTGAGGGTCAGGGTGTCGTCCTCGACGACCACGCCGAGGTTCGTGGTCGCGTTCGCCTGGGGGTCGGCGTCGATGACCAGCACGCGCCGGCCGGTGTCGGCGATCGTCTGGGCCAGGTTGACCGTCAGGGTCGTCTTCCCGACGCCGCCCTTCTGGTTGCACAGCGCGATGACGCGGGCAGTCATGCTGCTGGCCCGCTGATGTGGTTGGTGGCCACGGTGCTCTCCTCCGGTGATCCGCCGGGGTCCGGCGTTATTAGGGGCATTGGTCCTAATGCCCCCAATGGGGTTGGCTGCCCCTTGACCCTAACAGGGTTAATGGGGGTAAAGGCATAAGAGCTGCTCAGCGTCGTGTCGACGCTGGGGCTCCTAATGGGGTCATTAGTGCCAAGGCTGTCGGGTCACGGCCAGGAAGGCGGCTCCTCCGCGGCCGCCTCGCGGCACAGCGGGCAGGCGAGGTGTCCGTGCACCGGGTGCGGGACGTCGCCGGCGGGCTGCCCGTGGGCGCACGGGGTACCGATGCGCAGCTGCAGCTCGTGGCGGCGGCCGGCGGCCTCGGTGGCGGCGATGAACTCGTCGACGGCGCTGGGCCGGTCGGTCGGGTCGACCCCACGCAGCAGCCGGGCGAGGTAGGACGCGGGGTGGTCCAGCTTGGCTGGGACGACCTTCCAGCCACGGACGGCGCGGGCCTCGTCGGCGGCGCGCTCGACGTCGCGGGCTGTCCAGCCCGCCAGAGCGAACGGGGTAAGCAGGGGGACCAATCGGCTCAGGGGGACCCCTCGCAGCCAGCTGAGGCGCCGCTGGACGCCTTCGGCGAGCCTCCTGGCGAGGGGGTGACCCCGTCGGCCGCCTCGATTGGTGACGTCTTCGGTTGGCGCAGGCCGCGGAGCGGCCTTCCTCGTTTCGGTAGTGGCTTGAAGATGAGTTCTACCTAGGTGACCTAAGGCTCTTACTTCGTAAGAGCCGGGTGGGGCGTCACGCTCCACAACAGGGCGGTGGACCTGGGGATACCTGCGGCCGCGGTGCGGCCGCAGGGGCCGGTCGCGGCGGCTGCACAGGGCGAACTCGGCGGCCAGCGCGCGGTGGGCGGACCCACGACGCCAGGCCTCGATGCGCTCCTCGCGGGTCAGGGACGAACGGCCGGCGACGAGCTCGACGACGAAGCCCAGGTCCTTGAGCACTCGGCGGGCCCGCTGGACGGTGGACAGGGACACCCGGACGTCGGCGACCAGGCGCTCGTTGGTGGGCCGGCAGTCCCGGCCGGTGGCGAAGTCGGCGTAGGCGGCCATCCCGCGGGCGACGGCCACCGCGGTGTCGGGCTCGACGTGGTGGACGCGGCAGAGGTCGCGGCGGGCGCGGACGGTGGCCTGGACGTCGGCGACCCAGTCCTCGGCCGACCACCACGCCGGTGTGCGGCTGGTGGCGCCGGGGGCGCCGTGGATGCCGGCGGAGACGCGCCGGGTGGTGACGTGACGGGTGGGGGAGAGGGCGCGGGTCAGCACCGCAGCCCGGCGGTGATGCCGGACTTGCGCATGCTGCTCCAGCGTGGCACTGGCCCGTTTTTGGGCAGCGCTCTACTATGAGAGGGCACGACAAAGCCTCCTGTTGGCTGCAGGCTGGGTTTTGATCCGCCGGGGTAGGTGCTGGTAACACCGATCCGGCATGCAGCGGCAAAGGGCGGTCTCCCTCGGGGGGCCGCCCTTTCCGCGTTCTAGGCGGTCCTGCCGAGTGGCAGCACCCCCTGGTCGACCTGGTGCACGGCGGCGTAGGGCTCGGGGAGCCCGTGGGCGGTGGCGAGGACGTTGGCGACGTACTCGCTGATGCTCAGGCCGGCCTTGTCGGCGCTGGCGCGCACGGCCTCGCCGATGGGGTCCGGCGGGCGCGAGACGATGTGGTCCCGGTCGCCCTTGCTGGGGCGACCTCCGGTTCCTCGTCGAGCCATGTCGACACCTAACCGCCGTTGTGTTTCTGGAACAACCCCGACACGCCGACAAATGACTGACAGTCAGAGAAAGTTGTCGGTGCCATGACTCGGACAAGGACTGTCCCCGGCCCCGACGGTGCGCGCCAGCGCCCGTGTTCTAGGCGCTCGGCGGTCAGTGGATGAGCGCGAAGGTCAGGCCGGCGACGACGGCGCCCGTAAGGGCTCCCACGACGGCCTGAGGGAGCGTGTGGTCCCGGACGTGCACGCGACCCCAGACGACCACTGGAACGGCGAGGGCCGTCAGCAGCGCCCAGGGGCCGAAGGTCAGGGCGAGCATGGCGGCAATGCCGGCCCACACGGCGCTGTGCACGCTGACCTTCCAGCGGCCCACGATGGTGATAACGGCGAGCACCCCGAGGGTGGTGAGCATCGCGGCGTCGACCGCCGTCACCGGCCCCGGCGCTCCGCCGATGAGGCAGACGGCCAGGCCCAGGACGAGGCTGCCGAGGATCGAGGCCATGATCAGGGGACGCTCGTCCCGGTCGGTGACGTGGTGGTCGCTGATCCGCTGGACCGCCAGGGCCCCGAAGATCACCCCGGCAGGCAGCACACCGGTGAACACCGTCAGCAGCGCCGTCCAGCGCCAGGAGCCGGTGGAGGCTCCGACCGCGATGGACACCAGCGGGTTGGCCAGAATCGGCGAGGACGCCTCGTTGATGAAGGCTGCCAGCCGGTCAGCCAGAGTCCGCCGGACGGCTGTTCCGTCCGTCGTTCTCGTATCCGTGGTCACCGGGTCTCCTTGGGGCTGCCGTCCCGGGTCGCTACCCGCGGGAGGGCTCGGGAGACCTGCACCAGCCAGCTGACCGGGTCGGTGCCCTCCGGGGGCGCGATGGGGGAGACCCCAGTGTTGTCGGTGGCGGTACCCCCCACGACGACCCGGGTACTGCGTGGGGCGTCGGCGAGCGCTGCGGCCAGGCGGGCGGCCGCGGCACCGTCCTGGCGGTCGTTGGCCGGCGGGAGGTCGAGGCTCCCGGCCAGGACGACGAGCGCGTCTTGGATCTCGATGACACGACGGTCCAGCTGCCAGGCGGTGACGTCCCGGTCAGGGGCGGTGGCGAAGACGACCTGTGGCACTCGCTGGGTGACCAGCGCCCACAGCGGCTCCAGCTGGTCGTAGGCCCGGCGGGCGCGGTGGCTGGCCAGCGTGCGTCCGACGCGAGGGATCAGCGTCCCGATCGCGATGAGCGTCAGCCCGAGGACCTGCAGGAGGTCCCCGGCGCGGTAGAGGGTCGGCAGCTGGGTGGAGCCGTAGTGGGCGACGGCGAAGTAGGTCATGCGGGTTATGGCGTAGGCGACCATGACGCCGCAGCCGGCTCCCATGACCCGCACCCCGCTGCCCAAGCTGCCGCTTCCGGTGTGGGTCCAGCACAGCCGCATGACGAAGAACAGGACGGTTCCGGCGTAGACCAGCACGAGCAGCCGGGACTCGGTGATGAACGGTTGGGCGATCCCCGCGTCCGGGTCCCGGGCGGTGCTCGGGTCGACCAGGGGGACCAGGTAGATCACGGTGCTCACCACCGCGACGGCCAGGGCCAGGCGGGCACGTGACCGCTCGCTCTCGGCGGTGACCGCGGCGCCGCGCGTCAGGTGCAGCAGGAGCGACTGGCAGGCCCACGCGCCGGTGACGATCGCCAGCTGCTTGCCCAGGTCGGCCACGTTGTCCGGGGTGCCGGACTGCAGCGGCCCCTCGGTGAGGAGACGCTGGACCGCGGGCAGGTCCAGGGTGAGCGCCACCGCGATCGACAGCAGGGCAATGGCGATCGCGCGCAGCGACGGTGACCCCGGTGCCTGGCGCCAGCGCCAGGCACGCACGATCGCGGCCAGCCAGAAGACGACGGCGACGGTGAGGAGCATCGGCGTCAGCCGAGCGCGTCGTCGAAGCGGCGGAGGATGGCGTCTCCCCGCCGCCGCTGGGCAGCCGCGATGACCGCTCGGACCTTCATGGCGAACAGCTCGGCCTCGCGCTCCTGCTCGTTCTCGTACGCGGAGCGGGCGAGCACCTTGGCGATCAGGTCGGCGTCGAGGTCGGGCAGCAACCGTGACAGCGGGTTGGTGGCCGGCTGGCCGGTCTCGGCGACGTGCCCGAACAGCAGGTGCCCGCACTCGTGGAGCGTGGAGTGCAGCTCGTGCTCGGAGCCGGCGCCGGTGCGGAAGAGGATGACGTCGCGGTCCTCATAGGGCAGGCACAACCCGAAGACGTCCCCGGATTCCATCTCTTCCGGCATCGGCTCGAGCTCCAGGGCGCGGCCGCGCTCGTGGGAGACCGCGGTCAGGACGTCGGTGATCGAGGCTGCGTCGGTGAGCCCGACAGCAGCGATCAGGGCATCGACGCGCTCGTGCAGCGCGGCGTCTCCTGTATCCATCGGCTCGGTCATCACGGCCGCAAGATAATCGCCCACGGTGAACTCGGCCCTACGTGGGGCGATCTTCACCCGATGGGGACCCGGCATCGGGCCGAGGCGGTTTCTCGGCAGCCCGCATGCCGTCCAGCAGCACCGTGAGCGCCGCGCGGGCCTCCGGCGAGAGGCTGGCCGCTCGTAGGGCCAGCCCGGCGGTGCCGCTGTCCCGAATGGCCTGCAGGAGCTCCAGCTGGTCCGTGTAGTTCTGGGCGACCTCGTCGTCGATGAAGTAGCCAGCCGGCACGTTGAAGTACCGCGCCAGGGCGCGGACCAGGTCCATGCGCGGGTTCGACCGGCGCCCGGTGCGCAGCAGGTAGAGGTAGTTCGCGGTGACGGTCGGCCCGCCGGCTGATGCCACGGCGTCGGCGACCTCTTGGTAGCCGACTTCATCGCGGCCGGCCGGGTGGGTCGCGCGGAACAAGAGGTCCAGGCGCTGGGCGAAGGTCCTGCTCGCACTTCCGGACTGGTCCTCGCTCACCTCAGTCCCCTCCGCATCGAGCCGTCTCGTCCAGGCGCGGAGCTTAGTGGCGGGTTGACCGAAACCTGGCAGGCGTTGACAGTTGTCGGACCCTAGCCCGAACATGGTCCCCGCCGCTCTGACTGTTAGTCAGAGGATCAGCCGAACGGGGGAGCCATGCGGGGGACGACTGCGCTTCGCGTCCTGACCGTCGGCACCCTCCTGGGACTGGGTGCGACCGGCTGCAGCGGGTTGATCGAAACCGCCCCGGCTGCCCCGTCGACGCCTGCTGCCGCACCGACGGCGGCCGCCCCCTCGACGGTCAACGGCCCCAACGACGTCGCGATGAGCGCGCCGCCGGCGCCGCTGCCGCCGACTCAGGACGCCACCTCGAGCGCGGCCGCGGTCGACCTCGCACAGCGCGCGATGACTGCCTTCGCTCGACCGACGGTCGACGCGGAGACGTGGCTGACCGAGCTGTCCCCGCTGCTCACTCCTGGTGCGCGTTCGGCCTACGTCGGGACCGACCCCGACGAGGTGCCCGCGCACGCGGTCACCGGCCCTGGACGGGCGGAGGACAGCCCGAGCGCCTTCCTGGCCTACGTCGTCGTCCCGACCGACGTGGGCGATTACCGGCTCCTGCTGTCCCGCGAGGGTGGAGACGCCGGCTGGCTGGTCGAGACGATCACCGCCCCGGACGGTGTCCGGTGAACCAGCGGTCCAAGGTCACCGTCGCCCTGGCCGTGCTCGTGCCGGTCGGCCTGCTCTTCGTGCTCCTCGGCACGGTGATGCTCACCGGCGGCGGGCTGGCCGTCGCCTCGGCGTCATGCCGGCCCAGCGGTGGGGGCGCCACGGTTGACCCCGGCGCACTACCGGCGGGCTCGGTCGCCGGATACTCCGGTGAGCAGCTGGTCAACGCCGCCCTGATCATGAACGCCGGCGCAGCCCTCGGGCTGTCCGTCCGCGGCCAGACCATCGGCGTGATGACGGCGATGGGCGAGTCCACGCTGCGCGTCCTGGACCGCGGCGACCTGGCCGGCCCGGACTCTCGCGGGCTGTTCCAGCAGCGCGACAACGGCGCCTGGGGTTCCTACGCCGACCGCATGGACCCCACGATCAGCGCGACCAACTTTTTCCGCGCCCTCCAGCGGGTCAACGGCTGGGAGACCCTGTCGCCCACCGCGGCCGCTCACGCCGTGCAGCGCAATGCCGATCCGAACTACTACACCCGGTTTTGGGACCCCGCCGGGCAGGTCGTCGCGGCTCTGACCGGCGTGCCGGTGGAGACGCTGAACCCCGGCGGTGGCGCCCTGGCGTGCAGCCCCGACGGCGGCGCCGGCGCCCTCCCGGGCGTCCCTCTCCCGCCTGGCGCGTGGACCAAGCCCGCGATCGGCCCGCTCACCTCCGTCTACGGGATGCGGTGGGGCCGGCCCCACAACGGCATCGACATCGCCCCGCCGTGCAGCTCCCCGATCTACGCGGCCGCCAGCGGAACCGTCGTGCGAGCCGGCCCCTCCAGCGGCTACGGCAACTTGATCGCCGTCGACCACGGCGGGGACGTGGTCACCCGCTACGCCCACATGTACCCCGGCGACGTCCTGACCTCGGTCGGTCAGACCGTCGTCGCCGGCCAGCAGATCGGCCGGGTCGGCTCCTACGGCGACTCCACCGGCTGCCACCTCCACTTCGAGGTCCTCCGCGGCGGTGCCTTCACCGACCCCCTTCCCTTCCTGACCTCGGTGGGCGTGAGCGTCCAGTGACCGGCCTTCCCCACGGAAAGGACCCCATGACCGCCAGCACCACCGCCGGTCCAGCCACCGCGCCCCGCGTCGGCGAGCTCGACCACGTTTCCGGCCCGGCCGCTCCGCAGCCCGGCATCACCGCTCCCGCGCACGGGCTGGGCGTCGTCGACGTCCCGGCCGATGACCGGCTGTGGGTGCTCGGCGCTCATGGTGGTGCCGGGGAGACGACGCTGGCCGTCGCGCTGTCGGGCACCGGCACCGACCGCCGGTGGCCTCGCGCCGACCAGCCGGCGCGGGTGCTGCTGGTGGCGCGCACCCACCTGACGGGGCTGCGGGCCGCTCAGCGCGCCGCCCAGCAGTGGGCTGCCGGAGCAACCCCCGCCGTCGAGCTGGTCGGCCTGGCCCTGCTGCCCGATGCCCCCGGCCGTCTCCCCAAGGAACTGCACGACGTCGCCCGCATCGTGGCCGGTGGCTTCCCCCGCTCCTGGTCCCTCCCGTGGGAGGAGGACCTGCGCCTCGCGGAGCCGAAGCTGCCCGGCGAGCTGCCGGTCGTCGACGCCGCCGACGTTCCCCGCTCCCTCCGCCGCCTGGCCACCGATCTCGCCGGGCTCCTCCCGGCGCGCCCGCACCCCACCGACTCACCTCTCGACCGCTCCACCCACCCCCACCAGGAAGGCCAGTCATGAACCTCCTCGCAGCCGCCAACACCGCCGGCATGGACGTCCTCGCCGTCCTCGACCCCGGTGAGGGCGTCGCCCCTCCCGGCTCGGAGGGCCTGGTGACGATCGTCAACTGGGTCGCCTGGGTCGCCGTCGCCCTCTGCGTGGTCGGCGTGATCGTCGCCGGCATCGGCATGTTGTTCGCGGGTCGCCGCGGCGAGGGCGGTGAGCAGGCATCCAAGCTCGGGTGGGTGCTCGCCGGCTCCATCGTCATCGGCGGCGCCTCCGCGCTCGTCGGCGCGGTCGTCTAGGCGCACCCCGCGCCACCTGCCCCGCGCTTCTCCTGGAGGACACCGTGACCGAGCCCGACAACACCACCAGCCCGTTCGCCCGCCGTGGCTTCATCGCGGCTGCCGTCGTCGTGGCACTGGTCGTCATCGCCGCTGTCGTCGTCGCCATCTCTGGCGGCGGCGACAGCGACGACGTCCCTGTTGGGGTGGGCGGACCGGCCACCGCGCCGGCCACCTCCGCGTCCGCGGACGCCGGAGACTGCGACCAGCCCGAAGGCGACCAGCTGCCCCCGGTAGCTGCACCAGCCAACGAGTGGGAGCTCGTCGGCAAGCTCGTGGCACCGACCGACCCGGACGGGGCTGGCCCGGGCAAGGTGTCCGATGAGGGTCTGCGGACCTGCTTCGCGCACGACCCCACCGGCGCCCTGTTCGCAGCCGTCAACTGGTTCGGCATGACGTCTGACGTCGAGTCGATGACCGCTGCCCTTGAGGAGATCACGGCTCCTGGCCCTGGCCGCGACAAGCTGGCTGGCCTCCTGGAAACAGACCCCACGTCGGTCCTCGGCAAGGGCGGTTATCAGGTCGCTGGCTTCACGTTCCTCAGCTACACCGGCGACGTCGCCATGCTGAACCTGGCGCTGGACATTGCCGGCACTGGCCAGGCCAGCCTGACGGCGACCCTTGAGTGGTCCGGCGATGACTGGCTCCTGCAGCTGCCCGCAGACGGCGAGATCGGCTCGAGCATCAAGCCGCTCAGCAGCCTTGCTGGCTACGTCCCCTGGTCTGGCGCCTGATGGAGCCAGAAGACGACGGCTGCTCCGTCGTCGACTTCGTCTGCCAGGGGAAGCAGGCCTTTGGTGACGTGGTCGACGACGCGATCGACAACCTCGCCGAGAAGATCGTCGAGGCGATGGCCAAGGCGATCTCCTCCCTGGCGACGTTCTGGGTCAACGTCGACACCCCCGGCCTGACCGACGGGGGTGGCAACCCCAGCGCGCCGGTGGCGTTCGTGCAGGGCTCGCTGTCCTACTACGTGGCGGCCGCCGCCGTGGTCGCGGTGCTCATCGGCGGGGCGCGCATGGCCTACGAGCGCCGCGCGGAGCCTGGCCGGGACCTGCTGCGGGCGATGATGACCCTGGTCCTGGTGTCCGGGGCGTCGCTGGCCGGCATCGGGCTGGCGGTGACCGCGGCCGACGGGGTCGCCGCCTGGATCATCGGCCGGTCGACCGATGACTTCGGAGCCGGCCTGAACCGCATGATCACCCTCGGCAGCGCGGCCGGGCCCAACGGTGCGGGCGCGGTGTCGGCGATCCTGCTCATCGTCCTGGGCCTCGGCGGCCTGTTCGCCTCCCTGGTCCAGATCGTCCTGCTGGTCGTCCGGGGCGGGTTCCTCATCGTCCTGGCCGGCGTCCTGCCGCTGTCGGCCTCCTTCACCAACACCGAGACCGGGCGGGCCTGGTTCCAGCGGGCGCTCTCCTGGGTCGTGGCGTTCATCCTCTACAAACCCACCGCAGCGATCATCTACGCGACGGCGTTCCAGCTGATCGGCACCACCGGCGATGACCCGGTGACCTCGGCCCTCACCGGCGTCACGCTCATGATCATGAGCCTGGTGGCGCTTCCGGCGCTGCTGAAGTTCGTCGCACCGATGGTCGGCGCGGCCACCAGCGGCGGCGGTGGCGGCGGCGGCGCAGCCCTGGCCGCATCGGTGGCCAGCGGCGCGGTGTCCGCGCGGATGGTCAAGGGCGGCAGCTCGACCGGAGCCGGTGGCGGCTCAGGCAAGTCCGGCCCCTCTGGCTCAACTCCCGCTGGTGGCCCCACGGGGACCACCGGAGGTCCATCCCCGACCGGCTCCGGCGGGACACCGCCTGGCGGTCCTGGCCCTTCGGGCGGCCCGGGCAACAGCGGCCCCTCCGGCAGCGGCGGAGGACCGGGCGCAGCAGGACCCGACGGCGGACCCGGCGCGGCCGGCGCGGGTGGCTCCAGTGCTGGAGCCGGAACGGCCGGGGCTGGCGGTGGCGCCGGAGCGACCGGTGGCGCGGCCGCCGGTGGCGCAGCAGGCGGCGCGGTAGGCGCCGGGGTCGCCCTGGCCCAGCGCGGCGTAGGCGCCGCTCGAGGCGCAGCAGACAGTGCATCCAACGACGACGGGGGCCCCAGTGGCAGTCGCTAACCAGGCCGGACCTGCAGCCCGCACCTACGGCAACTGGCGTCGGCCGACGTCTCCGGGCCTGTGGCAGCTCGGTGCTCTCGGCACCGGCCTGCTGCTGTTCTTCATGATCATCGAGATCCTGCTCATGGCCACCGCCGGGCTCGTCCCGGCCCTGATCGGTGCGCTGATCGGCGGGGTCGCGTTCCTGGTGCTCACGGTCAAGGACCGGCACCGGCGCTCGATCGCCCAGCGGGTGACCGCGCGGGTGGCGTTCCGCCGGCACCGCAAGCGCGGGCACAACCTCTACCGCTCCGGCCCGTTGGGTCAGCTGCCGTGGGGCAGCTTCCAGATGCCCGGTCTGGCCGCGCCCTCGCGGCTGAGCGAGTGGACCGACTCCTACGGCCGGAAGTTCGCCCTCGTCCACGTGCCCAGCACTGGTGACTACACGGTGGTGTTCTCCACCGAGCCCGACGGCGCCTCCCTGGTCGACACCGAGCAGGTGGACTCCTGGGTGGCCAACTGGGGCGCGTGGCTGGCCAACCTGGCCAACGAGCCGGGCGCGATCGCCGCCGCGGTGACGGTGGAGACCGCCCCGGACACCGGCACCCGGCTGCGCCGGGAGGTCGAGGCCCACGTCGACCCCGACGCACCCCTGGTGGCCCAGGCGATGCTGCGGGAGGTCGTCGACAGCTACCCCGAGGGCTCGGCGACCGTGAAGGCGTGGGTGTCGGTCACCTTCTCCGCCGCCGTCCGCGCCGGGGCGCGCAAGCGCACCCCGGAGGAGATGGGCCGCGACCTGGCCTCCCGACTGCCGGCGCTGTCGCAGTCGCTGCACGCCACCGGCGCCGGTGGCGCCCGTCCGGTGACCGCGGCCGAGCTGTGCGAGGTCGTGCGGGTTGCCTACGACCCGACCGCCGCACGCCTGCTCGACGCCGCCCGTGCCGCCGGTGAGGCGCCAGCCCTGTCCTGGGACGAGGTCGGGCCGACGGCAGCCGAAGAGCACTACGACCACTACCGGCACGACGCCGCGGTGTCGGTCACCTGGGCCATGTCCTCCGCCCCGCGCGGGGAGGTCTACTCCTCC
>NZ_JAAGWH010000068.1 GCF_010682105.1 Modestobacter muralis | reverse complement strand
GGACCTGCTGGCCCCGCACCGCGACGTCGACCGCAAGCGGGTCACGCTGCTCTACCGGCCCCTGTCGGCGGCTCGTGCCGCGCACATCGTCGAGCAGGACCGCCGCGCGGCTGACTTTCGGGCCACCGCCAGTGCCCGCCCCTCGGCGCGCGCGCAGATCGACCAGCGCGCCGCCCACCAGGCCGCCGAGGAGGAGGCCCGGGGCGCGGGGCTGGTCAACTTCGGGATGGTCGTCACCGCCACGGTGACCAGCTCCGACCGGCTGCCCGACGCCCGCGCGGCGATCGACAACCTGTCTGCGGCTGCCCGGGTGCTGCTGCGCCCGGTCTACGGCTCGCAGGGGTCGGCGTTCGCCGCCGCACTGCCCATCGGCCTCGTGCTGCCCCGGCACCTGCGGGTGCCGGCTGAGATCCGGGAGTCGCTGTGATCGGTCGGACCAAGTCCAAGACGACGAGCACCGCCCCGGCCGCTCCGCGACCGGGCCCTCGACCAGGTCCTCGCGGTTGGGTGGGCCGCGGCCGCGGACCGGCCGGCTACGTGCAGGCCGCCGATGAGTGGCGCGGCACGACCGTGCAGGTGTGCGGCCTGTGGCCCTTCGCCGCCGGCACCGGCTCCCCGATGGTCGGTGTCCCCATCGGCCGCAACATGGTCAGCGGGTCCACGCTGTGCTGCGACCCCGTGTCGTGGTTCCAGCGGGGCAACCTGATCAGCCAGCCGTCGATGTTCGTCCTCGGCCGCCCTGGTCTGGGGAAGTCGACGATCGTGCGCCGCATGGCGCTGGGGCTGGCCGGCTACGGCGTGCAGCCGATGGTGCTGGGCGACCTGCGCCCGGACTACGTCGACCTGATCGAGGCCCTGGGCGGGCAGGTGCTCCGCCTCGGTCCCGGCCGTGGGTCGCTCAACGTCCTGGACTCCTCCGAGGCCAAGGCCGCCGCCGCTCGCCTGACCGGCGGCGCCCGGGGGGCGCTGCTCGCCGACGCCCACGAGGTCCGGGCCACGATGGTGTCCTCCCTGGTCACCATCCTGCGGAAGTCCCCGCCCTCGGACCGGGAGGAGTCGATCCTGGACCGGGCGCTGGCCGTCCTCGACGAGCGTCACGACGGCACCCCGGTCCTCGCGGACCTGCTGCAGGTCATCCGGGACGCCCCGGCCGACGTCCGCATGGTGGCCATCGACCACGGCAACGACGACCGGTACCGGGAGCTCACCGAGGGCCTGGAGGCCAGCCTCGCCGGCATGACCCACGGCGGTCGTTTCGGAGGGATCTTCACGCGTCAGACCACCGCCCCGATGCGCCGTGACCGGCCCGTGGTCTTCGACGTCTCCTCCATCGACGACGGGCAGATGGACCTGCAGGCCGCCGCACTCCTGGCGTCCTGGTCGACCGGCTTCGGCGCGATCAACGTCTCCAACCGCCTCGCCGACGCCGGCCTCGAGCCGCGCCGGCACTACTTCGTGGTGCTCGACGAGCTGTGGCGGGCGCTGCGCGCCGGCCGGGGCCTGGTCGACCGGGTGGACACCCTGACCCGGCTCAACCGGAAGTGGGGTGTGGGCCAGGCGATGATCAGCCACACGATGAGCGACCTGCTCGCGCTCCCCTCGCCCGAGGACCGGATGAAGGCGCGCGGACTGGTCGAGCGCTCCGGCATGGTCGTCTGCGGCGGCCTCCCGGCGGCGGAGATGGAGATGCTGCGCTCCGCGGTCTCGGTGTCGCGTGCCGAGGAGGAGATGCTGACCTCCTGGACCGACCCGCCGGCGTGGGACCCCGACGGTGGCCACGAGTCCGAGCCCCCCGGCCGGGGCAAGTTCCTGGTCAAGGTCGGCGGCCGCCCGGGCATCCCGGTGCAGGTCAAGCTCACCAGCGTCGAGGCCACGATGAACGACACCAACAAGCTGTGGCACACGATCTCGCGCACCGGGAAGGTCTCCGACCTGCCTCCGGTCGACGACGTCCTGGACGCCGTCGAGGCCGCCGAAGGCGTCTCGTGAGCTCCACCGAGCGCCGCCGCGGCGGCCGCCAGGACCTCAGCGGGTTCGCCCTGCTGGGCGGTATCGCGTTCGCCGCCCTGGTGGGCTTGATCATGTACGCCGGCCTGCAGCTGGGCGCCATGCTCACCGGGGAGCAGCTGCAGCTGCCCACCGAGAACCCCCTGGTGCTGCCCATCCACGTCGTCAAGGGCGAAGTGGTGTTCTCCACGACCGCGCTGGTCTGCTCCGGCGTCCTGGCCCTGCTGCTGCTGATCGGAGTCGGCGTGGTCGCCGCGCTGATCCTGCGGCGGCGCAAGCCCAACCGCGACGTCGACCGCGCCGCCCGCCACATGGGCACCGGCCGGGACCTCGACCGCCTCAGCCGGCCGCAGGTCACCAAGGAGGCCAGGCGCCTCGGGGTCCGCGGCAGCGTCGGTGTGTTCCTGGGGCACTCGGTCATCGGCCGACGGGAGCTGCTGGCCGACTACGAGTCCACCGAGGTCAACATCTGGGGCCCGCGCACCGGCAAGACGACCTCCCGGGCCGTTCCAGTGATCCTCGAGGCGACCGGCGCGGTGCTGGCCACCAGCAACCGCCGCGACCTCATCGACGCCGTCCGCGACCCCCGCGAGGCCCTGGGCCGGGTACACGTCTTCGACCCGCAGCAGATCATCGGCGAGCCGCCGACCTGGTGGTGGAACCCGCTGTCCTACATCACCTCCGGGCCCGCCGGCCCGGAGGTGAAGGCGCAGGCGCTCGCCGGCATCTTCGCCGCCTCCGCGATCCCCCCGGACGCCAAGGAAGACGCCTTCTTCGACCCCGAGGGAACCGAGCTCGTCGGCCACCTGCTGCACGCCGCTGCGGCCAACGGCATGCCGATCAGCCAGGTCTACCTGTGGGTCACCGAGCCTTCCAACGCCGACCCCGCCCGGCTCCTGGACACCGCCGGCTACCCCATGTCCGCCGCCGCCGTCCGCAGCGTCGTCAACGCACCGGACAAGCAGCGGCAAGGCGTCTACGGCGCGGCCAAGCGGCGCGTGTCCTTCCTGACCAACACCGGGGCGCTGGAGTGGATCACCGCCGGCCGGGCGCCCGGCCGGGAGCAGTTCGACGCCGAAGCCTTCGCCGGCGCCGCGGGCACCCTGCTCCTGGTCTCCCGCGAGGGCCGCGGGTCGCTGTCGGCGCTCACCACCGCACTCACCGCCGCGGTGTGCGAGGCCGCCGAGCACCGGGCCAGCCGCTCCCCGGGCGGTCGGCTGGCCAGCCCCATGACCGTCGTCCTGGACGAGGTCGCCAACGTCTGCCGCTGGCCCGACCTGCCCAACCTCTACAGCCACTTCGGCGGCCGCGGCATCTACCTGCTGGCGATCCTGCAGTCCTGGTCCCAAGGCGTGGAGGTGTGGGGGCCGCGCGGCATGGCCAAGCTGTGGTCCGCGGCCAGCGTCCGCGTCTACGGCGGTGGCGCCTCGGAAGTGGACTTCCTCCGCGAGCTGTCGACCCTGATCGGGCACTACCGGCCGCAGACGACGTCGGCGACCACCAGCCGGTCAGGCCGGTCGGTCAACTACTCCGAGGGCCACGAAGAGGTTCTCGACGTCTCCGACCTCGGCGCGCTGCGCCGAGGTCGGGTCATCGTCTTCCCCTCCGGTGTCCGGCCGGTGCTCGTCGAGCCCCGGCCTTGGTACTCCACCGATTACGCCGATACCGTCCGAGCCTCGATCAAGGCTCACGACCCGGCTGCTGAGGTCACTCTCGCCGAGCACGACGTCGCACCGGCCGGTGCGATCGGTGCGCGCCTGGGGCGTCGATGACCAGCGCCCACCTCGACGACGACGAGTGGGCCGCCGAGCCGGTCGCCGAGGCGGCCGCGGCCGTGCCGGTCGACGAGCGGATCGCGGCCGCGGTGCTGCGCGAGGAGGACGCCGCCGGCACCGTCAAGGTCGCGGCCGCCCAGCTGGCCGAGCTGCAGCAGCAGGACAGCGTCACGCCCAGCAAGATCGTCGCCGCCGAGCAGAAGCTGGCATCAGCCGAGCGCCACCACCAGGCCGCGCGAGACGGCGTGGTCCGCGCGCGGCAGAAGGTCGCCGAGGCCGACCGGGCCGACCAGGCCGCCGTCCCGGCTGAGGCCGAGGCGCCGCCGCTGCAGTTCCCTACGCTGCCGGCGTTCGTGGCCTACCTGGCCGACCTGTACCGCCGGGAGGTGTTCGACTCCTCCGAGCGGGTGTGGTGCCCGAAGTGGTGGGAGCACCCGGAGGCGATCGCGCGCCTGGAGGCGATGTGGCGGGCGCTGGAAGCGCTACGCCAGGACCCCGCGACCGGGATCTCGGTGTGGTTCCGCGACCACGCCGACGTCCACATGGCCCAGCTGATGCAGCCGCACGGCCCGTTCCGGGGCTGCACGGCCACCCGAGGCCACTCCATCGAACCGCTCAAGCCCTTGCCGCTGGACGACCCGCCCGCGGAATGGTGGCCCGAGGAGCATTCCGGCCCGTGACGGAACGGCCCGTCAACAAGCCCGAAGGCCGGCCGTCGTCGTACGCCGGCCCCGCAACCCTCGGCCCTGGAGCCCACCCCATGAGCACCCGCGTGACCCACCGCCTGCCTGCCGTTGTCGGGCTGGCGGCCTTGGCGCTCCTCCTGAGCGGCTGCACCGAGCCGGGGCCCGCGCTCGGGCCCCTACCGCCGGACCCGAGCAGCAGCACCAGCGCCGGCGTGCCCGCGGCACCCACCGCTGGCTCCGGCACGAGCACCGCGGCGGCCGCGCCGACGTCGGTTGAGCTGCCCAGCGCGGAGAAGCAGGCACTCGCCGAGGCCACCGAGGCGGTCACCGACTACTACGTCGCCGTCGACCGCATCAACAGCGACCCCAGCGCCGACCCGGACACCCTGCAGGACGTGGCCACCGGCGACGCCTACCTGGCCTCGGTGCGCGCAGCCGTCAGCAGGAAAGGCCGTGGCCTCGTGCAGACCGGCAGCGCACGGGTCGTCGACGTGAACACCGTCAGCATCGACCTGACCAACGCTCCTCCCAGCCGGTACCCGACCGTCGTCCTGGACACCTGCCTCGACGTCAGCGCCACCGACGTCGAGGACAGCGACGGCGAGTCCGTCGTCCCGGCCGACCGGCTCGACCGGACCACCGCGCGCCTGGACGTCGTCCACCACGATTTCGGCTGGCGAGTTCACAACATCGCGTCCTCGGGTGAGCCCTGCGCGTCCTGACGGCGCCTGCCCTCCGCCCCTCTGAGGGGCAAAACGCGACTGGCCCCCTCCCGATCTCGGGAGGGGGCCAGTCGCGGCGTGTCCGACTCAGCAGTAGTGCACCGAGTTGCGCGAGGGGTGCGGCGTCGGGGTCTTCTGCCCGATGCGGGGGTCGCTCGAGAGCAGCTTGCCCTCGACGATGAAGCGGTCGTCAGCCTTCGTCACGCCGGTGATCGTGCCGATCGCCAGGGTGTCGCCCGACGTGTTCACGATGCGGATCTCGCTCTCGGCGAGGGCGTTCTGCGGCTTCAACTTCCACACCCCTCGCCCGGCTTCCCACGCCTCCTGCACGGTCTGCCCCGCCCAGTGGCCCACCCGCGTCCTGCCCATCGGGTCGTTCGACTTGGCCTTCCGCTCCTTGCCCAGCTGGATCTGAAGCACGTTTCGCTCCTCTACTCGTCTGGCCCTGCGGTCATCAAGCACTGTAACTAGTTAATGAGCTTGAGCGCCTGGCTGGCGCGCATGAGCACCCGATCGGGTGACAACACCCACCGGCTGCACACCGCGCAGTCAGCGCCCCCAGGAGCGCTCGACGGTGCGGTCCGGGGACTTCCGCGCCTACTCCTAGGGGGACACCCGAGCTGGCTTGAGCTGCGCACAGGAAATGCCGATGATCCTCGGTGATGAAGATCAACGGGCCCACCACCGGGCTGCTCCTCACCGCCACTGTCCTGCTGTCCGGCTGCAGCGGTCAGAGCGACGCAACCGTGGGCGCAGCGCCAGCATCAAGCGCAGCGCCGACCTCGAGCGCAGCGCCGGCGTCCACCACTACAGGCGCGCCGGCGATCCCGTCCTCAGGTCTGCCCACGGCTTCGACTCGTGCAGACGGCACGGTGGACTACTGCGTCGACCAGGCACCGGCGACTGGCCCGACCGCCGACCAGTTCGGCGCCGCCAACGTCGAGGCGGCCTACTGCGAGATGGTCACCTTCACGCTCGACGAGTCCTCGTTCATCACATCCTTGCTCGTCCCGAGGAGGGACGGCACCCCGCGTCAGCTAAACGAGTTCTCCTCCGTCAAGCGATACATGACGCCCACCGTTCAGAAGCTGTGGGACGAGCAGGTCACCGCAGCACTGAACGGCGACGAAGAGGCTTTGAAGAACGTCAACTCGGTCACCTTCTACGACTTCGAGGGTGAGGGGATCGCCGTGACGGCCGAGCCTGGCTTGGTCACGAACAAGAAGGCTGGTCCAGCATCGCTGTCCTCGGGCACCGGTCCGGATGGTGCCGCCCAGCTCGTCATGTCCTTCGCCGTCGAGGCCGACCTCCGTATCACCCGTGACGGGCAGCCGACCGTGCTGCACGCGGAAAAAGAGATCACCTACCGGCTGGTACCCACGGGCCCGGCGGATCTCCCGTGGTTGATCGACGGCTTCCAGGGGACGTTCAAGACAACTTTCGTCGAGTAAGCGACCACGCCGACGCATGGCAGCGGGACGACCGCGCCCATCCAGCTCTGCCCTCTGTCGACAGCGAAGAAGCGGTCAGCGTCCCCGCGAGCGCTCGGCAGTGCGGTCCGGGGACTTCCGCGCCTTGGGTGCGCGCAGCGCGGCCTTACCTGCGGCTGGGGCGGCGGTGACCGGCTTGGCGTTGAGCTGGTCGGCGGTGGTCCGGGCGGCCGGGGCTGTGGTGCCCATCGCCTGCGTCAGCTGGGCGCGGCGCGCAGACTCTTCGGTGCCCACGGCGCCGCCGCCCTGCGCGGCCTCGGCGAGCAGCCGGGCCTCGGCCGACTCGTAGCTGCCGGCGGCCGCGGTGGCGCGGTTGACCTCGGCCTGGGCCACGGTGACGTCCCGCTCCCCGCCTTGGCGCAGCCCGGCGACGACCTGGGCGGCCAGGTCGATCGGCTTCTCCAGCTCGGCGAGCTCGGTGGCCAGCCCGGCACGTCGCACGTTCTGGTCGAGGACGGCGGCGACGTTGGGCTCGTTGGTGGCCAGCGCGACGGCGGCCTCCAGCGTCTCCCCGGCCTGCTGTGCCCGTCGGCGCTCGACTGCTGCGGCCTGGCGCTCGGTGACGGCGCGCTCGAGGGCGTCCCGGTCGACTTCGCCGCCGTCGTCGAGGTCGACCCCGTACCGGTCCCGCACCTGGGTGCGAATCCGGTCCAGTGCGCGGTTGGCCTCGGGGTCGAGGTCACGCCAGGACTGCGCGGTCTGCCAGACGTCGGCGACGTCGCTTGCCCCGGCGGTGCGCCACCAGTCGTCGCGGTCGACCACGCCGTACTGCGCGCGCGCTGCGTTGCGCTCGGCGGTCAGCCGGGTGCCCATCTGGCGCGCCTGCTGCGCGTCGGCCTCCGCCGCCTGCCGTGCTGCCTCAGCGCGGGCTTCGGCGATCCGCTGACCCACCAGTGCGGCGGCCGTGGCCGCCAGTCGCAGACCTCCGCCAACGATCTCGTCGGCGCCGTCGGGCTCGCTCATGACCTGATCCTCCTGGGCTCTCGCCGGTTCATCGTTCGACGTCGGGCCGGTGTCGGTCTGGCCCGACCCCGCTACTCAAACCGTGCTCGGCTCCCTGAGGCCGGCGGGCCGGCTCCAGCCTGTTCGGGACTGGCGATCCCGGCCGCTGGGCGAGGTCGCTTGCACGCAGGGGGCGCTGCCCCATGCTGTTGACCCGCTCGGGTTCGGCCGCCGCCGCGCCAGCCATTGCCGGTGCCCGGTCCGGCACCGGCGGCATCGCCGCCCGCACCGACTCCAGCCGGTGCCGCATGGCCTCGGCGATCTGCGCGGCCCTCTTGGCCTCCCCGACGGCCAGGTGCGCGTCGTGCAGTGCGCGAGCGGTGTTGGCCAGCTGGCGCAGCAGGACCGCCTGGGCGACGGTGCCCTGTCCGCCGTGGGCGACCGAGGACAGCACCATCGCCGCCGACCGTGCCGACGGGCCGGTCTTCGACGGCTTCGGGGCCCGGTGCGACTGCACCTGTGCTGACCGGGCGAGGGCGTCGGCGGTGGCCGCCAGCGGCCCCGGCGTGGTCTCCACGCGCGCCGACCAGGCCGCGAACGCACCCGACGTCTCGGTGGCGACCCGCGCCCACGTCGCGTGGTCTGTCGCCGGCACGTTGGCGAGCCACTGGCGCAGCTCGTGGACCTCTGCCGTGCACTGCTCCCACAGCGCGGGGTCGACCTCGCGGGCCTCGCGGCCTGGTGCCACCGGCCGCCGCCCGCGCTTAGCTGCCGTCCACTCTGCGGCGGCGGCCTGGGCCGCCTGGGGGGTGTCGGTCCAGCCCTGCCGCAGTCGTGGGAGGGCGAGGTCGCGGGCCAGGGTTCCGCCGCCGAACCAGATGGGGCGTTCACCGCCGGCCGGCCGCTGGGCGACGGAGTATCCGACGATGACCGACTGGTCCCCTGCGGCGTACCGGGGGCGGATGATCATGCCGCCGCCGCGGACCCGGCGGACGAACTCGGCTTCGTCCTGCGAGGCCGTCGCCGCACCTCGGACGGCGCGGGCGACGGTGACCCGCTCAGGCTCCGGGCGGGCCAGGCGCTCGGCCTTGGCCAGCTCGGCGGGCTTGACGCCGCGGTCCCCTCGCTGGGCTCCGCGGGACTCCAGTACCTCCAGGCCGTGCTTGCGCTCCAGCTCCCCGGCGAGCTTCTGCGCGCGCTTCCAATCCCGCCAGACGTCGGCCTTGGTGCCGTCGTCGCGGACCAGGCTGACCACGATGTGAACGTGGTCGTTACCGGCCGTCGACTGCCCGTGATGGACGGCCACCCACCGGCAGTCAGCGCGCCCGGTCGGGTCGCCGTTCTCGTCGATTCCAGCGCCACCGATGAACCCCATACCGGTGACGAAGTCCTGCGAGATCGCAGCCCACTTCTCATCCCCCAGCTGGCCCTCCTCGGCACGCACGGCCAGGGAGACGTGCCAGACCGGCCCGTCGGGGATCGTCGTGCCCAGCAGCCGCCGGGGCTCGTCCAGCGCACGCCCGATCGCGTTGGCTGCGTCGCGGTCCAACTCGGCGTCGTCGTGCCACGCCATGATCGCGGGGTCACCCGTGATCAGGTGCGGCTCGGTGTGCTCGTTGTGCCGCCCGGGACCGGCCAGGTAGCGCATGAGGCCGCCGAAGTCTGACCCGCGCGTGATGTTGGGCATCATCGGCCGGTCCCCCGTCCGCCGGCTCCCGCGTCGCGTCCCCGGGCTGGCTCGGCCAGTGCTTCGGCAGCCGCCGAGATGCGCGGCACCAGCCGGCGCACGGCGTCCAGCACCGCAGCAGCCTCGGCCGGAAAGTCCGATGCGGCGTTGGCCTTCTTGGCGACCTGGTTCACGTTGTTGCTCACCCCGGCCAGCAGCCGCCGGATGGCAAACAGCTCCACGATGCCGTCCCGCCGCTCGGCGGCTGTCGCCCGGTCACCCGCCATCGCGGACTCCACCAGCAGGCGGGGCACCGTCACTCCCTGCTCAGCAGCCAGCCGGAGCAGGACCGCCTCCTCCTCCGGGCTGGTCTTGACCCGGTGGTCACCGCGCCGGCCCCCGGCGACGTTGGCCCGGCGACGACGCATCGCGTCGCGCAACGTCACGGGTGACTCGCTCATGACCGGTCCTTTCGCCAGCGCAGCGATCCCCCGCCAGGGGGAACCAGGAGGCCAGTGTGCCGACGTCTCGGCCCGGCTGTCCAGCCGGGATCGCGTTTAGGGGACCTAAACGCCTAGCTTGCTCTCCTACCCCACCTGACCGGGTTTCCGCGCACTGCGCGGGTAGAGAACGGAAATACCCGCGGCTAGGGTCGTGGAATGCCTGCTGACCTTGGTGCCGACGAGGCCGTGGAACGTGCCCGCCAACTGCTCGACCCGCGCTTCGGATCCATCCGCTCACTGGCCGACCGCCGTGCCGCACTCGCCGACGCCCGCCGGGTGATCGACGAGGCCGAGGTCGCCGACGCACAGGCTTACGCGGAGGCGCTGCGTGCCGGCTGGAGCGAGGCTGATCTCAAGGCCGTCGGCTTCGAGGCCCCCGAGCGGCGACTGCCGGGTCGACCTCGCCGGAACCGCAAGCAGACCAGTGGCGCCGGGGGCGCGGCCGACGGCGCCGCCACCACCAACGGGCAGCAGGAGACGGCCTAACCGTCGGTCTGCCCAAGGGCGCTGACCTGCGGTCAGCACCGGCGCGCTCCGCGCGGTTGAGCCGGCTACGCCGGCGCTGCGGGAGCTCCGCTCCCTCCCGGCAATCCGAGCCTGCGGGCGCGTCCGCTCCGGTCAAGGTCGTACGTCCTCGCTGCGCTCCGGGCGCTCCACCTTGACCTCCACGGCCTCATGCACCCGCTGACTTCTTCTTGCCAGGAGGGGGCGGGGGGTGGTTGGCCGCCGGAGACCGCAGTGGTGCTGCCGAGGCCCGGCGGTGGAAGTCGGATAGTGGGGTGGTGTCAGCGCGCCCTGCCGGTCCACCACCCCGGCGTCTTCCGGTGCCTGAGGACCTCCTCGTCACCTCCTCCGACGACCTCGCTTTGGCCCTCGAGGACGCCGAGCGGAGGCTGGACCCTCCGATGCCGGTGCGGGTCCGGTGGAACGGGGAGTGGCACTTATCCGCGCTGTTGCACGGCTGGCAGCAGAGCGAGGAGCGCGGCGATGGGTGGCTCGGCTGCGTCGAGTACCACCGCGTGATCGCACCCGGCTTCGGGTTCGCCGTCGGCCGGTGGACGCCGGCCTGGAACATCGAGCGTGCCGCCGGGGACGCCCCGACAGGGTGAGGGAGCGGCGCCCCATCGCGTTGCCGTGCGGCACGGCACCCTTGATCCTGCTGGCCGAGGGGGCGTCCCGGAGTCGGTCAGCCAGTAGCGACGCTGATGCCGACTTGGACGAGCACCAGGGCGGCTACGGCGAAGACGAGCCAGGCGAACCAGCGCTTGAGTCGACTGGTATCCAGCCCGGCCCCGAGGCGCCCAGCGATGAGGGCGGCGACGACTGCGGCTGCGGTGAAGCCAGCCGTCACGGGGACGTCAATGGGCACGTCGCCGGCGTGGGCGGCGAAGCCGGCAGCGGAGTTGACGGCCACGATGACCAGGGAGGTCCCGATCGCGGTGGCCATCGGCAGACCCAGCACGATCACCAGCACCGGAATGATCAGGAATCCGCCGCCGACGCCGAGCAGGCCGGTGAGGAACCCGACGACCAGCCCGCCGGCGATTGTGCGAGGTAGGCAGCGGCGCCAGTTGACGGTGCCGTGGTCGGTCGCGCACGCAGCACCAGTGTTGGGCTTGTCCTGCAGCATCCGCACGCCGGCGGCGATCATGAGGGCGGCGAACAGCGCGAGCACGACGTCCTCAGGCAGCAGCCGGTTGACCGCAGCGCCGGCGAATGCCGTCGCCGCACCGGCTGCCCCAAAGATCAGTGCGATCCGCCAGGCGATCTGGCGGGCTCGCAGTCGGGGCAGCAGGGCGACCACGGCGGTGATGCCCACGACGAGCAGCGACGTGGCGACGGCCTGGGGCAGCGGCTGGCCGACGACGTAGACCAGGGCTGGGACGGCCAGGATCGACCCGCCTCCGCCGAGGAGTCCGACGAGGGCGCCGATGACCAGGCCGAGGCCGATCGCTGCGCCGATCACGGGACGGTGGGGGCGCTCGCGGCGCTCGTGTCGGCGGCGCGCTCGGGTCCGGTGGTGGAGGAACGCAGGACGGCCATGACGTCGTCGAGCTGGACCGGCTTGTCCCCGCGGTTGTAGGGCAGGGCCGAGAGTGCGGCTCCCATGGCGCAGGTGTCGGTCACCGCGGCCACCGTCAGGCCCGTGCCGACGCCGCCGGCCAGGAAGCGGAGCTTGGGGAAGCGGATGGAGGCCAGGACGCTAGCTGTGACCAGGCTCCCGGCGACCAGGCGGACCTGGCGCTCCAGGGCCCAGCGCTGGCGGCCGCGGCGCAGGGGGTGACCACCGGCGGTGTGGGCGTTCATCCCGCCCTCGAGCACGGCCAGCTGCTTGGCTCCGGCGGCGGTGAGGGCGTCGTGGGCGGTGCGGGCTCGGCTGCCGGCCTGGCAGACCAGCACGACCGGCCCGTCGAGGGCGGCGGCGAGGGTCTGGGCGTGCTCCTGCACCAGGGGCAGCGGCACGTTGAGCGAGCCCGGCACGTGGGCGGTCTCGTACTCCGCGGGTGTGCGGACGTCGATCACCGTGGGGGCGGCCGGCTCGGTGAGCCGGGCAGCCATGGCGTCGGGGGCGATCAGGACAGGACTGGTCATCGGATGGGTTCGCTTTCTTAGTTGAGGGGCCCGGTCGCCACCGGGTGGGGGGCGCCGATGGCGACCGGGAGTTCAGGACCGGTGCAGCAGTCGGCGTAGCCGGCCGCCGCCGGTGGGTGCGGGTGCGGATGCGGGTGCGGGGTCATGCCCGGGGCACCGCTGGGCGGAGGGAACCCCGGCCAGGACGCGGTCGACGTGCTGACCGCAGCCCGACCAGGTGGCCAGGCCGCAGGTCCGGCAGGTAACGGCTCGACACATCGCAGGTCGCGCCTCAGACCGAGACGGACTCGGTGTGCAGCCCGACGGCGGCAGACCCGGTGTCGGGGTCGCCGTAGCCGCCGTCGACCAGCACCGGGCGCCGGCCGGCGCGGGCCAGGATCGATGCCGCGATGGAAGCGCGGTAGCCCGAGCCGCAGTAGACCCACACGTCTCCGCCCGGGACCTCCTCGATACGCCCGGACAGTTCGTGGATCGGGATGTGGATCGAGCCCCGAACCCCGCCGGCGGCGCGCTCGTCGTCGCGGCGGGCGTCCAGGACGACGGTGTCGTCGTGGTCGGCGAGCTGTGCGGCCAGGCCGGCGAAGTCCGTCACCGGGTAGGAGCCCAGCTCCCGGCCGGCGGCCAGCTCCTCGGGGCTGCCCACCGCGGCACCGGCCAGGCGGTCCACGCCGATGCGGACCAACTCGCGGCGGGCGTCGGCGACCTGCTGCTCGGACTCCCCGATGAGGGTCAGCGGGGCGTCCCAGTCGTAGAGCCAGCCCAGGTAGGTGAGGAAGTTGTTGCTGAGCTCGAAGTTCAGCGCCCCGGGCAGGTGGCCGGCGGCGAAGGCGGTACGGGCCCGCAGGTCGACCACCCATTCACCGGCCTCCAAGCGAGTGGCCAGCTCGGCGGCGTCGACCGCTCGCGGGGTGGACAGGTCCACCGGGTCGGGGCCGGCGGCGTTGATCGGGCCCATGTGCGCGTAGTAGGCCGGGTAGGCGCCGAGGCCGGCGATGAGCTGGTCGACGAAGGCCTGCTCGTCCTGGGTGAGGGCCGGGTTCACCTTGGCCTGCTCCCCCACGGTGGAGGACGTGCCGCTGGTCGGGGTGGCGGCGCAGAAGCTGCCGAAGCCGTGGCTGGGGAACACCGCGGTGCCCGCCGGCAGCTCCTGGACCAGGCGCCGGACCGAGTGGAACTGGGCGTGGGTGAGGGTGTCGGTGTGCTCGGCGCCGAGCAGGTCGGTGCGCCCGGTGGCGCCGTAGAGCATCGACCCGCCGGTGAAGACCGCCTGTACGGCGCCCTGGGCGTCGGCGAGTGCGTAGGAGACGTGGTGGTGGGTGTGCCCGGGGGTGTGCAGCACCTGCAGGCGCATCTGGCCGGCGACCAGCACGTCCCCGTCCGAGGCCGGCACCCGGTCGTAGGACACGGTGTCCCCGGCGGGGACGACGTAGGCAGCGCCGGTCACCCGGGCCAGCTCCAGGCCGCCGGTGACGTAGTCGTTGTGCACGTGGGTTTCGACCACGTGGCTGATCGCCACGCCGCGCTCAGCTGCCAGCGCCTGGACCCGGTCGATGTCGCGCTGGGGGTCCACGACCACACCCACGCCGGCGTCGCTGACCAGGTAGCTGCGGTCGCCCAGGCTGGTGGTCTCGATGATGTCGATCTGCATGACGAACTCCTTATGCCCTACCCGGTAGGGGTATCTAGAGGTGAGACTGCGGCGAGATAGGCCCGGCCGCTCAGGCGACGGGCTTGCCGTCCTCGATCCAGGCGTTCATGCCGCCGGCGAGGTTGCCGACTTGGTGACCACCAGCGGCGAGGAACTCAGCGGCCTGCTGGCTGCGGCGCCCGCTCTGGCACACGGTGATGATCGGGGTGGCGCTGTCCAGCTCGTCCTGGCGGGCGGCGAGCTGCCCGAGGGGGATGTTGATGCTCCCGGCGATCGCGCCGGTAGCGACCTCGTCGGGCTCGCGCACATCGAGCACCCGGGCGGAGGTCTGGTCGGCGACCTGGGTCGGCGTCAGCTGGGCGATGGACGTCATGGCGTACTCCTTCGGGTCATCGGTCGGGGCGTGGACACGGGCCCTGAGCCAAGGGCGCGAGCGTCAGGCCAGGGACAGCAGCAGCCGCTCGAGCTCGCGGAGGTCAACCTCGCGGGTCTCCTCCGCCGAGTTGATCGAGCAGTACCGCATCCCAGTGCCGACCACGGCGAAGCTGGCCTTGTTCAGCGCCTTGGACGCCGCTGAGAGCTGGGTGACCACCGCGGCGCAGTCGCGGCCGTCCTCGATCATCCGGACGATGCCGCCGATCTGGCCCTGGATGCGGTTCAGGCGCTTCACGACGTCGGCGAGCTCGCCCTGAGGGATGTCCACGTCGATGACGATACATACCCCCGGGGGTATGTGCAACGGCGCAGCGGGAGGGGCTCGGCAACGACCTGACACTGACCGAAATCGCCCGTTTCTGGGCCTC
>NZ_JAAGWH010000067.1 GCF_010682105.1 Modestobacter muralis | reverse complement strand
CGCTGCGGGATGGCCGTGGCCGCGGCGCCGGTCCGGTCCATCCGAGCCAGGACGACGGTGTAGATCTCGACATCGGTGTGCCGGGTGCGAGTCGGCCAGTTGCGCCAGTGGGCGGCCAGCTCGGCGCGGGCCCGCTCGGTCGCCGGCAGTGGATCGGAGGGCGGGCTGTCCACGCGGTGGGCGCGCAGCCAGGTGTCGCAGTCGTGGACGCATCGGTTCCAGGTATGCCACCACCAGCGGCGGCCGCGGCTGCGGGCCTTCGCGAAGGCGGTGGAGTGGGCGCTTGCGATCGCCGCCCATGCCTCCGGCTCGCTGTAGCCGGCCAGCACCAGCTGGCAGGTGGCCTCCAACTCGAGCTGCGAACGGCTGCCAGGGTCGCGGTCGACTGCGGCCGCGGCTCGTCGCCCACGGGCCAGGTAGGCGGCCCAGACAGGCGGCAGCTCACGGCGCTGTCGGCGGAGCGGGGTTAGCGGACCTTCCGGCCCGCTAGGTGCGGTGGCTGGTCGGGAAGGCGGGGGAGTGGCACGGCGTCGCGCCATGACCCGGCCGGACGGCGGCTGCAGCACCTCCCGCAGCGCAACGGCGGCCTCGGCCAGCTCGGCGGGGAGCGCAGCGGCACCGGTGCGGCGGTGCGGGGCGCACAGCGGCCGCAGCTGGCGCCGGGCGTCGAGCTGGCGGGCGGTCAGACGCAGCTCGCGCCGGACGGCGGCAACGTGGTCGACCAAGTCCTCGGCGTGGACCCCGGGAACGACGAACAGGTGCCAGCGACCCTCGCCCCCACCGGAGGCGCGCTGCAGGTGCCACAACCCGCGGGCTGCGCACCACGCGGCGATGGCGGTGGCTGCCTCAGTCCCGAGCTCACCGCCAGCGTCGATGTCGACTCCGAGCGCTTCTGGACGCAGCTGGCCGACGACCGTGGCCACCGCGGTGTGCCCGATGAGAGCCAGCGCTTGGTCCAGGGTCCCCGGGGTCGCGCCAGGCACGCGGCGGTTGCTCGCGTCGATGCAGAACCAGCCCGCCGGAGCGAAGAGCAGCTCGTCGAGCTGTCGGCAGATGGCCACCGCGGACGGTGATCCGACGTCGGTCAGCATCGAGAGTTGGCCGACACGCCAGACACGCGGGTGATCCTGCCGCTGCAGCCTGGCCTTGGGCCGAGCAGCGTTCTACGATGTGCAGGCAGCACAAAGCCTCCCGTGAGCGCGGGGTGGGATGTGTCGCCGGGGTAGGTGTTGGCGCACCGATCCGGCATCTAGCGGTTAAGGGCGGTCCCTTCGGGGGCCGCCCTTTCCGCGTCTAGGCGGTCCTGCCGAGCGGCAGCACCTCCTGGCCGTTCTGCGCGGGAACCACGGGAGCGAACTGCTCAAGGTTGAGCTGCCGGGCTAGGCACAGCGCGATGAAGTCGCTGCGCGTCATCCCGACGGCAGCCGCTTCCTGATCGACGCGTTCGACGATCACGCGGTGCGGTCTCGACTGCGTCAGCACGCGGTCGCCCTTGTGCTCGCGTCCTCGCTTTCCCGGACCAGCCATGCCACCACCCAACCGGGTGAAAATCTGATTAGCAAGCGCCGCGCGCGTGTCGTCCTGATCTTCTGGAGGTTTTGGCTCCGCGGCTGCGGCCTGTTCCTCGCGGTCCAACCGCGAAGGACCTGCTAGGCGATGAGCCCAAACGTCAGTCCAGCCACGATGGCGCCGGTGATGGTTCCGACGAGGGCCTGGGGGAGTGTGTGGTCGCGGACGTGGACGCGGCCCCAGACGACGACGGGGACGGCGAGGGCGGTCAGCAGCGCCCAAGGGCCGAAGGTGAGGGTGAGCATCGCGGCGATTCCTGCCCAGACGGCGCTGTGCACACTGACCTTCCACCGCCCGATGATGGTGATAACGGCTAGGACGCCGAGGGTGGCGAGCATGGCGGCGTCGACTCCGGTCACCGGCACGGGTGCATCGCCAAGGAGGCAGACGGCCAGGCCGAGCACGAGGCTGGACAGGATCGCGGCCATGATCAGGGGCCGTTCGTCCCGGTCGGTGACATGGTGGTCGCTGATCCGCCGACGGGTCAGGGCCCCAAAGATGATCCCGGCGGGCAACAAGCCGGTGAAGACCGTGAGCAGGGCCGTCCAGCGCCATGAGCCGGTTGAGGCGCCGACAGCGATGGACACCATCGGGTTGGCCAGGATCGGTGAGGAGATCTCGTTGACGACGGCGGCCAGCCGGTCCAGCGGTCTGCGCCGGGTCGTGATCGCGTCGGTGGTCAACGGGTCTCCTTGAGGCGGCTGTCCTGGGCGCCCGTGCGGGTGAGGGATCGGGAGACCTGCACCAGCCATCTGACGGGGTCAATGCCAGCTGGCGGGGCGATCAGGGACTCCTCAGTGTCGCTGGAGGGGCTGCCGCCGACGACGACCCGGGTGCTGTACGGCGTCTGCTCGAGCGCAGCTGCCAGGCGTGCGGCGGCCGGGGCGGAGGTGGCGGGCCGTCCGGCTACCGGCGGAGGGCGATCCAGCCCGGGGGCCAGGACGACCAGCGCGTCCTGGATCTCGATGATCCTGCGGTCCAGCTGCCAGGCGGTGGCGTCCCCGTCGGGGGTGGTCGCGAAGACGACTTGCGGGACGCGCTCGGTGACGAGCGTCCAGAGCGGCTCCAGCTCTGCGTAGGCGCGCCGGGCGCGGTGGCCGGCTACGGCTCGGCCGAGGCGGGGGATCAGGGTGCCGATCGCGATCAGGCCGAGGCCGAGGATTTGCAGGAGGTCCCCGGCGCGGTAGACGGTGGGGAGCAGCGTGTGGCCGTAGTGGGCGACGGCGAAGTAGACGATGCGGGTGAGTGCGTAGGCGACCATGACTCCGCATCCGGTCCCCATGATCCGGACGCCGTTGCCGAGGCTGCCGCTGCCGGTGTGGGTCCAGCACAGCTTCATGACCAAGAACAGGACGGTGCCGGCGTAGACGAGCACCAGCAGCCGGGACTCGGTGATGAACGGTTGTGCGATCCCCGACTCCGGGTTCCGGGCGGTGTCGGGGGAGATGAGCGGGACCAGGTAGATGGCGGTGCTGAGGACGGCGACGGTGATGGCGAGGCGGGCGCGTGTCCGCTCGCTGGTGTTGGTGACCTCAGCACCTCGGGTTAGGTGCAGCAGCAGCGACTGACACGCCCAGGCGCCGGTGACGATCGCGAGCTGCTTGCCGAGGTCGGCGATGTTGTCCGGCGTTCCGGAGCGAAGCGGCCCGGCAGCGAGCACCTGCTGAACGGCGGGCAGGTCCAAGGTCAATGCGACTGCGATGGACAGCAGGGCGATGGCGATCGCGCGCAGCGCAGGCGACTTCGGGGCGCGCCGCCACCGCCAGGCCCGGACGACGGCGGCCAGCCAGAAGACGGCGGTGACGGCCAGCAGCATGGGGCGGCTCAGCCGAGTGCGTCGTCGAAGCGGCGGAGGATCGCGTCCCCGCGGCGCCGCTGGGCGGCGGTCATGACGGCTCGGACCTTCATGGCGAACAGCTCGGCCTCGCGCTCCTGCTCGTCTTCGTAGCTGGAGCGGGCGAGCACCTGGGCGATGAGGTCGGCGTCCAGGTCGGGCAGCAGTCGGGACACCGGGTTGCTGCCGGTGTGGCTGTCGACGGCGACGTGGCCGAACAGCAGGTGCCCGCATTCGTGCAGGGTGGAGTGCAGTTCGTGCTCGGGGCCGGCGCCGGTGCGGAAGAGGATGACGTCGCGGTCCTCGTAGGGCAGGCAGAGGCCGAAGACGTCGCCGGACTCCATGTCCTCGGGCAGTGGCTCCAGCTCCACGCTGCGCCCTCGCTCGTGCGCGACGGCGGTCAGGACGTCGGTGATCGAGGCGACGTCGCTGAGCCCGACGGCGGCGATCAGGTCGTCGACGCGCTGGTGCAGCGCGGCGTCTCCCGTCTCCGTGGGCTCGGTGATCATGGGCGGAACATAACCGCCCGCGGTGAACTCAGTCCTGATCCGCTGGGGAGTCACCCGATGGAGGACCGGGCTCGGTGCGCTTCGGGTTGTCCGCGCGCATCCCGTCGAGGATGACGGTCAGCGCTGCTCGGGCCTCGGGCGTCAGGTTCGCTGCGCGCATGGCCAGGCCGGCGGTGCCGCTGTCGCGGATGGCCTGCAGGAGCTCGAGCTGGTCGACGTAGGTCTGTGCGACGTCGTCGTCGATGAAGTAGGCCGCTGGGACGTTGAAGTACCGCGCCAGGGCGCGGATCAGGTCGATGCGCGGGTTGGACCGTCGCCCCTTGCGCAGCAGGTAGAGGTAGTTCCCGGTGACCGTCGGGCCCCCGGCCGCTGCCACTGCGTCCGCGACTTCCTGGTAGCCGACCTCGTCGCGGCCGGCGGGGTGTGTGGCGCGGAACAAGAGGTCCAGACGCTCCGCGAAGGTCCGGCTCGCCACCTCCTCGTCGCTCACCTCAGTCCCCTCCGCTGTGACCGTCGCGATGCCGGTCCACAGCCTAGTGGCCGTCCACAGAGCTCCGATCGACGTTGACATTCGTCGGACGGTAGACCGAACATGGCTCCAACAACTCGGACTGACAGTCCGAGCAGCGATCTAACGGGGGATGTCGTGGACCTGCGCACTGCCGCCCGTTCCGTCCTGGGACTGGATGCCCGGGACGCCAAGCGCGCCGCCTCGACCGCCGCAGGCGGAGCGGGGAACGGCGAGTCCTTCGGCGGGAGCAACGCGGCCGGCTGGTCGACCAGCCGGCCGGGGCGCCGGACCCACGTCGGCTTCCGCGTCGCCGCCTGGGCCGGGGTGATCTTGCTGCTGGTCGCCGGCATCGTGCAGGTCATCGTCCGGCCGATCGCCAACGCCGTCTCCCGCGACGAGGCCCCGGCCGCGGCCGCGCCGGCGCTGGACCCCGATGCCGCCCAGGCCCTCGCGGTCGCCTACGCCACCGACTACCTGTCCTTCGACTCGGCCAGCCCCGGCACCCGGGCAGCGGCGGTGGCCCGCTGGACCGGTGAGACCAGCGGTCCCGGGATCGCCAACTGGAGCGGGGACGGCCAGCTCCACGTCGACGTCGTCACCGCCGGGACGGTTCTGCCGCTGGGCACCGACGCCGCCGTGGTCGCTGTGACCGCGCGGGTCACCCCGGCCGTGCTCGCCGAGGGCCAGGCAGTGCCCGAGGCCGCCGCGGTGAGCGACGCCGGCGTGCCCGTGGCCGCCGACCCCGGCCCGGCGGTGGCCCCCTGGACCGCGCAGTCGCCGCGGTGGCTGACCCTGCACGTGCCCGTCGTCCTCACCGACGGGGAGCCGACCGTCGCCGGTTCCGGCGCGGTGTTCTCCTCCGGCCGACCGGCGAGCATCCCCCGCCCGGACGCCTCCACCGACAACGCCCTCACCGGCGACACCGGGGACCTGCCCGGGGACGTGTTCACCGCCGTGGCCGACGGGTCCACCGACTACATCGCAGCCTCCGGCGCGACCCTCCCCGACCTCGCCGGGGCCCTGACCGTCGCCGACACCGCCAACTGGTCGGTCTCTGGCGGCAGCACCACCCGCTACGCCGCCGCGACTGTCGACTGGCAGCTGGCCGGCACCACCTTGCAGATCAGCCAGCGCTACGCGCTGCAGCTCACCGACAACGACGGGCGCTGGCTCGTCACCGCCGTCGACGCCACCAACGAGGAGATCCGATGACCACCACCCTGACCGCCGCTGCGATGGACACCCGGGCAGCCCTCGGCGACCTGACCGGCATCCAGACCGACATCTACGCGATCCTGCTGTCGGTCGTGCTGATCGTGCTGGCGGTGCTCGCCGTGCGGGCCCTGATCAAGAGCGACTGGGGGTTCCTGGTCGCCGAGCTGGCCGGTGCGGTCGTGGTCCTGTGGATCCTGCTCAACCCGACCGGCTTCCAGAACGTCCTCGCCGGCATCGGCAACTCGATCTTCGGCGCATGACGTACCCGATGCCGACGGACACGGTGCACGTGCGAATCGAGAGCCGCCAGTACCGGGTCTTCAAGATGGACCTCGGCGAGGGCATCCCCCGGTCCTGGCTGAAGGTCGGGGCCCTGATCTACGCGCCCTGGCTGCTGCTGTGCAACGTCCTCGGCGTCCCCTTCGTCGGTGGGTTCGCCCTGTGGGTCGCCCCGCCTGGCGCGCTCACCTGGTGGCTGATGAGCCGCGACGCCGGTGGCCGGCTCCGCGTCCGCGGGATCGTCGACCTGCTGCGCTGGTACCTGGACCGGCCGGCCCCGATCGTCAACGGCGACACGGCCAGTTCCCGCCCGGTCACCGAGGTCCCCACCGACCTCGCCTTCCTCATCGCCGCGGACCCGCAGGTCACCACCGCTGAGGACCTGGACCGATTGAACGCCCCACTGCGTCCCGACTTCACCCGGCTGGCCCTCACCCGGGCCCGCGAGGAGGCCTCCCGTGCCGAAGCTGTTTAGCCAGTCCCACCGCGACGACTCCGCCCTGGACACCCCCAAGGCGATCGCCGACGGCATCACCGCCTCCGCTCAGGCGGTGTGGGCCTGGGTCGTGCTGCCGACCCGCTCCACCGACGAGCTGAACACCGACGACATTTTCGCCCTGACGTCGGCCGGGGCCTCCACGTTGCGCCGGCTGCTGCCCACCGACGCCGAGTTCCACTTCAAGATCCAGTGGGGGCGGTGGGGTGCGGTGGAGTACCGCGACGCCGAGGCCGCCCGGATCGCCAAGGGCGCCCGTGGCCGGATCACGCAGGGGCAGGAGGAGTACCTGCAGCTGGGTGCTGCCCGCATGGCCGACCACGACTTCCCGCAGCGGCTGGTGCTGCTGGGCATCCAGATCAAGGTGAGTGAGTCCCGTGACCTGCCCGCGCTGCGGCGCACCTCCCGGGTCGTGGGTGGGGAGGCCGCGGAGATCGACGACGCCCGCGGGCTGCTGGTGCGCGCCTCGACCCAGGCGCGCGCCTGGCAGCAGCGCATGGCCGAATCCTCCTTCGGGGCCCGGCCGGCGACGGTGCGGGAGCTGGCCTGGTCGCTGCGGCGGGACCTGCGGCGCACCACCGACTGGCTGCCCTCGGGCCCGATCGCCACCACCGGGGAGATCGCCCGGCTGCACTCCGGCGCGTTCGCTCTCCCGCGCCCGGACCACATGGAGATCGCCACCGACGACGGCATCGCCTACGTCCGGTTCATCACCAGCGCGCAGACCGGGTTCCCCTCCGCGGAGATGGAACTGCCCGGCTCCGAGTGGCTGAAAGACCTGTCCATCGCCGATGAGGACCCCGACGGGCCTGCCAGCCCGGTCGAGGTGTCCATCCGCGGCCGCAACCTGGGCGCGAAGGAGGCAGCGGCCCGACTGTCCAAGGCGCTGGCGCTGACCAAGGAGCAGGAGCGGGAGTCCGCGATCGGTGTGGCCCAGGAGCCGCCGGAGCAGATCCTGGAGGCCCGGGCGGTGCTGCCCGAGCGGATCAAGGAGGTCCGCAAGGGCACCGTCGGCATGGTGCTGGACAACCCCGTCTGGATCGTGGAGGCCCGCTCGCTGGTCGACCTGGACCAGCGCACCGCCGGCATCATCGACAGCTACGGCGACCGCGGCATCACCCTGTTCGTGCCCCAGCACGTCCAGCACGTGCTCTACAAGGAGTCCGTGCTCGGGGACCACCTGCGGTTCTCCGACTGCGAGCAGTTCCGGCCGATGACCACCCTGGTCGGGGGCTGGTTCCACGGCGGCTCCCAGGTCGGCCCCGGTCACGGGCCGTTCCTGGGCGGGGTGCTGGGCTCTACGCCCGGTCCCTTCCAGCTGCGCCTCACCGACGCCTCCATCGAAGGCGACCCGGTGACCACCGCCTTCGTCGGCCGGTCCGGGTCGGGCAAGTCCACCGCGGTGATGCTGGCGATGATCGCCGAGGTCATCTACGGCGCCTACGGGCTGCTGGCCGACCTCAAGGGTGACCTGTCCGGCGTCGTCACCGTCGCCTCCTGGTTCGGGGTGCCCACCACCACGGTGTCCACCAGCGAGCAGGCCAGCGGGTCGATGTGCCCGTTCCGCTTCGTCGCCGACCCCGACGAGGCCGCCTCCCGGTCCGTGGACAACCTGCTGCTGATGCTCCCGCTGGGTCAGGCCGAGCTCGCCGAGGCCCACGTGCGCGCCGCCGGCAACAAGGTCGCCTCCTACCCCGACCCGGCCGATCGCTCGACCTGGGCCGTCATCCTCGAACTCACCCGCTCCACCGACCCGGTGGCCTCCCAGCTGGGCAGCGACCTGGCGGAGATGACCCGGGACCCGCTGGCCCGCCCGGTCGCCGGGTCACCGGCCAAGGACGTCCAGGGCCTGCCCACCACGGCCGGGCTCGTCTACATGCTCTTCGACGGCGTCTACGGCCGGCTGCCCTCCAAGACCGCCGACCCGCGGAACTGGCGGCAGGGGCAGCGGCTGGCCGTGATGCTGGTGCAGGCCGGGTTCTCCTACGCCACCTACGTCGCCGGGCGGGTCAAGGGGCTGCCCAAGGTCGTCGCCCTCACCGAGCTGCACAAGATCACCGGTTTCGACTTCGGGAAGGAACTCGTCGGGGACCTCGCCCGCGTGGGCCGGGCGCTGGACGTGTCGCTGCTGCTGGACACCCAGGCCGTCGCCGAGCTGGTCGAGATCTCCGGGCTGATCGACCAGGTCTCGACCGTGTGCGCCTTCCGGGTCAAGTCCAACGAGGAGGCCACCGCGCAGGCCCAGCTCCTCGGCCTCTCACCCGAGCCGCTGGTGCTCGACCGGCAGAAGCGCTGGCTGCCCGGCCAGTGCGAGGTCCGCGACCGGTGGGGCCAGCTCGCGCCGGTGGAGTTCGACTACCTCACCGGTGAGATCCAGGCCGCGCTCAAGACCACACCCGAGCGCGACGAGGTCGGTGCAGCCGAGGACTTCGACTACTACGACCAGGTCGACCAGCAGGACGACTACGACGACGAGGACCTGGACGACGTCGGGGACGCGGACGACGTCGAGGACGTGGACGACGTCGACGAGCACCTGGTGCCGGCGTGAGCGCCGTGCGGGCGGCCGCGGACCGAGTGGCGGCCGCGGCCCGGTCCCTGACGTGGCCGTTCCGCACGCCGATGCGCCTGATGACCCTCGCCTGGCTGGTGGCCCTGACCCTGGTCGGGTCGGCGAACAACGCCTTGGCCGCGGTCAACGACGGCGGGCTGTTCATCGGGCCCGACCTGGGCAACGCCGGCGGACTCACCCTGTTCGAGCGCTTCGACGTCTCGGCGTTTTCCTACCCCGTCGACACCGACAGCGACCACGACGGCCTGGAGTCCCAGGTCTGGAACGTCGCCAACGCCGTCGCCGGGTTCATCACCTGGCTGGGCCTGTCGATCCTCCGCGGGGCCCTGGTGGCCTTGCAGTGGATGCTGAACCTGGACCTGTACGCCGACCAGTCCGCCGCCGTGGATGCGGCGATGAGCCAGCTCAACACCGGTGTCTTCCTGCCCCTGCTGGTCATCAGCCTGGGCATCGGTGTGGTCGTCGCCTTCACCCGGGGCCGCACCACCGGTGGCGGCAGTTTCGTCGGGGACATGATCTGGCTGGTCGCCGCCAGCGTCTTGGCCATCACCTTCGTCGCCGGGCCCTCCCGGGTGCTCGACACCTTCGATGACGCCCGCTCCAGCCTGGCCGACGCCTCCACCACCGCCTACTCCGCCGCGGCCGGGGTCACCAACTCCTCCACCGGCTACCCGACCCCGAACACCGGCAACGACCCCGACGGGGCGGTCCGACAGCTCACCGACAGCCTGTGGAACGTCTACGGAGTCTCCGGCTGGTGCTACACCGCCTGGAAGTCCGTCGACTCCTGCGAGGTCGTCGGGCAGTCCTACCTCGAGAACCCCGACGCCGAGGACGGGGAGAGCGCCTGGGGCACCGCCCGCGCGCAGCTGGCCGACGACGGCGACGTCGACCCCTTCGGCGATGACACCCCCTGGGTCCGTGGGCAGGACCCCGGCCGCATCGGGGCGGCGCTCATGCTCGGGGCGCTGTCCATCGGCGCCGGTATGGCGCTGCTGGCTATGACCGTCTTTGGGCTCATGGCCCTCATCGGGCTCATCATCTTGATCTTCCTGGGCGTGTTCTTCCTCGCCACCTGGATGATCCCCGGCCGTCCGCGCCAGATCGGGGTGCGCTGGCTGGAGTCGCTGCTGGGCACCTTCCTGCAGACGCTCATCATCACCACGATCCTCGGCGCGGTGATGGTCGTCGGCGCGATCTTCAACAGCGCCAGCGCCACCTACGGGATCTTCATGGTCGCCGTCTTCAACGGCACCGCCCTCATCCTCGGCTTGCGCTACCGCGGCCAGATCGAGCAGATGCTGGGCTTCGGCACCTCGGCCACCGGCACGTCCCTGGTGTCGGGCTACCTGGCCGCCCGCGCGGTCACCAGCGGGTCCCGCCTGGGTAGGCGCGCCCTCGGCGGGGCGGCCCGGGCCGGTGCCCGTGGCGCAGCGGCCGCTCCCGAGGCGATCGGCTCGGCCGCCTCGAGCACGGCCAAGGGGGTGCGGCGGGCTGCTGCCGCGCCCGGCGCGGTGCGTCGCGGCGCGCAGCGCGTCCTTCCGATGCGGATGGGCCACCTGGGCTCCCGTCCTGCGCCCGTTCCCGGATCGGCGCCCGCGACCAGCGGCACCACCACAGCTCCGGTGGCCACCGCTGCCCCGGTGGCCACCGGTCCCACCCCCGCGACGCCGGCCACCGGCCGCCCGGCGGCCAGCTCGCGTCCCGGGCCGGCCAGCGGGGCGGTTCCGGCGTCCTCGTCGGGGTCCGCCCCGGCCGCCACGTCGGGTCCTGGGTCTCGGACGGCGACGCCTTCCACGGCGGCTCCTGCCGCGTCGGCACCTGCCGCGACCGTGGGCGCTGCAGGCGCGTCCACGGCCCGCCCGGCGGGTTCCTCCCGCCCGACCGGCCGGCGGGGCGGGGGTACGCCTGGAACGGGTGCCGGACGTGGCGGCGCAGCGGCCGCAGGTGCCGGCCGGGGTGGCGGGCAACGCAGGCAGGGAGCTGGTCGGCCCGGCGGGGCTTCGGCGGCACCGGTCGGCGCGGGCAGTCCTCGACCGACCGCCAACCCAAGCTCCCCTGGCGGAAACCGGACGGGCGACGCTCCCCAGCGGGCCGCCGGCCGGTCCGGTGGGGGCACCGGCAGCACCAGGTACACCGCGGCACCGCAGGGGACCGGTGGCCGGGCCGGCGGGGCCTCGCGGGGAACACCCGCGGGCGGCACCGGTTCCTCGCGCAACACACCCTCGGGTGGCGGCGGGTCCACCGCGGCGTCGGTGAAGTCCACGAACAAGGGCAGCGGGGGCGGCTCCTCGTCGTCCTCGACCGGCACCCGGCGGTCAGCCGGAACCCCGCAGGCTCCCTCGGGCAAGAGCACGGCCCGGCCGAGCCGGTCCGATGCCTCCGGCGCCTCGGCGGCTGCACCGGCTTCCTCGACCCAGCGGAACCCGGGTCCTCGCCGGCAGTACCGCATGGCTCCGCTGCGCAAGGGGCCTGAGCAGTGACCGATGCCGACGACCGGCCCTTCGTCATGCGGCGCACCGAGCAGGACCTGACCGCCGACCACTACCCGCAGCTGCCGCCCGCGCAGCCTCCTGCGGGCCTGACCCGCAAGGAACGCAGGGAGTGGCGGCACGACGCCCGCCGCGGGCGGTCTGCCGCCCTCACCCGCTGGCGGGACCGGCCGGAGGGCTCCACCGACGGGCTCGGCGTCATCGTCCTGGTCGCCGCTGTGCTCATCGCCGGCTTCGTGTTCCTCGGGCCCGGCCGCGACGATGCCGGGGAGGCTGAGGGCCCGCGGGTCCAGTCCTCCACCGGGACCAGCCAGGCCACGGGATCAGCGGCCCCCCGTTCCACCGCGGCTCCCCGATCGACCACGGCACCGGCCGCCGCCTCCACGTCGGTCACCGCGGCCGCCACGGCGGCGGCGCTGGCACCGGCAGACCCGGCCCGCCCGGCGCCCTTCGACGTGGCGGGCGGGTCGACGGCCGCGGACTTCCTCGCTACCTACCTGACCTTCGACCCCACCGCCGCTGACCCCGTGGGTGAGTGGGTCGGGAGCTGGTCGTCGCTGTCGAGCTCCGAGGTCGCCTCCACCGGCCGGGACAACGCCGCCCGGCTGTGGGACTTCACGATCCAGCAGCAGGTACGGGTCACCCCCGGCCCGGTCACCGGCACCGCCACGGCGGGCTCCCAGCAGGTGGTGTGGCATCTGGAGGCCACGCGCACCCTGACCCCGATCGACGGCAGCCCGTCCTCGACCGACACGGTCACGCTGCTGGTGACCGTCATCGGCGACCAGGTGACCAACGTCCAGAACGGGCTGACCGGGATCTCCGAGTGATCGGCGGGGTGGTCCGCGGCGCGCTGTGGGTGAAGATCGGTCTGCCCGCGCTCCTGCTGGGCCTGGTGGTGGCCGCCGTCGGGCTGATGCTGGTCGGGGCCGCGTCCACCACGACGGCGCAGGCGGCCGCCGGCTGCGGGGTGCAGACCGGGATCGGGTTCACCGGCGACGTCGACGCCGCCCTGCTGCCCTACCCGGTGACCGCGGCCCAGTCCTCCATCACCGTCTCAGCCGAGCAGACCGGCAACGTCACCGTCATCGTTTCCGTCGTCAAGGGCCGCGGGCTGCCGATGCGCGCCGGGGTCATCGCCGTGGCGACCGCGATCCAGGAGTCGGTGCTGCGCAACATCGACTACGGGGACCGGGACTCCCTCGGGCTGTTCCAGCAGCGCCCCTCGCAAGGCTGGGGGTCCCGGGAGCAGATCCTGGACCCGGTCTACTCCACGGGGAAGTTCCTCAACGGCCTGGTCGGGGTCCCCGGCTGGGAGACGATGCCGCTGACCGTGGCCGCTCAGGCAGTGCAGCGCAGCGGCTTCGGAGACGCCTACGCCAAGTGGGAGACCCTGGCCGCCCAGCTGGTCACCGCCGCCGGGGACACCCCGGCACTGGACCCCGGCGAGCTGGACACCGGCGCCGGTGTCGACCCCGCCGCCCCGGCGCCCTCGGTGTGCGGGCTGATCGGTGGCGCGGCCGGGGCCGAGGGCCCGGTCATCCCGGCCGGGCTGGTCACGGTGACCGCCTTCCCCGCTGAGGCCGCGACCCTCGATGACCCGACGACGACCGGGCGGATCACCCCGCGGACCCTCGCGCTGATCCAGGCCACCCAGGGCCAGGGGTACGCCGGCGGTGGGATCACCTGCTGGGACGCCCACGCCTGGAACCCGACCAGCGATCACCCGCTGGGCCGGGCCTGCGACGTCTTCTTCAACCACCTGGACCCCGTGTCGGTCGCGCAGGGCTGGGCGTATGCGAACTACCTGGTGGCCAACCAGGCCGCCCTCGGGGTCAAGTACCTGATCTGGCAGGGCCTGTTCTGGGAGGCCGCCAACCCCGGCTCCTGGGGCCCCTACTCCTCCGACGTCTACGGGTGCCCGAACCCGGCGGAGATCAGCGGTTGCCACTACGACCACGTCCACGTCAGCGTCTACTGACGTCCCGACCGAGCGGAGCCCCGTCATGAGTCGCAGACCCCCCACCCGCCGCGAGCGGACCCTGAACACCTGGGCCGGCATCGTCATCCTCATCGCCGGCGGCACGGGCTGGATGGTGGGCGGGGCGATCCCCAACTGGTTCACCGGAGCGGGCTGGACCGGTCCGTACCCGCGCATCCGGCTGTCGGTGTTCGCCGCCGGTGCTGAGAAGCCGCCGCTGTGGACGGTGATGCAGGCCCCGGCCGACCGGACCTGGTGGGTCATCTGGGGCGTCCTGATCGCCGCGGTGATCATCGCCGTGGTCGCGCGGCCGATCATTCGGGCCGCCAACGTCGACGAGCGCGCCCGCGCCCGCGGCCAGTGGTCAGAGGTCCGCCGGCACGTCTCCGCCCGGTCCGCGCGCCGGGCCGGGCGGTTCACCCGCCCCGACCTCGCCGGGCGCAACCGGCTGCACTCCTGGTGGATCCGCCGCCAGCAGCCCATCACCGCGTTCGGCTACATCCTCGGAGAGCACACCGACGGCGGGCAGCTGGTCGCCAGCTTCGAGCAGCGCGTCCGGGTCATCGCCCGCACCGGCTGGGGCAAGACCGCCCGGCTGCTGACCAAGATCGCCCGCGACGTGCCCGGAGCTGCCCTGATCGGCACCACCAAGGACGACCTGTTCCGGGAGACCGTCCGCGCCCGGCAGGCCACCGGCCGCCCGGTGTGGGTCCTGGACTTCTCCGACCCCGCCAACCGGTACGCCGCCGGCTTCGACCGGCTCTCGTGGGACTTCATCGACGGCTGCGAGGAGGTGTCCCTGGCCTACCGGCGGGCCCGCGGCCTGGTCGCCGGCACCGAGGACGGGGACCGCACCGACGCCCAGGACGGGTTCTTCCGCGACGCCGCCATGCAGGTCATCGCCGCCTGGCTGCACGCCGCAGCACTCGGCGGCCGGAGCGTGGAGGACATCATCCGGTGGCAGCGCAACATCAGCCTGACCGAGCCGCACGACATCATCGACCGGCACACCGCCGCCGAGCAGGCCACCCGGATCGCACTCCTCAAGCACCTCGACGACCGCGCCGAGCGCACCACCTCCAGCGTCGAGCGGTTCGTGGCCAACGCGATGTTCCCCTTCGCCACCAAGGAGGGCGCGGCCTTCGCCCGCGACGGCGGCGTCACCCTCGAATCCCTGATCCGCGACGGGGCCACGGTCTACCTGCTGGCCTCCCCGACCACCGCAGCGAGCGTGTCCCCGCTGCTGACCCTGTTCGCCGACGAGTGGCTGCAGACCGCCCGCGAGGTGGCGATCAGCTCGCCGGGCTCCCGCCTGCCGGTGCCCGCCGTCGCGGTCCTCGACGAGCTGCGCGGGCTGGTGCCCATCGCCTCGCTGCCCCAGGTGGCCTACGAGATGCGGTCCTACGGCGTCGGCCTGGTCTACGGGCTGCAGAACGCCGCCCAGGAGAAGGAGCTCTACGGCGACGCCGCGGAGACCCTGGCCCAGAACGTGCAGGTGACGATGGTCGGTGGCTACGACGCCTCCATCGCCGACGAGCTCACCGAGCAGGCCGGCCTCGCCCGGGTCACCACCGTCAACGTCTCGGGCAACATCGGCAACCGGCAGTACAGCGACAGCCACGAGTGGCGCGACGCGATCAGCGCCGCCGACCAGCAGACCCTCGCCGACGGGCAGTCCGTCGTCCGCGTGCTGGGCTGCAAGCTGTTCATGGCCCGCTCCAAGTCCTACCGGGACTCCCGGCCGCTGCGCCGCCAGATCGGCCGGGAGTCAGCATCCGTGGCCGCCGAGGTCGCCCAGGCCCGGGCGGTGCGCGCCGACGTGCGCGCCACCGAGTACGCCCGCGCCCAGGCCGCCTACGACGCCGGGACCCGCCGGTGACCGGCCCGCTGTGGGTCCGGTGCGGGGTCGACGTCGACCACGAGACACACCCCCACGACGGCGGCATGTGCGACGGCGGTCGCACCGCGTCGGCCGCTGATGCCGTCGGCGGTGACGACCTAAAGGGCCCCAAAGGCATCGCCGGGCTACTGGCGGCCACCGGCGCGCCCCGGCCGTGGTCGCTGGACTCGCTCACCGAGACCCAGCGGGAGGAGCTCGCCGGTCTCCTGGTGGCCTTCGTCGACCACCTCAACACCGACTATGCGGTGTCGGTGACTGACCTGGTGCTGCCTTGCTGGCCGCAGCACCCGCGCTTGGTGCACGACCTGGCCTCGCTCTATAGCGGCTGGGTCGACATCCACCAGACCCTCGTCGCCTCCCCGGAGCGGGGCATGTACTGGCACGACCGGTGGCTGCCCAACTTCCAGCAGCGGCTAAAGACCCTCCACTTCGGGAAGGCGCCCGACGCCTGCACCCCCAACGGGCACAAGACGGGATGGAACGCCGCCGCCGAGCAGCTGGAGACGCTCAAGCCCGCTAATCCCGGCGACGTCTTCGCCCACATCGGGGACAATCCGGCTTGGCTCAACGGCACCTCAAGCTGACCGGCTTCACTGCGGGTCGGAACGGTGGAGAGACGTCCTCCGCGCTCGATGTTCTAAGCCGGCATTGACTGGTCGACAGCGAAGGCGGCCTGGAAGTCGTTTTCCGTCATACTCGATGCAGCCCAGCCACGCGTCGCCGCGGTCCTCGCTCTCTGGCCACTCGTTGAGAGCGCGGGGGCGCACTACTCAACGGACCAGCGGACGCACACCGGTACGGATGCGTCTGGGTAGCGGTCAGCGTCTTCCAGTGAGCGGCAAGAGCGTCGGAGTGTCAGACAATAGATCAGCTGAAGGGTTCACGACACGCCAAAGCGGTACTGCAGCGACACGCTTTGAGGTCTTGTCGCGACCCTGAGTCACTGTCAGAGTCTGCGGCATCAGCGGCCGTACCGGTGAACGTCTGTTGCGTCAGCGGTTCTAGGTCCCCTTCGATGACGGGAAGATCATGAAGCTGAACATGGGTCGCGCTATGAAGAACACTCTCCTGGCCTGCGCACTCGGGACGGGCCTGGTCGCCGTTGGCGGGGGTACAGCGCTTGCCGCTCCCAGTGTCGAGGGAGCCGCTTCCAGCGTGGTGATCGACGCCCGAACCGGGGGACTTAGCGCCACGACCGGTACTGCCGTCGTCCTCGACGCTCAGACAGGGGCGGTGGTGTCAGTCTCGAAGACCCCGACGTCCGGGCTGTCGCTGAACGCCATAAGCAACCCGTGTGGTTCGAGGGACACGTGTTGGAAGCCGATCTCCCTGCCGTACGCCCAAGTCGGCTTTACAAGCGCGCAGACCTACACCGGCACTTGGACCGATCGCGGCACCCTCGTGACTAGCGGCCACTCCGTCAAGGGAATCTGTTGGATTCCTCAGGGCGGCTCTTCGCAGGTGTGCAACAACAACGCCTACGGGACGGGTGTCTCGGTGGGCTTCACACAGGCCGTCACCGGCAAGTCGGTCACCGTCACCAGCTGACACCTTCATCTGAACGCGGACGAGGGCGCCGACATCTTCTGTCGGCGCCCTCGTTCAACACAGAACTGCCGGTCTCGCTGTCTCAACAGGGTTGCTGACTGGCCGCCGTCCTCCCCTCACACCGCACCTAAAAGATGCGACCTAGCGCTCCCGCTCCCGGCCGGTCTCGGTCGGGCGGTACTCGCCCATCTCGACCGGCCGCGGTGAGTCCACCGCGGCGGTGTCGGCACCGATGCGCGCGTGGAGTTCCGTCACGTGGTGGCGGGCCTCGCGCAGCGCGGTCTCCGTCGCCACGCGTCGAGCCTCCAGCTTGGCCGCGCGCCGGGCCCGCTCCGCCACGCCTTCGGCAAGGAGGGTCCGGGCTGCGGCCAGGGTCCGCGCCGCATCGGCTCGCGCGGCATCCCGGGCTGCGGCCGGCGGCAGGCCGATAGCTGCCTTGGCGGCCAGCTCAGCGGCCTTCTGGAGCACCGCGGCGTCGCGTTCCCGCCGCGCTTGCAGGTCGTCGACGACGCCCTGCTTGACCGCCTTCTCCCGGCGTCGGGCTGTCTCCGCCTCGGCCCGGGCGCGGGCCAGCTCACCGGCGGTCTGAGCCTGCTTGGCGGCCAGCTGCTCCCACCGCTGCTCGGCCTCCTCGGCCTCGGCCAGCCGGGCCAGCGTCTTCTCCGCTGCCTCCACCTGACGCTCGGCCGCACCAGCGGCCGCCGGGCCGGGTTCCCGCTGCGCGGCCCAGTAGTCGCTCTCGGCTACCCGCAGCCGCTGCTTCGCGGCCTCCATCTGGATGAGGAGCTCCTGCTCGCCCTGGACGTTGGGCAGCTGCCCGATTGCCTCGCGCAGCTGGTCGTGCGCCTCGTGCTGACGGGGCTCTCGCGGCAGCTCGCCCAGGGGGTCCATCCCGGTCACCTCGTAGGCCTCCCGGTAGGCGGCCACGCGGCCGGCGACCTGCTCCCAGCCGGCCCGGGCCGTGGGCTCGCTGGGGACCGGCGGCAGGCTCATCGTCCAGTCCGGCCGCTCCACCGCAGCGATCGCGCCCAGGTCGGCTGCCCGCGTCTCCATCGACTCCCGAAGCTCCCTCAGGTAGACGGGCAGGGACTCATCCCCGCCCGAGGGGGCTGGCGGCAGCCAGTCCCCGCCCGGGGGACGGGATGCCTCCACCGCCCCTTGCAGCCGCATGTGCAGCACCGCGGCTGGGTCCTCCGCACCGCCCAGGTCGCGCTCGGCCAGCGTCGCCCGCAGCTCGCTGGCGACGTCGACGCCGCGCGCCTCCAGCATCCCGATCCGCTCGGCCAGCGCGTTCCACGCCGGTGCGGCGACGACCTCGGCGGCCGCATCCGGCGCCATGCCGGCGGCCACGACGTCCCGGGCCGGGGAGTCCGCGTGCACGCCGCTGGCGTACTGGTAGCGGGGCAGCAGGGTCCGCAGCGACCCCGCAGCGGCGTACGCCTCGCGCAGCGTCTCCGTCGCCGACCGGTCCCCGGACTCCCGCCGCAGGACCTCACCGAGCACCGACCGAGCCAGCCGCTCGTGCTCCGCGGGCCGCTCGAGGTCGGGGTCCAGCACGTGATCGGTGACCACGTGCGCGGTGTTGCCCAGCCGCCCGCGGGTCATGGCCACGTACAGCAGCTCGCGGGAGTAGGTGTCATCGACCAGCACGTGGCCGGCGTCCACGGTGGAGCCCTGGGCGCGGTGCACGGTCATGGCGTAGCCCTGCTCGACCCGCTCGGCGACGTACTCCGCGGGCAGAGTCACCTCCGCCTCGTGCTGGGTGTGGCGCACGCGCAGGCCGCCGTCGCTGTCCACTGCCTCGACCGTCCAGAGGTCGCCGTTCTTGACGAACTCGCCCCCGGCGCGCAGCAGCCGGTTGTTCTTTCGGGTCACGATCACGTCGCCCACACCGGCCGTCGTGCCGTCGGACAGCTGGACGCCGTCGGCCTCCACCACGCCGGCCGCGACCCGGTCAGCGCGCGCCCGGACGCCGAGGCGGGCGACGACGTCGGCGCGGGAGGCGATCATCACCGCGGTCAGGCCGGCGTCCTGATCGGCCTTCCACGCCGTGTAGAGGTCTTCCAGCAGAACGGCCTCGACGCCGGAGTTGACGCGCCCGTGCTCGATGTAGGGATCGAGTGCGGCCGCATCCCCGGTGCGCAGCAAAAGGGAGGCGTCGGCCTCCCACTGCCGGATCGTCCGGGTGCCGTCGGGGGCCACGTCGGCGAACCGCCAGACCGTCGTCAGCTCCGCCACCGCGGCGGGCTCGTCGGTGGCCAGCAGCCGCAGCGCGCCCCCGGATTCGATCGCGCCGAGCTGCCGGTGGTCGCCGACCAGGACCACCTTGGCACCGGCGCTCTCGGCGGCGTCCACGACGTCCAGCAGCCTGCTGGTACCCACCATCCCGGCCTCGTCGATGACCACGAGGTCCCCGGGAGCGAACGGCACGGCACCCGTGGATTCCACCTGCGCGGCCCACTGGTGCAGGGTCTCGGTCTCCACCATCCCGGTCTCGGCCTTGAGCACCGCGGCGGCGACAGCGGTGGGCGCCAGGCCGTGCACGCGCCGCACCCCGTCGGCCTGCCAGGTCTCCACCAGCCCGCGCACGGTGGTGGTCTTGCCCGTGCCGGCGGGACCGATGAGCAGCTGCAGCCCACGGCTGGAACGGGTCAGCGCCGTCACCGCGGCGAGCTGGTCGCCAGTGAGCGGCATGCCCCGCTGCTGGGCCGCCCAGCGTGCGACGTCGAGGTCCGCCTGGCTGGCCGCCAACCCGTCCTCGCGGCGCGCGTGGGTGAGCAGCGCGTCCTCGGCCTCCAGCTGCGCGGTGGTCGTGTAGCGCTCGCTGGCGTGGGAGTGGAACACCGATTCCCCGGCCGCGCGCTGGAGCTCCGGTGGTGCCGGAATGGCCTCCGGCGGGTCCAGCCGGACGACCTGCTGCCACTCTCCCTGCCCGGTGATGACCCGGGCGACGATGCGGCCGACCAGGGCGTCACGGGCCTCGGGACTGGCCATCAGCAGCTCACGGGAGGCGCGCTGCGCGGCCGCCTGGACGTGCCGCACGGTCCACGTCGACCGGCGGTCGGTGACGTCGGCCAGCGTCGCGGCCGCCAGGTCCTCGACTTCCTCATCGCTCACGTCACGGGCAGTGGCCAGGGCCAGCGGATCGGCCGGCAGCAGCCGCTCCTGCAGCTCGACCAGCCCCTCGGGCCCGAGCAGGCCAGCCGCCTGCGCGGCCCACCGGTCGCGTTCCTCCGCGACGGTCTCCGTCGTCACCTTCGCCGGGCGGAGAGCGAGCGTGGCCTGCTGCGCGAGCTCGTACTGCCTCGCCTTCGACGGGGCCCGACCGTTCTCCCGGTGGTCGGCCTCGACCAGCTTGCCGTGCAGCTCCTCGATCTCGTTGCGCCGCCGGGAGAACCCGCGGATGACCCCCAGGTGCACCCCGGCGACCTCCCGGATCGCCGTCGGTTCGGCCGGGTCCTGGTCGGCGCGGACCTCGAACTCCCAACCCAGCCGACGCGACACCTCCTCCTCCAGCGTGCGGTTGTACCGCTCGGAGGCGGCGACCGCGGCCTTGTGCAGCGCCTGGGAGTCCAGCGTCAGCCAGCGGGTCTCACCGTCGGGCAGGCGGGCCAGCACCTTGTTGGAGATGACCGCGTGGGTGTGCAGATCGGGGTCTCCCGCGCGGGAGGTGCGGTGGTCGAACGCGGCCACCGCGACGCCGTGCACGTCGACCTGGGCGACGCCGGCCGTGCCGGTCCGGGCGAACGCGACGTCGCGCTCCAGCCACCGGATCGTGTGCGCGACCGCCTCGTGGTGGGCGGCCTCGATCTGTGCCACCACGTGCGGATCGGTGGACAGCCCCCAGGCCAGGGAGACCGACTTGACCGGGGAGAACACGTGGTCGAACCCGGAGACGGCCTGCCGCTCCCCCTTCGTGTTCTCTTCCTTCTCGATGACGGCCACGGCCGTCTCCGACAGCAGCCGGCCGCTGGCCTGGGCGGCGTCCAGCCGGTCACGGACGCGCTCGGCGATGGACCGGAACACCTGGAACCGGCGGCCCAGCTGGACCCCGGACTCCGGGTGCAGGCCCAGCCCGTAGAGGTTGTGCATCTGCTTGGTGGCGACCTGACCCTCGACCCCGAGCACGTCGGCGCCGGTGCCCATCCAGCGACCCGGGGGGTTGCCGGTCTGCTGGTAGTAGTCGGTGAGGGACTGCCCTGCCTGGCGCTGCCCGTCCCCGCCGGCCACCTGGTCGGTGAGGTACCGGTAGCCGGTCCCGGCTCCCAGCACGTGCAGCGTCATCATGCGATGCGCCCGCGGCCGGGGGTACCGGCCGGTCCCGGTACCGGGACCTGGCTGGGGGCCGGCCAGGACGGCGCCGGCAGCGGCCCGCACACCGTCGCGCCGGTCACCGCTACCCCTCTCCCTGGCCCCCCTCGGGGCGGTGTCTCCACGCCCCGATCAGGGGCCCTCCGGGCCCCGTCCTGGGGGACGTTATGTCCTCGGCACTAATAGTGCCAGAGGTGTGAGGAAGGTGGACTGGTCGGAAGGTTTGGAGACTAGGACGGCTTTGGCACGGCTGGACAAGGTCAGAAGGTCAGCCGATGAGGACGGGGGACGGATGAGTGAGCTGGTCAGGGAGGGATGCGAGTGGACCAGGGATCAGCCGACAGGAGGGAGGGGCTGATCTTGTTGAGGGAGTGGGAGCGAAGACCGGTGCAACGGGGTCAAGCGCAGGGATCGAGACGGTGAGTGGAGACGGGCTACGCTCCGCGCATGGCAACGGGCAAGAGTGAAGCTCTGGTAGCGCGGCGGCGGGCAGCTCAGCGGGTGCAGGAGCACATGGAGCGCGAAGCGCGCGTGCTCACCGAAGCTGTGACCGCAGTGATGGAGTCAGCCGAGCTGCGTGCAAGCCTCACCGAGCAGATCGCGGCCGCCGATGCGACCTTCCGCGCCAGCATCGGCGCGCTGGCCAATCTCGGGAAGACTCCCGACGAGATCGCCTTACTCTGCGATGTGCCCCTCACCGACGTCCGCGCCGCGCGTCGTGCGCCTCGGGCTCCCCGGGGCGATTCCGACGACACCCCGCCCGGTGCTGACGGTGACCAGGGATCCGAAGAGAGCGTTAGGTCGACCGGGGAGTCACAGCAGGCGGAGCTGGTTGGCTAGAGGGTCGCCGACAGCGATCACCTCGGCCAGAACCTCGGCCAACTGGTCCGGGTCCGACCGGCCCTGCGTGAGTGCTTCCCGGATCGCGGTCTGCACCGCAGCGGCCTGACCGACCGGACCCCGGACGTCGACCAGGCCTGGCCTCGGGCCGGCCATCCTCTGCCGCCTGACCGCCTGGTCGACGTTCTCCGCCTGCGTGCCCGCATGGACGTGTCCCGGCCCGGTGTTGACGCACAACCGCACCTCGCAGTCGTGCATGAGCGTGGCGCCCTCTGGCAGCGGACCGTGGGCCACCTCGAAAGCAACGCGGTGCGCGGAGACGACCCGCTGCCTGCCGTCGGGACGCCGTAGCCACCACTGCCCGTAGCCGCCGGGACGCGACACCGAACCAAGCCAGATGTGACACGTGGCCGTGCGGCAGATGGCCGTCCCGAAGCGCTCTCGGTCAGCTGCGGTGAGGTTGACCGGCTCACCCCTGGACTGACTCACCTGGTGACCCTGGCCAGACCGGCTCGGCGGCGATGGGATGGGCGCGGGTGAGTACGCCACGCCGTTACCGGGAACTCGGCGAACGGGCGTTCTCGGCGCTGGAGACGTTTGACACCGGCGACAGTGAGGACTTCCCCGAACACCTCCGCCGCGGTGGCGTCGGCCCCGGTTTCCTCGCGCCGGATCACCTCAACGATCAAGGCCGCCCAGGCAGCCAGGCCCACGACCCCCAGGACGGCCATCAGGTCGGCGCTGGGACCGGAGCGCGTGAGTCCGGCGTAGCCGGCCACCGTCAGCGCGGCGACCGCAAGGGCCAACAGCGCCCACACGGCGTTGAGCCGGCCACGCGTGAAGGTGACGCGCGTTCCCTCCTGGGCCCGCAGGACGTGGCTGAGCTCGTGCGCGATGGTCCACGCCCGGTCCTCCGGCGCGGTGTCGAGCAGGTCTTGGGCGAGCCGGACCCGCGGGGTGCCGGCGCTGCCGACCGGGTCGGTGAACGCGCGACTGTCCCGCCGACTGTTGGTGGCGATCTCCAGCGTGGGCATCGGGGCCAGCGGTCGCCCGACCGCGGCCGCGCGGGCAGCGATGGTCTCGAACTCCTGGCGCAGTGGCGCGGGCACAGCGGCGGTCACCGCAGATCCTGCCGGTCGCGGCAGGCGGCTTGGCCCGCCCGGGGAAGAGCGGTGCACATGCTGGCCTCCTTGGGCGCATGACGTTCGGTCAGTCGAGTGTGGGGCCGGTGGCCGGCGCAGGGGTCTCCTGGCCGGCCACCCGCTGGTCACCGTGGCTGGGCGTCCACCGCGTCGTCGTAGCTGAACTGCAATCGCCGGAGCGTGTCCAGCTGGGCCAGCACGCCCTCGACCGCCTCGTGCAAGCCCGTCGTCTGCATGCCAGCTCGGCGTGGTCGCCGTCCTTGGGATGGGCGACCATCTCCGCGACTAGCCCCACCGAGTCCAGCAGCGAATAGACCTCCTGCTGCACCAGGTGGAAGGCGTTGCGCACGTTCGCTCGCTCGGTGTTGACGGCCTCGTTGTTCATCAGGGTTCCTTTCGATGGGCCGCCGCTGTGTGCGGCGGGTCGGGAGTCCCGGGGTGCGGAGTTGAGGGTGGGCGGTCCAGGCTCGGCGAAGCCGACCGGCGCAGCCGGCGCGCAGCGGCCTTGACCGGTCGGACCCCCGACCCCGCATGCTGGGACGACCTGCCGCACCCACCAAGCCAGCCACCACGGCGAAGCCACCGGCCGCAGGCCGGTCCGCGCCACCACCACGGCGAAGCCACCGGCCGCCAGGCCGGTCCAGCCCGAGACTGTCGGCGCCGCCGCCGATAGTGGGCGCGGTGCCACCCCGCGATCCCCGCTGGCCACCCCGGCAGCTACCGGTGCCCGATCACCTGACCGTCACCTCTTGGGACGACCTCGCCACCGCCCTCGAGGACGCCGAACGGATGTTGACCCCACCCGTGCCGGTGCGCGTCCGGTGGTCCGGTCAGTGGCACGCGCCAGCCCTGCTCCACGCCTGGACCCGGGACGAGCACCGCGGCGACGGCTGGCTGGGCTGCGTCGAGTACCACCGGGAGACCACGCCCGGGTTCGCCTTCGCCGTCGGCCGCTGGACCCCGGCCTGGAACATCGAACCAGCCGAGCAGAACGCCCCGCCCTTCTAACGGCTACCACTACTGTGCAGCTGCGCCCTGGCGATCACCCCTGTGGCTGCCAGGGCGCCCCTCAAGGCGAGGACCCGCAGATCGTGGTTGCAGCTGACGCCCCAGTGACCCCCCGCGCCGATCAGTTCTCGCGGATGACCAGGTCGACCCTGACCGGGCTGGGTGATACCTGGGGCTAGGCCGCCTCGCGGGCGCTGTGGAGTCGGCTCATGCGCGCCGCCGGCAAACAACCTAGACTGCCGCAGCACTGAGCGACCAGCACGACGATCGACCCCACGACCACCGGTACCCCGACGCCGTTGCCCTTCCCGCTCACCTGCGCCGCGGTGTCCTCTTCGAGCTGCGGAGAGGACGCCGCGGCCGTCTCGGCGGCGCTGGTGGACACCGCAGACCAACCAGCCGCAGAGGGCACAGGCGTGGGCGGCGCGCAGGTGGCCCCGCCGGGAGCGGCGGCCATCGACAGAATCGACGCTGGCTTCGCCGGGGCGGGGACGGCGTCGGTGACCGGTTCGATCCAGGCGTCCTCCCGGCCATCGGAGTACCGCTGCAGGATGGGGAAGGCCAGTTCCGTCGTTCCTGCGGGGAGCTGGGCGACGGTGACGCTGTACTCGGCGTCCACGCCAGGCCCGGTGTCGGCGCTCGCTCCGTGACTGCTGCACCCTGTGGCGCTCGGGTACTGACGGGCGCACTGGCCAGGCTTGGTCGATCCAGGAGACGGCTTTCGGGGCCATCCCCGAGTAGTCAGTCCCCGCTTGCCGCCGGGTCGGGGACGGCGCCGGTCTCGCTCAGCTCACGCGCAACGTCAGCGAGCTTGCGGTTCATGTTCTGAGACACCCGGGCGAGGATGCCGAAGGCCTGGTCGGCGGTGAGCTTGTGCCGCTCCATGAGGATGCCCTTGGCCTGACCGATCAGGTCGCGGTTGTCCAACCCCTTCCGCAGGTTGGACTCGTGCTGGGCGCCGGCCAGCGCCACCGACGCGTGGGCGGCGAGCATCCGCGCGATCTCCTCGCACTCGTCGTCGAAGGCGCCAGGTGTGCGGGAGTAGAGGTTGAGGGCGCCCAGCTGGTCGCCTTCGACGAACAGCTGGAAACACATCATGGCGCCCACACCGAGGTCGGATGCCTTCGCGGCGAACTCCGGCCAGCGCTCGTCGGCGCGGACGTCGTCGACCCGGACGACCTCCTGCTCCCACACCGCATCCAGGCAGGGCCCCTGCCCGATCTCCCCCTGCAGCGCGTCCACCTTGCCAGGCAGCTCACTGCTGGCAGCACGGGGCTCGACCCGCTTGCGGGCGAACACGTAGCTGATGCTGCAGTCCTCAGCGTTGGGCACCGTCCCGACCGCCAGGGCGGTGATCGCCTGGAGCGTGCCCTCGACGTCGCCGTGCTCCTCCTGCAGCGCCCTGGCGGCATGGCTCATCACCTCACCGAGATTCGGCGCAGATGGAACCTCACTCACGGGCTCCCGAGCTGTCATAAGGCAAACCTACAGAGTTGCTGCCTGCACCAGGTCCGGTGTTGACGGCAGCTCCTTCCGCTGCTTGCCTTGCTCCCCGCCCTACGACGACACCCATCCATCCGGCCACACCGAACCTCACCGTCTCCGCCAGTGGCGCACCACAGATGACGAACAGCCGTGCCCGCAGGAGCCCGCAGCGCACCGGCCACGGCGCCCATGCAAGACCGGACGCGCTTGGTCCCCACCGGCGCAGGCAGCTTGACCGCGCGTTCCAGCGACAGTCCCCCTCGTGGGTGAGTCGGCTGTCAGCGTGGCAAGTACGGCTGTGTCCGGGCCGATGGGCGAGGCATGGAAGGAGCTGCCGTGGTACCGGCCGTGGAGCTGACGCAGGCCATCGTCCACGCGACGACGGCGCTGGTCGTCATGATCGGTAACGACGGCGGAATCCTGCTCGTCAACCCGGCCATGGAGCGCTTCACCGGCCAAGCGGAGACCGAACTGCTCGGTCGACCGTTCTGGGAGGTCTACGTCGTCCCAGGGGACGTAGCTCCGGCACAGCAGGCGGTGGCTGAGGCTCTGTCCGGCGGGACGTCCTTCCTCGAAGAGGCTGACTGGCTCAGAGCGGATGGTGCTTGGCGGCGGGTGTCCATGCAAAACAGCGTGGTAACCGACGACGCCGGCCAGCCGTGCGCCATCGCGGTGGTCGCCATCGACGTCACCGAGCACCGCCAGCGCGAGGCCCTCGTACAGCGCAGGGCCACGACCGATGCCCTGACCGGCACATGGAACCGTGGCGTGCTCTTCGACGCGCTGCAGCAACACCTGGACCCCGACACGGGGCGGGGCTGCGCACTGCTGTTCTTCGACGTCGACGACTTCAAAGCGGTCAACGACCAGCACGGGCACGCCCGAGGTGACCAGCTGCTCATCGAGGTCGCCGCACGCCTGCAGGAGTCCGCCGGCCACCACGACCTGGTCGCCCGCTTCGGCGGCGACGAGTTCGTGATGCTGTTCCCAGACGTCGACGAGTCACAGCTGGCGGAACTGGTCAGCCGAGTCCAGGCCCAAATGCAGGAGCCACCCCTCATCCCGAACGCATCGCCGCCCTTCAGCGTCAGCATCGGCGCTGCCCACGGCTCCCCCGGCGAAGACCCAGACCACCTCCTGGCCATGGCAGACCGCTCGATGTACAGCCGCAAGCGGCGCCGGACCGCCCGCTGATGCCGTCGCCTGTCCTACCGTCCGATCAGGTCTTCGCCGGCCTCCGCCAGCGAAGGACCGGCCAGTCCGCGCCAAATTTCAGCCTGCCAGCCTGACGTCTCGAGAGCAGGCATGCGGTAGGGGACGTTAGGTAGCAGCGACCCGGCCAACGCGCCGACCGAAAACGCCGGCGGTCTCAACGGGTCTGTGCAACGACCTCGTTGAATGCTTCGGCGGGAGTCTTCCAGCCCAGGGTTTGTCGGGGTCGTCCGTTGAGGCGTGCGGCGATGGTGTCGAGGTCGTCTTGGGTGAAGGTGCGCAGGTCAGCACCCTTGGGCAGGTATTGGCGCAGGAGCCCGTTGGTGTTCTCGTTGCTGCCTCGCTGCCAAGGACTCTTGGGGTCGCAGAAGTAGACGGTGACGCCGGTGGCGACGGTGAACTGGGCGTGTTCGGCCATTTCCTTGCCCTGGTCCCAGGTCAGAGATCGGCGCAGCTGGGCGGGCACCCGCTGGATCGCGGCGGCCAGTGCGGGGTGGACCTGCTCGGCCTTCTTGCCCTCAGGTAACGCCACCAGCGCGACCAGGCGGCTGGTGCGCTCCACCAGGGTGGCGACCGCGCTGGGCAGCTTGCCCAGCACCAGGTCACCTTCCCAGTGCCCGGGCACGGCCCGGTCTTCGACCTCGGCCGGGCGGGCTGAGATCGGCAGCATGTCCCGCAGCTGCCCGCGGCCGGTGGGCAGCTTGGCGCCGCGCGGGTGGCGGGTGGCCCGCCCGGTGCGCAGCGACCGGGTCAGCTCACGAGCCAACCCACCCCTGGCCTGCACGAACAGGGTCAGGTAGATCGTCTCGTGAGAGACCCGCATGTCCGGGTCGTCGGGAAAGTCCACGACCAAGCGTGCCGCGATCTGCTGTGGAGACCACTCCAAACCCAGCCCTCGCACGACCTCGGCGCGCAGTCGGCCGTGTGCGGCTAGCTTCGCTGGCTTCGGCCGCAGCGCCCGCACATCAGCGGCAGCGTCGGCCGCAGCGGCCCGGTAGGCCTCCCGCCCGCCGTTGCGGGCCAGCTCCCGACTGATCGTGGACGCCTGCCTGCCCAGGCCCCGCGCGATCGCCCGACACGTGGCGCCGGCGGCGATCCCGCGGCTGATCTCCTCCCGCTCGGCCGCCGTCAGCGCCAGCCGGCCCCGCCGACGGGCCGGTGGCCGAACCCCACCGCAGCCCTCCACGTACCTACGCATCGATCCGCGGGACACCCCCATCGACCGGGCGATCAACCGCAGCGACTCACCCGACCGCCACTGCACCCACAACTGCTCCTGCTGCTCCACCGACAACCCGAACGACCTCACCGAACCGCCTCCCAGACCACAACCACATGATCATCCGCAGAGGCTGTTGCGTGCACCCGTTGAGACCGCCCCCGTTTTCGGACGGCCCGATACCCAACCGTTTCGGGCCTACGAACCTCGGCTGATACCGACGAGTCCAAGCCGACAGAACGGCCTTCATCGGCGAAACGCTGCCGGTTCAAGCGTGCGCGTCACAAGGCGAGCGAGCGCCGTAGCGCGCCAGTCGGACTTCGTGGGGCAGCTGGCTGGCGACCACCTGCCCCACGTCGCTGTCAGTAGGTGAACCGGCCCACGGTGGAGCGCAGGTCGCTGGCCATCCGGGACAGCTCGTCGACTGCCAGCCGGGTCTGCCCCAGCGCTTGCGTGGTCGACGAGGCGGCAGCCGACACCGCAGTGGTGTTGGTGGCGATCTCGGTCGACCCTCCGGCGGCTTCCTGCACCGACCGGGACATCTCGTTCGTCGTCGCCGTCTGCTCCTCCACCGCGCTGGCGATGGTCAGCTGGAAGTCGTTGATCTGCCCGATCACCCCGGAGATGCCGCCGATCGCGGCCACCGCGCGGGTCGTGTCGGCCTGGATCGCCTCGACCCGGCGGGCGATGTCCTCGGTGGCCCGGGCGGTCTCCTGGGCCAGCTCCTTGACCTCGTTGGCCACGACGGCGAAGCCCTTGCCCGCCTCACCGGCGCGTGCCGCCTCGATGGTGGCGTTCAGCGCCAGCAGGTTGGTCTGCTCGGCGATGGACGTGATCGTCTTGACCACCGCGCCGATCTCCTGGCTCGAGGTGCCCAGCGCCTGGATGGTCTCCGTCGTCGTCTGCGCCTCGATGACCGCCTGCGAGGCGACCCGGGTGGCCTCGTTGACGCTCTGGCTGATCTCGCGGATCGCCGAGCCCATCTCGTCCGCGCCGGCGGCGACCGTCGCGACGTTGCGCGAGACCTCCTCGGCGGCTGCGGAGACCACCGAGGACTGCACCGAGGTCTCGTCGGCCGAGGCGGAGATCTCCGCCGCCGACGCCGACAGCTCCTCCGACGCCGCCGCCACCGCATCCGAGGAGGCCGCCACCGAGGTCAGCACCGAACGCAGTTGGCCCTGCGCCTCGTCCAGCGCGAGAGCTGTCTGACCGAGCTCGTCGTTCCGGTCGACGTCCGTGCGCGTCGTCAAGTCGCCGGCGGCCAGGGCGCGGAGCCCGTCCCGGATGCGCACCAGCGGACGGGTGACCGCACGAGTGACGGCAACGCCCACCAAGCAGGTGAGCAGCAGCCCGACACTGATGACCGCGAGCAGCACCTTCCGCGAGGTCAGGTAGCCCACGTGCCCGTCGCCCTGGATCTTCGCCGCCGCTGCCTGCTGCGCCTCCTGGGCATCACCGAACGCGGTCAACGCCTGAACGCCCAGGTCCCTGACCTGTGGCAGGGACGCCTGGAAGCCGGCGATGTCGCCAGCCGCCGCTGCGGGGAGCACGGCCTGCGCCCGCGCAGCCCGGTATTGGGCCACGATCGGCTCGATCGCCTCCGCCTCGGGCACCGGGACGCCCTTCTCGCCGTACTGCTGCAGCGCCGCGTCCAGTGCCGCGTCGTCGGCGCTGAGCTTCTCCAGCGCCGCAGCCCGGTTCTCCGGTGCGGCGAAGAGCACGCCGTAGGCGTCCAACCGGGTGTCCAGGAAGGCCACATGGGCTGCGGCGAGGTGCCCGGCGGCAGCCGTTCCCGCCTGCTGCTGTGCGCCAGCGCTATCCATCCCGGCCATCCGGTCGAGGCCGACGCCACCGACGACACCCGCGACCACGAGCCCGCACACGACCGTGGACCCGACCTTCCACCTGACCGACAGGTCGCCCCACCATCTGGTCGGACGACTGTGCTGAACGGCGGTCATGTGTGCTCCTTGGACGAGCGTGCGGCGACAGCGGGAAGGGTCGCGCACAAGGTGACGGGGTGCTCACATACTGACCACCCGGAGCGCTGAGCCCGCGTCGAAGAACGGTGTTTCGCGATGTCAGCGGAAAAGTGCACGTGACCGTGCGCTGGCATTCACATGTCGATATCGGCCGGGAGTCTCACCAGCTGTACCGGTTCTCCCCTGCCGCGTCATGCCAGACGGCGGAGAGAAGCTATGGCCGCTGCACCGCCCGGGGATGGAGGACGGAGCATCGACCACGAGAGTCCGCCACAACCGGCGGAGCGTCCTTCCTCATGAGGAAGGCGCCGAGGCACGCCGCCAGATAACGGATCCAACCGGCCTCCGGCCGGTCCCCGTACAGGTCACCGGGCGGATACCGAAACCCCCCGTTTCTGGGCCTCCCCGTGCTCCTCTTGACTCGTCGGGCGTTTGCCCAGGTCGACTGACGGGTCAACCGGCCCAAAACCCGTGCCCGAAATCAACGGCCCGAATCCTGCGACCCCTGACGTTTGTGGGCCGCTCCCGCTAGCCTGCGCGCGTGGACATGGTCGGCTACGCGCGGGTGTCCACCCTCGAGCAGGACCCGGCGCTGCGGCACGACGCGCTCACCGCCGCCGGGGCGGTGCGGGTCTTCACGGACTACGCCTCCGGCGCCACCGCCGCCCGCCCACAGCTGATCGCCTGCCTGGACTTCCTCCGCCCCGGAGACACCCTCGCCGTGTGGCGGATCGACCGGCTCGGCCGCTCGGTCGCCGACCTCACCACCATCATCAACGACCTCGGCGCCCACGGCACCCAGTTTCGGTCCCTCACCGAGGCCATCGACACCACCACCGTCGGTGGCGAGCTCGTCTTCCACATCTTCGCCGCCGTCGCCTAGATGGAACGACGCCTCATCAGCGAACGCACCCGCGCCGGCCTGACCGCCGCCCGAGCCCGAGGCCGCGCCGGTGGGCGCCCACCGTCATGACCCCCGACCGGCTCGTTGCAGCGCAGGCGATGCGCGCCCAGGGCATGACCCTGATCGAGATCGCGGCCACCCTCTGCGTCGGCCGCAGCTCTCTGGTGCGCGCACTGATGCAGACGACCGACGGCGCACCCGTTCCGCCAGGTATCGGTGCCAATCCTGAGCAGAGCGCCAGAGAGTTGGCGAAACCAGGTAGCCGGCGGACCGAACCGACGCCCGAAGCAACATCGCCCGCGGATCTTCCGGCCATCCAACTTCTGGGGCGGGCGATGCACCGACGTAGGGAAGACCTCGAAGCGCTCACATGGTCGATCGGCCACTCCCCCACCTCTCCGGTCTGCGCAGACCCGACCACCGGCCTGGAGGAGCAGTACGCCCGCGTCGACGGGCAACGCAAACCCGTCGTCGTTACCCTCGCCCAGCCCTGCGGCTACCTCGTCGATGAGCATGTCGCTGCCCTGTAGGCTGCTGCGTTGACCGCCTGACGCTGAGTCTTGCCGGCTCATCAAGGTAAGGAGGTTGTCCGCCGCCGAGGCAGTCAGGCGGTGGTGAGTACGGGGTCAGGTATGGCTCAGGAACGCATTTCCGTCGCCACCGCGGCCCATTTTGCCATGACACCTACGTACCCCACGCCTCTGGCTCGCGCGCTGGGCTCAGTCGGCCTATCCCGGCTGGGCGCGGCCCTGACCCGCGTCCGGTCTACAGCCGAGGACGACACCCGCAGCTGAGCATGCATAGGGCGTCCGTGACGGACGACCTCGACTTGCTGTGCCTGATTCTATTGGTGCGGCCGGGACTGACCACGACACCCGACGAGTCGACCGTCGTCGGGGCAGTCCCGGTCCCAGGACGAAGGTGGCGCCGACGGGGCCGGCTGACCAGCCCGCCGCCGTTAAGGTCGCACGATGCTGCAGCGTCCACTCGGCTCGTCGTCTCTCACCGTCAGTGCGCTGGGCTTCGGCGCCGGTCATATCGATGTCGGGGACATGACGGAGCGGGAGGCGCGTGTCCTCCTGGATGGGGTCCTCGAACTCGGCGTCACGTTCATCGACACGGCGCGGGGCTACGGGGCCTCTGAGGAGCGGCTCGGTCGGTGGATGTCTCCTCATCGGGAGGCGGTCGTCCTGTCCACGAAGGTTGGCTACGACGTGCCGGGGCAGGAGGACTGGACGGCGGGGGCGGTGCGGGAGGGCGTCGAGCGGGCGCTGCGCGTGCTGCAGACCGACCGGATCGACGTGATGTTCCTGCACTCTTGCCCGGTCGAGGTCCTCCAGACAGGTGAGGTCGTGGAGGCGTTGCTTGCCTGTCGTTCGGCGGGGAAGGTCCTGGCGGCCGGCTATAGCGGGGAGAACGTCGCCCTCAGCTGGGCCGGGGAATCAGGTCTGTTCGACGTGCTGCAGACCTCGGTCAACATCGCTGACCAGCACTCCCGTCGAGCAGTGCTCCCCTTCGCTCGCCAGCGCGGCATCGGGGTGGTGGCGAAGCGCCCGTTGGCCAACGCAGCCTGGCGCTACCGCGAGCGTCCGATCGGGGTCTATGGCGAGACGTACTGGCAGCGACTGAGGCACATGAACGTTCAGCCGCAGGCTGACGACTGGGTGGGGACCGCCATCCGGTTCTCGGCGTTCACTCCAGGTGTGAGCACGGCGATCGTGGGGACCTCGAGCCTGAGTCACCTGGCTCATGCGGCCATGGCGGTAGATCGAGGTCCGCTCCCGCTGGAGGAGGCGCATCAATGGGAGGACGCTTTCAGGCCACACGAGGCCGAGTGGTCCGGCGAGGTATGAAGCCGCCGGAGCGACGTGTCGTCCAGACATCTGCGAGCACCAGCCTTCAGGCGGACGGGGTTAGGGCAGGCGCCAGACCTGGAACGTCGGGCCGTCGCCCGGAAGGACCACCTCCGTACCGCCACGGGCGCTGAGAGCTGCTCCGCCGCCGAACACGTTGGGCGCCTCATCGGCGTCCAGCATCCCTAGCCCGCGAGCCGGCAACCTGAGGGGTAGCGCCGGCGCCCGAAGGGCCAGCACCAGGAGCCGCTCGCCGGGGGCCTCGCGCAGATAGGCGAGGGTGTCTCCCGACGTCGCGACCCACCGGAGCCCGCCGTGGCGCAGAGCTTCGGATCCGCGGCGGAGGGCGGCGAGCTCTCGGTAGGTCGCCAGTGTCTGGAAATCCCAGGTGTCCTGCCGGTTCCACGGGAACGGAATGCGAGCGTCCTCACCGAATGTGCCGGTCAACCCGATCTCGTCGCCGGCGAAGACCATGGGGACGCCGGGCATGGTGAAAAGCAGGCCCGCCGCCACCTCCTGCATCTCTCGTGTGCCCACGATGGTGCGGATGTGTGCGGTGTCGTGGCTGGCGAGGATGGACCAGGAGGTCGCGGTTGCTCGCCAGGGACGCCGCGCGTAGTGCTCGCGGATTGTCGCTGCCGCTGCTTCCGCGGGCAGCCGGGGCACCAGCGGTGGCAGACCGGGAGGACGGTGCTCCTGGGTCCCCGGGTCCCGCAGCCACGACCGTACGGGGGTCGTGAAGGCGGAGTAGTCCATGACGCCCTGCCAGCCCTCGCCGCCGAGGTCGGCACTGGCGTCGAAACTGTGCTCGGCGATGAGCGCCGCCTGGTCGCCGACTTCGGCCAACGTGGCCCGCAGTTCGCGCGCGACCTCGGCGTTGTAGTCGTCTGTAGCGCGGCGACCGGTCATGTTCGCGACGTCGATGCGCCAGCCGTCGAGGTGGAAGGGCGGGAGCAGCCATCGGCCGGCCACGCTCTCCGGTCCTTTCAGGAGGCGTCGGCGCAACTCCGCCGACGCGAAGTCGAACTTGGGCAAGGAGGGGTAGCCGAGCCACATCTCGTACTCGTCGGACTCAGGACCGGCAAAGTAGTAGAAGGCCCTCTCCGAAGCCCTGGGGTCCGCCAGCGCCGACCGGAACCAGCGGTGGGTGTCGCCGGAGTGGTTCGTGGTCAGGTCCCCCATCAGCCGCATCCCCCGCCCGTGGACCGCACGGCTGAGCCGCGCCAGCGCCTCGTCTCCTCCCAGGATCGGGTCGACCGCGCCGAAGTCGGTCGCGTTGTAGCGGTGGTTGGACTCAGCCGGGAAGAACGGGGTCAGGTAGAGCGTGTCCGCGCCCAGTCCGGCGATGTGGTCGAGGTGGGCGAGGATGCCGTCGAGGTCACCGCCGTAGAGCTGGGTCGCAACGGTGGGTCCGTGGGCGTCGACGGGATCGTCCCAGCGCGCCGGCGCCGCCCAGGCGGGCACCTGCCGCTCGTCAGCGGCGGCGGATCGGGCGAACCGGTCGGGGAAGACCTGGTAGACGAAAGCGTCGCGCGTCCACTCCGGGGGCGGCGGCGCTGCAGTGAACCGGAAGTCCATCGCGTCGCTCACCTCGTGCTGGTGCAGCCCGGTGCCTGTCAGCCAGCGATAGCCACGGGGGCCGCCCTGCAACAGAAAACGATAGTGAGCTCCGGGGTTCCGCACGGGCACCTCACAGCGCCACCACGTCTCCGTCTCCGTCGTCCGGTCCACCACCCCTCTGGACAACTTCACCTCTGCGTCCGGCGTCGACCGAACATGCACCTCAGTGGCACCGTCCTCACGCGGGACCCGAACGAAGACCGTGGCGGTGCGCCCCAGCTCCGGGGCGTCCTCGGGGACATAGAGCAACGAACCGTCGTGGTGGGGCAGCGACAGACTGTGCGCGTGATCGCCGCCCGCCAGGCCCGATGCGAGCCTGTCACGGCCCGGCACATCCCCGGACTCGGTCATGGGTCTCCTCCGTGACGAATGCGAGCCGGACCTTCCCTCGAGCGGTGGTCCGGCTGGCTGTTGATGGGGCCGGCGCCCCGATCGGGTCCGCCGGGTGACGGACCCGGCTGCCGACGCGCCTCGCGCCAGCGCTATGAACGGACGGCGACACCCGTCACTGGGTCGAAGAAGTGCAGCCGTTCGCGGTCGACGACGATCTCGATCTCGTCGCCGGGCCGGACCCGCGATCGGGGTGCGAAGGAAGCGACGAAGGTGTTGATGGCCTGGTGTGCCGCGAGGAGGCCATCGACGTGGGCGTCCTTCTCCAACTCCTTGGTGTCAGACGTGACCACCTTCGGTGCGTCGATCGCGAAGTGCGCGACGATCTCAGATCCCAGCGCCTCCGTCAGGGTCACCTTCGCCCGCAGGCGTCCCTGTGCGCTGCTGTCGCGAGCCAGGGCGGCGTCCTCCATGTCCTCGGCCCGGATGCCCACCGCCACCTCCCGGCCCGCGTACGCCGCGAGTGCCGGTCGCTCGGCCAGCACGGTGTCCGGAAGCGATAGCACGGCACTGCCCAAGGAGAGCTCGAAGCCCTGGCCGGCTCGGTTCAGCCTGGCGGTGGCCAGGTTCATCGGCGGTGAACCGATGAAACCGGCCACGAAGATGTTGTTCGGGTGGTCATAGAGCTGCTGGGGGACCCCGACCTGCTGGAGGACGCCGGCCTTCATCAACGCGATGCGGTCCCCCATCGTCATGGCCTCGGTCTGGTCGTGGGTGACGTAGAGCGTCGTCGTCTTGAGCTCCCGCTGAATCTGCGCAATCTCTGCACGCATCTGCACACGGAGCTTGGCGTCCAAGTTGGACAGCGGCTCGTCCATGAGGAACACCTGCGGCTCGCGGACGATGGCTCGCCCCATGGCCACCCGTTGCCGCTGGCCGCCGGAGAGCTCCTTGGGCTTGCGGTCGAGGAGCGGGCCGAGCTCCAGCATGTCCGCCGCCTTACGGACCCTCTTGTCGATGTCTGACTTGTCCATGCGCCGCAGCTTCAAGCCGTAGCCGATGTTGTCTGCGACGGTCATGTGCGGATAAAGCGCATACGACTGGAACACCATCGCGATGTCCCGGTCGCGCGAGGACAGCGTGTTGACCACCCGGCCACCGATCCGCAGGGTGCCTGTGGTGATGTCCTCGAGCCCGGCCACCATCCGCAGGGCCGTGGTCTTACCGCACCCGGACGGCCCGACGAGCACCAGGAACTCTCCGTCGGCGATGTCGAGGTCCAGGTCGTGCACGGCGTGGAAGCCGTTGTCATACTGCTTGTTGACCTTTTCGAGCACTACCTCGGCCACCGGAACTCCTTGAGTCTGAAAGCGGGTCGGCGCGCCGACCCGGAACACCGGGTCAACCCTTCACAGCGCCGGCGGTGAGCCCGCCGACGATGTAGCGCTGGAGGAACTGGAAGAGGGCCACCGTGGGGATGGCGAGAATGACCGCCCCCGCAGCGAAGAGGCCAAATCGTGCGTTCTTCGCCTGCTCGTCCGCGAGGAGCCCGTAGAGCCCGACGGCGGCGGTCTTCACCGAGTCGTCGGTCAGGAAGACGCTGGCAATCAGGAACTCGTTGACGGCACCGATGAAACCCAGCAGCCCGGTGACCGCGAGGATCGGCCGCACCAGCGGGAGGATGATCCCGAAGAAGATCTGCGCATGCGTAGCGCCGTCGACCTTGGCTGACTCATCGAGGTCCCTCGGGATCGTGTCGAAGAATCCCTTCATCAGCCACGTGTTCACACCCAGGGCGCCGCCAAGGTAGAGCAACAGCAGGCCCCAGATCGAGTTCAGTCCGATCGCCGGCCACAGTTGCGTGACCTCGGTGAAGATCAGGTACAGGGCGACGATGGCCAGGAACTGCGGGAAGAGTTGGATCAGCAGGATGCCCAGGAGCCCTGGACGCCGTCCGACGAAGCGGAACCTGGAGAACGCGTAGGCAGCACACGCGGAGATGAACATCGACAGCGCGGCGGACAGGACCCCGATGATCAGGCTGTTCAGGAACCAGCGTGGGAACGAGCCGGACAGGATGCTGCCGAAGTTGTCGAAACCGACGTTGCTGGGAATGAGGCTGGAGGAACTCAGCGTTCCGACCGGGTTCAAAGCCGCCGAGACGACGAAGACGATCGGGAAGAGCGAGAAGGCGAGTGCGAGGATGCCGACGAGGTGGCTCCAGCCGACTCGCGTGAACCAGTTGCCTTTGGCGGTGCCAAGACGGACGACCTCGGTTGGTGGGCCTTCACCGACCGCACCGATCATCTGCGGGCCGGCCTGGTTGCCGATGCTGGCCATCAGTTGACCTCCTCCAGAGCTCGGGTACGTGTGAAGCCAACGATCGACACGACGGCGACGATGAGGAAGATGAACACGGAGATTGCCGCTGCAAACCCGTAGTCAGCACCTCCCCCGCCGAACGCGAGCCGATACGTGTAGGTGATGAGCAGGTCCGTTCCCCCAGCCGAGGGGTTGTCTGGCGAGAACGGGCCGCCCCTGCTGACCAGGAAGATGGCGGCGAAGTTGTTGAAGTTGAAGGCGAACGAGGAGATGAGCAGGGGCGCCAGAGACACCAGCAGCAGCGGGAACGTGATGGTCCGGAAGGCGTAGAACGGCTTGGCCCCGTCCACGCCGGCGGCTTCGGTCAGGTCCGCCGGGATGGACTGCAGTGCGCCGGTGATGACCAGGAACATGTAGTTGTAGCCGAGCCACAGCTGCACGAGCAGGATCGCGACCATCGACGTGGCGGTGCCGCCGAACCAGTTGATGTGCGTGCCGAGCAGTCGGTTGATGAGCCCGAAGTCGGTGTTGAACATTTCTCGCCAGACCAGGTACATGGCGACGGCCGGCATGGCGTAGGGGAGGATGATCAGCGACCGGTAGATCTTTTTCCCCTTGACCAGGGGGTTGTTCAACGCAAGCGCTACGAGCAGTCCGAGCGCGAAGTTGATCGCGACGACGATGATCGCGAAGGCGAAGTTCCAGATCACGATCCGGGCGAATGAGTCGCGAATGGTGTCGTTGGTGAGCACGCGGGTGAAGTTGGTGAAGCCGACGTTGACTTTCCAGCCCTGCGCCAGCGCCTCACCACGGTCGTTGACGAACGCACCGTTCTTGTCGTCCGCCGTCCAGACGGCCCCCGTGACTGTGTCGGTGACGCAGTCGCAATTGGCGTCGTAGTTCTGCTGGGGCGCCCCCTCGAAGGCCTGGGACAGACCCTGCGCCTTGATCGCGCCCTGCGAGGTCGGCACGCTGAAGGCGTTGAGGTCGTCTTGGCGGGCACTCGCCTGCTGGATGTTCAGCACGGTGTACCCACCGGCCGCGGTGATCTTGCCCGTGGCTGTCCGGTCGACGTCGTCGGCGGACAACCCTCTCAAGCCGTCGGCCGTCCCGGCGTACATCTCGTTGCTGCTCGGGTCGGTCAGCAAGAACACGATGTCGCCTGTGGCGGGGTCGCCTTGTGTTGCGATGGTGAGGGTGTAGATCGTCGAGTCCGGTACCTGCTGGACGGAGGCGCTCTCGATGGCGGTGACCGCCTCCTCCTTGCTGCCGCGGTGGCCGTCGCTGAAGTTGGTGAAGGCCGTGTTCACGGTATAGATCACCGGCAGGATCTGGAAGACGATCAGGAAGAGCGTGCCCGGGAGCAGGTATTTGAGCGGGATCGTGCGCGGGGAGAGATAGACGTAGAAGGCCAGGACGGTGACCGCGACCAGGATCGCGAGCCCGATCCAGTCCTGCGTCCTGATGAGGGGCAGGGCCCCCCAGACGGCCAGGGCCGCGAAGACGGCGAGGGCGCCGATCTTAAGCACCAGCCCCAGTGGGCTACTGGTGCCGTCTGCCCCGAGCCCAAGGCGGGCACTCCTCTTCCCTGATGGTGGAACGCCATCATGCCGAGCTGTCTCGACGTCCACGGTCGAGCGAGCCATGTCGACCTCCCACGGTCGGTAGTGGAGCTCCGCCTGATCCGAGGCGGCGGCGACGGGGGCTCGCGCCGGCCCGTCACCCCCGCCACTCGACCTGCATCAGCCGCCGGCGACGTCCTGAATAGCGGTGGCTGCACCGGCAATGGTCGCTGCCGGGTCCGCGCCCGAGACGACAGCCGCCTCGGCCTTGCCCAGCGAGTCGAAGACGCCCGCCATGAAGGGGAAGCTGGGCATGATCTGGCCGTTCGCGGCACCGATGTCGACGGACTGCGCGACACGCGGCTGTGAGCCCCGGATCGCTTCGAGCACCCCCTGCGAGGCCGGGACGACCTGCGCCTTCTCCTGGTAGGACGTCTGGATGTCGCTGCGGGACCAGTAGTTGGTCACGAACTCCTGAGCGAGGGTCTTGTTCTTACCCTTGCTGGCCACGTATGTCCCGTCCACCGTGATGAACGGGGTAGCCGGTGCGCCGCCGGCGAAGCCGGGAATCGCTGAGATCTGGTACTCGATGCCGGCCTTGTCGACGGTCGGCAGGTCCCACGGCCCGCTGACCATGTACGCACTCTTGCCTTCGGTGAACAACGCCGTGTGGTTGTCGGTGCTGATGGAACGCTTGAGGACGTTCTCGCCCTTCTCGCCCAGGGCACCGATCTTCTGGTACGAGGCCACGGCCTCGGGCTTGGCCACGCCGACGTCAGCCTTGTCCAATCCGCCGTCGGTACCGGTTCCGAACAAGTAGCCGCCACCGGCCGTGTAGAGCGGCTGGATGAAGTAGGGGTTGCCCGTCTGGCCGACCGGCCAGGCGACCACCTCAGCGACCTTGCCGTCAGCCTGCAGCGCCTTTCCAGCGGCCACCATGTCCTCGACCGTGGCCGGCGCATCTGGGGCGAGCGCGGTGTTCCGGTACAGCACGAGGTTGTTGAACGTGAACGGCATCCCGTACACCTGACCGTTGTAGGTCATGGCCTCAACCGCCTTCGGCTGCAGGTCGTCCTTCACCGTGGCCGGCAGCTGGATCGGGTCGATCGACCCGTTCTGGACGAGGTTGCCGATCCAGTCGTGGGCCCCGAACACGACGTCAGGAGCGTTGTTGCCCTGGGATGCGGTGATGAAGTTGGCCTGCAGGTCGGTGCCGGGGATGAGCTCGACCTCGACGTTGACGCCGTTCTCCTCACCGAAACCCTCGGCGATCTGCTGGATGGCCTCCCCCTGAGGCCCGGTGCCGGTCCAGATGAGCAGGTCGCCGGCGCTGGCGTTCGAGGCGCTCCCCCCACTCTCGCTCGAGGCATCACCGTTGCTGACTCCGCCACTGTCCCCGCCGCCGCAGGCGGCCGCCGTCGTCGCCAGGGCGACCGCAGTGATCGCCATCTTCCATCCACGCGTGCGCATCAGACTCCCTTGAGATCGCCGTTGATCGGTGTGTCGCGCTCAGTTCAGCAGTGATCCATATCACTGCTGAACCGATTCAGCATTAGTGAAGAGGAGCTGATGGTCCGCTGTCAAGGGCGCGTTACATGAGTGAGATCTGACCGTCATCGACCGCCCCGGTGCATGGGAGGATGCCTTTGTGCGCGACCGAGTCACATTGCAGGACGTTGCCGACCAGGCGCGTACCTCGAAGACCACGGCCCACTACGTCCTGACCGGCCAGGACCAAAAGTTGCGCATCGCTGAGGAGACCCGCCGCCGGGTGCTGCGCGCCGCCACCGAGCTCCGCTACCGGCCCAACCTGATGGCCAAGGGGCTCAGGACCCAGGTGACCCGCAGCATCGCGTTCATCAGCGACACCGTCGCCACGGAGGCCTACGCGGGCAACCTCGTCTACGGGGCCATCGCCGCCGCTGCCGAGCACGGTTACCTGCTGTTCGTCTGCGAGACCGGAGGGGACCCGGAGCTGGAGGCGTCGCTGATCGGCGACCTGGCGTCCCGACACGTCGACGCCTACGTCTACGCTAGCCTCTTTACCCGCGAGGTGCAGATTCCTGCGGAGCTGCATTTCGAGCGGACGGTACTGTTGAACTGCCTGGCTGCAGACAACAGCTCGCCCGCGGTGATCCCCGACGAGCGCCAAGCCGGCAGGGACGCGGCGTGCGCTCTGCTCGACCGCGGCCACCGACGGGCCATCTGGCTGGTGGGCGAGCCAGGGGAACAGGTGCTCGCCGGCGCGCAGCGCACCGAGGGCATCCGACAAGCGCTCAGTGATGCCGGCACCGAGTTGGCCGGCACCGTCGACTGCAAGTGGTGGCCCGAACCGGCGTACGAGCAATTCGGCGCTTTCCTGGATGACGGCGGCGACCCGTCGGCCGTGATCTGTCTCAACGACCGGGTTGCACTAGGGGTCTACCAGGCGCTGAAGGCGCGCGGGCGCTCGATACCCACTGACGTGTCCGTCGTCTCGTTCGACGACTCAGACCTGGCGGCCTGGCTGCAGCCGCCGCTGTCGAGCATCGCGTTGCCCCACCGCCAGATGGCCGCCGAAGCGATTCGACTCCTGATGACCGACGGAGCACTCGCGGAACACCCGGTCCACGTTGCTATGCCGGTGCGACTGCGGGAGTCCATCGGACCACCCCGCTCCTGACCCACCCGCCATCTCCCGACCAGAGGACCCGCCGCCTGCTAAGACGTGGTCTCAGCAGGCCAGCCCGCGATGCGCGAGAAAGATGGCCGGGCGGGTCAGTGCGGTCAGGAGCAAGGCCAGCCCCTGACGCACTCCGGTCACCGACCACCTCTCGCCCGCTGCAGGCGTGTGCCTAGCACTCCGCCCGACGCCCGCACAGAGCGGCGAAGCCGCGGTCAAGGCGTCCGCAGGGTCGACGACGAGCAATGGCCTCCTCCGACGCGGATCGGCTGCCATCGCGCCGAGCGCGTCTGAACCGGTACAGTTCCCCCACCTGCTGAACCGGTTCAGCATCAGGTCGCCGATCATCGGGGAGGTGGACGCACCGTGCGCCGAACCACGCTGCAAACCGTTGCCGACCGTGTCGGTGTCAGCCGAGCGACGGTCTCGAACGCCTTCTCCCGGCCCGACCAGCTCTCCTCGCAGCTCCGGCACAAGATCTTGGCGGTGGCGGAGGAACTGGGCTACGTGGGCCCGGACCCGACCGCCCGCATGCTCGCCCGCGGCACCACCGGGGCCGTCGGGGTCCTGCTGCCGGACTCCCTGCGCCATGCCTTCACCGACGAGGTGCTCACCACTTTCCTCGGCGCCGTCGCCGATGCGCTGGCACCCACCGGGCTGGGGCTCACACTCCTGCCACCGGGCGAGCACGGCGATGTCCTGCCCGCCCGTGACGTGCCCATGGACGGCGCGCTCGTCTGCGCCGTCGCCCCGGGGTCCAAGGCCGTCAACTGGCTGGTCCGGCGAGGTGTGCCCCTCGTCCTCATCGATGAGGACCCCGCCGCCGGGATGGCCGGCGTCAACGTCGACGACCGATATGGCGCCCGCACGGCAGCCGAGCACCTCCTCGATCTCGGCCACCGACACGTGGGGGTGTTGACCGCCGGTCTCGGGCCCGGGCCACGACTGGTCGGGCTACCAAGACCCGAGGACGCCGTGGGACACACGTCGCGGCAGCGTCTCAAGGGCTGGCTCGACGCGCTCGTACCCGCCGGAGTGTCTCCCCTGGTGTCCAGCCAGCCCAGCGCCTACGACGACGCGTCGGTGGCCGCGCGGCTGCTTCTTGACATCGAGGACCCGCCGTCGGCGGTGCTGTGCTTCTCCGACGCCATGGCCGCGGAGCTGGTTCGCACCGCCGTGGACCTGGGCGGCCGCGTCCCCGCAGACCTGTCGGTCGTCGGTTTCGACGACAGCCCCCTGGCAAGCCGGCTGCGGCCAACGCTCACCACGGTGCGGCAGGACGTCGACGCCAAGGGCCGGGCAGCCGCAGCCGCGCTGCACAGCGCAATCGAACGATCCCATGCCGGACACCCAGTGGCTGCCGAGCACGTGCAGCTGCCGACAGAGCTCGTGGTCCGGCAGACCACGGCCCTCCTCAGCGCGTAGCCGACGCACCGACCTCTGCGACCAGCCACCCACCCCTCCCCACCCTCCGAAGGAGTCCCGTGCCCGACACCTCTCCTCCCCCTGCCCGCATCCCCGACGCGTCCGCCGACTGGTGGCATCAGGCCGTCGTCTACCAGGTCTACCCGCGCAGCTTCCGCGATCTGAACGGGGACGGCCTCGGCGACATCGCCGGCGTCACCGAGCGGCTCCCCTACCTGCAGCAGCTCGGGGTGGACGCCGTCTGGCTGAGCCCCTTCTACCCCTCGGCTCTGGCCGACGGCGGCTACGACGTTGACGACTATCGCGACGTCGACCCCCGGCTGGGCACCCTCGAGCAGTTCGACGAGATGGTCGCCGAGGCCCACCGCCGCGGCATCAAGGTCATCGTCGACATCGTGCCCAACCACAGCTCCGACCGGCATGCCTGGTTCGCCGAGGCGCTTGCCGCGGCACCGGGCTCCCCAGCGCGTGACCGGTACGTCTTCCGGGACGGCACAGGCCCCGACGGCAGCCAGCCGCCGTCGGACTGGATGTCGCACTTCGGCGGGCCAGCCTGGACCCGGGTGCCCGACGGCCAGTGGTACCTGCACCTGTTCGCCCGCGAGCAACCGGACTTCAACTGGAGCAATCCGGAGGTGCGCGAGGACTTCCTGCACACCCTGCGCTTCTGGTCCGATCGGGGCGTCGATGGCTTCCGCGTTGACGTCGCGCACGCCCTGGCCAAGGACCTCAGCGAGCCGCTGCGCAACTACGGCGGCAGCCACCCCGACTCAGTGACCGGATTGCCGCTGGACGGCAGTCACCCGCTGTTCGACCGGGAAGAGGTGCACGAGATCTTCCGCGAGTGGCGCAAGGTCCTGGACTCCTACGACCCGCCCCGTTCCGCCGTCGCCGAGGCCTGGCTGGCCACCGAACGCCGCGTTCTCTATGCCCGCCCCGACGAGCTGGGCCAGGCGTTCAACTTCGAGTTTCTTATCGCACCGTGGTCGGCTGAGCAGTTTCGAGTGCAGATCGACAGTGCCCTGTCAGCCGCGGCCGTAGCGGGCGCCTCGGCGACCTGGGTGCTGTCCAACCACGACGTCGTCCGCCACCGGTCACGCTACGCACTGCCCGCCGGCACCGACCTCAACGGATGGCTGCGCAGCGGGGGCACCACGCCCGCCCCGGACGACGAAAGAGGCCTCAGACGAGCCCGGGCGGCGACGATGCTCATGCTGGCCCTGCCCGGCTCGGCCTACCTCTACCAGGGCGAGGAACTCGGCCTGCCCGAAGTCGCCGACTTGGCACCGGATGTCCTACAGGACCCGATCTGGGAGCGCACCGGGCACGCCGAAAAGGGCCGGGACGGCTGCCGGGTACCCCTGCCCTGGACGCGTGAGGGATCGTCGTTCGGCTTCGGCGACGCCGGCGCGTGGCTGCCGCAGCCGGCCTCCTTCGGTGAGTGGTCGGCCGAAGCCCAGGACGGCGTCGAGGGCTCCACCCTCGAGCTGTACCGGGCCGCACTCCGGCTGCGCCGTGAGTTAGAGGGCGACGAGTCACTGCAGTGGATCGACGCTGGCCTCACCGCCGCCACACAGGTCCTCCGGCTGCGTCGCTCGACCGGCTGGGAGAGCATCACCAACCTCTCCGACACCGACATCGACCTGCCGGCTGGTGAGGTTCTCCTCGCCAGCGGCCCGCTAGGGGCCGGCACCGTCCCGCCCAACACCACCGTGTGGCTGCAGTTCCGGGCGTCCTGAGGCTGCGCCACCCGTCCGTGAGGGACGGCCGGATCCACCCGTCCCTCACGGGCGGGTGGATCCGGCAGGGTCAATCATCGTATGGCGTAAAGTCAGCGATGGCATCCCCCCGGAGCGGCCAGCAACGGGCAAGCCATGCCTGGGCGACCGGAGACGTTGGTGCACCGCGTGTCATCACGCAATCTGACTGACGGATCTCGTCGAAGAGGCCCTCCGGACGCTGAGTGGAGACGCCCAAGGCGACTACGCACACGACCCGGCGGTCCTCCGGTCTTACGGCATCCTTTGACCCCCAGCCGTCGGCGGGTTTGCGGCACCTCGCCGATGTGCCTCTCCATGAGCCCCTTCACGGTCGAACCGCCACGGACGAGTGCGTCACGAGCCGCTCAACGAGCCTGCTGAGCCTCTAAAGGCAGCGAATGAGCAACGCCACGAGCCGCTCTGCACGGCCTTGAGTGCGCGGAGCCGGTCATTGTGAGCTGGGTGGGTTGTGAGCGACTTCCCGAGATCAGCCGGGAGCGGCGCTCGACGGTGCGTACTGCGCGGAGCACGGCGGCCGGGTCGATCGTGAGATTGCGGTCAACAGATAACTCAGCACGCCTAGACTGCACCTTCGAGTCGGTCTGCGAGACCTGCACCTTCTTCCAGACCTCGATCGCTTTCCGGCCGACCCTGCAAGCCCAGCACGACCACGCCGCCGAGCATGATCAACCGCTCGCCAAGAGTTCTTCACCCGCCTGCTCGACGACCTTGGCCAGTCCGCGTCCTGAGCCCCTTGACACCGATCCCCACATAATTTCGACATGTGGATGATGACAGTCAGGGCCTCAGCGGAGCTGACGCTCACCTGATCGTCCACGCGCGGAGCGTCTAGAAGTCGCCGGACGCATCCCCTCACTCACAGAGGCAGTGCTCGGTCTGCCACGACGGTCTTCATCACCAGAGTCGAGCTCAGCCGGTGCACTCCCGGTAGCTCTGTCAGCTGCTCGTCGTACAGCTGCTGGAACGCCGGTAGGTCACGGGTGAGGACCCGCAGCAGGTAGTCCGGGTCCCCGAACAACCGCTGCGCCTGCACCACGTGCGGCACGGTGCTCACCGCCTGCTCGAAGGCCTCGATGCCGGCCCGGTCGGCGGCAGCCATCGTGACGAAGACCAATGCTTCGAAAGACAAGCCCACCGCCACCGGATCCACTTGCGCCCGGTAGCCGGCGATCACCCCTGAATGCTCCAAGGCCCGCAGGCGCCGATGACACGACGAGACGCTCAGACGCACCCGCTCGGCCAGATCGGTCACGCTCAACCGTCCCTCACCCTGAACCACTGCAAGGATCTGCTTGTCTATGGCGTCCACAAGCTAAAATTACCCCCTTTTAGGCCTCAACGGCTGGATACTTGGCAACACGTTCCGGGCGATCACTTTTATTCTTGCTGTGGCGGGCCTGTAATGACGCGCCGTTGTCGACGCCGTCCTCGCTCGGGAGCCACCACCTATGTCTGCCACCGCCATCGCTGCCTTCTGGGGCGTCTCGCTGTTGTTCGTGCTCACCCCGGGGGCCGACTGGGCCTACGCCATCACCGCCGGGCTACGCGACCGCAGCGTCCTACCGGCCGTCGCCGGGCTGCTGGCTGGGCACCTGGGCGCCACCCTCGTCGTCGCCGCCGGGGTTGCGACGCTGGTGGCGGGCAACCCGCTGGTCCTGACCGCACTGACCGCTGTGGGTAGCGCCTACCTGCTCTGGTTGGGCGTGGCGATGCTGCGCAGCCCTGGCGCCATCCCCAGCGCTGTCCCTATTCCCAGCGCTGTCCCCGTCTCGGTGTCTTCCAGTAGCGGGGGTGCCGGGCTCACCGATGCACCCCGGGACCAGACGATGAGCCAGACACCATGGCCACGGCGCGTGCTCAAGGGTGCCGGGGTCAGTGGTCTGAACCCTAAGGTGTTCCTGCTCTTCTTGGCCCTGCTGCCCCAGTTCACCGACCCCGACGCCGCCTGGCCCCTGGCGGTGCAGATCATCACGCTGGGTCTGGTGCACATCGCCAGCTGCGCGGTGGTCTACCTCGCGGTGGGCTTGGCCGCCCGACGGGTGCTGCGCGCCCGCCCCAGCGCCGCCCGCATCGTCACCCGC
>NZ_JAAGWH010000066.1 GCF_010682105.1 Modestobacter muralis | reverse complement strand
CCGCGCCGGCGGCCGCCCCACCGTCATGACCCCGGAACGGCTCACCGCCGCGCAGGCCATGCGCGCACAGGGCATGACGCTGAACCAGATGGCCGCGACTCTCGGCGTAGGACGTAGCTCTCTGGTCCGCGCGCTGGGGCAGATCCTTGATGGTGCAGCTAGCCCGACGGGCACCACCGAAGAGGATGCACAACTCGCTCTGGAACTGACTGAGCCCGCGCCTTCACAGGCGGCGCTACCCAACATCCAGCTACTGGGAAAGTCACGACGCCGCGGCGGAGATGAGCTTGAGACGCTCGGCTGGCCCGCCGGACACTCCCCCGCCTGCCCCTCATGTGCCCACCCGACTACCGGAGTCGAGGAGCAGTACGCCCGAGTAGACGGGCAGCGTGAGCCAGTCGTCGTCGTACTCGCGCAACCCTGTGGCTGCCTCGTCGATGAGCACGTGGGCGTCTTGCTGGCGACTGTCCCAGCAACCGACTGGTGAACCGATCGCCAAGCGGTCGTGCGCCCCGGGATCGCCGGCCTACGCGTGTTCGTGGCCACGCGCGTCCGTGGCCACGCAGCGCCGCTCGTGCAATGCTCCGGCAGTGATCCGCGAGTACTCAGTGGCGAGCCTTCTCTTGGACGAGACCAACCCGCGGTTCGCGGACGGCGTCGATAGCCAGAGGGAGGCCGTCAACGCCTTGCTCTCCGACGCGCCGGCCAAACTGCTCAAGCTCGCAGGGGACATCGCACGCGAAGGCACTTTGAATCCCACCGAGCTCCCGGTCGTTGTCAGGGAGACCAGTGGCTTAGTTGTTATTGAAGGCAACCGCCGATTGGCCGCGTTGAAGCTATTGGCAAACCCAGAGCTGGCTTTCGACAAGGCTCACCAGCGCAGCCTTCAGCGGCTTAGCAAGAACGGATCCGGACCCACGAAGGTGACCTGCTACCTCGCGGAATCCCGCGACGCTGCAAGGCACTGGCTAAAGCTGCGTCACACCGGCGAGAATAGTGGCGTGGGGGTGGTCGAATGGAAACCCTGGCAGATGAACAACTTCGACCGCCGCCGCGGCACACAGACCGACCGGGCGACCATTTTTTGCGAAGCAGTGGCTACCGCATTTCCAGATGAGGTGGACCTGCTCGCGAATGTGGACGCCGTGCGCCGAGGACGAATCACCACTCTTGGTCGACTGATTGGTGATCCCGCCGTCCGAACTGCGTTCGGTTTTGACTTCAACGGCGACGGCGTAACCTTTCATTTCAGCAACGAGGATCTCCTGCCCGGGCTTCGCAAGATTTTCAGCGACTTCGCTGGCAACCTCGGCGTCTCAGATATCAAGGGAAAGACACTCCGCGTTGCCTATGTCGACAAGTCAAGCGATGTGTTGCCGCCCCGGGGCAACCGACTGCCAGAGCCGCGTCTCGCCGCCGCTTCGACCAATGCCGAAATTTCCGATGTTGACTCAGCAGAGGGCGAACTACCTACACCTGACGACGTAACACCAATACCTACGGACACTAACTCATCTGCTGAACCTTCGGCCACTTCTTCTGATTCGAATGACGACGGAGCAGCTTCCTCTGCGCTAGCGTCGCGGCGGATTCTGCCCCGACAAGAGCGGGTGATCTTCCAGGGGTTGAAGCTGACTCAGGTCGATCTGCGCACATCTAAGCTGCTTGCCGAGGCACAGTCCATCGATATTGACTCAATGTCGGCAGTGACCGGCGTATTAGTTCGAGTCGTCGTGGAGCTGGCGGTCACCGATGCTGTCGTCCGACAGGGTTGGGGCAATGAGGCGGACAAGCTGAAAAGGAAGCTCGGGATGGTGCTTCTTCACCTTGACCCCCAGATCAAAGACCCTGCCCAACGGGACAAGACGCTCGAAGCGGCTTGGGTCCGCACACAAGATGAAGGAATAATCGTACAGACGATGCACGCGTTTGTTCACAACATCAGCACAAATCCAACCGCTGCTGAAGTGCGCGAGCTCAGCAGAACCTTTCGCCCGATGCTCGAGCGCCTCGACGCTTACCTCGCTGCGAACCCCGCCAAATGAGGTACCTGAGTCCCCTTCGATACCCCGGTGGAAAGGGGCGACTGGCGCCCTACATTGCTCGCTTGCTCGCCAGCCAAGCCCCACGGCCCCACGCCTACGCGGAACCCTTCGCGGGGGGTGCGGGCGCGGCCCTGCGTCTGCTCGTCGACGAAGAAGTCCGCGCCATCTACATCAACGATCTGAATCCGGGGATAGCGGCGTTCTGGAGGTGTGTGTTCGAGCAGACCGACGCTTTTGCGGCCCTGATCGAGGCGGCTCCTGTCGACCTCGACGCCTGGCACGCCGCACGCGCAGTCTATGAGCAACCTGAAGGACATGACGACCTTGAGCTGGGCTTCGCCACATTCTTCCTGAACCGCTGCAACCGCTCTGGCATTCTAGGAGCCCGACCCATCGGCGGCCTAGATCAAGCTGGTCGATGGAAGATTGACGCCCGCTTCAACCGTGACAATCTTGCAGAACGAGTGCGTTTGCTCGGCGGCTATCGCGAACGTGCCCACGTCAGCCAACTGGACGCCCGCGATTTTCTCCGTACGCTTGAAGCGCAAGGCACCGACGTCCTGGTATATGTCGATCCTCCGTATCTTGTTCAAGGCGAGGACTTGTACCTCGACTCCCTACGTCCAGACGATCACGCGGAGTTGGCGGCGATGCTGCGCGACAGCAGACTTCCGTGGTTCTTGACTTACGATGTCCATGAACAGATCACCACAGGACTCTACGGCGGACTGCGGACGGCAGAGTTCGATATAGCTCATACCGCCCAGAAACAGCACGTCGGTGCTGAATACGCCGTCTTCAGCGACGAACTGATCGTCCCTGGAATTGATCTGATGAGGCGCGGCGAGTCGCGATGGATCGGGTCCGCAGCACCGGCTTGACCCAACTGGCCGAGGCCCGCTTGCCGTGGATACGCCTCAACCGAGGCTGATTGCGCTCAAGCCATACCGCGGCCGCAGCGCCTAGTGCGGCGAGCTCGATGGAAGGCCAAGTCAGGTAGGCCAGCAGCGCGAGGCTTAGTGTGCCCAGAACCGACCTCCCCTCGAGCTGGCGACGCCTCACTGCCATCTAGGGGGTTCCGCTGATAAAGGAAGTTATTAGCGGGTTCCTGTCGGACCCCTGCTCTAGCGTCCGGAGGCATGGGGACAGCGAGCAACGGCGCGGCCGAGCCGGCGGAGGAGGCGACCGACGTCGTCCTGGTCGATCCCGGCGCGCTGGTCGTGGTCGAGCAGCTCGCGCCCGCCGGCGCCGCGGCGCTGGCCCGGGTGCCCGGCACCGCACTGGACCCCTTTGACCGGCTGGTGGTCGCCTTCCTCACCGGGCGCAAGCAGGCCCACACCAAGACCGCCTACGCCGCCGACCTCACCGCCTGGCGCTCCTGGTGCCTGACCACCGCGCCTCCGGAGTACCGGGTGCACCCGCTGCTGGCTACCCGCCCGCACGTCGACGCCTGGGTCGACCACCTCGCCCGTACCCCCAGCGCCCGCACCCGCCGGCCACTCTCGGCGGCCAGCGTCGCCCGCCGGCTTTCCGCGCTGTCGAAGTTCTACGCCTATGCACTGAGCCTGGGCGTCCTCGACCGCTCACCGCTGGACCAGGTCGAGCGACCGGCGGTGTCGGATGAGTCCTCCACGGCTGGTCTTACTGCCGCCGAACTGGTCGCCCTGCTCGACGCCGCCGATGCCCACTCCCCCCGCTCTGCGGCACTGATCTCCGTGCTGGTGTTCACCGGCTGCCGGATCTCCGAGGCCCTGGGTGCCGACCTCGCCGACTACCGGCACGACCGCGGCCACCGGGTGCTGCGCATCCGCCGCAAGGGCGGCAAGCGCGCCTCCGTCGCCTTACCCCCGGCCACCGTCCGCGCCCTCGACGACCTGATCGGTGAGCGCACCCACGGGCCGATCTTCCTGTCCCGCACCGGTGAATCCTTGGCCTACAAGACCGCCTATGACCTGATCAAACGCCTGGCCAAGACCGCCGGTATCGCCTCAGCCGACCTGATCAAGCCCCATAGCCTGCGCCACGGCTTCGCCACCGAGGCACTGGCCATCGGCATCCCGCTGCAGGACGTCCAGGACGCCCTCGGCCACCGCGACCCTCGCACCACCCGCCGCTACGACCGCACCCGACAGAATCTCGACCGCTCCCCGGCCTACTCCCTCGCCCAGGCCCTGCGCCGCTAGCGGCACCTGCGACCGGGTACCGCGAGCTCGTCATCCGGCCGCGCTGCTCGACACGAGGGGTCCGCCGAGCGCCCAACTCACGGCCCCTCCCTGGAGGGCATGGCGGAGTTGGCTCGTGATGTAGCGGGCACCCGGGCAGCCCGACCCGCTCCCCTACTCCTAAGCTCTTTCGTAGGGTGACTCGTCAGGGTCCTCGCTCAACAGCACTGAACCGGACCGAGTTGCAACGCTCCGATCATGTTCTCTTGAGGGTCACCCGGGATCTAGCTGACTCGTCGGGAGGCACCAGGTGAGCCGTGACCTCACGCGCAGGCACGCCCTCGGGCTGTTGGGGCTGGTGACCGCGAGCGGGCTCGTTGCCTGCTCGAGTTCACCGGACACCGAGGCGGCGTCGGAGGAGAACTCGGGGGATTTCGACTTCACGGGCGCCACACCCCTGGGCCAGGTCATCCCCCAGGCGGAGCGGTTGACGGCTCCCTCCTTCTCCGGAGAGCTGCTGGATGAGTCACCGTTCGACTCCACGGCGCTGGCCGGCGACGTCGCCGTGCTCAACTTCTGGGGCTCCTGGTGCGCGCCGTGCCGGCTGGAAATGCCGGACTTCCAGGCCGTCCACAGCAACGTCAAGGACGAGGGCGTGCAGTTCCTCGGCATCGACGTCAAGGACCAGAGGCAACTGGCCCAAGGCTTCGTGGACTCGATCGGCGTGGACTACCCGTCGATGTTCGACCCTCAGGGCAGGGTCGCCATGGCGTTCCGTGGGTTCCCGGCCAACGTGGTGCCCACCACGATCCTCATCGACCGATCCGGTCGCGTTGCTGCGGTCTACGTCGCCGCGGTGACCGACGACGAGCTACGAGCCGCACTGGACCAGCTGCTCACCGAAGGGGCACCACGATGAGCGAGCCGGAAACCCCCGGACCGGACAAGGGGTCGGCGTGGCGCCCGGCCAAGGCCACCACCCCACCGGGCTGGCTCACCGTCGTACAGGGAACACGTCGGGTGCCGTTCACGCGTGCTCGCGTCTGGGAGGCGTTGGCAGTCTTACGGCCCTACTGCGCTGTTTGCGATGTGACGTATGTGGTGGACGGTCCCTCGACGAAGCGAGGGACCGAGTTCGTCTGCGCTCCCGGACGCCTCGATGGGCAGGAGCCCCCGGGTGGGTCGCCCCGCGGCCGTGTTGTGGAGTGGGAGCCTGAGCACCGCGTCGGGACACGGTTGGAGCTGACCCCCGAAGTGTGGGTGACGACCATCGAGCTCTCCGATGCCCCCGACCAGAGCACCGATGTGGCCATCACCCTCACCCACGAGCCGCTGTCGGGGGGCTTGCTGAAGCGTCGGCGGCAGCGCAAGACCGTGCGCAAGGTCGCCGAGGACACCATCGACTCAGAGCTGGGCAAGGTCGCCGACCATGTCCGCCAGGCCGAGGCGGCCTCCAAAGACCAGCGCGCCTGAGCAGGCCGCTTCAAGGTTGCGGCGACCGGGACACGCCGACTACTAGCTTCCTTAGGTGATGGGTCGACTCCTCGTAATCTCCTCTGTGCTCTGAGTGAGTCGACGAGGGGGGCGGATGGGCCGGCAGCTGCGGGATGCGGAGGCGCCTAAGCGGCGGCGCCCGGGTCCTCCGGCGGGCCGTCGAGGCCCCCTCCTGCTCACCGCCCTGGTCCTGGGCGGCTTCGCGGCCGGTCTGTGGGAGGGCGGCTACGGGCTCAGCTCGCCCGTCGCCCACGCCCATGAGGCGCCTGCCCTGGACATTCCCTACGAGGGCTCCGTCTCCGAGGTCCTCGCCGAGTTCGACGCGCGACCGCAGATCACTGAGCTCGTGGTGGCCGAGCGGCGCGACAAACTGGTCGCAACCCGGGCGGCCCGGGAGGAAGCGGCACGCGAGGCGGCCCGCCCCAAGGCGGTCATGCCGGTCAACGGCCGCCTCACCAGCTCCTACGGGGCGCGCTGGGGAACCACTCACTACGGCCTGGACATCGCCGCACCGATGCGCACCCCGGAGTACGCCGCAGCCGACGGGGTGGTCATCCGGGCTGGGGCGGCCAGCGGCTTCGGGCTCGCCGTCTACATCCTGCATGACAACGGGGATGTGACCGTCTACGGGCACATGGACAAGATCCTGGTGGAGGACGGCCAGCTGGTGTCCGCTGGCGACACGATCGCCCTGCTGGGCAACCGGGGCCAGTCCACGGGCCCGCACCTTCACTTTGAGGTGTTCGAAGGTGGACTCGACGGGCGCCGGGTCGATCCGCGCGGCTGGCTCGCCGAGCGCGGCGTCGACATTTGATCAGCGCGTCACCGCGCTCGAGGTCGCGTTCCAAGCCGGCTTTTAGAGCGCGGCCGGGCTGACCGTCGATCAGGACGGTGGCCGTCGGCCCGCGGGCCAGCTACCTCCAGCAGTTCCACCGCCTGTCCTACTATCCTACTATCCTACTTAGGACGTTAGGCGTGGTGGCTGTGCGAAGGCGGCTGTCCCGGCTCGGGCGAGGAGGGGCGGATCGTGGGATCTGGCATGGGTGGCATGCGCATTCCGGTCGACCCGCCGACGTTGCTTACGCTCTTCACTCCCCAGATCGACGTGACGTCCGTCTTTCCGGCTCTGGCACTGCTGGCCCTGGCGGCATATCTGCTCGGGGTGCGGTCGCTGGGTCGCCGGGGCATCCGCTGGCCACGTCACCGGACGGTCACCTTCACCGTGGGCATCGTGACCGTCCTGCTGGTCACGGCCACGCAGGTCATGGGCTATGCGATGACCCTCTTCTCGATCCACATGCTGCAGAAGATGGTCCTCGCCGTCCTGTCCTCGATGCTCATCATGCTCGGCGCACCGCTCAGCCTGGCTATTCGGGCGCTCCCTCGCCGAGGGCCCGCTGCTCCCCTTCGGCCGCTCCTGCTGCTGGTCATGCGCAGCCGTACCGCCGGGGTCGTGACGCACCCGGTGGTGTCGACGACCTTGTTCGTCGGCAGTCTCTACGGGCTGTACTTCACCCCCACCTTCGACTTCCTGATGGGTCACTGGGCGGGCAGCCTGCTGATGCTGGCGTTCTTCCTCTTCACCGGGCTGCTCGCGTTCGGTGGGGCCTTCGGCCTGGACCCGTGGCCGCATCGGGTTTCTGCACCCATGCGGCTGCTCGAGCTGGTCATCCCGGGTCCTCTGCACGCCTTCTTCGCCGTCGCAGTGATGATGGCCAGCACCCCGCTGGTGAAGGCCTTCGGCCACGCACCGGCCAGCTGGAACGTGGACCTGATGACCGATCAGCTGGCCGCAGGCAACATCGTCTGGGGCTTCGGTGAGCTGCCCACGATCATCGCCGTGGCGATCGTCTTCTGGCAGTGGGTCCGCTCCGAGGAGCGCCACGCTCACGTCGTCGACGGGCGGGTCGAGACTGATCTGGCGGCCTACAACGCCGAGCTCGCCCGCTTGGCTGCCGGCCAGCGCCGGACCGTGCGCTGACCCGATGAGCGTCTCCTCTCCTCCGGCCGGTCCCACCGCTGCCTGTGGCTCATCTGCACAGGTCCACGCCAGCCGAGGGCCGCTGAGTCCGGCACCGGTGGCTGTCCTGCTGGCGCTCATCGGCGGTCTGGCCCTCTGGCTGGCCTTTCCGCCCTTCGGGCTGTGGCCCCTTGCTGCCGTGGGTCCGTTCCTCCTGCTGCTCATCACCCGCGGGCGCTCCGCACTGGCCGGTGCCGCGCTCGGGATGGTGATGGGGGCTGCCTTCTTCCTGCCCTTGCTCACCTGGACGGGCATCTTCGTCGGCGACCTGCCCTGGGTGGCACTGTCGCTCGCGCAGGCGGCGTTCTGCGCCGCGTTGGGCGCCGGCACCGCGGTAGTCAACCGGCTGCCTGCCGCGCCGGTGTGGGCGGCCGGCCTGTGGGTGGCGCAGGAGGCACTGCGCTCGCGACTGCCCTTCGGCGGCTTTCCGTGGGGCCGGCTGGGCTTCGGTCAGGCCGATGCCCCGTTCGCCTCGTTCGCCGCTTACGGCGGGGTACCGCTGGTCACCTTCGCGGTTGCCCTCACCGGGACGGTGTTGACACTTCTGGTCAGGCGACCGGCGATGTCGCGGAGGTCAGCCGCCGGGCAGCAGCCGGCGTCACGCCGGCGGTGGGCACTCGTGTGCGCTGCCGCGGCCGCCGTCCCCGGAGTCGGTGTGCTGGTGGAGCTGCCCTTGGCAGGAAGCCAGCTGTCGGCGGGTGGGGAGCTGGCCACCGTGGCGGTCATCCAGGGCAACGTCCCCCGGTCCGGCCTGGACTTCAACGCTCAACGCAGGGCAGTGCTGGACAACCACGTGGAGCAGACCCTGCTGCTGGCCGAGCGGGTCGACGGTGGCCTCACCCCGCGCCCGGATCTGGTCATCTGGCCGGAGAACGCCTCCGACATCGACCCCTTCCAGAACCCGGATGCTGCCGCGGCGATCGACGGCGCGGCTCGAGCGATCGCGGCACCGATCCTGGTCGGTGCGGTCTTGGATGGGCCGGGGCGCTACCTGACCAATGCCGGCATCGTCTGGGATCCGGTCAGCGGTCCTGGCGCCAGCTACGCCAAGCGGCATCCGGTGCCCTTCGGGGAGTACATGCCCGCCCGGTCGTTCTTCCGTTTCTTCAGCGAGCAGGTCGACCTGCTGCGGCGTGACTTCCTGCCTGGTACCGACCCGGGGGTCCTCGACGTCGGCGGGGTGCGCCTGGGGGACGTCATCTGCTTCGAGGTCGCCTATGACGGGCTCGTCTCCGAGGTCGTGGACGGCGGCGCCTCGTTGTTGGTCGTGCAGACCAACAACGCCACGTTCGGCTACACCGCGGAGAGCGAACAGCAGCTGGCCATGAGCCGGCTGCGCGCCATCGAGCACGGCCGCACCGTGGTGGTCGCCGCGACCAGCGGGATCTCGGCAGTCGTGGCACCCGATGGAACGGTCGTGGACCGCTCCGAGCTGTTCACGCCCTGGTCCTTAACCGGCGCGGTGGCGCAGCGGACCCAGACCACCACAGCCACCCGGCTGGGAAGCACGCCGGAGCTCGCGCTCGCTGCGATCGCTGGCGCCGCTGTCTTGGCCGCTCTGGTCATCGACCGCCGATCCCGGCGGGCGCGCACCCACCCCGAGCACGACATCGAAGAGGAAGGTCCCCATGACCTCTGAAGCATTAGCTGGCCTGTCCGATGCGCTCTTCGGCGTGACGATCGCCGTCTACGGGCTGGCAGCGGTCGGCTTCTGCGCTGAGTTGGCGTTCGGGCGGGCACCTGCGCCTGCCCGCCCGCACCTGGTCGCCGTCACCGCCGGCGCGCCGAACCCGACACTTCCACCCGGGAATGGCGGCGAGGCGCCGAAGGTCCGGCCCGCACGGTGGGGCCAGCTCGGAGTCGTCCTCACCGGCGTCGGCGCGGTTGCGCAGACCGGCGTGCTCGTTGCTCGCAGCGCGGCTGCCGGGCGGGTGCCCTGGGGCAACATGTACGAGTTCGCCACCGCAGCAGTGCTGGTCGGGGTGCTCTCCTACCTGTTCTTGGTGATCCGGATGCCGGCCCTGCGGCGGATCGGTGTCTTCGTCCTGGGTCCGACGGTGATCGGGCTCGTGCTCATCGGCATGTACCTCTATGCCGAGTCCGGCCCGCTGGTGGCCGCGCTGCGGTCGAACTGGCTGGCCGTCCACGTCTCCGCCGCGATCATCTCCTTCGGGGTCTTCATCGTCAGCGGTGTGGCCAGCGCGCTCTACCTGGTCGCCGCCCGGCGAGAAGGGGCGGAGTCACCGGTCGGTGAGCGGGCGACTGGTTGGGGCGACAAGCTGCCCAGCGCGGAGGCACTGGATCGCGTGGCGCACCGGACGGCGGTCTTCGGCTTCCCGATCTGGACGTTCGCAGTCATCGCCGGCGCCATCTGGGCCGAGAGCGCCTGGGGTCGCTTCTGGGGGTGGGACCCCAAGGAGGTGTGGGCGTTCATCTCCTGGGCGCTGTATGCCGCCTACCTGCATGCCCGCAACACCGCCGGGTGGCGCGGAGCGCCGTCGGCGTGGACCAATCTGGTGGCGCTGGGCACCATGGTGTTCAACCTGCTGTTCGTGAACCTCGTGTCGACCGGGCTGCACTCCTACGGCGGCGTCTCCTAGGACGGTTCGGCCGAACCTGCCGGAGCCGCCGACGGCGGTTGCGGTGCGGTGTTGTCCGTGGGCGTGCCGACCGGCGCCTCCTAGGCTGTGGGATGAGACCGAGTTCAGCTGCCCGACGGGAGTCCGCCGGGCAGCGGTGGTGCGCCGATGAGGCGCCCGGGAGAGGTGGGGGCGTGCGCCCGTTCGGTGAGCTGGAAGCGGCGATCATGGCCGAGCTGTGGCGTCGGGGGGAGCCGTCGACGGTGCGCGACGTGCTCGGTGCGCTGTCCTCGTCCCGGAAGCTGGCCTACACGACGGTCATGACGGTGATGGACAACCTGCACACCAAGGGGCAGCTGACCCGGGAGATGTCGGGGCGGGCGTGGCTGTACCGCCCGGTTCGCAGTCGCGCCGAGCACGCCGCCGCATTGCTCCAGGACGTCCTGGCCGAGTCCGGGGACCAGCAGGAGGTGCTCATGCACTCGTGGCTGAGCTGCAACCCGATGCCGTCGCGCAGCTGCGGGCAGCGGTGGAGGCAGCTCGTACTGGGCCGCGGCCGGTGACCGGCGGCCGGGCGTGAGCGCGGCTGTGGCCCTGGCCGTGATCGGGGTGACGATTTTGATCGCCGGGCCACGGTTGGCGGGTGCGGCGTGGACGGCACAGGCACCCCGGCTGGCGATCCTGGCCTGGCAGGCGCTGACGTTCAGTGCTGTGACGGCCTTCGTCCTGGCGGGGGTGACCTTGTTGATCCCGGTCACCACGCTGGCCGGTGATCTCGGGGCGGTGTTCCACGCCTGCGCGGTGAGCGTCGCCAGCGCCTACGGCTCGGCTGAGTTCCTTCCCGGTGCTCTGGCCGGGACCCTGCTCGCTGGTGCCGTGCCCGCGTGGGTGCTGCTGTGCGCTGCGTGGGAGCTGGGTTCTGGGTGGCGGCGGCGGCGGGAGCTGCACCGGTCGATCGACATGGTCGCTGAGCTGGACCACGAGCTGGGCGTGCTGGTCATGGACGCCCAGGCGCCGGCCGCCTTCTGCGTGCCCGGCCGCAAGACACGCATCGTGGTCACCACGGGGACCCTGGCCGCGCTGTCCGAGGACGAGCTGCGCGGTGTGCTGGCACACGAGGCCGCGCACCTGCGGGCGCGGCACAACCTGGCGGTGACGCTGTCCCAGGGGTTGATGCGGGCCTTCCCGCGGGTGCGCCTGTTCCAGGTGGCCTCCGCCCAGACCCGGCAGCTCATCGAGCTGCTCGCCGACGATGCTGCCGCCGCGGACGTCGACCGGGTCAGTGTCGCCTCCGCGATCGTCAGCCTGGTCGAGATGCGGGCACCGGCAGCGGCGATGGCCATGGCGCAAGAAGGGGCGGTCCTGCGGGTCTCGCGGCTGCTGCAGCCGGCCGCTCAGATGACCCCGTGGCGGCACCGCCTGCTGGCTGGGGGCCTGTGGGTCGTGCTGCTCGCCCCGGTGCTGATCGCCGGGCTGCCGACGCTGTCCGCGGCACTCAACGACCTCTGCAACATCTGAGCAGGCGAGCGCCCTCCCGGGCGTACGAAGCGTCCTAGTAGTTTGCGTACGCTTTCAGTGTGAACAGTGAACTGACCCGGCGGACGCTTCTGGCGGCAGGCGTGGCCGGGCTGACCGGTGTGGCGCTGGCGGCCTGCGGCGGTGGTGAGGGATCGGCGTCACCGTCCGACTTAGCGCCGGCCCCCGCAGCGGAGGCGGGCACAGTGACCGTGGGCGCCGACGGCGTCCAGGAGCTGACGATCGCGGTCAGCGATGACTACGTGTTCGTCCCCGACCGGTTCACCGTCGCGCCGGGACCAGTCCGGTTGACCCTCACCAGCAGCGCCAAGCAGATGACCCACAATCTGCTCTTCACCCCAGGCAGTGGACCCGCCGACATCACCGAGGCCATCCAGGTGCTGCCGCCGGGGGCCAGCGACTCCTTCGAGTTCACCGCCTCACAGCCCGGGGACTACCAGTACGAGTGCTCGTTCCACGTGCGGCTGGGCCAGATCGGGACGATGACCGTCACCGCCAGCTGACCAGCCCCCTGCCGTCTCTGCTGCCGGTCACTGGTGGGCGGGGTGTTCGTGTCCGGCGTGGCTGGCCGGCTCCAGCTGGATCGTGGAGTGCTCGACGCTGACCGGGAAGTGCCCGACCAGGCAGGACTGCAGCTGGTCCAGCACCCTGGGTGCATGTCCGTCCTGGAAGCAGGACTCGTCGATGACGACGTGCGCGGTGAGCACCGGCAGCTCGCTGGTGATCTGGGAGGCGTGCAGGTCGTGGACGTCGAGCACGTGCGGCTGGGCCAGCAGGTGCGTCCGCACCTCGTCCAGGTCTAGCCCGGGCGGCGTGCCTTCCAGCAGCACTGACACCGTCTCGCGCAGCAGCTTCAGGGTGCGCGGGATGATCAGCAGCGCGATCAGCAGCGACACCACGGCATCGGCCTGTAGCCATCCGGTGAGCGCGATGATCAGCGCGGCCAGCAGCACCGCGACCGACCCGAGGGCGTCGTTGACGACCTCGAGGAACGCCGCGCGCATGTTCACGTTGGCGCCGCGCCCGCGAGTGAGCACGAGCATGGAGATGAGGTTGCCGGCCAGGCCGATGACCCCGAACACCACCATCGCGGTGGACCCGACCTCCGGTGGCTCGAAGAGCCGGCGGATGCCTTCGACAAAGACGAAGACCCCAACCGCGAGCAGCACCGCCGCCTGCAGGGTGGCCCCGAGCACTTCGGCCCGGCGGTAGCCCCAGGTGCGGGTCGGGGTGGCTGGGCGCAGCGCGAGGTTGGCCGCGATCAGCGCGATGGTCAGGCCGGCGGCGTCGGTGAGCATGTGCCCGGCGTCGGCGAGCAGCGCCAGGCTTCCGGACACGAGCGCGCCGATGATCTCGACGACCAGGACGGTGGTGGTGATGCCCAAGACGATGGCCAGCCGCCGGCGGTGGTCACCGGTCCCTGCTGCGCCTGCGCCGTGGTCGTGACTGTGGCCACCGCTCATCGCGTCGCCTTCTTTCCCTGGGAGGTCACGTGGCCGGGTCGGTGCAGCAGGAGCAGCCCGGCGAGCACACGCAGCCAGCGCTGTCAGCTGCTCCGCCGGCAGGTGCGGCCAGCCGGAGGGCGGAGGCAGGTGAGCAGCAGTCGTCTCCCGCCCACGCTTCCCGGCCTTCCCGCACGGCGATGACGGCGATGACCAGGGCCGCGATGGGGTCTGCCCACGACCAGCCGAGGAGGCTGTTGAGGGCCAAGCCGACGAGCACGACGGCGGACAGGTAGGTGCACAGCAGGGTCTGCTTGGAGTCCGCCACTGCTGAGGCTGAGCCGAGTTCGCGGCCGGCTCGGCGCTGGGCGTAGGACAGCCCGGGCATGACGGCCAGACTCACCGCGGCCAGGATCAGGCCGACCGAGGAGTGTTCGGCCTCCCCCGATCCCAGCAGTGACCGCAAGGCGTCGACGGTCACGAACGCGGCCAGGGCGAAGAACGAGGCCCCGATGACCTTTAGCGCCGCCCGCTCCCGCGCCTCCGGGTCACGGCCGGCGAACTGCCAGGCCACGGCCGCGGCCGAGGACACCTCGATGACGGAGTCCAGGCCGAAGCCGATCAGCGCCGAGGAGGAGGCCTTCGCACCGGCGGTGAGGGCGACGACGGCCTCGATGAGGTTGTAGGTGATGGTGGCGGCCACGAACAGCCGGATGCGGCGGGCGAGGACGGCCCGCCGTTCAGCGGCCAGGGCCGGCGCGGCGAAGGCTGGGGCGGCCTGGGTCGTCGCGGCGGGAGCCGTGGTCAGCCGCAGGGGTTCGATGGCCATCAGCAGCACTCCTCGTCCACGGCACAGGCAGTGGGGTCCACGGCCAACACCACTCCCAGCAGATCATCCAGAGCGTGCGCCAGCCGCGGATCGGCCAGCTCGTACCGGGACCGGCGCCCCTCGGGCACGGCAACGACCAGTCCACAGCCGCGCAGGCAGGCAAGGTGGTTGGACAGCCTCTGCCGCGTCACCTCCAGCTGCTCGGCCAACTCGGAGGGGTAGCCCGGGCCCTCACGCAGGGCCAGCAGGAGCCGGGTGCGGGTCGGGTCGGACAGGGCGTGGCCGAATCTGGTGAGGACCTCGGCGTGCAGGACGGGCATCACGCCGCTGACAGTACAGTTGAACCTGAATTCAGGAGAAAGTGAACTGTCAGGAGGTGGCGATCAGCTTGAGATCCTGAGCGATCTGCTGCGAGGTGTCGCCGGCGGAGAAGACCACCCGCGCCAGATCGTCGTTGCCGAACAGGTAGAGGCTGGTGGCGTGCATCGTGCCCTCGCCCTCGGCCAGGGGGACCCCGGCCGCCTCCTGGGCTGCCTCAACCTCGGCCTGGGTGCCGGTGAGGCCGACGAAGCGGTTGGGCAGTCCCTCATCGAAGCGGGCCAGGTAGGTGCCCAGGAAATCCGCGGTGTCGCGTGCGGGGTCGGTGGTCACGAACACCACCTGGGTGCGGGCGGCGACGTCTGCAGGTGCTGAGCGCAGCGCCAGGGCGACGTCGGCCATGGTCGTCGGGCAGACGTCGGGGCAGTTGGCGTAGCCGAAGAACAGCAGGGTCGGCTGGCCGGCGGTCTTGGCGGAGAAGTCGAAGGCGGCACCGCTCTGGTCGGTGAGGGTGAATGCCGGCCTCGCCTGCGGCTCGGTGAGCTCACGCCCGGCGTAGATCCCCTCCTCCGCGGCGGAGGACACCGACGCCACCCCGTGGTCACCGCCGTGTTCGGCTGAGCTGTCGCTCCCGCCGCAGGCGGCGAGAGTCGCCGTCAGCCCAAGGGCCATGAGCGTTGCTGTGGTCCGGCCGGAAAGCGTTCGCCTAAGCACGTTAGTAGTCTAGGCCGCCGTCGTGGCCGGCCCGCGGGCCACGACCGACCACCAGGCCGGGGCGCTCAGATCGATGAGGAGCCGAGCCCGGTCGCGGCCAGCCAGGACCGCAGGTAGGACATGATCCCCTCCCACAGTCCGGTGACCAGCAGCACTCCCAGCACCAGCAGCAGGATGCCGCCGACGCGCATCACCGCCGGGGCGTGCCGTCGGGCGAAGGCCGACAGGGTCAGTGCGCGCCGGGCGCCGAGTGCCACGAGCAGGAACGGCACCCCGAGCCCGACGCAGTAAGCCAGACCCAGCGCGGCGCCGCGGCCCGCGGAGGCCTCGGTGTAGGCCAGGGTGTTCACCGCCGAGAGGGTCGGCCCTAGGCAGGGGGTCCAGCCCAGCCCGAACACGACGCCGAGGACCGGGGCGCCGGCCAGGCCGGCCGGTGGGCGGCGGTGGATGCGGCGTTCCCGCTGCAGCCAGGGCAGCCCACCGAGGAAGGCCAGGCCCATGAGGATGGTGACCACGCCCATCACTCGGGTGAGCACGGGCGCCCACTCCAGCAGGAGGCGGCCCAGTCCCCCGAACAGCGCCCCGAAGGAGACGAAGACGGCGGTGAAGCCCAGGACGAACAGCAGTGCGCCCAAGACCACGCGCCGCCGTTCGGCGAGCGGGCTCGGGGCCGCGGTGGCCACGGTCCCCGGGGAGGCAGCGGTTGGCTGGGAGGTTGCCGGGGCGGTGCTGGCTGCGCGGGTCTGCGCGCCGGTCAGCCCGGCGACGTAGGCGAGGTAGCCCGGTACCAGCGGCAGCACGCAGGGTGAGGCGAAGCTGACCAGCCCGGCGAGTGCGGCGACGGCGGCCGCGAGCAGCAGGGAGCCGTCGCTGACGATGTCGGCGAAGGCGTCACCGATCTCCCTCACGGGACGCTCGTGGCGGTTGGCGTACCAGTGGCGGGCACGGGCCGGACGTCAGACAAGGAAGGTGCTCCAGTACAGCCAGAAGGTGTGCAGGATCGCGGCGGCCAGGATCAGGAACCAGGCGGTGAGGATGACGCCGTGGAACCGCTGCAGCGTGGTGGCCATGGCAGCCACCGGCCGGGGCAGCCGGGCGTGCACCTGCTCGAGGTTGTGCAGGGTGACGTACCAGAAGATCGGGATGGTCACCGCCCATACGGCCATGCAGTAGGGGCACAGGGCGCCGATGCGGTACAGGCTGCTGAAGATCAGCCAGTGCACGAACACCGCGCCGGCGGAGACGCCGACCTGCAGGCCGGCCCAGAACCACCGCGCGGGTCGGGCGCCGGCCAGCAGCGCCGCCCCGAGGCAGGCGACGACGGGGAAGCCGGCGACGCCCAGCAGGGGGTTGGGGAACCCGAAGGCCTCGGCCTGCTCGCTGGCCATGATCGACCCGCAGCTGAGCACCGGGTTGAGGCTGCAGCTGGGCACGTAGGTCGGGTCGGCGAGCAGCGCGTACTTCTCCACGGCGAGCACGAAAGCCGCGACCAGCCCGGTGAGCCCACCGATCAGCAGCAGCCAGGCCAGGCCTCGCTCGGTGAGGCCACCGGGGGCAGCACCGGCCCCCGGCCGCACCCCGCGCGTGGTCTCGCGACCGGCGTCGCCGGTGGAGCCGGCGACCGGGTCAGCCAGCGAGGGCTGCATCGAGGGCCTCGATGAACTCATCGGTCGTGGTGACCGACAGCTTCTCCCCGTTGAGGAAGAACGTCGGGGTGCCCTCCACCCCGAGGGCGATCCCGTCCTCCCGGTCGCGCAGCACCCGCTCCAGCGTCTCCGGCGCTGCCACGGTGGCATCGAAGTCGGCCATGTCCAGGCCCAGCTCCTCGGCGAAGCCGCGGAAGACCGCGGCCTGGGAGTCCTGCTTCTCCCCCCACTGGCCCTGGGTCTCATACATCCGGTCGTACATGTCTTCGAACCGGTCCTGCTGTGCGGCGGCCTCGACGGCGACCGCGGCGTTCTCGGCGTTGGCGTGCCCGGGCATCGGGAAGTAGCGGGCTACGAAGGTGATCCGCCCCTCGTAGGTCTGGCGGAGTTCTTCGACGAAGGGGTAGGCGGCCAGGCAGCCCTCGCACTCGAAGTCCAGGAACTCCACCAGGGTGACCCGGCCGTCGGCCGCGCTGGACAGGCGGTGGCTGTCCTCACGGACCACGGCCGCGTTCGCGGCCGGGAGCCCGTCGTCTCCGCCCTGGGCGCGGACGACACCGAAGACCGCCAGCGCCACGGCGAAGACGGCGACGAGTGCGGCAGAGATCTTCAGGTTCGAGCTCACGGGGCTCCTTGGTCAGTCGAGGAGTCCGGGACGGCACACGACCAACCCCGTCACCTACTATCATCCGTCGTAGCTGACGCTACAGGCCGCGCACCGGTTGCCGGATGTCAACTTCTGGCCCGGGCAGCACCGATGGCCCACTGCCTGGCTGCCGCGGCAGCGTCTTCAGTCGCCGATCCCAGGAGAGACCCGATGTCCGCCCGCCAGGCACCTCAGCCCGCGAACTCCTCCACGGTGACCGCGGTCCCGCGGCTCGTGCGGATGGTCGTCGCGGCAGTAGCGCTGGCGATCGTGGTCGTGACGGCCGTGATCGTGCTGCGGCTGCCCTCCTCCTCGGTCGGGGTGGTCGCCTTCGGCCCAGTCGATCAGGTCGCCATGTTCGGGCTGGGGCTGCTGGTGGCCGCGGCGGTCCTGTGGCTGGGCCGCCCGCGGGTCGACGCCAACGAGCACGGCATCCGGGTACGCAACATCGCCACCGGCCAGGAGCTGTCCTGGTTCGAGGTCGCGGCTGTCCGCTTCGAGGAGAAGTCCTCCTGGGCCACGCTGTCCCTGCGCAACGGCGATGAGCTGTCCGTGGTGGCCCTGCAGGCGTGGGACGGCCAGCGGACCCTGACCGCGGTGCGCGGCCTGCGCTCGCTGCTGGCGGCCCATCAGGCCGCGAACGTCAAGCCACGCGAGGACCTGCTGTACCCACCGGACTGACCCGGCTCCGACGCACCGGCACCACAGCCGGGCATCGAGGGACATCGGGCGCCCGTGGCGTGCCATCTACGGTTCTCCCGCCAAACTGGCCACCCGTAGCGCACAGAAGGGACCCACATGCTCCTCGCGCGCTCCATCGCCTTGTTCGTCGTGGCGGCCATCTTCGAGATCGGGGGTGCCTGGCTGGTCTGGCAGGGGGTGCGCGAGCACCGGGGGTGGCTGTGGATCGGCCTGGGCATCATCGCTCTGGGCGTGTACGGCTTCGTCGCCACCCTGCAGCCGGATGCCGAGTTCGGCCGCATCCTCGCCGCTTACGGCGGCGTGTTCGTGGCCGGGTCGCTGGCCTGGGGGATGGTGGCCGACGGTTACCGCCCGGACCGCGCCGACGTCATCGGGGCGCTCATCTGCCTAGCTGTAATGCCCAGCAGCGTTGTTGACGGTGGTGCGGGTGATCGGTGGTTGTCCGCCGAGTGCGGTGTGGTTGCGGTGATGGTTGTAGGTGTGGAGCCATCCGGGCAAGGTCGCGGCGCGGTCGGCTGAGCTGGTGAAGGGTCGGATGTAGGCCCACTCGTCGGCCAGGGTGCGGTTGAAGCGTTCGGCTTTGCCGTTGGTCTGGGGCCGGTAGGACCGGGTGAAGCGCGGCTCGGCGCCCAGGTCGAGCAGGGCTTGGCGCCAGGCGTGGCTCTTGCGGTAGGCCATCGCGTTGTCGGTCATGACGCGTTCGATCCGGTTGATACCGAGGGTGGCGAAGAAGGCAGCGGCCGAGCGCAGGAAGCCGGCGCAGGTGGCCGCGGTCTCGTCCCGGTGGATCTCGGCGTAGGCCAGCCGGGTGTGGTCATCGATCGCGCAGTGCACGAAGTCATAGCCGACCCGCCGGCCGGCGTTGAGTTCGGCGCGGCTGGCCAGCTGCTCGGCTGAGCCGCGGCCGTGGACCCGCCAGCCACCGCCGTCGCGGATCGCCCCGAGCTTCTTCACATCCACGTGCACCAGCTCGCCGGGGCGGGCGCGCTCGTAGCGGCGGATGAGTTCGCCGGTGGGGCGGTCGAGCCAGGCCAGTCGGTGCATGCCGTGCCGGGTCAGCACCGCGTGCACTGTCGATGGGGCGAGTCCGACCAGGGGGCCGATCCGCGCTGGCCCGAGCTTGCGCTCGGCCCGCAGCACCAGCACTCGTGCCTCGAGTTCGGGGCTGGTCCTGCCCGGCAGGCGATGGGCTCGGCTGGGTCGGTCGATCAGGCCGGCTGGGCCTTCGGCCCGCCAGCGGGCCAGCCACTTGTAGCCGGTGGCCCGGGAGATGTTCAGCTCGGCCACCACGTGGGCGACCGGGCGACCTTGCTCGATGACTCGGCGGACCAGTTCCGCTCGGCCATGCACGGTCAGGCGGGCATTAGCGTGAGACACGGGACCTCCGGGTCGTTGGTGAGGCGTCAGCACCCACACCTTCGCCCGGAGGTCTCCTCACGTCTCAGCCCGGCACGCTGTCAACAACGGTCGTGGTCACTACACCTAGCTGGCGTGGCCGTGATCATGTACGCGCCGCGGCCCAGCTGAGCCACACAGACTCCGTCGCTCCCTTCCTGCTCGCTGACCCTAAAGGCTACGAAGAAGTCTCGTAGGCGGGGAACCAGCGGGACGCTGGCGACGACTGAGTGGTCGTGATCAACGCCCTCTTTGCTCCCGCCCGCCAAGTGGCGGTCGTCGTCGGTGCCGCTCTGGGCACCGTTGTCCTGGCTGCCACTACAGCCAGCGCACACGTCGAGGCCACCGCGGACGGCGCCCAGGCAGGGGCCGGTCCGGTCACGGTCGCCTTCGACATCGCCGCGGAGTCCGACACCGCGGGCATCACCGGAGTCAAGACCCAGCTGCCCGCCGGCCTGGCTCCCTCATCGGTCTCCCTGGCCTCCGGGCCCCAGGGATGGGTCCTGGCTCCCACCGCGGACGGCTACGAGATCGCCGGCCCCGCACTCGAGGTCGGGGTCAACGCCGAGCTGAGCGTCGCGATCACCCAGCTCCCGGCCGACGCCACGACGGAGCTGCCCTTCAAGACACTCGTGAACTACTCCGACAACTCCGAGGACGCCTGGATCGAGCTGCCGACCGCCGACAATCCCGACCCGGCCAACCCGGCTCCCTCGATCACCGTGACACCGGCCGCCGCCTCCGCACCGACCGCCGCCCCCACGTCGTCCTCCGCTCCGGCACCCAGCTCGAGCACCATGCCCACGAGTGAGGCCCCGGCGAGCCAGGCCCCCACGGACACCGATACCGCCGCTGCCGCCACCACCGACGAAGGGTCATCGTCGACCGGCCTGGTGATCGGGCTGATCGCGGTGATCGCGGTGATCACCGGAGCCGTCCTGTGGTTCCGGCGTCGGCAGTCCAACGCCTCCTGAGGTCGATCCCCACCTCTGAAGAGTCGCCCTCGCGCAGCGCATCCGCTCTGCAGCGGTGCCGGGACGGCAGCGCCCGCACCGGCCTGCCGGCCCGGGCCTACGCGGGTGCACTCAGGCCACACGCTCGGCTAGCATCGCCTCATGACGATGACATCCCCATCGGGTGAGTCTTTGGCGGACTGCCGGATCGAGACGGTCGGTCTGTCGCCGGCTGCGTCGTTGTTTCACAGCCTGTCTGATCCGGCGCGTCTGGCGATCCTGCGCCACCTGAGCCTCGGTGAGCACCGCGTCGTGGAGCTGACCAGGCATCTGGGTTTGGCTCAGTCCACCGTGTCCAAGCACCTGGCCTGCCTGCGCGACTGCGGCCTCGTCGACTCGCGCCCGCAGGGGCGGGCGTCGATGTTCTCCCTCACCACCCACGACGAGCTCCTCGATCTCCTCGCCGCCGCGGAGCGGCTGCTGGCGCTGACCGGTGACGCTGTGGACCTCTGCCCGACCTACGGGGCGGACAGCCGCGAGGAGGTCACGGCCCGATGAGTGAGACCACTGCCCTGACGTCGGCCGAGACCGAGCGGCTGACCAGGCGTGGGCTGCGCCTGACGCAGTTCACCGTCCTCTACAACGTGGCCGAGGGCGCCATCGCCATCACCGTCGGCATCCTGGCTGGCCTGGTCTCCCTCATCGGCTTCGGCCTGGATTCCGGCATCGAATCGGCATCCGCGGTCCTCGTGGGCCTGCGCCTGGCGGCGCGGCTGCGCAACGGGGAGGCCGACGAGGCCAAGGAGCGCCGGGCCCTCAAGGCCGTGGCGATCACCTTCTTCGTCCTCGCCGCCTATGTGATCGTCGAGGGCATCCGCAGCCTGCTCAGCGATGAGGAACCCGACACCTCCATCGTCGGCCTGGTGCTGCTGGCCGCCTCAGTGGTCATCATGCCGCTGCTGGCGCGCGCGAAGCGCCGCGTCGGCCTGGCCCTCGGTGGCGATCGGCTGATCCTGGCCGACGCCGCGGAGACCAGGATCTGCGTCCTGCTCAGCATCTCGACCCTGATCAGTCTGGGTCTCTACGCCCTCGTCGGCTGGACGTGGCTGGACCCCGTCGCCGGCTTCGTCATCGCCGCCTTTGCCATCAGCGAGGGTCGGGAGGCCTGGGAGGGCGAGCTCGTCGAGGACGATGACGATGACGACTGACCCCGGGCCGGTCGTGACACCCGATCAGCCTCGGCGCGGCCGTCCTGGCGTGGTGCGTCTGGGCCTTGGTGCCGCGGTCCTCGTGCTCGCCGGGGCTGACCTGGCGGTCAAGGAGATCGCGGAGGACAGCCTGTCCGCAGGCGAGAGCGTGGACGTGGGTCTCCTCGCCCTGCGCCTGGGATACAACCCGGTGCAGGGTTCAGCCTCGGGGCGGACCTGCCCAGCTGAGTCGTGATGGCGGTGAGCGGCCTGATTACCGCTGCAGTGGCGGTCTATGCCTGGCGCGTAGTCAGAGTTGCCTCCGCGCTGTTGCTGATCGGGTTGGTCTCGGTCCTCGCCGGCGCCCTCGGCAACCTGGTCGACCGCGCCGGCGACGGCCTGGTCACGGACTACCTGCACACGGGCTGGTGGCCGACGTTCAACGTCGCCGACGTCCTCATCACCCTGGGCGCGATCACCGTTGCCCTGGCAGCGCTGCGTGAGGACACCTCGGCCTGCGATGGCGAGCGTGTCGACAAGCCCGTGACAGCGCCCGGTACCTGACCCGGCAGTTGGGACCGCAATTCCCTCGCCCCCGAAGCAGCATGCGACAGGGGGCTTGGACTGGGTCGCTGGTCTCGATGCGCGGACGCACTGCCTGGCTCCGGGGACCGGCTTCCTGCGAAAGCTGGCCGGTCGCCCTTAAGCCGTTCGACCTCACTGCCGTTGCCACTACACCGAGTAGTAGCAACCAGATGTGAGGACGCGAGCAGATGAGCACCGGAGACCTTCGACGCAGCGGGGCACGCGCCCGCTCTGTGAAGGCTGCTCGCCGGCCGCAGCAGGCAGCATGGCGCCGCGCCGTGTCACCGGCTCCGGTCCGCCCCGCTGGGCTCAGCAGCTCACGCCGTCCGGTGGGTCGGTGGACAGCTGGGCTGGTCGCGGCGGTGGCTGTCGTCTCACTCGGCCCCTTGGCCGCGCCGGCGCAGGCAGCGCCGAGCAACCCCAGCGATGCCGATCTCAGTGCCGCCCAGTCCAGCCAGGAGCAAGCTGCCGCTGAGGTCGGCCGCCTGGCCGGGCTGCTGTCCGGCGCGGAGAGCGACCTGGAGCAGGTGATGGTGCAGGCCGAGGCGATCAGCGAGGCCGACCGCATCGCCCAAGGCGAGTTGGAGGCCGCGGAGGAGCAGGCCGTGGTGACCGCAACGGAGCTGCAGGCGGCCCAGCAGGCGGTGACCGTGGCCCGGGCCGATGTGGCCACCGTGGGCCGGGAGCGGTACATGGCCAGCGGAGACCTCAGCGGCATCGCCGCGCTGATCAGCGCCGCCGGGCCCGACGAGCTGCTGGAGGGGGCGGCGACCTTGCGTCTGCTCGCCGATCAGCGCACCGCCACGCTGGAGGGTCTGCGCGTCGCTGAGGCCGCCCACGCCGACGCTGATGCCCGGGCGAAGACGGCGGTCGCCGACCGCGCGCAGGCTGCCGAGCAGGCGACCGCTGCCAAGGTGGCGGCCGATGAGCAGGTCGCGGTCTTCCAGGCCGCCACTGACGCCCTCGCCGCACAGCGCGCCACGATCGAGACGCAGCTGCAGGAGGCTCAGGTGCGGCTGCTGTCCCTGCAGGGGCAGCGCAACGCCTATCAGGCGTGGCAGCAGCAGCAGGCACGGGAGAAGGCCGAGGCCGACGCGCAGGCAGCCGCGGCCGCGAAGGCTGCGGCGCAGGCAGCGGCTGCCGCCCGGGCGGCGGCGCAGACGACTCCCCCGGTGAAGACCGCCACGCAGCCAGCTTCCCCGGTCAAGGCAGGCTCTCCTGCCACCCCGCCGGCGACCGGAGGCAAGCAGTCCCCTGCTCCCGACGTCGTCGGTGCTCCTGCGCCGCGGCCGGTTTCCGGTGGCGGTGCGGCCCCGACCAGTGGCCGGTTCACCACGTGCTTTGAGATGCGCTGGGGAGTCATGCACAACGGTGTGGACATCGCCGCCCCGATCGGCACGCCGATCTATGCCCCCGCTGCTGGAAAGGTGGTCCGTGTCGGGGAGGCCAGCGGTTACGGGCTGGCGGTCTACCTGCAGCACGATGACGGGTCGGTGTCGGTCTATGGGCACATCAACGACTACTTCGTGTCTGCCGGGCAGCGGGTGTCAGCCGGCACGGTGATCGCCGAGGTGGGCAACAAGGGGCAGTCCACCGGCCCGCATCTGCACTTCCAGGTCAACACCGCCGGCCTGCACGCCGGCGCGGTGGACCCGATCTCCTGGCTGGCCGACCGCGGGGTCTCGATGGGCGGCCGCTGCTGACCTCGAGCAGCCGGTCAGCTCGGGCAGCTGGCACACCGGCCCGTTGGCGCAGCCGAGTGGTTCTTGTCGCCGTGACTCACCGCGCCTTGGTCTCTCCTCGGCCGGGCCAGCACGATCCATCCGGTGGGGCCACGGGCTGCGCTGCCCGTGGCCCCGCTGAGGGATGGCCCCGGCCGGGATGGTCAGCCGCAGGACCCGCCCAGGGACAAGCCGCGCGCGGTGAGCCAGGGAACGGGGTTGGTGCGGTTGACGTACAGCCCGCCCTGGTGCACCTCGAAGTGCAGGTGGGCGCCGGTGGACTGGCCCTTGTTGCCCACGGCGGCGATCTGCTGCCCCGCGGTCACTCGCTGCCCGGCGGCGACGGAGTAGCTGTCGATGTGGCCGTAGAGGGTGATGGAGCCATCGGCGTGCTGCAGGTAGACGGCCAGACCGAAGCCTGATGCGGGGCCGGCTTGGAGCACCACGCCATCGGCGGGGGCGTAGATGGGGGTGCCGATGGGGGCGGCGATGTCCATGCCGTTGTGCATGGTCCCCGAGCGGGTGCCGTAGCAGGAGGTGACCCGGCCGGTGGTCGGGATGCCGGCGCCGGCGGCGCTCCGCTCGCTTCCACGGGACGCCGCCTGGTTGCCCCGTTCGGCCGGGGCGGTGCCCCCGCTGGCCGGCTCTGCAGGTGCGGCGGGGATCGCGGTGCTGCGGGCCCGCTCGGCAGCTGCTGCGGCCGCGACTGCGGCGCTGCGGTCCTGCTCGGCAGCTGCTGCGGCTGCCGCTTCACGGGCGAGGGTGGCCAGCCGCTCCCGGGCCTGCTGCAGCTGCTGCTCCAGCGCGGCCCGCTCCCCCACGGCGGCGTCATAGGTCTGCTGGGCGGCGGCGAGCTTGTCGTTGGCGACCCGCTCGGCCTCCGCGGCGGCCTGGGCGGCCGCGTCGCGGGCGTCCACGGCCGCCTTGGCTGCCTCGGTTGCTGCCTGTTGCTGGACCTGGACGACCTCGAGCTCGTCGAGCTGCTCGGCCCGGGCCTCCCCGAGGTGGTCCAGGGTCGCGGCCCGGTCGAGCACCTCATCGGGGCTGGCCGCGCCGAAGAACGCCGAGGCAGCACCGTAGGCTTCCGCGCCCATGTAGCTCTGCCGGCCCAGGGTCGCGACGTCGGCTTGGCTCTGGTCGACCGCCGCGGCGGCAGCCGTCAGCTCCGCGACCCGGGCATCGGCCTCCTGTCGGGCGGTGGCCAATTCGGCCTGGGCGACCAGGCTCTGGTCGGCGACCGCTTCGGCTTCTACGGTGAGCCGCTGCAGGTTCTCCTCCGCGGCCGCCACGGACTCCTCGATGCCGCGCAGTGCGGCCTCGGCCGCGGCGAGCTCGGGCTGGCTGGCGGGAGCCGGCTCTCCGGGTGCGGCCTGGGCCGCGGGGCCGGTGAGGGTCAGCAGCAGGGCCGCGCTGGCGGCCAGGGCCGAGGCGAGCGCCGTGGTGCGCCGGCGGGGTCGGCGCGGGTGGGGCGGCTGGTGACGGGCAGGGTGGTGCAAGACGATGTCGTGCGATGTCGCCAACGCGACGGGCTCCGTTCTCCCTCACCGTCTACCGAGTTAGCTGACGGGTTCGGGCCGGAGACAGCCCTACTCACCGCGGCACGGTGGCCAGGCGAGATTCACCCCAGGGGAACGATGGGTCCCCGGTCCGCCACCGCGAGCGGTGGCAGTTCGACGGGGTCCGAGTGAGGACCTCAGGGCGAGGTCGTGGCTCACGCAGACCGGACGAAACGCTACTACGAAGCTGAGTAGTTGTCACAGGTCGATAACGTCGGCCAACTACTTCGGCCAGCCGCCGCACGACAGACCCACCCCCATGCTCAGGCGGGCGAGCTCAAAAGATGCCTAGTGTGGGCAGCAGCTGGGCGCTGGCCTCGACCATGGCGGCGGCGTCGGCGAGCGCGGCGCGCTCGATGACGGTCAGGTGAGCCGAGCGGTGCACCTGGTCGACGAGGGCGTCACCGGTGGCCTGCCACTGGTCCGGTGTCCGCAGCGCCGGGTTGACCGGGAGCTGCAGCCGGGCGGCGGCCCGGTCGGCGGCGGCGTAGACCGCCGCGCGGTGCGGGGTGCCGATGACCAGGACGTCGATGTCAGCCGGCGGCGGACCGTCCTGGCCGGCGTACCGGGCCGCCCAGGACCCGAACAGCAGCACCGACTCCACATCGGGTAGTTCGGCGAACTCCTCGGCGATCACCTGGGCCGGGCCGAAGGTGAAGGTCAGCAGCTCGGTGAGCGCCCGGGCGGCGGGATGACCGGCGTCAGCCTGATAGAGGCGGGTGCGACCGGCGCTGCGAGTGACGACCAGGCCAGTGTCGGCCAGGCGGGCCATCTCCCGGTGTGCCGTGCTCAGCGGCACCCGAGCCGCCTGCGCCAGCTCGGTGAGGGCGTACTGGGCGTCTGGGTGCAGATAGAGCTGAGTCAGCAGCTCTGCCTGATGCTGCGACCGGAAGATCGGCATCAGCGAGGGAGACTGACTTCTCATAGATGAGACGATACTTCCAGTAATAGGAAGTGGCTGGGGCTGTTGTGAGCCGTCGGGCTGCCAGCCAGCCCGGCAGATGCAGTGTTTCGCTCCCCTAGGTCGAGGAAGTAGATGAAAGGCCCCACCGACGACCAGCCGGCGCCGGGGAGCCGGCACCGGCTGGTACGGACCGCCCCTCGTGGAGGCGCGGAGTGGAATGCCAGGACCGATGCGTCAGGTGCGGCGCATCAGCTTCGGTGGGACGACCAGGGGTCCTCTCACTGGGTGACGTACTCCGTGTACCAGAGCTCGTAGACGTTCCCGTGATAGGCCTCGATCACGGCCTCCTCGAAGTGGGCCTTCATCGCCTCGCGGTTGGCCTGCACGTCGGTCAGGGCCGCGCCGGAGAACTGCGAGATGGCGATGTCCAACGCCTTCGAGCCATCGGGCTTGGCGCCGCCACCGTGCCCGCCGCCGGCGTTCAGGTCGTAGGCGGCCGACATCTGCAGCGTGAAGCCCAGCTTCAGGTAGCTGCCGCCGGCGAGGTTGATCGCCACCGGCTCGACGGCGAGCACCACGGTGCCGGCCTCCGGCGCCGGCTCGGCCTCGGCCTCACCACTACCGCTGAAGAGGAAGAAGTACGCCGCCGCACCGATCGCCAGGACGGCGACCAGCCCGATGATCAGCAGCTTCTTCTTGCCGCCCTTCGCGCCCTCCTCGTCCGCGGGCTTCTCGTCCTTCTTGGTCTTGTCCTTGCTCATCCGTGGCCTCCCTCGGAGTCGGAGGCGCCGGGTCCGGCGTCCTCGGTGGTGCTGCCTGTGGTGATTGCCTGCGCCGCCGGGGTGCTGGGTGTCGGTGGTCTGGTCTTTGCGGGGGCTGCGCCGGTGTCCCCACCCACCTCAGTCGGGAGCCTTTGCCACCGTCGGTCGCCTGAGACTGCCGAAGGCCGCTGCGACCACCGAGCTGTTGCTGCCCACCGCATCGACTGACACGACGCTCCCCCAGTGGTTCGGCTCTTCTTTCTGGATCGGCCGCTCACCGGAATCCTTGAATCGGGCGGCGCGGAAGTTCAGCTGCAGCACTGGCGGGGTCGCCGCTACTGGTCTGCAATCGGGCGTGCGCCTGCTGGCCGGCGGGGCACCTGATGCTTGTCCAGGGCCTTGCGGACCGCGGTCTGGGACCGGTCGACCAGCTCGGCGATCTCGCGCAGCGAACGCCCCTCCCGGTAGGAGGCGACGATGAAAGCCTCCAGCCGTGCCTGCAGCAGCGGGTGCGCACCGTCCCGGGTACCGGCGAACTCCGGTAGGGAGCGCAGCTGCGGCCGCGGCGGGTAAGGCACGCGCCGACGCTAGGACGTGCAGGACCTGCCCCCCTGCTGTGCCCGCGCGGCGATATCACTTGTCATCCGGTCGGGTCACATCACAGCCTCAGTTGCCGATAACTGTTGCGATTACTTCGTTTGTTGCGTTTGATGGACGGAGCGGGACGGGAGGCACCTCGTACCGCTGACTGATCAGGAGATCGCCATGACGTCATTGCTGGACCGTCCGGTCACCCCCGATGACGGTGACATCACTGCCGCCGTTGCGGCACTGCCGCACGTCAAGGACTTCCTGGCCACCCACCCCGGCCCTGAGGTCGTCCGCCTGGTCGTCGACGACGAGCACGGGGACTCCCTCACTGTTCCCCGCTCAGCCGTCGAGCTGCTCGCCCAGGTGCTGGCGCACATGGCCGCCGGCCAGGGTGTCTCGATCGTTCCCTCTCAGGCTGAGCTGACCACCCAGCAGGCCGCGGACATGCTCAACGTGAGCCGCCCGTTCCTGATCGGGCTGCTCGAGCGGGGGGACATCGACTTCCGCAAGGTGGGCACCCACCGGCGGATCAAGGCCGCCTCGCTGATGGAGTACATGCGCGCCGACGACCGTCGCCGTAGCGCCGCCGCCGATGAGCTGCACGCTCTCACCCAGGAGATGATCTGACCCCGCGCCTGGCTCAGGCCCCTCGAGGGGAAGGCATCGCGTGGCTTTCGTAGTCGTCTATGACGCCAATGTGCTTTACCCCTCTCTCCAGCGGAACCTGCTGATCGAGGTCGCCCGGGCCGGCCTGGTGCGGGCCACCTGGACCGAGCAGATCCTCGATGAGGTCTTCCGGAACCTGAAGAAGAACCGGCCCGATCTCGACCCTGCTCGGCTGGACCGCACCCGCGTCCTGATGAACGACGCCATCCGGGACGTGCTGGTCCGCGGCTATGAGCCGCTGATCGAGGCCCTGGACCTGCCTGACCCCGATGACCGGCACGTCCTGGCCGCCGCGATCAAGGTCGGGGCTCAGACGATCGTGACCAACAACGGCAAGGACTTCCCCGCCGAGCGTCTGGCCGGCTGGGACATCGAGGCCAGCAGCGCTGATGACTTCCTGCACGCGATGGTCGACCTGGACCCCAAGGTCGTGTTCGCCCTCGTGCAGAAGATCGCCAGTAACTTCAGCAGGCCCCCGATGGACGTCGACCAGGTGCTCACCGCCCTGAGCAACGAGGGACTGGTGGCCACCGTGGCCGCGCTCCGCTCCTGACCGCAGCCCCGCAGCGGGCCGGTGACGCCTGCAGCCGGGGTGCCGTAGCCGCTCAGCGCGGCCGGCAGCTGCGGGAAGTGCTCACTGGCGTGGCCGGCGAGCGCGTCGGGCCGCCAGGCCCGCCGGCAGCTTGCTGACGGGGGTCCCGACGCGCCAACGGCGGGACGTGCGCGCGACCCCCGCAGGAGCCCCGGCACCCGACCGGCGGTGCAACTGGGCGGGTGCCGGGCCGCTGGGGCGGGGCCGCCGGTTGGCGGCCCCGCCCCAGGTCAGTCGTCGGCGAGGTCCTCGTCCGAGTCCTCGTCGGTGGTCGGGTTGGATTCGGTGTCGTGGTCGCTGGTGCGCGCGTCGATCGCGTCGACGATGCGCTGCTCGACCTCGGCCAGGGTGTAGCCGCATGCGACCAGGAACCGCAGCCACCGAGCGTCGCTGGCGCTGGGGTTGCGCCAGGTGCCCTTGTGGAATCCGGTTTCGATCGCTCCAGCGACGTGGCCCAGCAGCGCGACCGGCAGCCGCCCGTCGCTCAGCGGCTCACCGCTGGTCAGCGTCGGCTCGCCCTTCACGGTCGACCACAGGCCGGGGGCCTTGATGTGCAGGTCCGCGCTCGCCCCATCCTGGGCGGCGTTGGACTGCCCCGACAGCCACCGCGACACCGACCGGGGGTCACTCGTCATGGTCTCGACGGCGAACCGAAGCGCGCCCTTGGGTGCGGTCTTGCGCAGCAGCAGCGCCCGCACCCACTCCCGCCGGGTCTCGTTCGCGGCCGCCATGTCGCGGTTGCCTGCGATGACGGCGCGGCGGGCGTCGCTGGCGAGGGCGCGCTCGGAGTCGGTGACGGCGGCGGTGGGCAGCATGGTCGACCCGCTGCAGCGGTTGGCGTGCCCGAACCCCGCCGGGTCGGTGCACACCTCGACGGCGTGCACGCCGTTCCAACTGTTGGACAGGTAGACCGCCGACCCCTCGCACGCCGCATGGGCCTCGGCGGTCAGGTCCGCCCCGTCGTGGGCCAGCTGGCTGAGGCGGGACAGCTGCGCGCCGTCTCCCGTCTCGAGCACCCGCCGCCCGGCCTCGGTCAACTCGGCCAGCAGGGCGGCGGCCCGCTGGGCCTGCTCGCGGGCGTGCTTGGCGCGGGTCAAGGCGTGGGCGAACTGCCCCGGCCCGGCGGTGGCGGCTTCGATCAGGGCGGCGGTGGCGTCGGTGTCGTCGGCGTAGACGGCGACGGCAGCGGCCTGGTCGAGGGTCAGGTCGGCGGCCGTGACAGCGGCGGCGGTGGCCTCGTTCAGCCGGGCGACCCCGGCGGCCTTGGCGACGCGCTTGCGGCCGAGGCCGGTGCCCTTGGCCACCTTCGTTACCGACTCGCCCAGGTCGATCATGGCCTGCACGCCTCGGGCCTCCTCTACGGCCGACAGTCCGGCGCGGTGCAGGTTCTCCGACAGCATCGCGCCGACGTGGCGGGCCTGCCCGGCCCGGTCCTCAGCGGTGGCGGCCAGGTCGTGGCGCACGATGCACGCCACCGCGACAGCGCGGGCGATGACGGCGGCGGCGGCCCGGCGGTGACCGGCGACGAGCTGGTAGCCGGGCACTCCCTCGGCGTCGACGTGCGGGACGACGGTCAAGGCCTCCAGCACGCCCTGGGCGGTGATGGAGTCGGCCAGGCCGGTGAGGTCGCCCAGGTCGTCGCGGACGTTGCGCGGGTGGACCCGCAGGGTGGCGGGGTCCAGCCACTTGAACTCGTGCGCGGACCCGGTGCCCTCCCCCGTCCCGTCGCTCTCGCGGCTGTTGGCGCTGGTGGCCTCGTGCTCGGTCTGCTGCTCCTCGGTCCCGGCACCCTCTGCGATCTGCTCGGTGAGGACGGCGGTCACGTTGGGCTCAACGGCGGGGATGGTGCCGGTGCCGGGAGTCTGGACGGTGGTCATGTGGTCCTCCTGATCGTGAGCCGAAGCCGGATCGGGAGGGGTACGGGACTGGTGTCCTTCCACCACTCCCCCGGCCCGTCCGGCAAAGAGCTCTGCTCAGGGACCTGGAGCGGAGGAGCGGAGGACGGCCGGAGTCACGATGCTTTGACAGCGAAGCGCCCGCAGGGTCAAAGGATCATGACTCCGGACGGCCGGAGTGGGGCGCGGAAGGTCCCTACGCTGAGCTGCCGGACGGGTCGGGGGCGCTCGTTGGTGGCAGCCCGCCGAAGGCGGTCCGATCGACGGCGCAGCCGGCGCCCCGCGGAGCGGGGCCCGAAGGGTGCTGGTGGGCCGTCGCCGCCATACCGCGGTGCCGCAGTGCCGCAGTGCCGCAGTGCCGCAGTGCCGCAGTGCCGCAGTGCCGCAACAACTCGGTGCTCTCCTGGGCTGGGTCGGCCCTCGGAGCTGGCTCTGGTGCGGCCTCACATGATCCCGTCATAGAGGTAGTGCGGGTAGTTCTCGTCCTTCACCGGCGGGATGCCATCAAGGGGGACCAGGGCCTGGGTGAACAGGGTCCACTCGCCGGTGGCCACCTCAATGACGCGAGCCTCGAGGTACTCCAGGGGGCCGGGCTGGTTCTCCCCGCCCATCATGTCGGCCAGGTGCAGCCGGCCAAAGGCGACGCTGGCGCAGGGCTGGCAGCAGTGCGCGCTGATGACGCTGTTGTCGTGGCTGCGGCGGATCTCGTAGGTGACGGCGAGCTGGGTGATCTGGCCGGGACGGGTGTTCAGGGGCTTGGTCATGGGGTGAGCGTGGGCGCCCCGGTGTTGTTGCGGGGCGGTCATTCCGGCTTTTGTGGACAACACCTGGGTGTGTGGACGCCGGTGCCGCCATCTCGTCGGTGGACGCTGGGATGCCGCGAGGCGGGACGCCCGGGCTCGATGCCCGGTCGTCCCGCGCCCACGCCGGATCGGCGGCGGGCGCCCGGCCTTGATGACCGGGCGCCTGCCCTCAGATCAGCGCCGGGCCTGCCGCTGCTGCTCCTCCCAACGTTCCGCGTAGGTGTCGCGGGACTCGATCTCGTCCAGCGTGAGGGCGGGCCACAGGGCGGCGGCGAGGCGGGCGACGGTGTCGGTGACGTGCACCAGCCGCTGCAGGGCCTGCGGGTCGTGCAGGAACAGCCGCAGCGCGCCGACGCCGACGATGACGTGTCCGCGGCCGCCGGTGCTGTCGTTGGCGACCGCGCCGTTGCGCTCAGCGGGCTCCTGGTGGCCCTGCAGCCGCACGACCAGGCACACCTCCTGGGTATTGGCGATCAGCTCGTCGGGCAGGCAGTAGGTGCTCCGCTGCCGGAACGCCGTGCGGCCGAACTCGGCGGCCTGGCTGACGCTGGCGGCGAAGGCGTCCACGGCGGCCAGGTCGAGGAAGTAGATCAACACTCCGCCGATGCGGGCCTGGATGTGCTCCGCGCTGTACTGCGCCATGTGTCCGGTCTCGACCGTCACGGCTCCGGCGAGGTGGACGGTGGCGCGGACGAACTGCTGACCGCTGGTGCCCGGGTTGTGGCTGGTCATGGCTGGCTCCCCTGCTCCGCCAGACGACGGGAGGGGATGCGTTCGGGTCTCTGTCTGACCCATTCCCCCGGCCCGTCCGGCAAAGAGCTCTGCTCGGGGACCTGGAGCGGAGGAGCGGAGGACGCCCGCGCTCACGATGCTTTGGCAGCGCAGCGCCCGGAGGGTCAAAGGATCATGAACGCGGGTGGCCGTAGCGGGGCGCGGAAGGTCCCTACGCTGAGCTGCCGGACGGGTCGGGGGTGCAATTTGGTGACAGCCCGCCGGAGGCGGTCAGAGACGACGGCGTAGCCGGCGCCGCGCAGCGGGCCCCTGGCCTGGCCTTTCGCGCACTTCCTGCCATCCTCCGAGCCGCATTGCCGCATTGCCGCAATGCCGCAATGCCGCATCGGCGGAGAGCCGCATGGCGCAATAGCGCAACAAGGACTGCCGGCCGCCGCGCTCTTCGTGCGGCGGCCGGCAGCTCAGTGCAGTGGCCGGAGCATCTGCAGGAGGTCGTCGGGAAGGGGGTGGCCCAGCTTCTCGAGGTGGGCGATGAGGGCGTCGACGGCGATGCCCTGGGTCGTCAGGTCCTCTTCGGCACAGACGACCTTGATGAACCGGTGGACCGCCGGCGGGATGCGGGTGGAGATCTTGACCAGCGCTTCCTGAGGGGCGGCGGCCGCAGCCTGGGTGCCGTCATTGCGGCTTGCCGCAGTGGCGGCACCGTCCGGGCTGACCGCGGGGCCGGCGGGCTGGGCACCTGCAGGCACGAATGCGTGGTCGTCGGGGCGGGTCCTGCGCAGGCCGGCCGAGGGGGCTGCTTGCGGTCGGGGTGCCATCAGGAGGTCACCTTCTCGTTGGCGGCGAGCCACGCCAGGTACTGCGTGTAGAGCACCTCGGGGTCGCGGTCGGGGTGGGCGGCCCGGTAGGTGCCGTCAAGCCACAGCAGTCGGGCCAGGAGGACGTCGACGACGCGGGCGACGGGTTGGGCGTCGCGGCCGAAGTCGTTGAGCGGCACGCCGGCGCCTTCCATCTCGCGGATGATCTGGCGCTCGGGGATGGCCGGCTCCCAGACCGCGGTGTCGAGGTTGGTGCGGAGCTCGTCGACGCGCAGACCTGCCTCGCGGGTGCGCGGGCGCAGGCCGTTGATGATCGCGCCGCCGATGACCAGGCCGGCATTGAGGAAGGCCTGGACCTTCTCGATGGTGTCCATGACCTGCCCGACACCCTCGAGGGAGTACCGGGTGGGCTGGGTGACGATGACGGCGACGTTGGCCGCAGTGAGGGCGTTCTGCACCATGCGGTCCACCGCCGGCGGGCAGTCGATGAGGACGAGGTCCCAGTCGGTGACCCCCTGCAGCGAGGTGCGCAGCCGGCTCTCGATGCCCAGCTCGGCGCTCATGTTGAGCTGGGCGAGGCTGCGGTGGGCGGCGATGACCGACACCCCTGGCCAGGCGGGAGCGGGGACTGCGGCCGCGGTGGCGACGCCGGGCTTGGCCTGGTCGAGGACCTCGTAGGCGGTGAACTCGGCGGTCTCGCCGGTGACGCCGAGGGAGGAGCTGGCGTTGCCCTGCTGGTCGAGGTCGATGACGAGGACCCGCAGGCCCTGGGCGGCGGCGGCTCCGGCCAGGAGGAGGGTGACTGATGTCTTGCCGACCCCGCCCTTCTGGTTGATCACCGCTGCGGTCAACATGGGCTGGTCCGTGAGCAGTGCGGCATGCCGCAATGCTGCCACTGCGGCATGCCGCATTGCCAGCACGCCGCCGGTGTGTCGGTGCAGGTCAGGGCCATGAGATTGGCGCCGCTGCCGCTGCCGCCCGGCACAGCGGGCAGGCCAGATGCCCGTGCACCGGGTGCGGGACGTCGCCGGCGGGCTGCCCGTGGGCGCACGGGGTGCCGATGCGCAGCTGCAATTCGTGCCGTCGGCCGGCGGCCTCGGAGGCGGCGATGAACTCGTCGAGGGCGCCAGGGCGGTCGGCGGGGTCGACGCCACGGAGCAGCCGGGCGAGGTAGGCCGCGGGGTGGTCGAGCTTGGCCGGAATCCTCCAGCCCAGGACCGCGCGGGTGTCGTCGGCGGCGCGCTCGACGTCGCGGGGTGTCCACCCGGCCAGGGCGTGTGGGGTGAGTAGGGGGATCAATCGAGCTGCCGGGACACCCCGCGTCCAGCTCAGGCGCCGCTGGACGCCCTCGGCGAGCCTCCTGGCCAAGGGATGACCTCGTCGGCGGCCTAGGGAAGTGACGCTCTCGGTTGGTGTAGGCCGCGGAGCGGCCTTCCTCGTTTCGGCTGTGGCTTGAAGATGAGTGCTACTTGGGTGAGAAACCAAGCTCTCCTTCGGAGAGCCGGGTGGGGTGTCACGCTCCACAGCGGAGCGGTGGACCTGGGGATGGCTGCGGCTGCGGTGCGGCCGGCGGGGCCGGTCGCGGCGGCTGCACAGCGCGAACTCAGCGGCGAGCTGGCGATGTGTCGATCCCCGGCGCCAGGCCGCCAGTCGTTCCTCGCGGGTGAGGAACGACCGGCCGGCGACGAGCTCGACGACGAAGCCGAGTGCCTTGAGCACTCGGCGGGCCCGCTGGACGGTGGACAGCGAGACTTGGACATCGGCGACCAGCCGGTCGTTGGTGGGGCGGCAGTCCCGTCCGGTGGTGTAGTCGGCGTAGCTGGCCATGCCGCGGGCCACGGCGAGCACGGTGTCGGGCTCAATGTGGTGGGCGCGGCAGACGTCGCGGTGACCCCGAAGGGTGGTCTTGACCTCGGCGGTCCAGTCCGCAGCTGACCACCAGGCCGGCGTGCGGCTGGTGGCGCCGGGGTCTCCGTGGATGCCTGCGGAGACCCGACGGGTGGTGACGGGGCGTTTGAGGGCGCGACTCAGCACCGCAGCCCGGCGGACACGCCGGACTGGTGCGCGAATCTCCAGCGTGGCACTGGCCCGTTTCCGGACAGCGCTCTACGATGAGAGGGCAGCACAAAGCCTCCTGTTGGTGACAGGGCGGGGAAGTGTCGCCGGGCGCGGTGTTGGCGCACCGATCCGGCATCTAGCGGTACAGGGCGGTTCCCCTTGGGGGAGCCGCCCTTCCGCGTTTAGGCGGTCTTGCCGAGCGGCAGCACCCCTTGGTCCTGCGTCGTCGAGCGCGCGGGCGCGTACTCCGGCAGCCCGTGCGCGTTGGCCAGGACCATGGCGACGTACTCGCTGATGGTCATGCCGGCCTCATCAGCCCGGGCGCGCACGACGTTCCCGAGCGGACGAGCCGGCCTGGTGATGATCGAGTCGCGGTCGCCCTTGCTCGGGCGACCCCCACTTGGCTTACGAGACATGTGGCTAGCTAACACCGATGTGATTCAGATACGGAAGACCCGTTCGGCGTGTCGACATGTATCTGAATCGGTCGACTGAGCGACCGGCCCACCAGCGTCAACCACCCAGCCTGGGATGGACGCCATGCGGACCTCGCGGTTTGCAGTTAGCAGCAGCCGCAACTTCATCTCTATGTTAGCGATAACGGGCAAGAGTGCTCGGTTCGCAAATCAGGTGCTCAGGAGAGTCAGCGGAGGGGCGGAAACACTGCGGCCGCCACAGCCGCACCGAGCAGCGCGCCGACGATGACTTGCGGCCAGGTGTGCGCGTCCAGGACGGTGCGGGACCAGGCGACGGCGGCCAGTAGGGGGAGGCCGAGCAGGGCCCAGGGGCCGAAGAGGACGACGAAGATCCCGAGCAGGCCGCCGGCGACGGCGGCGTGAATGGAGACCTTCCACCAGTGGGTGATGGTGAGGACGGCGGCGAGGCCGGCGAGCATCGCCAGCACGAGCGCCACGAGTTCCTGCGGCGCGTCGACGGCGGCGAGCACGGCCGCGCAGACGGCGACCGATGCCAGTGCGATGAGCAGGGGGACTGCGCGCTTGGTGCGGTCCGCGACGTGGTGGTCGCTCCACTTGCCGGCCTTGACGCCCTTGGCGATGTAGCCCATGGGGATGCCGGCGACGAAGAGGGCGGCGAACCCGCCCCAGGCTGCTCCTGCGCCGCTGCCGGCGTTGCGGATGGCGACGACGAGCAGCCCGGTGACGGCACAGAGGGCCGGCCCGCTGACCTCGGTGATGACGCGGGCGATGGAGAGTCGACGGCGGCCGAACCGAGGGGTCGTCTTGGGGTTGGTCTCCACGCTCATGTGCGGGCCTCCTCGGGCGGTGCTGAGTCTCGAGCTGTAGCAGACCGGTAGGCAGCGGCCAGAGCCCCGAGCAGGGCCCGCTCCTGAGCCGGGCTTGCTGCTACAGGCAGCAGCTCGGCTGCCACCGTGCCGGCGGCAGCAGACCAGCCGCCATTGCGGCTTGCCGCCAAGGCGGCAGCGGTCGACTCTACGGTCTTGCGCGCTGACCGGGGTCCAGTGTGGACGCGGGCCCGGGCCAGGGCCTCGGCGATCTCCAGCAGGTGACGGTCGTAGCGGAGCTCAGCGCGGCTGAGGGTGACCGGCGCCGGAGTTGGGAGGGTGACCAGCGGGAAGGCCGCTGTCAGGTCGCTCCACAGCGGGTTCAGCCGTCGGATACCGGCCAGGGCGACCAGCCACCGCCGGGTCGCGGCGATGGCCCGGGGAGCGAGGACGCCGATGGCCAGGGCGCACAGCCCGGTGGTGGCGGCTGCCGATCCAATCGACTGGATCACCTCAGCTCCCTGGCCGGTGGTGTTCTCCAGGAGGACGTAGGTGATGCGGCTGAGGGGGTAGGCCAGGCACACCGCCGAGGCCCAGCCGGTGATCGTCAGGCTGACGGTGCGTGCGCGGTCGCCAGGGGTGGAGGCGTAGCGCAGGCACAGCCGGACGTTGTCGACCAGGACGAATATCAGGTAGCCGTTGAAGACCAGCCGGTAGAACGCAACTTCCGGCAGTGCCCCGTAGACGGCGTCTAGGTCCCCGGCGAACCGGTCATGCACCGGTGCCAGGGCAAAGGCGATGACCATCGCCAGCAGCACGCCGGCGGCCACGGCGAACCGGAGCCGGGTCTGCTCCCGGCGGGGGCGCGGGGTGCGCAGTCCTAGCAGGAACAGCTGTGCGGCGACTCCAGCGAGCACGATGACGCCGTGCTCGAGGAGATCGGACACATAGGGGCCGGTCGCGTCGTCGATGGCCTGCTCCGCGGCCTTGATGCTCACCCCGGCAGCGACCGCAGCGGCGGCCAGGGCGTAAGTGCCGTTGATGAAGCTGGGTGCCTGGGTGAAGCTGCGTAGCCGGGCTGCTGTGGCGATCCAGAACAGGGCGATCGCTGCGTAGGTCACTGCAGCGCTTCGGTCAGCCGCCCCAGCTCCCCACGCTCGGCCGGCCCGCGCTTGGTGTGCGCGGCGCGGATGAGGCTGGTGCCGAACAGCTCGGCCGCGGCCTCGTCGGCCTCGGCGTAACCGGTGCGCGCCATGGCCAGCACCTGCCGGGCTAGCTCGGGGCTCACAGAGGGCGCCAGTGCTTCGATCAGTCCGTCGAGGGCCTCACTGAGGCGCGGGGTGTGGCCCAGCAGCAGGTGTCCCAGCTCGTGGCCGATGATCTGCTCTCTCCGCGCCGGGGAGGCTGCGTCGTCGTAGAAGACGTAGTCGGCCTGCTCGGTGGCCACCCACAGCCCGGTAGGGGCATCGGGTTCGGCGGGGAAAGTCCAGGCGACCAGCCGGATGGGCTTGCCCCGGTGGGCGCCCAGCCGTTCGGTGAGCTCCTCGACGCTCCACGGGACGGGCACGAGCCCCTCAACGTCGGCGAGCGCGTCGCGCACGTCTCGGCGCATCGTCGATCTGGTCATCCATCCCACCTCCCGGAGTCGTTCCGCTTTGCGAGGGTAGGCGCGGGCGATGACCGGGGGTCACCGCTGAGCTGGCTTTACGCCCGGCCGGGTGCCGTTTGGCCCGGTCTGGGTGTGTCGCTGGTTACTCGGCCGGGCCGGGGGTCGGCGGCGGTGGGGTGGCCGCGCCGCCATGCTCAAGCCGCCGGATGTGCTCGATCATGTCCGCGACACCGGACAGGCTGGCGGGGGACAGACCCTGCGCGCGCAGGGCGATGTTCTCCACACCGGCGGTGCGTAGAGCGACCAGGGTCTGCATGTCCGCATCGATCCGGGCGGCCAGGTCCTCGTCGAAGAAGTACTCCATCGGCATCTGGAACAGCCGGGCGATCGCGGCCAGGTGCCGGGCCGAGGGGTTGTCCCGCTTACCGGTGCGCAGCTGGCTGAGATAGGCCGCCGACGTGGCGACACCGGCTGCGGTGAGCGCGCTCGCGGCGCTTTCGTTGGTCCACAGCGTCGTCCCGTCAGGGCGGGGGACGGTGGCGAAGAGCTTGTTGAGCTGGGCAGCCAGCCGCGGCATGCCGCCCTCGCCCTGCTCCGCCAACGTCGCTCCTCGCTCCACCCACCCACGTCTTCCTGCGCGGGAACTCTAGACAGCCAGGCATCACCGATCGCGCCTTGACGCGGCCCATAACTGCCGCCTAGCTTTCTGACGAGCTTCGTAACTACAGCAAGGTGATCCGGGGGTGCACGTGCGATTGCCTTCGCGCATTGCTGTAGTTATCGCGGTCGCCGGCACCCTTCTCTGTGGTTGCGGGGATAGTGCGGTGCCTGACGCGGCGCCCACAAGCGCCGACCCTGCTGCAGGGACTACTCCCACACCGGTGGCCGGCCCGAATGACACGGCCATGAGCGCGCAGCCGGCACCGGTGCCGCCGTCGCAGGACGCCGCCTCGAGCGTGGCCGCTGTCGACCTGGCCCAGCGCGCGATGACCGCCTTCGCCCGTCCGACCCTCGGAGCCGACCCGTGGTTCACCGAGCTGGCTCCGCTGCTGACCCCGGCCACCCGTTCGGCCTACACCGGCACCGACCCGGCCGAGGTGCCCGCCCGGGCCGTCACCGGCGGTGGACGGCTTGAGGAGAGCACGTCCGCGTTCCTGGCCTACGTCGTGATCCCGACCGACGTCGGGGACTACCGGCTCCTGCTGTCCCGGGAGAGCGGGACCGCTGACTGGCTGGTCGAGACGATCACCGCCCCGGACGGTGTCCGGTGAACCGGCGGTCCGCCACGACCCTCGTCATGGCCGCCCTCGTGCCGATTGCCCTGTTCTTCGTGCTCCTCGGCACGGTGATGCTCGGTGGCCTCAGCGGCGCGGTGGCCACGGCGTCGACGTCCTGCCAGGCCAGCGGTGGCGGTGCGACGGTCGACCTTGGTGCGCTACCGGCTGATGCGGTGGCCGGGTACTCCGGGGAGCAGCTGGTCAACGCCGCCCTGGTGATGAACGCCGGCGCGAGCCTCGGGCTGTCGGTGCAGGGCCAGACCATCGGCGTGATGACCGCGATGGGGGAGTCGGGTCTGCGCGTCCTGGACCGGGGTGACCTCGCCGGCCCGGACTCCCGGGGCCTGTTCCAGCAGCGCGACAACGGCGCGTGGGGCTCCTACGCCGACCGCATGGACCCCACGACCAGCGCGACCAACTTCTTCCGCGCGCTCCAGCGGGTGACCGGCTGGGAGGCGCTGTCGCCGACCGCGGCCGCGCACGCGGTGCAGCGCAACGCCGACCCCGGCTACTACACGCCCTTCTGGGACCCCGCCGGGCAGGTCGTGGCGGCGCTGACCGGCGTGCCAGTGGAGACGCTGAACCCAGGCGGCGGCGCCCTGGCGTGCAGCCCCGGCGGTGGCGCTGGCGCCCTGCCGGGTGTCCCGCTGCCGCCGGGTGCGTGGACCAAGCCCGCGGTCGGCCCGCTCACCTCCGTCTACGGCATGCGGTGGGGGCGGCCGCACAACGGCATCGACATCGCCCCGCCGTGCAGCTCGCCGATCTACGCGGCCGCCGCCGGGACGGTGGTCGGCACCGGCCCCTCGACCGGCTACGGGAACTTGATCACCGTCGACCACGGCGACGGCGTGGTGACCCGCTACGCGCACATGTACCCCGCCGACGTCCTGACCGCGGTCGGGCAGACCGTCGTCGCTGGCCAGCAGATCGCCCGGGTCGGCTCCTACGGGGACTCCACGGGCTGCCACCTGCACTTCGAGGTGCTCCGCGGCGGCGCCTTCACCGACCCCCTCCCCGTCCTGGCCTCAGTCGGCGTGAGCGTCCAGTGACCAAGGCCCAGCGCGGAAAGGACTCCATGACCGCCACCACCGCGGCGATTTCGACCGAGCTTGAGCACGCCTCCGGCCCGGCCGCCCCACAACCGGGCATCTCTGCCCCCACCCACGGCCTGGACGTCCTCGACGTCCCCGCCGATGACCGGCTGTGGGTCGTCGGGGTCCACGGTGGCGCGGGGGAGACCACCCTTGCCGTGGCGTTGTCCGGATCGGGCACCGACCGGCGGTGGCCGCGTGCGGACACCCCGCCGCGGGTGCTGCTGGTCGCCCGTACCCACCTGTCTGGCCTGCGGGCCGCTCAGCGGGCCGCCCAGCAGTGGGCGGCCGATGCTGCACCGGCCGTCGAGCTTGTCGGGCTGGCGCTGATCCCTGACGCCCCCGGGAAGCTGCCGCGCGAGCTGCGCGACTTCGCCCGCCTGGTGGCCGGCGGGGTGCCCCGGACCTGGTTCCTGCCGTGGGAGGAGCAGCTGCGCCTGGCTGAGCCCAAGTTGCCCGGCCAGCTCCCCGTCGTCGACGCCGCCGACGCCCCCCGTTCCCTGCGCCGCCTCGCGGCCGACCTCACCGCCCTTCCCGCTCGGACGGCTTCCCCCGCCCAACCGGGGCCCCTCGTCCCCTTCACCACCCTCCAGGAAGGCCCGTCATGAACCTCCTCGCGTCCGCCAACACCGCTGGCCTCGACGTCCTCGCCGTCATCGACCCCGGCGAGGGCACCGCTCCCCCCGGTTCCGAGGGCCTGGTGACGATCGTCAACTGGGTCGCCTGGGTCGCCGTCGGCCTCTGCGTCGTCGGCGTGATCTGCGCTGGCGTCGGCATGCTGTTCGCGGGTCGACGCGGCGAGGGTGGCGAGCAGGCCGTCAAGCTGGGCTGGGTGATGGCCGGCTCCATCGTCATCGGCGGCGCTGCCGGACTCGTCGGCGCGCTCGTCTAGGGGCCTCACCCCTCATGCCCTGCGCACCCTCCTGGAGGACACCGTGACCGAGCCCGACAACGACCCCAGCCCGTTCGCCCGACGCGGGTTCATCGCTGCTGCCGTCGTCGTGGCCCTGGTCATCGTCGCCGCTGTCGTCGTCATCTTCACCGGTGGCGACGACAGCGCTCCGGCCCCCGTGGCCGGCGGTACCTCCAACACTGCGGCGCCGACCACGTCGGCGCCCGCGGACTCCGGGGAGTGCGACCAGCCCGAGGGCGATCAGCTGCCCCCAGTGGCAGCACCGGTCAACGACTGGGAGCTCGTCGGGAAGCTCGTCGCCCCGACCGACCCCGACGGAGCAGGTCCGGGCCAGGTCACCGCTGAGGGGCTGCGCACCTGCTTCTCGCACGACCCGACCGGCGCCCTCTTCGCCGCCGTCAACTGGATGGGGATGACCTCCACCGTCGAGGACATGCAGCTCGCCGTCGACAACCTCACCGCCCCCGGCCCGGGCGCAGACGCAGTGAACGGCCTTCTGGAGACCGAGCCTGACGCCGTTCTCGGCGTGGGCGGCTACCAGATCAGCGGCTTCACCTTCCTCACCTACACGGGAGACGTAGCGATGCTGGACCTGGCTGTCACCACCTCCGATGGTGTCCAGGGCGCCATTCCCCTGACGCTGCAGTGGTCGGACGACGACTGGCTGATGCAGCTCCCGGCTGACGGCAACTTCGGCGCCGGCACCCGGCCCCTCGACAGCCTGGCCGGCTACGTCCCCTGGTCGGGCAGCTGATGGCCGACGCGGGACAAGACGACTGCGGTTTCGGCAATCTCAAGTGTGAGCTCGGCAACGCCATCGGGGGCGCGGTCGACGACGCGATCGACAACCTGGCCGACAAGATCGTCGAGGCGATGGGCAAGGCGATCTCCTCGCTGGCCACGTTCTGGGTCAACGTCGACACCCCGGCCCTGACCAACGGAGGCGGGAACCCCAGCGCCCCGGTGGCGTTCGTGCAGGGCTCGCTGTCCTACTACGTGGCAGCCGCCGCGGTGGTCGCGGTGCTCATCGGTGGCGCGCGCATGGCCTACGAGCGGCGCGCGGAGCCGGGCCGAGACCTGCTGCGGGCGATGTTCACCCTCGTGCTGGTGTCCGGCGCCTCGCTGGCCGGGATCGGCCTGGCGGTCACGGCCGCTGACGGCTTCGCGGCCTGGATCATCGGCCGGTCGACCGACGACTTCGGCGCCGGTCTGAATCGCATGATCACCCTCGGCGGCGCCGCCGGTCCCCAAGGATCGGCCGCGGTCTCGGCGATCCTGCTCATCGTCCTGGGCTTGGGTGGCCTGCTCGCCTCGCTGGTCCAGATCGTCCTGCTGGTCGTGCGCGGCGGGTTCCTCATTGTGTTGGCCGGGGTCCTGCCCCTGTCGGCCAGCTTCACCAACACCGAGACCGGCCGGGCGTGGTTCCAGAAGGCGCTGAGCTGGACGGTGGCTTTCATCCTCTACAAGCCCGCCGCGGCGATCATCTACGCCACGGCGTTCCAGCTGATCGGCACCACCGGGGACGACGTGGTGACCTCCGCCCTGACGGGCGTGACGCTGATGATCATGAGCCTGGTAGCGCTGCCGGCGTTGCTCAAGTTCGTCGCCCCGATGGTCGGCGCCGCGACCGGCGGCGGTGGCGGCGGTGGCGGTGCCCTGGTCGCCTCCGTGGCCACCGGAGCGGTCTCCGCCCGCATGGCCAAGGGCGGTGCCTCCACCGGTTCCGGCGGAGGTTCGGGCGCGCCCGGCCCGTCGGGTGCGACCACCGGTGGGCCTCCGGGCTCCGGTGGCTCCCCGGGCGGCTCAGGGCCTACCGGTGGGCCTGGAGGCGGTGGGCCCTCGGGCGCCGGCGGCAGCACTGGAGCCACCGGCGGTGGCGGTAGCACCGGTGCTGGCGGCGCAGGCGGCGCGACCGGCGCGGGCGGGGCAACCGGCGCAGGCGGCGCCGCCGGCACGGCCGGTGGCGCTGGCGCTGGCGCCGCAGGTGGCGCCGCAGCCGGCGGGGCCGTGGGAGCTGGCGTCGCTCTCGCGCAGCGCGGCGTAGGCGCCGCTCGAGGCGCAGCCAACGACGCATCCAACATCGACGACGGGGGCCCCAGTGGCAGTCGCTAACGCCGGAGGTCCGGCACGCACCTACGGGAACTGGCGTCGACCGACCAGCCCCGGCCTGTGGCAGCTCGGTGCCCTGGGCACCGGACTGCTCCTGTTCTTCATGATCATCGAGATCCTGCTCATGGCCACCGCCGGCCTGGTCCCGGCGCTGGTCGGGGCGCTGATCGGCGGGGTCGCGTTCCTGGTCCTGACGGTCAAGGACCGGCACCGCCGCTCGATCGCGCAGCGGGTCACCGCGCGCATGGCGTTCCGCCGGCACCGCAAGCGCGGGCACAACCTCTACCGATCCGGCCCGCTGGGCCAGCTGCCGTGGGGCAGCTTCCAGATGCCCGGCCTGGCCGCTCCGTCGCGGCTGAGCGAATGGACCGACTCCTACGGCCGGAAGTTCGCCCTCATCCACGTGCCCAGCACCGGCGACTACACCGTGGTGTTCTCCACCGAGCCCGACGGCGCCTCCCTGGTCGACGCCGAGCAGGTCGACTCCTGGGTGGCCAACTGGGGTGCCTGGCTGGCCAACCTCGCCAACGAGCCCGGCGCGATCGCCGCCGCGGTGACCGTGGAAACCGCCCCCGACACCGGGACCCGGCTGCGCCGGGAGGTCGAGAACCACGTCGACCCCGACGCGCCCCTCGTCGCCCAGGCCATGCTCCGCGAGGTCGTCGACACCTACCCCGAGGGCTCGGCCACGGTCCGCGCGTGGGTGTCGGTCACCTTCTCCGCTGCGGTGCGGGCCGGCTCGCGCAAGCGGACCCCGGAGGAGATGGGCCGGGACCTCGCCTCCCGGTTGCCGGCGCTGTCGCAGTCGCTGCACGCCACGGGTGCCGGTGGTGCCCGTCCGGTGACCGCGGCCGAGCTGTGCGAGATGGTGCGCGTGGCCTACGACCCGCAGGCCGCCCGCCTGCTGGACGCCGCCCGGGCGGCCGGGGAGTCTCCGCAGCTGCAGTGGGGCGAGGTGGGCCCCGCGACCGCTGAGGAGCACTACGACTACTACCGGCACGACTCCGCCGTGTCGGTCACCTGGGCCATGTCCGCGGCCCCTCGAGGCGAGGTCTACTCCTCGGTGCTGCGGGACCTGCTGGCCCCGCACCGCGACGTCGACCGCAAGCGGGTCACGCTGCTCTACCGGCCCCTGTCGGCTGCCCGCGCTGCGCACATCGTCGAGCAGGACCGCCGTGCCGCGGACTTCCGGGCCACGGGCAGTGCACGGCCCTCTGCGCGCGCGCAGATCGACCAGCGCGCCGCCCACCAGGCCGCCGAGGAGGAGGCCCGGGGTGCTGGGCTGGTCAACTTCGGGATGGTCGTCACCGCCACGGTGACCGGCTCTGACCGCCTCCCCGACGCCCGCGCGGCGATCGACAACCTTTCCGCGGCCGCGCGGGTGCTGCTGCGGCCGGTCTACGGGTCGCAGGGCTCTGCGTTCGCCTCCGCACTGCCCATCGGCCTCGTGCTGCCCCGCCACCTTCGGGTGCCTCAGGAGATCCGGGAGTCCCTGTGATCGGTCGCTCCAAGTCCAAGACGACGTCGACCAGCAGCTCGTCGACGACCAAGGCGTCCGGGCCGGTGAGCGCTCCGCGCGGACCGCGACCCGGGCCGCGGGGCTGGGTGGGTCGCGGCCGCGGCCCGGCCGGCTACGTCCAGGCCGCAGACGAGTGGCGCGGCACAACCGTGCAGGTGTGCGGGCTGTGGCCCTTCGCCGCCGGCACCGGGTCCCCCATGGTCGGGGTGCCGATCGGCCGGAACATGGTGTCCGGCTCGACGCTGTGCTGTGACCCGGTGAGCTGGTTCCAGCGGGGCAACCTGATCAGCCAGCCGTCGATGTTCGTCCTGGGCCGCCCTGGTCTGGGGAAGTCGACGATCGTGCGCCGCATGGCACTCGGGCTGGCCGGCTACGGCGTGCAGCCGATGGTGCTGGGCGACCTGCGCCCGGACTACGTCGACCTCATCGAGGCCCTGGGCGGGCAAGTGCTCCGCCTGGGCCCGGGCCGTGGGTCGCTCAACGTCCTGGACTCATCCGAGGCCAAGGCGGCCGCTGACCGGCTCACCGGCGGCGCCCGCGGGGCGCTGCTGGCCGACGCCCACGAGGTGCGGGCGACGATGGTGTCCTCCCTGATCACGATCCTGCGAAAGGCACCGCCGACGGACCGGGAGGAGTCGATCCTGGACCGGGCACTAGCCGTCCTCGACGAGCGGCACGTGGGCACCCCGGTGCTCGCCGACCTGCTGCAGGTGATCCGGGACGCCCCGGCCGACGTCCGTCAGGTGGCGATCGACCACGGCAGCGACGACCGGTACCGACAGCTCACCGAGGGCCTGGAGGCCACGCTCGCCGGCATGACCCACGGCGGCCGGTTCGGTGGGATCTTCACCCAGCAGACCACCGCTCCGATGCGCCGTGACCGACCGGTGGTCTTCGACGTGTCCTCGATCGACGACGGGCAGATGGACCTGCAGGCGGCCGCGCTGCTGGCGTCCTGGTCGACCGGCTTCGGGGCGATCAACGTCTCCAACCGCCTCGCCGACGCAGGCCTCGAGCCCCGCCGGCACTACTTCGTGGTCCTCGACGAGCTGTGGCGGGCGCTGCGCGCCGGCCGGGGCCTGGTCGACCGCGTGGACACCCTGACCCGGCTCAACCGCAAGTGGGGCGTGGGCCAGGCGATGATCAGCCACACGATGAGCGACCTGCTCGCGCTCCCCTCCCCGGAGGACCGGATGAAGGCGCGCGGCCTGGTCGAGCGCTCCGGCATGGTCGTCTGCGGCGGCCTCCCGGCCGCGGAGATGGAGATGCTGCGGTCGGCGGTCTCGGTGTCCCGGGCCGAGGAGGAGATGCTGACCTCCTGGACCGACCCGCCGGCGTGGGACCCCGACGGAGGCCATGAGTCCGCGCCTCCCGGGCGCGGGAAGTTCCTGGTCAAGGTCGGTGGCCGCCCGGGCATCCCGGTGCAGGTCAAGCTGACCAGCGTCGAGGCCACGATGAACGACACCAACAAGCTCTGGCACACCATCAGCCGCACCGGGAAGGTCTCCGACCTGCCGCCGGTCGACGAGGTCCTGGACGCCGTCGAGGCCGCCGAGGGCGTGTCGTGAGCCCCGCGTCGGGACAGCGGCGCACCCGCACGTCCGGAGCCAACGGGGACACCCAGGGCCTCCTCGTCGGCGCACTCGCCGTCCTGGTCCTGCTCGGCGTGGGGTCGGTGACCGCCGCGGTCCACCTGGGCAACTCCCTCACCCCCGTCCCGGTCGGTGCACCGCAGACCGACCTGCCCGGCAACCCCTTCGAGCTCGTCTCCGGGCTGGTGCGCGGCGACGTCGCGTGGCCACCGGCCGCGACGTGGCTGCTGGTGGCCGCCGGTGTCCTGCTGCTGCTGGTGGCCACCGCGGTGACGGTGACGGTGCTGCGCTGGCGGCGGCGGCGTAGCCGCGTCGATTCAGCCGCCCGCCGGATGGGTCGCGGCCGCGACCTGGCCTCCCTCACCGCGCGCGGGGCACAGGAGAAGGCCACCCGGCTCGGCGTCGCCACGCCAGGTCTGCCGATCGCCGCCACGGTGGCCACCGGGCAGACCCTCTACTCCAGCTGGGAGGACGTCTGCGTCGACGTCTGGGGGCCACGCACCGGCAAGTCCACCTCCCGCGCGATCCCCGCGATCATGGCCGCCCCGGGCGCGGTGCTGGCCACCAGCAACAAGCGCGACCTGGTCGACGCCACCCGGGACCCCCGCTCCGCCGTCGGTCGGGTGTGGATCTTCGACCCGCAGTCGATCGCCGATGAGGCGGCGACCTGGTGGTGGGACCCGCTGTCCTACGTCACCGACGAGGCCAAGGCCGGCCAGCTGGCCCGCCTGTTCGCCACCGCGGCGCGCGAGCCCGGCGCGAAGACCGATGCCTACTTCGACAAGGCAGGCACCTCGCTACTGGCCAACCTGCTGCTGGCCGCCGCCCTCGCTGACCGGCCCATCACCCAGGTCTACCTGTGGCTGACCGACCCCACCGAGGACGAGCCGGTCCACATCCTCACCACCCACGACTACCCGCTGTCCGCGGCCGCGCTCAAGGGCACGATCGACGCCCCAGAGAAGCAACGGGCCGGTGTCTACGGCACCGCCCAGGAGACCGTTTCCTTCCTGACGAATCGCAGCGCCACCACGTGGGTGACCCCGCAGGGGCCCGTCGGGACCGACCGGCGGCCGCAGTTCGTCCCGGCCGACTTCGTGCGCTCCACCGACACCCTGCACTCCCTCTCCAAGGAGGGCGAAGGGTCCACTGGTCCGCTGGTGACCGCCATGACGGTGGCGGTCACCGAGGCGGCGGAGAACCTGGCCCGGGTGTCGCCGCAGGGCCGGCTCCCGGTGCCGCTGGTGGCGGTGCTCGATGAGGCCGCGAACGTCTGCCGCTGGCACAACCTGCCCGACCTGTACTCCCACTACGGGTCCCGGGGCATCACGATCCTGACCATCCTGCAGTCGTGGTCCCAAGGCGTGGAGGTCTGGGGCCGCGACGGCATGCGCAAGCTGTGGTCCGCGGCCAACGTCAAGGTCTACGGCGGCGGCGTCTCCGAAACCGAGTTCCTGACCGAGCTGTCCACGCTGATCGGTGAGGTCGACGTCGACACCGTCTCGACCTCCCGCAGCCGCGGCGCGACCACCACGAGTCGGTCGCTGCGCCGGGACCGCGTCCTGGACGTCTCCGACCTCGGGTCGATGCCGCGCTTCCGCGCGGTCGTGTTCGCCTCCGGTGTGCCGCCGATGCTGGTCCGCACGCTGCCCTGGATGGACAGCCCCGCGGCGCCGGCGATCCGGGCCTCCATCGAGGCGCATGACCCCTCCCGCCGGCACATGCCGCCGGTCGTCGCTGCCGCGCGCGGGGTCGGCCCGGCGTGAGCCTTGACCCGCTCGAGGACTACGCCGAGCTCGACGAGCACGACGTCGACCCCGACGACGTCGTGAACGAGGGTCCGGACCTGGTCTACAGCTCCCTGGACCTGTTCGTGGCCCATCTGATCGCACCGACCTGGTGTCGGCCGGTCGACGGGCGGCACCTCACCTGGTGCCCGTCGTGGTGGAAGCACCCTGAGGCGATCATGCGGCTGGAGGCGCTGTGGCGGTCGTGGGAGCACCTGCGGATGGACCCGGCGACGGGGCTGTCGGTGTGGATGCTCGATCACGCCGACCGGCACATGCGCGTCCTCATGGACCCGGAGCTGGGACCGTTCAAGGGCTGCCACCCTGAACGTGGTCACGGAGAGCGCCTTCGACCACTACCCCTTGAGGAGCCGCCTGCCGGGCTATTCACCTGAGCTATGCCGATGAGGCACCCGACCCTCTAGAAGTCCCCGGTTTGCCGCTATCACCTGCTCTACCGTCACCGCTGGGCTCTCGTGGCGGATCCGAGATTTCGACAGCTGCTCGGCATAAGAGTCCCAGGTGAGGATCAACCGATCATCCGATCGAAAGCCGATCGGCGAGCTGTACTCCGAAACCGTCCTAACCCGCACCTCACCTAGCTGCAGATACGTCTCCGACCCTGCATCCGTCGGCGCCGGTTCCCGCGTAGCCGCCCGACTAGCCCGGGAGCCCCGCACGGCCATGCGCTGAGCGCCGACGTAGACGCCCAGGGCCCACAGGAGGCGCGAGAGGTCCGCACCGTCGAATGCGTCCCACTCGGCAAACCACTCTTCGCGGCGGGTCTCTCGACGCCGCTCGGGCACCCGCCTACTCGCACGATGGATCAGCCGGCGGGACAACCACCGCGAGCTGCCGATGACCTCTGCCCCCACCGCAGCGCCAACTACGCCGCCACCGCCCAAGAAAACGCCGACCAGCGCGTCCCCCAGCACGCTCACGAAAGAACCCCGAAGCCAGCAGGCTGAGCGGCGATGGAGCCACCGGCGGCCCCCAGTCGGGCACGTACCCGCTGCACTTCTTGGGTAGCTGAGATCACGCCCAGAGCGGTCAGCTGGTAATACCGCCGCCGCGGACGACCTGCTGCTTGGGCGGTCGTCTCCTCCCATTGCCCAACGACCCAGCCCTCGTCCTCGAGGCGGTCAAGGATGGGGTAGAGGCTGCCCGACTTCACGTCGGCTTCTCTCATCAGCTCTAGCCCGTAGCGAGGCGCTGGCGCGGCGTTGAGGAAGGCGGCGAGCACCGCCAGCGTCGTGCTGCTCATTCGCATGGTCGTAACTCTACATAGGGAGCCATCGGACGTCCACAGAGGCCACCGAATCGCGCCCGTTGGAACTGACGTTCCCGATGTCCCCTTCATAGCCCACGACCCGGGGGCGCCAACAGCCACCGTTGGCGCCCCCCGGCGAGGAAGCGGGCGTCAGCTGGTGAGAGACACCGACTTGCCCGATCCAAACCGATCCGATCCTGCCGTTCAAGGGCTACCACCCCGAGCGCGGTCACGGGAAACGGCTCAAACCGCTCCCGCTGAACTTGCCCCCGGACGGGCTGTTCACCGCCTAAGGACGAGGCGTCAGCCGAAGTGCTCCGCGGTCAGGGCAGCCAACCTCCGGGCTGCCGTCGGGGGGAGCCGCGAACGTCTGCGTGCGGCTCATTGACCTCAGCAGAGCGGGGCAGAACGGTACGCACAGTGACTGCAGGGGGCGGTGGGATGACTGCAATGCGATGGTCGGCGCGCCTTACTGAGGCGTATTGGCCCGTCAGGAACCCTCGGTAGCCTCGCCCCTTAGCTACTTGGAGTACCCGTGAGAATAGTCAAAGGCTTTGCTATCGTTGCAGTCTTCGGACTGGCTGGCTGTACAGCGCAGCAGCAAGTCTCATCAAATACGGCACAAGTTCCCGCAGCGTCGGAAGCTCCTGTCGCTTCCGACCAGGTTGTCGAAGAGGCGGTCTCCGCTGGAGAGCCATTCTCCTTGTATGTTCACTGCGGAGGTCGAGAAGCAAATTTCCAGGGGCGCGACTGGGTTGCTGTAACCGCACTGCCGGAGCTGACTCCTGTCCGGACTTCTGGGTTCAGTGAGACGGTCAACTCCATTGATGGCAGTATGATCATGGCCGGTGACGACTTGCTGACATTCACCGTCGCGGACGCGCGTTTTGCTGAGGCGGATGCAACTGTGAATTTCGTTCCGGCTGAGCATGCGCCGACATCCCGTTGCGAATGATCGACGGCGAGTGCGTCGGCGTTGATCCCGGCCAGGACCGCGCTGTGCGCATGCGGCCCTGACCGGGAGAGTGTTTCAGCGGACGATCGAGTACAGGGTTGCGAGCATGTTGAAGTCGTCGGAGTCCGGTACCCGGTGCGCGACCTCAGTGCTGTTGGCCCACATGCAGCTGTAGTCCTGGACGTTGTGGTCCATACCGAGAACGTGCCCGAGCTCATGACAAACCGTCTTACGGTAGCCGTCAGGCTGTCGCGCCCACCGCTCGTTCAGCTGGGTGCTAGCTCCAATGATGCGCCCGGTACTGGGGTCCCAGTTATGGTTCGTAGCCCCTGACCAATCCGTGTTGTACACGCCACTGAAGACGTTGACGCAGTGGGTACCGGCCGGTCCGCATGCGTTGTACTTGTAGAAGGAGTCGATGCCTACCGACTGATTCCAGGTGTAGACGGCTGCGTCAGTGGGCCACAGGTTCCCGGTGTGGTCGTTGAAATAGACTTGCGGGTCCGAGTACCCATCATTCGACCAAAAGATCTGGGGCGCCCTGTTGGGATCGGAGGAGGGGCAGAAGGTCCTTGCGGTCCCGTAGGAACAAGCCGTTCGGGCGGGAGGGCCGCTGGCAGCAATCGACATGCCGCCAGTCGAGAACTTCTGGACGCTCAGGGCCGCGGAAGCCGGGACGACAGCCACGTTTGATGTTCCGGCGGCGCGCAACGACGTGGCTAACTGGTCGGCACTGATGCCAGGACCCGGGTCGTAGGTTGTCGTGCTCATCATCCCGTCGGCCAGCTTGACCGATGACGTGACAGTGAGGTCCGCGCCGACTTGGGTGGCTGAGCTGAATGAGCTCGGAGCCGGCTTCGGCGGGGTGATGGAAGTGCGCTTCGGGTAGTTCTTAAGATCGGTCAGAGGGGCGTTGATCTTGGGATTGTCCGGTGGTGCTGCCAGGGCAGTGGGTGCCGCCGAGACCGAGACGCCGAGCACCAGGACTGCTGCGGCGATCGAGCGAGAAAGACGCCAAGTCATTGCGGATGTGCTCCTCAACGCAGGGGAGACAGCAGCGGCGGGCGAGCCGTGCATGTGCTTGTCATCAGGTGCTTGGCCTGACTCTCGCCGTACCGCAGGGCGACCCGGTGGTCACCCTCGGTGAGCTGTGTACGCGCTGAGGAGATAGGTGACAAGAGGGTTCCGGAGTGTCAAGCGACCAACTAGGGCGTGTCGCCTGAAGCAGCGCTGGAGAGACGCGAGGGCGAGCCCCAGCTCAGTCTCGCTGAACGCGCGCCGTCAGCGGCCCAGACCCCGCTGTCGGACCTGGACGCCGGCACCACGGTCCTTGCGGGCCTTGGGCGCCCGCTGGCGGGGCATGGTGACTGCATCTCGTGCTGGTCGGCCGGCGGAGACGTCGGCTTGCAGCCGGGCCTCGACAGCCTCGTGGTCGTTGACACCGGCCAGTGCCTTCGCCAGGTCCGCCCGGCGCCCGGTGACGTCGCGCTCTGCGTTGGCGCGGATGCCGGCGACGACCTGGTGGGCCAGGTCGTCGGGGTCGCGCACCGGGGTTTTCACGCTGCCGCCGGCGGCCGCGTCACGGTCCTCCCACTCCAGGTAGTCGGTGGCCAGCTTCTCCGCGGCCTCGCGGGAGTAGCCGGCGGCCTGGAACTCCTCGGCCTTCCGGCCCCAATCCAAGGGCGTGCGCTCGGGATCAGCGTCAGCCCCCAGCTCCTCCGCCGCCGCGGGGCTGTTAGTGCTGGCCAGCAGCAGCGCGGCCTCCAGGTCCTCTCCGGCCTGTCGTGCCCGCCTGCGCTCCATTCCGGCAGCTTCGCGTTCGGCTGCAGCGCGCTCGGGGGTGGCTCGGTCCAGGCCGTCGACGTTGTGAACGTCGACGCCGTAGCGGTCGCGCACCTCGCGCTCGATCCGCTCCGCGGCGCGCTCGGCCGCTGGGTCCAGCTGCCGCCAGGCCTGGGCGGTCTCCCATGCGTCGGCGACGTCGTCCACGCCAGCGTTGTCCCACCACCCCTCGCGGTCGATCTGGGTGAGCTGGGCGCGTGCCGCGGCGCGCTCGGCGGTCAGCCGTGCCTCCAGCCGGCGGGTCTCCTCCACGCTGGCGGCCTCGGCCTGACGAGCCCGCTGAACGCGCGCTTCGGCCAGCCTCTCGGCGACGAGCCCGGCGGCGGTGATCGCCACTCGGACACCGCCGCCCACGACCTCGTCAACGCCGTCGGACTCGCTCATCGCCGCACACTCCCGTTCGCTGTCGTGGTCATCGCTCTAGGTCCGATCCGCGTCCGGCGCGTTCGGCGTCCTGCTCCTGCCGTGACGGCGTCAGCCTCGCTGGCAGCACCGACCCGGGCCGGTCGGCCAGGTCGGCGCCGGTGAAGGGCCGGCGCCCGATCGAGGCGACCCGCTTGGCCTCTGCCGCGGCGGGGTCAGCCACCGCCGCAGTCTTGGGCTGCAGCTTCGGGAGGCCAGCGCGGACGCCGGCCAGCCGCTCGCCCATGACGCGCTCGATCTCTGCTGCTCGGCGGGCGTCGCCGACCGCCTCGTGGGCCTGGCGCATGGCCTTGACCGTGGCCCGCAGCTGGCTGAACAGCACGGCTTGCGCGACGGTGCCCTGCCCGCCGTGGGCGACGGAGGACAGCAGCATCGCCGCGCCCCGCATCGACGGTGTGCCGACCTTCGGCCGGGCGGTCTGCGGGCCCCGGACCTGTGCCGACCGAGCGAGGGAGTCCGCGACCTCGGCCAGCGGCCCCGGGGTGGCTTCGACCTGGCGCGACCAGGCCGCGAACGCACCCGACGTCTCACTGGCCACCCGTGACCAGGTGGCCCAGTCGTCGACCGGGACGCTGCTCAGGTACTTGCTCATCTGGCTCTGCTGGGCGATGAGCTCATGCCACTGCTGGTCGGTGACCTCCTCGACCTCGCGGCCTGGCGCCACGGGGCGCCGGCCACGCTTGGCCGCGATCCATTCCGCCGCGGCCGCGCTGGCGTGCTCAGGGCTGTCCGGCCAGCCCTGGCGCAGCCGATCGAGTGACAAGTCCTTGGCCAGCAATCGGCCACCGACGTACAGCGGCCGCTCACCGGCGACCGGTCGCAGGGCCACCGAGTAGCCGGTGATGACGTCGGAGGTGCCGGCCGCGATCCGGCCGTCGACGAGTACTCCCGACCGGCGCATACGGCGCACGAACTCCGCTTCGTTCTCCGATGCCGTGGCGGCCGCGCGGACGATCCGACCGAGGGTCTTGCGGTGCGGCTCGGGCCGGCCCTCGCGTGCCGCGCGCTCGACCTCGGCGCGCGTCGGGGACCGCTCGCCGCGCCCGGCGCCGCGCTCCTCCAGCACCTCCAGGCCGTGCTTGCGCTCCAGCTCTCCGGCCAGGCGCTGGGCCCGGACCCGGTCCCGGTAGGGGTTGGCCTTCGTGCCGTCCTCGCGGACCAGGTTGACCACGATGTGCACGTGGTCGTTGCCGTTGGTCGACAGCCCGTGGCGCACCGCGACCCACCGGACGTCGGCCTTGCCGCCGCCGGTGAACCCCATGCCCTCGACGAACTCCGAGGACAGCTCGGCCCACTTCTCATCGCTCTGCACGCCCTCGCTGGCGCGCAGGCTCAGCGAGCAGTGCCACACATGCCCGTCGGGGATCTCGGTGCCGAACAACTGCCGGGGGCGGTCCAGCGCAGACGCGATCTCACGCGCTGCCGCCCCGTCCAGCTCGGCGGTGTCGTGCCACGCCATGATCGCCGGATCACCGGCGACCAGGTGCGGCTCGGTGTGCTCATCGGACCGGCCCGGACCGACCAGGTACTGCATCAGCCCACCCAGCCGCCTGCCCCGGGTGATGTTGGGCATCACGGGGTCAGGCCCTCCCGGACGGGGCCGGCGAACACCCGCGACTGAGCAGACACACCCAACCCGTCCAGGGTCTCCTCCACCCGCGGCAGCAGCCGCCGCACCGCCGCCAGCGTCGCGGCCGCATCCGCCGGGAACGCCGGCCCGGAGTTGGCGTGCCGGGCGAGCTGGTTGACGTTGTTGCAGATGCTGCCCAGCAGCCTGGCGACCTTGAACAGCTCCGTCATGGCCTGCCGGCGCATCGCCGCGGTCTCCCGGTCCCCGGCCAGCGCGGACTCGACCAGCAGCTCGACGACGTCCACGCCCTGCGCCGCCGCCAACTGCTGCAGCACGGCCTCCTCCTCAGCACTCACCCGCACCCGGTGGTTACCGGTGCGACCGCCGGCCACGCGGGCCCGGCGACGGCGCCCGACCGTGCCTCGCGGAGCGGGCTCGGCGTCGGTCATGGGGGCTCCTTCCGCCCAGCGCAGCGCTCCCGCGACCGCGGGACCAGACGAAGTCTGCCCAGGACCGGGGGCGCCTGTCGACCCCGTCCTCGGTTTGGGTTACCCAAACCACTAGCTTGCTCAACCGCCTCACCTCACTGGCTCTACCGCCTCACCTCACTGGGTTTCCGCGCGCTACAGCGGTGGACCACGGAAATACCCGCCGCTAGGGTCGTTGCATGCCTGCTGACCTTGGTGCCGACGAGGCCGTGGAACGTGCCCGCCAGCTGCTCGACCCGCGCTTCGGCTCCATCCGCACACTGGCCGACCGCCGTGCCGCTCTAGCCGACGCCCGCCGGGTGATCGACGAGGCCGAGGTCGCCGACGCGCAGGCCTACGCCGAGGCGCTGCGCGCCGGATGGAGCGAAGCCGATCTCAAGGCCGTCGGCTTCGATGCCCCCGAGCGGCGACTGCCCGGTCGACCTCGCCGGAACCGCAAGCAGACCGGTGGCGCCGGGGATGCAGCCGTCGGTGCCGCCACGGCCAACGGGCAGCAGGAGCCGGCCTGACCTTCGGTCCGCCCGTCGGCGCTGACCTTCGGTCAGCACCGGCGCGCTCCGCGCGGTTGAGCCGGCTACGCCGGCGCTGCGGGAGCTCCGCTCCCCTCCCGGCAATCCGAGCCTGCGGGCGCGTCCGCTCCGGTCAAGGTCGTACGTCCTCGCTGCGCTCCGGGCGCTCCACCTTGACCTCCACGGCCTCCTGCACCCGCTGACTTCTTCTTGCCGGGAAGGGGGCGGGGGGTGGTTGGCCGCCTGGAACAGCGGTGGTGCGACTGATGCACGGCAGCGGCGGTCCGGCGGTGGCCGGGCGGCCGGCGCAGGGGCTCCCCTGGCCGGCCGCCTTATGCCTACTGCAACTCGATGATGACCGCGGTGAGCAGCGCCGCCTGTGCCTCGCGCACGCCGTCCAGCCGCTCGAGGAGGCCGGCGATCAGTCCGTGTGTGTCCTCCAGCTGGCTGGCCAGGCCTGCGCCCGGCTCCTCCAGCAGCGTCTGCAGGTATGCGACGTGGTTGCCCAGCTGGTGCAAGCCCTCCTGCACCGCCTGCGTCGCGTCCCTGACGTGGTCCTGCTCAGCAGGGAAGTAGTCGCGTTCGGTCATCATCAGGTGTCCTCCTCCTCGGCCGCCGCGGTGTGCGGCGGGTCGGGAGTCCCGGGGTGCGGGGTTGAGGGTGGGCGGTCCAGGCTCGGCGAAGCCGACCGGCGCAGCCGGCGCGAAGCGGCCTTGACCGGTCGGGCCCCCGACCCCGCATGCTGGGACGACCTGCCGCACCCCCCAACCCAGCCACCACGGCGAAGCCACCGGCCGCAGGCCGGTCTCGTGACCACCACGGCGAAGCGACCGGCCGCCAGGCCGGTGCAGCAGGAGACTGTCGGCGCAGGTCGCAACAGTGGGGTGGTGTCACCACGCGAACCCGGTCCGCCACCCCGCCGGCTGCCGGTACCCGATCACCTCCTCGTCACCTCCACGGACGACCTTGCCCTGGCCCTGGAGGAGGCCGATCGCCGGCTGCACCCTCCGGTGCCGGTGCGCGTCCGATGGGGCGGCGAGTGGCACACCCCGGCGCTGCTGCACGGCTGGCAGCAGAGCGAGGACCGCGGCGACGGGTGGCTGGGCTGCGTCGAGTACCACCGCGAGATCGCACCCCGCTTCGGCTTCGCAGTTGGCCGCTGGACGCCGGCCTGGAACATCGAACGCGCCGAGGACGACGCCCCACCGTCTTGATCGACCGCGCTAGCGTGCAGCACGGTCCTGGCGGCTACCCCCGTGGCTGCCAGGACTGCTCGTCCTGAGCATTTGGCAGCGGGTCGACCACTTCTCGCAGCCGGTACACGACGAAGTCCGCAGCAAGGCGATTGATCGGCAGGTGCACCGCCTCATTCGTCTCAGGCCTCCCCCTCCGGCCTGTCCGAGGCTCTCCAGCGACGAGTCATTGGTGTACTACAACGGACACAACGTCGCAGGCGCAGCACCCGCTCTCGACAGGGGCCGGCTCGCAGTCGCTGGAGATTGTGGCGACAGCCGACGGACACCGACGGGAGATGACCGTGCCCCGAAATGGACTCACGCGCCTCGCCCGCGCTGGCCGGCTTCCGCTGCTCCTGTTCGGCTTGGTGCTGTGGGTCGCGGTCCCTGCCGTCGCCGTGTGGCTGCTGCAGCACCGCGCGGACTCGGTCACCTTGGCCGACCCCCAGACCGTCTACGTCGAGGTCCAGGCCAACACCGCCGCCGTGGTTCAGGAGGTCAACATCTCCCTCCGGCTCGAGGGCGGGGCCACGGTCCTGGCCCCCGCGCTCACCGGCATCGTCGAGCAGCTCCTGGTCCAGCCCGGCCAGACACTCACCAGTGGTCAGCCCCTTGCCGTGATCGGGGGGATGACCCGGCTCGCGGTCAACTCCGAGCGACCCTTCGCCCGCCCACTGGCCGTGGGCGACAAGGGACCCGACGTCGCCATGCTGCACGCCACGCTGACCTCACTGGGGTACTCCTCCGGGGCAGGGTCGACCTACTCCCAAGCCACCGCCAGGGGTGTCGCGCAGCTGCAGAAGGCCGTCAGCCAGGTGCCCGGCGGTGACACGTCCGGAGCGTCGTTCGACCCCAACTGGTTCTTCTACCTGCCCGCCGGTGAGGTCGTCGTCGCCACCAACGAGCTGGTTCTCGGCGCACCCGCCCCAGCCGCCGGCGAGCCGGTCCTCACCGCCCGCCGCAGCGTCACCGAAGCGACGCTCACCCTGGAGCAGGATGCCGGGGACCAGGCTCCTGCCGGCGTCGAGCAGCCCACCGGGCCCGACACCAGCGCTCCCTCACCGGCCGAGGTGACCCCGCCGGAGGCCGATGCCCAGCCCGTGCAGTCCTTCACCGCGCCCGCCGATGCGCAGCTGGCCGTCAACGGAACCCCGCTGGAGCTGGTAGAGGACCGCGCGCACGTGGCGCCGGCGTCCTTCCCCGCACTGCTGGAGCTGCTGGAGCCAGGCAGCCGCACCGTGGGCGCCCAGCTCACCACCGCACCCGGGCCCGGGGAGTTCTCCGTGCCGGCGGCAGCGATCTTCACCTCCCAGACCGGGAACTCCTGCGTGCTGGCCAGGCGCGGAACCGCCACGGCCGCGGAGCGGGTCGTCGTGGTGGGCAACACCTTCGACCGCGCTGTCGTCACCGGAGACCTCACCGACGACGTCACCGTCGCTGTCTCCCCACCGGCGCGGGACCGCACATGCGCGTGAAGCTGCGCGCGGTGCCGCGGTGAAGTTCCACCTGGAGGGGGTCGGGGTCGCGTTCGCCGACCGGCGCCTGTTCAGTGGCCTGTCCCTGACGCTGGAGTCCGGGGACCTGACCGCGCTCATGGGCCCCTCCGGCTCGGGGAAGTCGACGCTGCTGGCGATCCTGTCCGGCCTCATGCCACCCGGTGAGGGCACCCGCCGCGTCACCGGCGCCCCGCCGGGTGAGCAGGCGGTGAGCTGGATCTTCCAGAACTCCCCGGGCCTGACCCGCCGCACCGTCCTGGACAACGTCAGCCTCGGCCCGCTGTCCGCCGGCGCCACCCGGCAGCAGGCCGAGGACGCAGCACGCTCGGCGCTGCAGCTCCTCGGGCTCGGTGACCTGGCCGGCACCCGTCTCTTCCGGCTGTCCGGGGGTGAGCGGCAGCGAGCGGCCGTGGCCCGCTGCATCGCCAGCCGCGCCGACCTCATCCTCGCCGATGAACCCACCGCCTCCCTCGACGCCCGCAACCGGGCGCTGGTCTGCCAGGCCCTGGACGCCGCCGCCCGCAACGGCTCGGTGGTCGTCGTGGCTACCCACGACCAGGCCGTGGCCCAGGCCTGCCACCGCGTGCTGGACCTCCCCGCCCTGGCCGCGGCGTGAGCATCAGCAGCCGGCAGAAGACCCGCCTTGCCGTGCAGGAGGCCGTGCGGAACGTCGCAGCCACCCCGCTGTCCAGCCTGCTCCGCGTCACGATCGCCGCGGCCGCGGCCATCGGCTGTGTCGCGTTCACCGTGCACGACGTGGACGGCATCAGCACCCGCTTCGATGAGCAGGTCGCCGCCGGGCGCTACGTGTGGCGGGAAGCCGGCGTCACCGAGACCGCGCGCATCCCCGCGGCCCGCTGCGACGCGCTGCAGGCCGTGGACGGGGTGCAGGCCGCCGGCAGCGTGTTGGAGCGCGCCACCACGGGCGCGGCCAACCAGCCCCTGGCCACCTACGACGTCCTGCGCGTGACACCGGGCTACGTCTCCGCGGTCTGGCCCCAAGCCCAGGTCCTCACCGACGGGGTCGTCGTGGGCAGCCTCGCCGCGGCCAACCTGGGTCTGGTGCCCGAGGCCGCGCTGACCTTCACCCGGCCCAGTCGCACCTGGGTCCCCGACACCGCAGCCGTCTCGATGGTCATGGACCCCTCCCCGCGCGACACCGCGGCCGACCGGCAGATCCTCATCGTCTCCCCACCGGTCGGCACCACCACCGAGTGCGTCATCGCCGCCGACCCAGGCGCCGCCAATGACATCGGCACCCTGCTGTCCTCCTGGTTCCCCGCCGACACCGAATCGGTGACCACGCCGTGGCTGCGCAACAACCAGCTCGGCATCAGCCCCGATGAGGAACTCCAGGACCGGCGCTCGCAGTTCGGGTGGCCCGCCGGCTTCCTGCTGCTCTTCTTGACGACCGCCTACCTCTGGTACGGGCGCCGCTCCGACGACGCCCTCTACGCCCTGCTGGGCATCCGCCGTGGCGCCCTGTTCCTCATGCACCTGTGCGAGGTGGTGCTGCTGGGCGTGCTGCCGGCATCCATCGCCGGGGTCCTCACCCTCACCGCGCTGGTACCCGATGCCTCAGCGGCAGCCCTGAGACTGGCTCCCCTGGACCTGCTCAGCCTGCAGATCAGCACGCTCGTCATACCGGTCGCGTTCCTGCTGTGGACCCGAAAGAAGGGCCTACTGGACGCCTTGAAGGGATTCTGAGATGACCCTGCGCAACCGAAAGTCCGCGACCCACCGGGCGACCGAGCTCCGGGGAGCGGTCCTCGTGTCGCTGTCCCTGGTCCTGGCAGCGTGCTCCAGCGACGAGGGCAGCAAATCCGAGGGGCCCGTGCAGGTCGCTGCACGCCAAGCCCAGGACGCCGGGCTCACCTTCCAGGCCAACATCCTCAACGACGGCAAGGTCACCGACGCCGAGTACCGCGACGCGATGGACGCCCACGTCTCCTGCATCCGGCAGACCGGCGTAAAGGTCACCGACCCTCAACTGTCACTGGCTGACAACCAGCGGTACCTCTATGAGATGACCCCCGGCCCAGGGGTCGGAGAGGGCAACATCCAACAAGCCGAGAAGGACTGCTACGCCCAATGGCGGGGCCTCGTGGATGACCAGTACTTCGCAACAAACGAGCCCCGCATGGACGCTGCCCTGCTCGCCGGCGTCCAGCAGTGCCTACGCGACCGAGGTGTCAACGTCTCCGGCCAGGAGACCAACGTCCCCGACCTGCAATCCGACCCCGCCAACGCCCCCGTCGACCAGCTCACGACCTGCATCCAGTCGACCGGTAAGACCCTCTACCCCGGCGTGGCCATCCCGTTCATGTTCGACCCCTTGTCCACGCCCTGAGGACCTCGAACAGCCAGCCTTCGGTGGCTGGGTAAGCAGCCGCGCAAGCTGACCGGAACGCCCGGTAACGGACGGCCCACTACCCATCTCTTGTCGGGCCGGCGAGCTGACTCACGTCTTGACCAGCCGGAAGAAGCCAGCCGCAGTGACCAAGGCAGCGGCCACCGCACATAGGACCAGGGACGACCCGGGCGTGACCTCATCGAGGAACAGACCGTAGAGACCGGAGCCCAGGGCGGCGCCGAGGTTGACCGACGTGTTGATCCAACTGCTGGCTTCAGTGTGCACGCGCGCATCGGTCAACTGGTCTGCGGCTAGGTAGCCGGTGATCAGCATCGGGGCGATGAACGCGCCCATCAGTCCGATGCCGACGACTAGGACGCCGGTGGATCCGATGAGGCCGCTGAGCGCGGTCGTGCCGATCAGGCCAGCACCAAGGATCACCAGTCGACGGCCAGGTGAGAGCTTCCATTCCAGCCGGCCGTACAACAGGCCACCGAGGGCGCTGGCGCCGGCGAACACCGCCAGCAGCGCCCCGGCGAGGACGGTGCTACCGGCGGCGACGCCGATCGCTGGGGCAGCGATCTCGACTGCTCCGAGGATGATGCCCGGAGCCAGGAGCGCCCAGACGACGGGGAGGAAGCCAGGGGTGCGCAACGGCCGGATCACCTCGGCCACCTCACCCACGGCGTCGGGGACGTGGCCTCGCTGGCGCAAGGACAGCGGGCTGGTCACGTAGGAGCCCGCGCCCAGGGCGGTCAGCCCGGCCGAGGCCAGTAAAGCCACCAGGGGGTCGGACACAGCGATGAGCGCAGCGCCGGCCAGGGGCCCGGCAGTGAAGACGATCTCCTCGGTGACGGCATCCAGGCTCAGGCCCCGGGTCCGCAGCAGCCCCTCGGGCAGCGCCTGGGACCACACCACCCGCATGGTCGCGCCGAACGGCGGAGCCGACAGGCCGGCGACCACACCCAGGCAGACGAGGACCGGCCGGTCATCCGTCGGCGCCCCGGCCAGGACGGCCAGCGTCACCGCGTGGACGGCACCGAGTCCTGCCAACGGCCAGGCCTGACCGAACCGGTCGATGGCTCGAGCACGCCAGGGTGTAGCGACGACGTTGGCGATGCCGAAAGCGGCCGTCACCGCCCCGCTCACGGTGAAGGAACCGGTGGTGGCCTGCAGGTGCAGCACCAGGGCGAGGCCAGACACGGCCAGCGAGAGTCTCCCCAGCATGCTGGGCAGGAACGACCGCAAGATGTGCGGGTACATCAGGGCAGCGCGGTAGGAAGGATGGGTGGAAGGCACGTCGTCTCCGATGCGGAAGGCACCTCCGGAGGGACGAGGAAGTCGCCGTCTCGGGGTGCGCCGTCAGTGGTCCAGCGCCGAAAAATGGCGCGTTAAGACCCACCCAGGTCGGTACAGCAGGCTGCGAGGGGTGGGCCGCAGGACCGTCAGCTGAAGGCGACGACGAAACCGATCATCCTCGGCAGGCTATCGAAGATCAGCCGTAGCGCCAGGTCAGAGTGCGGTGCAGCGCAAGGCCGCGGCCGTCCTGAAGTGGCAGCTGACGCCCTGAGCAACAGCCGCTTCCGCTAGCCGGCGCACGTGGACGTGGACGTGGCTACGCGCAGGTGTCCACGCTCGAGCAGGGCTCAGCACTGCAGTCCGCTCCACCGGTCATGACGGGAAGCACCCGCCTCCCCACTCCATCTCGTTGTCGTAGGACTCCTGGTCGATGGTCCCCTCGGCGGTGAAGTAGACCCAAGCGAAGCGACAGTCCTCTCCCGCAGCTGCCGGGGCGCGGCACAAGTCGCCGTCGTGGTCAGCTTCCCCGCCGATAGCCGCGCAGGACCGTGTCCGCTCAGCGGTCACCGCCGACTCACGTCGAGCTTCCGCCGATGACGCAGCAGCCTCTGCCTGGGCAGCGGCCTTGGCCATCTCTATCTCGATCTGCTGCTCATCGCACGCCTCGATCCACTGACCGGCCAGGGCGCGAGCTTGTGGAGCGGGAACCCCGACGTAGCTGGCGAACACCCTGTCCAGCTCCGGGTCGCCGTTGTTGTTGCCCGACTCCAGGTAGGCCAAGATTTCGGCACCCTGGTCACACACGGGGTACTGAGCTGGGATCAGCGTGTTGCCCTCGGCGTCGGCGTCAACCGCAACGATGGGGGCGTTGCCCTCCGCGACGGGTACAGCACCTACGACGGGAGCGTTGTCCGTCACCGGTGGCTGCGAGCCGCTGCACCCCGCGATCGTCACGGCGACAGCGAACAGTGAGAAGACAGTGACCATGCGCACGCCCGGAGCCTCGCACTACCACTCGCAGGGGTCCGCGAGCCGCGCCGCCGCTGCCGAGGGGGCTACCTGCCGCGTGACACTTGCCAGCTGGCAAGTAAAGGACGTTCTCGGCCATCGCCAACCACTCACAAAGGCCGGCGGTCTCAACGGGTGCAT
>NZ_JAAGWH010000065.1 GCF_010682105.1 Modestobacter muralis | reverse complement strand
GCAACAGCCCCTGCGGATGATCACGAGCTCGTGGTCTGGGAGGCGGTTGGCGTGAAGTCGTTCGGGTTGTCGGTGGAGCAGCAGGAGCAGTTGTGGGTGCAGTGGCGGTCGGGTGAGTCGCTGCGCTTGATCGCCCGGTCGATGGGGGTGTCCCGCGGGCCGATGCGCAGGTACGTCGAGGCCTGCGGCGGGGTGCGGCCACCGACCCGCCGGCGGGGCCGACTGGCGCTGACCGCAGTAGAGCGGGAGGAGATCAGCCGCGGGATCGCCGCCGGCGCCACGTGTCGGGCCATCGCCCGGGGCCTGGGCAGGCAGGCGTCCACGGTCAGTCGGGAGCTGGCCCGCAACGGCGGTCGGGCTGCTTACCGGGCCGCGGCGGCAGACGCTGCCGCTGATGTGCGGGCGTTGCGACCGAAGCCAGCGAAGCTGGCCGGCCACGGCCGGCTGCGCGCCGAGGTCGTGCGAGGGCTGGGGTTGGAGTGGTCTCCGCAGCAGATCGCGGCACGCTTGGTCGTGGACTTTCCCGACGACCCGGACATGCGGATCTCCCACGAGACGATCTACTTGACCCTGTTCGTGCAGGCCAGGGGCGGGTTGGCGCGTGAGCTGACCCGGTCGCTGCGCACCGGGCGGGCCACCCGGCAGCCGCGAGGCGCGAAGCTGCCCACCGGCCGCGGGCAACTCCGGGACACCATCCCGATCTCCGAGCGCCCGGCCGAGGTCGCCGACCGGGCAGTGCCCGGGCACTGGGAAGGTGACCTGGTGCTGGGCAAGCTCCCCAGCGCGGTCGCCACCCTGGTGGAGCGCACCAGCCGGCTGGTGGCGCTGGTCGCGCTACCGGAGGGCAAGAAGGCCGAGCAGGTGCATCCCGCCCTGGCCGCTGCGATCCAGCGGGTGCCTGCTCAGCTGCGCCGTTCCCTGACCTGGGATCAGGGCAAGGAGATGGCCGAACACGCCCAGTTCACCGTCGCCACCGGGGTCAACGTCTACTTTTGCGACCCCAAAAGCCCTTGGCAGCGAGGCAGCAACGAGAACACCAACGGGCTCCTGCGCCAGTACCTGCCCAAAGGCGCTGACCTGCGCGCATTCACCCAAGACGACCTCGACGCCATTGCCGCACGCCTCAACGGACGACCCCGACAAACACTGGGCTGGAAGACTCCCGCCGAAGCATTCAACGAGGCCGTTGCACAGACCCGTTGAGACCGCCCCCGTTTGCGGGCGGCCCAGAACTGACCGTTTCTGGGCCGACGAGCCCGGACTCAGCCTGACCGCGTCGCCCGTCGCTCCACCGGGCCCTCACCCCGGACCTGCGCCCGGAAGACGATAGGACTCGTCCCCGTCCGCTGGTGGAAGTACTTGCTGAAGTTGGTGGCGCTGGAGAAGCCCAACTGTGCGCCGACCTGGGCTGCCGAGCGGTCGGTGTGAGCCAGCAGTCGCTTGGCTTCGAGCACCACACGCCGGTCGAGGACCTCCTTCGCGCCGACTCCAGTTGCGGCGAGGCTGGCGCGGGACAGCGTGCGCGGCGAGTACCCGAGTTCCCGGGCGTAGTCCTCCACGCGACGCCGACGCAGGAAGCCTCGTTCGACGGCGGGGCTGGTGCCGGACCGTGGTGGGTTCTTTATGAGAAGGGACGCTCCACCGGGTTGTGGCTGACTTTCGTGGTTGGTGCTCCGCCCCCCACCTCCGGGGTGTGCAGCGGTCGTGGCTCGTGTCCGCCGTCTGGCATGACGCGGCAGGGAGAAGACTGGTGCAGTCGTTGGGACCCTCGGCCGATATCGACATGGGAATGCCCGCGAACGGCCACGTGGAATTATCCGCCGACGGCGCGAAACGCCGTTCGCCAGCGCTAGGTCAGCGCACGGGAGTGGCGACTATGTGCTCACACCGTCACCTTGTGCGCGACCTTTCCGTCGTCGTCGTCGCCGCACGCTCGTCCCAGGAGGACACATGACCGCCGTTCAGCACCGTCGTCCGACCAGATGGTGGGGGGACCTGTCAGTCAGGTGGAAGGTCGGGTCCACGGTCGTGTGCGGGCTCCTGGTTGCCGGTGCCGTCGGTGGCGTGGGCCTCGAGCGGATGGCCGGGATGGACGGTGTCGGGGAACAGCAGCAGGCGGGAACCGCTGCCGCCGGGCACCTGGCCGCAGCTCATGTGGCCTTCCTCGACACCCGGTTGGACACTTACGGCGTGCTCTTCGCGGCACCAGAGAATCGGGCTGCGGCGCTGGAAAAGCTCAGCGCCGACGACGCGTCACTGGACGCGGCACTGCAGCAGTACGGCGAGGAGGGTGTCCCGGTACCCGAAGCGGAGGCGATCGAGCCGATCGTGACCCAGTACCGGGCGGCGCGGGCGCAGGACGTGCTCCCCGCAGCGGCGGCCGGTGACATCGCCGGCTTCCAGGCAGCGCTCCCGCAGGTCAGGGACCTGGGCGTCCAGGCGTTGGCCGCGTTCGGTGACGCTCAGCAGGCACAGCAGGCAGCGACGGTGAAGCTGCAGGACGACGGACACGAGGACTACCTGTTCTCGCGGAAGGTGCTGTTCACGGTCATCGGGGTGGGGCTGCTGCTCACCTGTCTGGTGGGCGTTGCCGTCACTCGCGCAGTCACCCGTCCACTGGTCCGCATCCGGGACGGGCTCCGCGCCCTGGCCGCCGGCGACCTGACGACGCGCACGGACGTCGACCGGAGCGATGAGCTCGGTCAGACAGCTCGCGCGCTGGACGAGGCACAAGGCAACCTGCGTTCGGTGCTGGCTTCGGTGGCGGCCTCCTCGGATGCGGTGGCGGCGGCGTCGGAGGAGCTGTCGGCGTCGGCGGCGGAGATCTCGGCCTCGGCGGATGAGACCTCGGTGCAGTCCGGTGTGGTGTCGGCGGCCGCGGAGGAAGTCTCCCGCAACGTCGCGACGGTGGCCGCCGGCGCCGATGAGATGGGCTCGGCGATCCGGGAGATCAGCCAGAGCGTCAACGAGGCCACCCGGGTGGCCTCCCAGGCGGTCGTCGAGGCGCAGACGACGACGGAGACCATCCAGGCATTGGGCACCTCGAGCCAGGAGATCGGCGCGGTGGTCAAGACGATCACGTCCATCGCCGAGCAGACGAACCTGCTGGCGTTGAACGCCACGATCGAGGCGGCACGCGCCGGTGAGGCGGGCAAGGGGTTCGCCGTGGTGGCCAACGAGGTCAAGGAGCTGGCCCAGGAGACCGCCCGGGCCACGGAGGACATCGCCCGCCGGGTCGAGGCAATCCAGGCCGACACCACGCGCGCGGTGGCGGCGATCGGCGGGATCTCCGGGGTGATCGGGCAGATCAACGACTTCCAGCTGACCATCGCCAGCGCGGTGGAGGAGCAGACGGCGACGACGAACGAGATGTCTCGGTCTGTGCAGGAAGCCGCCGGAGGGTCGACCGAGATCGCCACCAACACGACTGCAGTGTCGGCGGCTGCCTCGTCGACCACGCAGGCGCTGGGGCAGACCCGGCTGGCGGTCGACGAGCTGTCCCGGATGGCCAGCGACCTGCGCACCACCGTGGGCCGGTTCACCTACTGACAGCGACGTGGGGCGGGTTGCCCCGGGTTTTCGGATGTCTTGGGGTTCTGGTGGGCGGTCGGGGGCAGTGGGGCGGGCCGGCCGAACAGGTAGCCCTGGGCGTAGTTCACGCCCAGGGCGCAGAGGCAGGCCCGCTCCTGAGGGGTCTCCACACCTTCAGCGACCAGGGGCGCCCCGGTCCGGGTCGCGAAGGTGACCATGGCGGCGGTGAGGGCCTGTTTGGCCGGGTCGTGGTGGATGTCGGTGACGAGGCTGATGTCGAGCTTGATCGCGTCGGGGGTGAGTTTGAGGATGTGGCGCAGGCTGGCGTAGCCGGCGCCGGTGTCATCGATGCTGAGCAGGATCCCGGCCGCCTGCAGCTGCGCGGTGGCCGTGGCCAGGATGTCGTAGTCGGTGACCTGGGCGTGTTCGGTGAGTTCAACGCCGATGCCGTGGTCGCGGTGGTCCATCACCAGGTCGAACACCGCTGGGCGCAGCAGCGCCTCGGGGGACAGGTTGATCCCGATGGGCAGGTGCCGGGGCCGGTCGCCCAAGTGGCGCAAGACGCCGCGGAGAGCCAGTTCTTCCAGTTCCACCCCGAGGCCGGTGGCCGCCGCGTCACCGAACAGCGTCGCGGGGGGTGTCCCCGTCTGCTGCGGGGAACCGGGCGAGGGCCTCGTAGGCGACGGCGTCCCCGGTGTCCAGGTGCACCACCGGCTGGAAGACCACGTTCACCTGCTGGGCGTCGAGTACGTTGAGGACGTGGGCGCGGCGGGCGTGCCGGTCGGGGCGGCCGGGTTCGGCTCCGCCGATGTGGTCGCTGATCAGCTGGGCGAGGAACTCCAGATGCCGGGCCGAGGCCTCGGTCAAGTGCGGGTTCTGGTGGGGGCTGAGGACGCACAGCATGCCCACTGGCTCGCCTGCTCGGGTGCGTATCGGGACGCCGACGTAGGAGCCGATGTTCAGGTCTCCGGCGACCGGCAGGTCGCGGGTGCGGGGGTCGCGGGTGGCGTCGGTGACCACCGGGGGCAGCTGGCCGGTGAGCACCCGCACGCAGAACGAGCCCTCCAGGGAAGCGGTCATGCCGGGGCGGACGTTCATCGATGCCAGGTCACCGGTCGCGGCGTGGATGTGCTGCTGGGTGCCGGTGAACTCCGACAGCCAGGCGATGTTCACGCCCAGGCGCTGCCGGGCGGTGTCGAGGACCCAGGACACCCACGCGGGGTCCATGCCTGCCAGCAGCGACGGCGGGGGTGGCCCGGACGACGGCGCGGGCAGAAGCATGGTCATGACCTCATATTCGGCAGCTCGGACATTGAGCTACATCACTTCCTCCCTGCGAGTGCGCATCATGGCAGTGAAACGCTCGTCATAGGGTTGTCCGCAACCTTCTCTGTGTAATGCGTTCGCTGCCGGCTGGACCGCACGGGCCCGGCAGCGAGGTGAGCGCCGGCGGAACTGGGAGCCGAGGGACGTCGCCGGGCAGTGACTGCACTACGGGGGAGGCGTTTCACGGGGCCCCCGCCGGTGGGATGGCGGCGGCTCCACCGGCCGGCTGTCTGACCGGTGGAACCTGACCTGCCGGGGCCTCCAGGACCTTCGGGGCCGCGGCGGGCCACCTACCACCATGCGCCCGTCGGCTGCCCCGGGCTGGGTGAGCCACGACCGAGTGATGAGCAACGAACCATCGCCTGCCACCGCGTCGATTCCGACTAGATCAGCGGGGCGGCCGGACGCAGTACATTTCTCCGGTGACCGAGACCCCGGAGCTGCCTGCCGAGCCGATGGAGCACCTCGGTGAGGTGATGAGCCGGGTGGCCCGCGAGCTGCAGGAGGAGCACGGGGACGTGGAGGCCACGCTGCAGAGACGGTCGTCACGGTGGCAAATGGTCACTGGAGCGAGCGTCCTCGCCGACATCGACGAATCCCCAGATGGACGCCGTGGGGATCGGCATGACAGTGTCGAATGGACCGGCACGCTGGACAAGAGAAGTCGGCCCGAATGTTGGTCCATCCTCCGCCCTAGCGGCGTTCCGGTCATCGTGACAACGCGAACCACCGAAGGAGAAACCCGAGATGGCGACACAAGTCAGCAAAGCCCTTCTGGTGCGCCTTGAGGCGCTGCCTGGCAGGGAGGACGACGTCCGCGCTTTCTTGAACCAGGGGCTGTCGATCGTCGAGGGGGAACCCGCGACCGTCAGGTGGTTCGGCATCCAGTTCGGACCCTCCTCGTTCGGGATCTTTGACGCCTTCCCCGACGACGACGGGCGCCAGGCGCACCTGTCGGGGGCGGTAGCACAGGCGCTCGGCGAGAACACGGGTGTGCTCTTCGAGGCACCCGTGATCGAGCAGCTCGACGTCGTCGCCGAGAAGCAGCCCGCATAGAACAGGCGGCGCCCGCGGTGGGTTCGCCCGCCGCGGGCGGCTCGCGGATGTCTCAGCGCCTGCCGACAACGTCCCACCGCGGCGCGCTGCCATGGGCGACCGCGAAGGCAAGAACCGAAGTCTTCACTCCTACCGCGTCGATCACGACTGCGGGTTCTGAGCAGCGCCGAGCTCAGCATCCGGACGTCGACCACGGAGACGACGCAGTTGCATCCGCTCTGCTGGGCACTTGGCCGAGGTCGCCGCCACGGTCGCATGTCGATTCCCGCCACCAGCAGGCTTCGCCAGGGGCGTGGTCCTGCTTGTGGAGGGCGGACGCACCACCACAGGTACCCCCGAAGCTAGTGAATGCCCTCGCAGTCAGGACGAGGGACGCCTGCTGAGCGATCGAGCTGAGGGACCACGCGGTTGGCGGTTGCTGGCCAGAGCTCAGGCACTCCTGGGGTTGCGGCGATCGCAGCAACCCTTGGTCACACCTCTTGTGCGGGACCCGGACCAGCTTCAGCGGGTGTCTTACCTGAGCGACACGGGCGGGGTAGGGCCGGTGGTCCCGGGACAGTCACTGAGTCAGGCGATACGGGTCCGGTAGACGAACCCGGCCGGGAACACCGCGAGGAAGATCAGGTGCCCCTCGTGCGCCGTCCCTTGAGACCCTGGCATCGGCCGGTGCGGCAACCCTGCCCGCCGCTCTGACGATCGAGTACGGCGCCGCCCGCCGCGGCGGAGTCCACCCCGGCGACTTCGTGCTGCTGACTGCGCCCCCGCCAGCATCGCCTTGGTGGGCCTGCATTGCGGCACAGTCTGACGACCACCAAGCGCTCAGGTGTCAGTTGACACGACCTTGCGCAACCGCCGGGGGGGGTGTGGACCCCGGCGGCTTGCTAGCAGCCGTACCCACCAGGGGTGGCGGATGAGCTCCATCGGCTCACACTGGCGGACGGCAACCAGGCGTCGGGTCCTTGCTCGACCCGACGCCCGGTCGGCGGTCTCAGCCCTTCGTGGGGTTGAGGACGACCTTCGTCCAGCCCTGGTCGCGGGCGTCGAAGTGCCGGTAGGCCTCGGGCGCCTCGTCCAGACCCAGGTTGTGGCTGACCAGGCGGGCCGGGGTGGCCTTGCCCTGGTGGATGAGCCGGGCCAGCGCGCGGTTGTAGTTCTTCACGTTGGCCTGGCCGTTTCCGATCGTCTGGCCCTTGAACCAGAACTTGCCGTAGTCGAAGGCCAGCTGGCCCTTCTTGGCGAGCTCGTCGGAGGCGCCCGGGTCCTCGGGCAGGAACAGGCCGACCACGCCGATGGTGCCGGTGGCCTTCACGACCTCGACCAGGCCGTTCATCGTCATGTTGGGCTGCTCGACGCCCTGGCTGTCGTGTGCCTGGTAGCCGATCGCCTCCACGCCGCGGTCGGTGCCGCGGCCCTTCGTGGCGTCCTTGATCTGCTCGATCGGGTCGCCCGTGCTCGAGTTGATCCCGATCGCGCCGAACTCCTCGGCCAGCGCGAGACGCTCGGCCAGGTGGTCGATCACGTAGACCTCGCTGGCGCCCTGGAGCACCGCTGAGTAGCCGGCCATCAGGCCGACCGGGCCACCGCCGTAGACGGTGACCGAGTCACCGGGAGCGACCTTGGCCAGCCGGGTGCCGTGCCAGCCGGTGGGGAAGATGTCGGCGAGCATGACGTAGTCGTTCTCCTTCTCCACGCTGTCCTCGGGGAGCTGGAGGGCGTTGAAGTCGGCGAAGGGGACGCGCAGGTACTCGGCCTGGCCACCGCTGTACCCGCCCATGCCGGCGAACCCGTAGGCGCCGCCGGCGACGCCGGGGTTCACGGTGAGGCAGAAGCCGGTGCGACCCTGCTCGCAGTTCTCGCAGAAGCCGCAACCGATGTTGAACGGCAGCACGACGCGGTCGCCGACGCTGAGCTTGGTCACGCCTGCCCCGACCTCGACGACCTCGCCGAGGTTCTCGTGGCCGATGACCATGCCGGTCTCCAGGTCGGTGCGGCCCTCGTACATGTGCAGGTCGGAGCCGCAGATGTTGGTCGCGGTCACCCGGATGACGGCGTCGGTGGGATGCTCGACCTTTGCGTCGGGGACCTGCTGGACCGAGACGTCGCGGGGGCCGTTGTAGACGAGTGCACGCATGGGGGTTACCTCCAGGGATTGATCGCGGGACGCGGGAGCACGGCCGATGCTCGACCGCTGTGGCTCCCGGCGCTCCTCGCGCTCCCCTGGCCTGCCCGGTGCCCGGGGGGTTCAACCATCTCTGGGCGGCGCACCACCATCCGTCCGGTCCCCAGGCTGCATTCGACGCCGTTTAAACCCCTTTCGTCAGCTCCGCGGAAGCCACCAAACTGGTCCCGCACACTCGGACCGACCAGGTCGGCATAGCTCGAAAACCCCCGTTTCTGGGCCTCTCCGGGCACCTCTTGACTCGTCGGGCATTCCTGCAGGTCGACTGACGGGTCAACCGGCCCAGAACCGGTGCCCGAAATCAACGGCCCGAATCTCTCGACCTCTGACGTTTGTGGGCCGCTCCCGCTAGCCTGCGCGCGTGAACATGGTCGGCTACGCGCGGGTGTCCACCCTCGAGCAAGACCCAGCGCTTCAGCACGACGCCCTGACCGCCGCTGGCGCGGTGCGGGTCTTCACCGACTACGCCTCCGGCGCCAACACCGCCCGCCCACAGCTCATCGCCTGCCTGGACTTCCTGCGGCCCGGGGACACCCTCGCGGTCTGGCGAATCGACCGGCTCGGCCGATCGGTCGCCGACCTCACCACCATCGTCAACGACCTCGGCTCCCGCGGCATCCAGTTCCGGTCCCTCACCGAAGCCATCGACACCACCACCGTCGGCGGGGAACTCGTCTTCCACATCTTCGCCGCCGTCGCCCAGATGGAACGACGCCTCATTAGCGAACGCACCCGCGCCGGCCTAGCCGCCGCCCGGGCCCGCGGCCGCGCCGGCGGCCGCCCCACCGTCATGACCCCGGAACGGCTCACCGCCGCGCAGGCCATGCGCGCACA
>NZ_JAAGWH010000064.1 GCF_010682105.1 Modestobacter muralis | reverse complement strand
CGGACCGATGCCGTCGTCGTCGAGCTCGGCACCAACGACTGGGAGGCGGTGCCGGCGGCCCGGTTCGCGGCGTCGTACCGCGACCGGCTGGCCGGGCTGCGGGACCGCTACCCGGAGGCACTGCTGCTCTGCCTCGGGGTCTGGCAGCCCCCCTCCCGGCCGGAGACGGTCGCCTACGACGACGCCATCGGGGCCGGCTGCGAGTCGGTGGGCGGCCGGTTCGTCCAGCTCTCCGACCTGTACGCCGACCCGGCCAACCACCGGTCCGGCCAGGCGGACGCCAACCCTGGGGACGCCGGGTACCGCCTCATCGCCGACCGGGTCATCGCCGTCCTACGGAGTCCATGACCGCACCGACGGGACCAGCAAGCCGGCCGACGACTGCTAGGAACCGCCGCGGAGTGCCGCGGGCGCAGACCAGCGTAGGCGCTGTCATCGGCGTCCTGGAACATCTAGAACATCGACCACAGCACTTGTCCGGCGCCCACGCCGCTCAGCGCCCGGCATCCAGGCGGATGCGGTCCAGCGCCTCGTTCTGCGCATGCGCCATGCCGTACCGCGGCGTGAAGCCGGCGGCCTGCAGCCGGTCGCTGGGGAAGCGCATCCGCCACAGAGGCTTGCGGAACGGCGAGCGCCGGAACCGCAGGAAGTCGTGCAGCCAGTCGGCGGCCCCGGGAACCGGGAGCACCCGGAACCGCGGGTCGCCACTGACCGCGTGCGCCCGCTTCAAGAACTGCGCGTGGGTCGGCTCGGGGACGTCGTCCTCGGCCAGGTTGTAGATCGTCACACCCGGCTCCCCGACTCCGGCCAGTGACCGCTCGACCGACCAGGCCACGGCCTCAGCAACGTCACGGACGTAGACGTGGTGGGCGTGGCGATGAGCGGCCAGCACCCGCTTGCCACGCCCCCAGTCTCGAATGGCGACGAGGTCATCGACATCCACCACCACGGCGGGCCGGAACACCGTGTAGCGCGCGTGCCGAGCCACCTCGCGCAGCGCGAGTTCACCGGCGAGCTTGGTCCGCCCGTACTCGCGAACGTAGTCCAGCGCCCAATACTCGGCGGGCACGTCATGGTCGACCGTCAGCACTGCGGAGTCCTCCGTTGCAGTCCGGTGACGGCCGCTGCCATAGACCGAGACAGTGCTGGTGTAGGTGAAGCTGCGTACACCAGCCCGCTCGACCGCCTCCGCGAGCAGCCGGGTGGCCTCGACGTTCAGCCGTTGCATGCGATCCTGCTGGCCGATCTCAGCCGCCAAGTGGACCACGGCGTCACACCCGGCGACGAGTTCGTCGAGGGCTGACGCGCTCGCCTCGAGGAGGTCGAACTCGACCCACTCGACCTCCGGACGATGATCCTCCGGCGGTTGCCGGGAGGTAGTGGCCCGCACGCGGTAGCCGCGCGCCACCAGATCGCCTAGGACGACTCGGCCGATCCGTCCGGTGCCCCCGGTGAGCAGGACGGTGAGGGTCCGGCCGCGCGGAACCTGGGGAACGGAGGTCCTGACGAGCACGTCCTTGAGGTGGTCGGCCAACCGGATCGCCATCGCAACGATCATGTGCGTCGGGTTGCAGTGTCCAGCGGTTGGGAACACCGAGCTGCCCGCGACGTAAAGCCCCGCGACGCCGTGAACCTGGCAGTTCGCATCGACCACTCCAGTGGCAGGGTCGACGGCCATCCGGGTGGTGCCGGTCGGGTGGGCGACGTCGATGACGGCGGGCGGGAAGTCCGCGCCGTCACGCACCCACTCCTGAAGCGTTGGCGCGGGCAGCCCCAGCCGGGTGATCTCCTGGGCGACTAGCTCTGCCATCCGCCGCATGGTGCGCGGCTCGTCGGGGTGCACCCGCCAATCGATGCGCGGCAACCGAACCCCGAACGCGTCGCGGCGCTCCGACAGCGTCACCCTGCTGTCGGCGTCCGGTCGCTGCTCGACCATGCCGAGCAGCTGCAATGCGCTCAGCTTGCGCGGTACGCCATTGCGCTCGATGAAGTAGTCCCGAGCTCCGCGGGCCAGGAACCCGAGATTTCCGCTCAGCGCGACCGCGTCGTCCGGTAGTCGCGGCTTGCCACCGGCCAACCGGCGCAACGCTGCCCAAGGGTCGTCGTCCGCCAACTCCTCGCCGAGCCAGGCAGCGCAGTTGAGCAGACCCTCGGCCTCCTGCACCGCCGGGCTCAGTCGGTAGCCAGCTCGAAACATGCGGCCCCGGACGTTGTAGCGGCCCAGCCGCTTTTGCAGCTCTCCGGTGCCGGCCAGGTCAAAGGAAGCGAGCAGGCCACGGGGGTGGTCCATGAGGTAGCGGCCCACCCGCCCATGGTCGTTGCCCAGCCCGTCGGGAGTCACAGTGTCCGATGAGAGCAGGATCCGGGCGTTCTCGATGCCGCCAGCGGCGAGGACGACAGTCGCGGCGGTCAGCGTCCGCCGCCGCCCGTCCGGCCCGACGTACTCGACCGACCGCACGGTGCGACCGGAGTCCACCGGGTCGACTCGGACGACCGTCGCGCCAGTCACCACAGTGACATTTGGGCCGACCCGCCGGGCCAAGCTGCGGCCGAAACGCATGTACTCGAAGGGATAGGACTCGTCGCTGTCTCGGCTGAACTGCCAGAAGAAGGACCTCAGCAGCTCGGGATCCGGATCCCGGGCCGGTCGCGGACGGCCGGCCAGTGCCCAGAAGTTGTCGTCCTCGAAGCCGGTGCCCACGACCAAGCCGAGGTGGGACGCCGCTCGGTCCAAGTAGGGGTCGAGCTCTTCTCGGCCGAAGGGCCAGCCGGAGCCGGGTATCCAAGAACGCTCGGCGAAGTCGACGTCATCAAAAGGAGCACAGCGCCCACCCCAGGTGTGGGAGCTACCCCCAAGCACCCGGTTGCGCACCGCCCACTGATCCTCAGCGCGCGGCCGACCCACGTTCTCCACCTCGTTGAGTGCGTCGGCGCGGTCGGTTCGCGCTGAGCCCCCACTCTCGAGAACGGTGACTTGAAGCCCCGAACCGGAAAGTTCCCGGGCGAGCGTCGCTCCCGCCGGACCGGTTCCGACGACGCAGACATCGCATGTGCGGAGAGCGGGGAGGCCGCTGTCACCTACAGCCTCTAGTTCCGCGAGCGGCATGTCACTCCTGGGTGTACGTGCGGTGCCCAAGCCCCGACCGGTGCGGCCAAAGTCCACCAGGACGGTCGACGACAGGACAGATGCAGTGTCTTCATGGGGGCAGAGCCGGGTGCGGCAGGACCAGGTGCGCCTCCGCTCCGGCGCAGCTTTCCTGTGGCGGGGCTGTTCCGCAAGACTTGCGTTCCTCCCGCACTGAGGGCCGCTTACTGGTCGAACCGCCGGACTTGCAGCGCTTGGGCCGAGCGCCACGTCGGCCCAAGCGCCGGCATCGCCGAACGAAAGGCTGGGCCTCCATCACCGTCCACTTCGGGCGAGCGCCGGTGCAAGAGCTGTCACAGCATGTTCCAGTTCCCACGTCGACCAGTGGGCCGTCCTGGCTGATCGACGCCGCGATCAGTACGACCGGCCCGCCCCGGTGGCCGAGCCGACGCCCACCGGACCCGCGGTCGTCCGGCCCGCACAGATCGCGCGCACGCTCCTGCTGGGCGACGGCCTCAGCCTCGGGCAGGGCGCGACCGACCCCGCCGCCGGCTTCGCGGCCCTCGCCGAGGCTGCCGTGCCGCTGCCGTTCGCCTGGGACGTCCAGGCGTCTGCCGGAGGGACCCTCGACGGGGTCCTCGACCAGGCTGACCTGCCCGACCGGACCGATGCCGTCGTCGTCGAGCTCGGCACCAACGACTGGGAGGCGGTGCCGGCGGCCCGGTTCGCGACGTCGTACCGCGACCGGCTGGCCGGGTTGCGGGACCGCTATCCGGAGGCACTGGTGCTCTGTTTGGGAGTCTGGCAGCCGCCGTCCCGGCCGGAGACGGTCGCCTACGACGACGCCGTCCGGGCCGGCTGCGAGTCGGTGGGCGGCCGGTTCGTCCAGCTCTCCGACGTGTACGCCGACCCGGCCAACCACCGGTCCGGCCAGGCGGACGCCAATCCCGGGGACGCCGGGTACCGCATCATCGCCGACCGGGTCATCGCCGTCCTACGGAGTCCATGACCGCACGGGCGGAGTTCCGGGCCGTCGCTGGCCTCCCGGCCTGCAGACGCCTCACGTCGATGACGGAGGGGTGATCAGCCTCGACCACTCCCGTTGAGGCCTCCACGTCCCGTACCGTGCCTCCATCATGAGGCGGGGGGCCTTCAGACGGCCGGATCAGGGTGCGGCTGACGCTGCCGCAGCAGGTGGCGCACCGCGCCTCAACAGTCTCACGGGACTCCGTGCGGTCGCTGCGTTCGGGGTCTTCCTGACCCACGCGAACGAGAACTTCTTCTCCGGCGCCCAGGCGGACCGCGTGGTCGAGGTGCTGTTCAACCCTGGATTCACCGGCGTCTCCTTCTTCTTCGTCCTCAGCGGGTTCGTGCTGACCTGGTCGCACCAGCCCGGGGACACGCCGCGGGCCTTCTACCGGCGTCGGTTCGCCAGGGTCGCCCCCGCGTACTGGGTTGCCCTGCTGGCCGGCATCGTCCTGACCATGGTGGTGCAGGGGGGATGGCGTCCGCTCTGGGTCGCCCTTCCCTCGTTCCTCGGACTCCAGGCCTGGATCCCCCGCGCGGACGTCTACTGGGCGGGCAACGCGGTCGGCTGGACGCTGTCCTGCGAGCTGTTCTTCTACCTCGTCTTCCCTCTGGCGGTCCGCTTCCTGCCCACGCGGAGGACCTTTCAGGCACTCGTCGCCAGCGTTCTCGTCCTCGTGACTGTCGGCCCAGGCCTGGTGTGGTCCGCCGTCGCAGAGCCCCCGGACTACCTGCAGATCTTCCCCGTGCAGCGACTCCCCGAGTTCCTCCTCGGCATGGTCGTCGCGGCGGCCATCAGGTCGGGCTGGCGACCCCCGATCAGCTTCGGCTGGTCGGTTGTCCTCGCCGCGGCGGCGTACGTGACGATGAGCTACCTGGACCACTCTTACCTCGCCGCGGCGGTTCCCTATGGCCTGGTGATCGCCTGCGCCGTGACCCGGGACCTGACCGGACGGGGAACGCTGCTGGGCCGGCGGTGGCCACGCCGCCTGGGGGAGTTGTCCTTCGCCTTCTACCTGGTCCACCAACTCGTCGTCCGAGTGGTGGATCGGATCGCGCCAGAGGTCGGCTCCGGCTGGTGGGTCGCCGTCGGCGCGACGCTGCTGTCGCTGGCGGGGGCGGTCGGGGCGGCGGTCCTGCTCTACTCCCGGGTCGAGGAGCCCCTGGAGCGACGACTTCGTAAAGCGCCTCCGCGACCGGACGTGCGGGATGCGACAGTCCGCCCCTGAGTCGCTGGACTGCCGCGGGGTCGGGACCGTGCCCGGGCCCGGCTTGATGGCGGGGACGTCGACCACCGCCGAACAGGGGGCGGTCGGTCGGGCAGCAGGGAACTGCGCGGGCCCGTCCCGCAGCTCGTGCCCACAGCCGATGGCCTTGGGGCCAGGACCCGGACCAAGACCCGTAGCTCGAGGGCGACGACCGGGAGAAGCCGAGCCGCTGTACTAGACTCCCCAGGTGCTCGTCAGCCTCCTGGATGGTCGGTTCCTGGCCGAGCGATTCGGGAGCGAGCCCGACCGCGTGATCGCCCTGCACGGCTGGGGCCGCACCCGTCAGGACTGGGCCGGCGCGCTCGCCGGGGTCGGTGGCCTCGCCCTCGACCAGCCCGGATTCGGCTCTGCCGCACCTCCGCCGGCGGCCTGGGGCTCCGACGACTACGCCCGCTGGCTGCTCCCGCTGGTCGAGTCCCTCGACCGCCCGGTGCTGGTCGGCCACTCCTTCGGTGGCCGGGTCGCCGCACAGCTGACCGCGATGCGCCCCGAGCTCGTCGGCGGCCTGCTGCTCACCGGCACCCCGCTGCTGCGCGCCGGTGCCGCCCCGAAGGCGCCGCTGGCCTACCGGGTCCTCCGCAGGGCCGGGAAGCTGGGCATCCTGCCCGCCGGTCAGGTCGAGGCCGCCCGCAGGAAGTACGGCTCCGCCGACTACCGCAACGCCGAGGGCGTGCTGCGCGAGGTCCTGGTCCGCACCGTCAACGAGGAGTACAGCACCGTGCTCGACGCACTCGCCCGGTACGACGGCCCCATCGAACTGGTCTGGGGCGCCGGTGACACGGCCGCGCCACTCTCGACCGCCCGGCAGATCGCCGAGCGCACCGGCGGCACGCTGACCGTCGTCGACGACGCCGCCCACCTGCTCCAGCCCTCGCTCGACGCCGCGATCGACCAGCGGCTGCGCGCGCTCCTCGCCACCGGGACCGACGCGTGAGCGCCGCCCTCACCGCCGCCGAGTGGGCGGCCGTCGCCGCCGGCACCGCCGCTGCCGACCTCACCTGGTGGCGCGTCGCCCAGCGCGAGCACTACGAGCCCGGCCGCAACACCGCGATGCTGCGCATGTGGGCCACCCGCACGCCGGTCTCGGCCCTGCCCTACGCCGTCGGCGCCGTCTGCGCTGCGGGCGCCTTCCGCTACCCGGTGCTGGGCATCCCGGCCGCCCTGGCCGCCGCCGCGGCGCCCGTCGGGCTGGTGTTCCGCAAGCCGTTCCCCCGCCCGGCCTTCACCCAGCGGCTGCGCCGGCTGGCCGGCGGCACCGTGGCCGTGCAACTCGCCGCGGCCGTCGCCTTCCGCTCCCCCGCCGTCAGCGCCGCGCTCGTGCTGTTCACCGCGCCGGTCACCGACGGCGTCCTGGCCGCACTCAAGCCGCTCGAGGCCAAGCTCGGCTCGAAGTTCGTCACCAGCGCCCGCGCCCGGCTGGCCCAGGTCTCCCCCGACGTCGTCGCCATCACCGGCTCGTACGGCAAGACCTCCACCAAGGCCTACGTCGAGGCGCTGCTGGCACCGGAGAAGAGCGTCTTCGCCAGCCCCGCCAGCTTCAACAACATGATGGGCCTGTCCCGCAGCATCAACGACGGGCTGTCCGGGTCCACCGAGGTGTTCGTCGCCGAGATGGGCACCTACGGCCCCGGTGAGATCCGCCGGCTGACCGAGACCTTCCCGCCCCGCATCGCCGCGATCACCACCATCGGCGAGGCGCACCTGGAGCGGATGGGCTCCCGCGCGGCCATCGTCACCGCCAAGCTCGAGATCACCGAGCGCGCGGAGATCGTCGTCCTCAACACCGACGTCCCCGAGCTCGCCGAGGCCGCCGACCGGCTGCAGTCGTCCAAGACCGTCGTCCGGGTCTCCACCCGGCCCGACACCGTTGCCGACGTGCGCGTCGTGCCCGACGGCGATGCGTGGGTGCTGACCGACGAGGGCCGCGGGACGACGCGGATCGCGCAGCCGCCAGGTGGTGGCCACCCGGTCAACCTGGCCATCGCCACCGGCATCGCCCGGGTGCTCGGCGTCTCCTGGGCCAGCATCGAGGCCACCGTGGGCCGCAAGCTCCCCGGCGTCGCGCACCGCGCCGAGGCCTCGGTCAACGAGGCCGGCATCCACGTCATCGACGACACGTACAACGCCAACCCCGACGGCGCCGCCCAGGCGCTCGCGCTGGCCCGCCAGCTCGGCGAGGGCCACCGGGTCTGGGTCGTGACGCCGGGCATGGTCGAGCTGGGCTCCTCCCAGGACCAGCGCAACCGCGAGTTCGCCGAGCAGGTCATGGCCACCCCGGGCGCCACGCTGGTGGTCGTCGGCGGCACCAACCGCCGTCCGCTGGTCGCCGGGTCGGTGCCCGACCGCACGGTGCTGGTCCCCAGCCGGCAGGCGGCGATGGCCCACATATCCGGCAAGGCCGAGCCGGGGGACGTCGTACTGTTCGAGAACGACCTGCCTGATCACTACCCGTGACCGGTAGCGCCCCCGACAGCTGGTCAGCCACGCCCCCCAGGCAGCAGGAGGAACGATGAAGCAGGTCGCCGTCGCATTCGGTGGTCCCTCGGCCGAGCACGACATCAGCATCCTGACCGGCCTGCAGGCCGCGCGGCTGCTGAACCAGAGCGGGCTCGACGTCCTCGCCGTCTACTGGGACCGCGGGGGCAACTGGCACACCGTCCCGGTCGACAGCGAGGCGCGCGACTTCATCGACGGCCCCCCCGCCCGGGCGACCCAGGTGGAGCCGGTGCTCGGCCGCAGCGGCGGCTGGCGCCCGGTCAAGGGCCTGCGCCCCAAGACCTACCGCCCCGAGGCCGTGCTCAGCTGCTTCCACGGCGGCTACGCCGAGGCCGGTGGCGCCCGCGCGCTCTTCGACTGGATGGGCCTGCCCTCCACCGGCGGCTCGCTGTTCGCCGGCGCCCTGTCGGTCGACAAGCTCGCCTTCGGCTCGGTCATCGCCCAGGCCGGCCTGCCGACCCTCCCCCGGCTGATCGTCGGCGACGGCCACGCCGACCCCGACTTCGACGGGCCGTACATCGTCAAGCCGCGTTTCGGTGGCTCCAGCATCGGCATCGAGGTCGTGCAGGACCTCGCCGCCGCCAAGGGGCTGGCCAAGCAGAACGTGCACCTGGCCGACGGCGCCGTCCTCGAGCCCTACCGGCCCGACCTCTACGACCTCAACGTCGCGGTGATCACCCACCCGACGTTCCGGGCGTCGCTGATCGAGAAGCCGATCCGCCCCGGCTCGGACTCGATCTACAGCTACTCGGACAAGTACCTGCACACCTCCGGGCTCAGCCAGGCGCCCCGTGAGATGCCCGCCCCGATCTCCGAGGAGCTCGCCGCCCGGATCCGCTCGCTCGCCGAGCAGGTCGCCGGTCTGGTCGGGCTGGGCAGCCTCGCCCGGCTGGACTTCCTCAGCGACGGCACCGAGGTGTTCGTCAACGAGGTCAACAACATCCCCGGCGCCATGTCGCTGTACCTGTGGCCCGAGGACTCCCCCGCCGCGCTGCTCACCAACGCCCTCGAGCAGGCCGTGCGCAGCCGCAGCTCCAACGAGGCCCCGACCGTGTTCGCCCGCGGTGAGGCGCTGCGCGCCGCCGGCGGCATCGCCGGCAAGCTGGCCAACCTGGGTGGCCCCACCCGCTGAGCCCGCACGCCACGGAGCCCCGCCCCTCGGTCCGAGGTGCGGGGCTCCCTGCGTCATGGCGTCCAGGTGAGGATTCGGTAACGGCGCTCAACCCGGCCGCTCGGGACGCCGACAAGACCGTATGCCGTTCGCCGCCCACCCCCTCCTCGCCGCAGACCAGCGAGCCGACGCCGCCACGCACGACGCGATCACTCTGCTCCCCAGCCGGGTCACGCTGCTCGACCGGATCGCCGAGCGCGCCCGCACCGTCACCGAGGCACCGGCCACCCTGCTGCTGATCGGGCTGCTGCGCCGCGACACCGCCTGGCCGATGGCCGGCAGCCAGCTCGACCAGGTGGCCGCGGCCCTGTCGGCGGACCTGCGCGGCACGGACTGGCTGGCCCGCTCCGGCCCCACCGAGTTCGCCGTCCTGCTCGACGGTGTCGCCCACGACGCGGAGACCGCCGCCACCCGCCTCGTCACCACCATCGCCGACGCCGGCGTCGAGGGCGTGACCGCCTGCGTCGGCATCGCCGGGCTGTCCCGCGACGCCTCGCCGGGCGAGGTCCACCGCCGCGCCACCCTCTGCCTCACCGCCGCCCGCAGCATCGGCGCCGGCCGCGTCATCCGCTACAGCGGCGGGCGCCCCTGACCCGAGCCGGTCAGCGGGTGCCGCACCCCAGACCTGCCCCGTGTCGCCGTGTCCCGGCGGCACGGGGCAGCTCCACGTGCGGCCGCGACCCCCTCCCAGGGGGACACGGTGTCCTGCCCGGCAGGGCAGGCCCTCGCTGACCCAGAGCCCCCGCTGGTCCGACCGGCTCCGGGCTCTCCTGAGCCCGTGCCGCTACGACGTCGCCGACCTCCGGGCCACGGCGGACTTGAGCACGGAGACCAGCACCTCGCTGAACGACCCGCCCTCGGCCTGCACGCTGAACGGGAACAGCGACGTGGCCGTCATCCCGGGGATCGCCGAGACCTCCAGCACCACGAACTCGCCGTCCGGTGCGACCAGGAAGTCCACCCGGGACAGGTCGCGCATGCCCAGCGCCGCGTGGGCGGTCTCCGCGGCCGTGCGCAGCGCCGCCAGCGTCTCCTCGGGCAGCTCGGCCGGGGTGTTGACCTGCACCCGCGCCGGGTCGTACCGGGCCACGAAGTCGAAGCGGTCCTTGCGGTCGTACTCCAGGCCCACCGGCACGCCGGCGCGCGGCTCCCCGTCGACGTCCAGCACGGCCACGCTGACGTCCATGCCCTCGGTGAAGCTCTCGATCAGCACCGTCTCGCCGTAGGCGAAGGCCTGCATGAGCGCGTCGACCAGCGCGTCGACGCTCTCCACGCCGTTGACCCCCAGCACGCTGCCGCCACGGTTGGGCTTGACCACCAGCGGCCAGCTCATGTCCTCGACCAGGAAGCGCACGACCTCGCTGCTGCCCAGCTCCTTGAACGACGAGCTGGTCAGCGCCACCCACGGCGGCGAGGACAACCCCGCCCGCTCGGTGAGGGTGCGGCCCACCGTCTTGTCCCAGGCCAGCCGGCACGACTTGGACGACGACCCGGTGAACGGCACCCCGGCCATCTCCAGCACCGTCTGCAGCGTGCCGTCCTCGCCGATGTCGCCGTGGATCGTCGGGATCACCGCGGTGTAGCCGCCGGTGCGCAGCGAGGCCAGCAACGACTGGTCGGCGTCCACCACCTGCGCGTCGACGCCCACCGACTGGAGCTCACGCTGGATCCGCTCCCCGGACAACAGCGACACCGCGCGCTCGTGGGAGAGCCCTCCGGCGACGATCGCGACCGGTCCGTGCAGGTCTGGGTGCGGGCTGACGGCCATGCCCGCACGCTAGCAACTGCAGCAGCCCCCGCCCGGCCGGACGGCCCCGGCCCGGCCCACCGGGCGGCGCGCCGCCCGACCGCCGTCCCGGGGCGTGTCGCTCGCGGTCCGGGGCGGGACGTCGACGGGCCCCGTCCGGCCGGTGGCTGGACGGGGCCCGTGGGGGCGTGCGGTCGCGGTCAGGAGCTGAAGGCGCCGACGTCGACGAGGCCCGCGGTCACGGTCATCCCGGCGACGCCGGTGACGGTGAGCTTGAGGCTGGACGTCGTCCGGGCGGGGAACGTCACGGTGATCGACTTCCCGGGCGCGGGGTAGGCCGGCACCGCGACCGTCGACCCGTCGGAGAAGGCCAACTGCGCGCTGGTCACGTTCATCTGCCACGAGGTCCGGTTGGTGATCACCAGCCGGCCGACGGTGACCGGCTTCGTCCACGTCCACCGGGACCAGGAGCCGACGCCGGACATCTTGCCGAGCCCCATCGTGCCCGTCGCGCTGTCGGTCAGGTCGACCGTGCTGACCGGGGAGGTCGTGGTCGGCGCGGCCGTGGTCGGCGCCGCCGGGGTCGGGGCGGCCGTCGTCGGAGCCGCCGGGGTCGGGGCGGCCGTCGTCGGGGCCGCCGGAGTCGGGGCGGCCGTCGTCGGAGCCGCCGGAGTCGGGGCAGCCGTGGTCGGCGCCGCCGGAGCCGGGGCGGTCGTCGTCGGGGCGGTCGTCGTCGGAGCCGCCGGCGTGGTGGGCGTCGCCGGCGCGGTCGTGGTGGGAACCGGGGTCGTGGTGGGCGCGGCCGTCGCCGGGGTCTCGACAGCCGGGGTCTCGGTCTCCGGTGCGGCGACCGAGGACTGCGACCACGCCTCGAGCTCGGCCAGGCCCACGTTGGACGTCGTCGCGCTGACCCCGGTGACCGTGAAGGTCAGGCTGCTGGTCGTGCGGACCGGGAAGTTGACCACCACGGCACCGCCGTCGTCGATCAGCTGCGGCACCGGCACGACCGACCCGTCGGAGAAGGTCAGGGTGGCGGAGGTGACCTGGTCGGAGGTGTTGGGGCGGTCGTGCAGCACGACCCGGCCCAGGGTGACCGGCGCGGCCCAGGTCAGGGTCAGCGTCGAGCCGACGCCACCACCCTGGGTCGCCCACTCCGCGGTGTGGTCACCGGGGTAGCCGTCGGCGATGCCGTCGACGGCCTTGGCCGCGGTCTGGTCGTCGTTCCAGTTCTGCGAGGACGCCGTCACGCTCGCGGTCAGCGCGTGGTCGACGTCGGCGGCGGGGGCCGGCGGTGCGACGACCGGTCCGGAGCCCGGGCTCCAGGCCTGCATCTCGGCCAGGCCCACGTTGTGGGTCGAGGCGCTGACCGAGGTCACGGTGAAGGTGACGCCGGTGACCGAGCGGGCGGGGAAGGGGACGACGACCGCACCGCCGGCGTCGTCCAGCGCGGGCACGGTGACCGTGGAGCCGTCGGAGAACGTCAGCGTGCCGCCGGTGACCCGGTCGCTGGTGTTCGGCCGGTCGTGGAGCACGACCCGGTCGATCTGCACCGGCTCCATCCAGCCCAGGGTGATCCAGCTGCCGGCGCCACCGCCGGCGGTCGACCACTCGGCCGAGGAGTCCACCGGGTAGCCGCTGATCACGCCGTCGACGGCGTTGCTGCCGCCCATGCCGTTCTTCACGTCCTGGGAGGAGGTGGACACCATCGCCGCGCTCGCCAGGTTGCCGGTCTGCGTGCCGTCGGTGGTGCGCAGCTCACCGGCCAGGTGCTGGCGGGTCAGCCAGGCGCCCTCCGACCGCGCGTTGCAGGCGGTCAGCGACTGGCACATGTTGGAGTCGAAGGGGGCGTACGCCAGCACGGCCCGCTGCTTGGCGGTGAGCGCGGCCCCGGAGACGTTGGCCGCCAGCGAGGCACCCGGGTAGCCGGCGTAGGAGCTGATCGGCACCGTCGGCGCGTAGGCGCGCTGGGCCTGGAGGGTCGCCCGGGCCACGCTGATGTGGTCGCTGTGGTCGCCGTCGCCGTAGTCGCCGAAGAAGTCCAGCGTGCGGATCGCGCTCGCGTTGCTGGCGGTGACCAGCTTCCCGATCACCTGCACCAGGTCGGCCCACGTGTAGCTCTGCACCGGGCCGTCGACCGTCCTGAGCGTGCTGATCGTGCCGGTGAGCAGCTCCTGCAGGCTGGTGCCGCCCGAGGCGGTGGTGCCGCTGCCGTCGAGGTTGCCGTCGGGCAGGCGCAGGAAGACCAGGCTGATCCGGGAGGCGCGGGTCAGCGTCGAGACGGTGACCGTCTTGCCGTTCCAGCTCTGCGTGGCCGTCGACCAGGTGTTGGCCACCCCGGCCATGGTCGCGTAGGCCGCGCGCACGCCGGCCTCCCGGCTGCGGGCGTAGGTGGCGCCCAGCCCGGCGTCCGCGGAGGTCACGTACATCGTGGTCACGCAGGAGCCGGCGGTGATGCTGCCCTGGACGGCGGGGTTCTGGAAGAACAGGTCGTCGTCGGGGTGGGCCACGACCTGCACCGAGCACCCGGTGGCGGCGGCGGACGCCGCGGGGGCGGTGACGCCCGCACCGACGAGCAGCGCCACCAGGCCGAGGACGACGGTGGCGAGGGCGCGGTGCACGGTGCCGCGCACTCGCGGTCCGGCGTCGGCAGGCAGGTGCTGGGTTCCACTGGTGCTGCGCATCGTCACTCGTCTCTTCGGCGTCGGGCCACCTCCGGCCCTCACACATGGTGACGAGAACGCCGGTCCGGGCACCAGGATGGGCACCCGAACGGTGACGGAGGATCACCCGGTCGTGGCGGGAGCCCGCGGTGGACGCCGTCCGTGACGCTGGGTTGTCAGCGGGCGGTGCGCCCGCGCCACCACGACACGGCGGCGAAGCGGGGGCAGGAGCACAGCGCGCAGTCGTTGCCCCGGCGGTGGTGCTCGTGCGCGGTCCGGGAGTGACCGCATCGACAGGCCCGCTCGGCACCGAACACCGGCCCATCCTCGCGCACCCCGGTCTGCCTGCGGTGCGATCACCCCCGCGCGGCCTACGGTGAGCCGTGCCGTGGCCCTCCTCCCACCGTGGCCGGCGGGCGCCGGCGTCGGTGGTGGGGCTGCTGGTGGTGCTCACCGCGTGCACGCCCGGCGCGGCGGCTCCCATCGCCGCACCCTCGTCCGCCGTTCCCCCCGCCACCACGACGACGGCGCCCGACCCGGCCGCGCCGGTCACCGACCTGCCCGGCTGGACCCTCCAGCTGCACGAGGACTTCACCACCGACGCGGCCCTCGGCGACTTCGACAGCGTCTACCCCGGGTGGGCCGCGTACGACGGCTACCGCGACACCTCGCGGGTCAACGGGCGCCCCCTGGAGAGCCAGGGGCGTTACGCCAGCGACACCACCACCACCGTGCACGACGGCACCGCCGACATGGAGGTGCACACCGAGGGGGTCACCCCGCAGGTCATGGCGCTGACCCCGGGTCCCGCCCAGGTCGGACAGCTCTACGGCCGGTACTCGATCCGGGTCCGGTCCGACCGCGCTGCAGACTTCAAGTTCGCCTTCCTGCTCTGGCCGGTGAGCGAGCAGTGGGCGCAGGGCGAGCTGGACTTCCCGGAGGCGACCCTCGGCGACGACGTCTACGGCTACGCCCACGACGTCACCGGGGACCCCTCGCGCAACGCGTGGTCGGTCCGGACCGGGTCGGACATGAGCAGTTGGCACACCGCGACCATCGAGTGGGAGCCCGGCCGGGTCACCTACGTCCTGGACGACCTGTCCTGGACGACCACCGACCCGGCGGCCGTGCCCACCCACCCCATGCGCCCGGTGGTGCAGGTCGAGACCCAGGTGACCGCCCAGCCGCCCGACCCCGCGGTGCGGGCGCACGTGCTGGTCGACTGGATCGCGGTCTGGTCCCGGGACTGACCCGGCCTCAGACCGCGGCGCGCCCGGCGGCCCGGCGGCTGCGCACCCAGGCGGCCGGCCCGAGGAGCTTGGCGCGCTGCTCCACCGCGCCCAGGTCCGCGGGCGGCGGCGGCCCGAGCACGGTGCTCGGGGTGGGGTCCGGCGTCCCGGCCGGGCGACCGTGGAGCCGGCCGGCGCCTTGGACGGCCACCTGCGCGGCGAGCCCCAGCAGGTGCCGCGGGTCACGGGCGACCAGGGCGGTGAGCATCGCGGTGTAGCCGAGCCCGTAGCCGTGCAGCTGGGCGCGCAGCCCGGCCTCGTCGGCGCGGTGTGCGTGGAAGACCACCGCGGTCGGCTCGTAGCCGATCGCCCCGCCGGCCCACAGGTGGGCGATGAACAGTGCGAGGTCCTCCCCGCCCCGGGCCGGCGTCCCGGCACCCAGCGCCGGGTCGAACCCGCCGAGCCGCCGCAGCGTCGCCGTCCGGACGGCGAAGTTCGCGCCGGCGCCGCAGCGGCCGGCGCCGTAGACGGCCATCGCGCCGCTCCGCGCGCCGGTGGCGTCCTCGATCGCGACGGTGCTGCGCCGCAGCGGGGACGCCGACCGGCGGCCCCGGTAGGTCAGCGGGGCGAACTGGCGGGTGCCGCCGAAGCCCCCGTAGTGCCGCTCGAACCACAGCTGCGCGTCGGTCTCCAGGTCCCCGGGCAGGATCAGCCCGGTCACCAGCTCCACGTCCGGCTGCCGCGCGAACCGGGTCGCGAGCGCACGCAGCCAGTCCGGGTCGACCTGGACGTCGTCGTCGGTGAAGGCCACGACCTCGCCCCGGGCGGCCGCGACGCCGGCGTTGCGGGCCGCCGAGATGCCCGGCACCGGCTCGCGGACCACGCGCACCCCGGGCAGCCCGGCGGCCGCCGCGGCCACCACGCCCTCCCGCTCGGCGCCCTGGGAGTTGTCCACCACGAGCACCTCGAGGCCGGGGCCCTGCAGGGCGGCGAGCGCGGCGAGGCACTCGCGCAGCTGGTCGGGCCGGCGGGCGTCGGTGGGCACCACCACGCTGATCGAGGGCAGCACGTCGTCCGGCAGCACGGCCACCGGTCGCGGAGCCGCCGCGCGGGCCACCGGGTCGACGGCCCGGCGCAGCTCGTCGGCGGGCAGCACGTCCCGGCCGGCGAGGTCCACCTCGACCAGCGCCACCGGCGCGCCCGCCACCCGGACGACCAGCCACACGCCCGACCAGCGGGTCCCGTCGGGACGGCGGACGTCCAGGGCGGGGAGGTCCGGGCCGGCGTCCACGACGACCACCTGGACACCGTGCGGGGGCAGGGAGGAGTCGCTCACCCGCGCACCCAACCACGACCGGAGGCCCCGGGCGGGCGCGCCGGGCGGGAGCTCACCCCGGCTGGTCAGCCCGCTGGGGGTCGCCGGTGTCCCGGAGCACGCGCAGCTGCACCACCAGCCAGGGCAGGCAGGCCAGTCCTGCCGCGGCCCGGGCGGCGTCCCAGGTGAGGGTGGAGGGCAGCTCGAGCGTGGCCACCGCCACCGCGACGGCGACCGCGGTCGGCACCCACACACCCGGCAGCAGCCGCGGCAGGGTCGCCCGCCGGGCCAGCGCCAGCCGCTGCACCCCGGCCTGGGCCGCGAAGGCCACGACCGTCGCGGCGGCCGCACCCGACAGCTCCCACACCGGGACCAGCACCAGGTTCAGCCCGACGTTGAGCACGGCGGCCACGCCCGCGGCCACCGCCAGCGGCGCGGTGGCCCGCAGCGTGATCAGCGCCCGTCCGGTCGCCGCGCTCGCCAGCACGGGGAACCCGGCCAGGGCCACCAGCAGGACGACGGGCAGCAGCGGGCCGGTGTCGTAGCTGGCCGGGGCGACGACGTCGAGCACGAACGGCGCGCCCAGCGTCAGCCCCAGGATCACCGGGCCCATCAGCCGCACGAGCCCGTCGCGCGCCGAGGCGATCACCGCCCACCGGTGCGACTCGTCCCGGATGGCGGCGATCCGGGGCGCCCAGGCCCCGCTGGTGACCGCCAGCAGCATCACCACGACGTTGCCGATGGTGTACGCGATCTGGTACCGGCCGGCCTCGGCCGAGCCCAGCAGCCGCTGCACCACGATCCGGTCACCGGCGTTGAGCACGTAGACGGCGAGCGAGCCGATCATCAGCGGGACGCCGAGGGACAGCGCGCGCCGGGCCAGCGCCGGGCCGAGGGCCGCCCGCCACCCGGGACGCACCATCAGCAGCCCGACGACGAGGGCCAGGGAGAGGGTGACCAGGTTGCCGAGGGCGTAGGTGCCGGCCACCCGCGAGCCGCTGCCCAGCAGCAGCGCCATCCCCACGACCTGGCCGCCCACCCCGGACAGCAGGGTGACCACGCTGAAGGCGCGGAAGCGGTCCTGGGCCAGCAGCAGAGCCGAGACCAGCTGCAGGCAGGCGGCCGGCGCGGTCCAGGCGACGGTGACCAGCAGGACCCGCGACCCCTCGCCGAAGCCCAGCGGGCCGCTCCACCACGGGAGGGTGGCGACGGCGACCAGGGTGACCAGCACCCCGAGCCCGAGCCCGAGGGCGACCAGCGCACGGGCGGGCCGGTCGACGCCGTCCTCGGCGCGCAGCAGCACCAGGACCTGGTCCAGCCCGACGACGGCGGCGACCACCAGCACCTGGTGCACCGCGATGCCGGCGGCCAGCTGGCCGAACTGGTCCGGGGGCAGCAGGTGGGCGAGCACGGGGGCGAACACCACCGAGCTGAGCAGCTGCAGCGCCCAGACCGCGACGTAGAGCAGGCCGCGGCCGAACAACGGGCCGGTGGACGGCTCGGTCGCCGCAGCGCCGGCCGGCTCCACCGCCGGGGCCACCGACGGCTCCAGCACCTGCTGCGCCGGTCCACCTGCCCTGCTCGGCCGATCGGTGTGCAATGGGTCCACTGCTGTCATGTCGCCCCCTTCCGTCCGGGTGTCCTGTGGGGCCGACGGTAGGGGCGCGGGGGTGCCGGACACCGCCGTCCCGGGCGGTTCGTCACCCGCCCGTGGCCGCGCTGTCCCCCGGTGGGGGTGCCGACGGGCGGATCGGCGTCCCTGCGCCGGATCCGAACACGCTGCGTCACCCGTCAGGCCGACCCGGGGGGCGATCGGTCACCCACTCGGGGCAAGGACGCTTGCCGGGTGCTCCTCCACCCCCGTAGTCAGATGACGCACAGTCACTGCAAGCACAGCAGCACGGGTGAGCGTTGACCCGCCGGGCGCACGAAATGGTCGCCACAGCCCGGCGGAGAGCAGAGGCGAAACCGGACCCGTTCTCTCCGATCAGAGGACCTGTCCCATGCCGCTCTCCCTCGTTCCCGCCCCGTCGTACGCCGCCCCCCGGGTGAGCGTCGTCATCCCGACCTACAACGAGGCGAAGAACCTCCCGCACGTGTTCGGCCTGCTGCCCGCCGACGTGCACGAGGTGATCGTGGTCGACGGCCGCAGCGTCGACGACACCGTCGCGGTCGCCCGCTCGCTGCGCCCCGACGTGACGATCGTGCTGCAGAACCGGCGGGGCAAGGGCAACGCCATGGCCTGCGGCTTCGCCGCGGTCACCGGCGACATCGTGGTCATGCTCGACGCCGACGGCTCGGCCGACCCGCGGGAGATCCCGCTGTTCGTGCAGGCCCTCGTCGACGGCGCCGACTTCGCCAAGGGCACCCGGTTCGCCGCCGGCGGCGGCAGCTCGGACATCACCGGCCTGCGGGCCTGGGGCAACCGCTGGCTCAACCGGGCCGCGAACGTCCTCTTCGGCACCCGCTACACCGACCTCTGCTACGGCTACAACGCCTTCTGGGCGCACTGCCTCGACGCCCTGGAGCTGGACGCCACCGACCGCCACACCGAGTCCAAGCTGTGGGGCGACGGGTTCGAGATCGAGACGCTGATCAACACCCGGGTGGCCAAGGCCGGCCTGCGCATCACCGAGGTCGGCAGCTTCGAGTTCGAGCGCATCCACGGCTCGAGCAACCTCAACACCTGGCGCGACGGCCTCCGCGTGCTGCGGGCCCTGGTCGTCGAGCGGGTCAACGGCAAGGGCACCCACGTCCCGGTCACCCGGGCCACGACCCCCGCGCCGGCCCCCGTGCCGGCGCTCGCGCCGGTGGTCCTCCTGCCGACCCCGCGGCTCGCGCCCGTCGTCGTCCCCGCCGCGGTCTGACCACCCCACCACAGAGCCGGAGGAACGGTCATGACCCAGGTCCTGCACCCCCACGCGCACGCCGCCCCGCGCTCGACGTCCGCGCGGCGCGCCGACACCCTCACCGTCGTGGTGTGCGCCTACACCACCGAGCGCACCGCCGACGTCGCCGCGGCGCTGGCCAGCCTGGCCGGGCAGACCCGCCGGCCCGACCAGGTGCTGCTGGTGGTCGACCACTCCCCCGAGCTGCTCGCCTGGGCCCGGGCCACCGTCGGCGAGGACGTCACCGTGCTGCCGAGCACCGGCCCCCGCGGGCTGTCCGGCGCGCGGAACACCGGCGTGGCCGCCGCCACCGGCGACGTCGTGGCCTTCCTCGACGACGACGCGGCCGCCGAGCCCGACTGGGCCCAGCAGCTGATGGCCGCCTTCGCCGAGGACGACGTGATCGGCGTCGGCGGCGGGGTCGAGCCGGCCTGGCCCGCCCTGCGGCCCAGCTGGTTCCCGCCGGAGTTCCTCTGGGTGGTCGGCTGCAGCTACACCGGCCTGCCCACGACCCGGGCGCAGATCCGCAACCCGATCGGGGCCAACATGGCGTTCCGGCGGGACGTCTTCACCGCCGTCGGCGGCTTCGACACGGGCATGGGCCGGCTCGGCAAGGACGCCGCCGGCTGCGAGGAGACCGAGTTCTCCATCCGCGCCGGCGCAGTCCCCGGCGAGGGCCGGATCGTGCTCGAGCCGGCCGCCCGGGTGCGGCACACGGTGTCCACCGACCGGGTGGCCCGCACCTACTTCCGCCGCCGCTGCCTGGCCGAGGGCCGGTCCAAGGCCCTGGTCAGCGGACTGGCCGGCGCCGGTGCCGCGCTGTCCACCGAGCGGGACTACGTGCGCCGCACGCTCCCGCGCGGGGTGCTCCGCGGGCTCGGCCAGACGCTGCGCGGCGACTCCTCCGGTGCCGCCCGCGCCGCGATGATCGTCGAGGGCCTGGGCTGGACGGCGGCCGGCTACCTCAGCGTGCGACTGCGTGCGGCGCTGCGGCCGGGACGCCGGGCGAGCGCCTGACCTCCGCGCGGGCCCGCAGGTAGAGCACCGGGCCCGCGGCGAAGCCGGCCAGCTCACGCCGCGTCGCACCCCGGGGGGCCGCCGCGGAGCCGCCGAGCCGCTCGGTCGTGGTCGCGGAGAGGTCCCGGCCACGGCGCAGGCCGGCCGGCACCCGCCGCAGCAGCTCACCGCGGGTTCCCCTGGTGAGCAGGCACTTGGTCAGGAACGCCGACAGCCCGCTGCCGTAGCCGAACAGCTGGCGCAGCAGCGCGGCGTCGTCGGCCCGGTGGTGGTGCCAGACCAGCGCGGAGGGCTCGTAGGCCAGCGCCCGACCGGCGCGCAGCACCCGCAGGAAGGCGTCGAGGTCCTCCCCGCCGCGGGTGCGGGCGCCGGCGCCGAGCGCCTCGTCGAAGCCGCCGAGGTCCACCAGCAGCTGCCGGTCGAAGGCGATGCTGGCGCCGGTGCCGAACAGGCCCGCGCCGTAGGGGTAGAGCGCGTTGCCCGGTGGCACGGTGGCCAGGTCGAACAGCTCGGGGCTGACGCGCGTCGACCACAGCTCGGTGCGCGCGTCGAAGTACTCCTCGGCCGGGCTGCCGATGCCGGCGGTGGCCACCAGGCCGGTCACGCAAGCGACGTCCGCGCGGCGGGCGAAGCCCAGCAGCAGGCCGGACACCCAGCCGGCGTCGACCGCGACGTCGTCGTCGGTGTACGCCACGATCTCGCCCCGGGCCTCGGCCAGCCCGCGGTTGCGGGCGCGGGACAGCCCCGGGCGCGGCTCACGGACGTAGCGGAAGCGGGCGTCGCTGGTGGCGAGGGCCTCCACCAGCACGCGGGTGCGCTCGTCGGTCGGGGCGTTGTCGACCACCACCACCTCCAGTTGCCGGTGGTCCAGGGCGGCCAGCCGCTCCAGGCAGCCGGCCAGCACCTCGCTGCGGTCGCGGGTGCAGACCACCACCGACACGCTGCGGTCGGAGCGGCTGCGCACCGGGCAGTCCTCCCCCGCCGTGGGCAGCGGGTCCGGGCCGGGCTGCAGGTGCTCGAGCGCCAGGTGTGCCGCGACCGCCTCGGCGTGCACGGTCCGCGACTCCCGGACGACGGCGGCGGCGTCCGGGCCGCCGGGGCCGGCGGGCACCGTGAGGTAGCCCAGGGGTGCCCCGTGGAGGCGCACCAGCACCCGGGCGCGCGGCTGGCCGGCCCAGGGCTGCACCCCGGTCACCGCCGGGGCGGCGGACAGCTCCAGCTCACCGCACCAGGTGCCGGGGGACGTGCTCGTCGCGGTGGTCACGGGTGTGCTCCTCAGGAGAGGTGGACGGCGAAGCGCACCACGGTCGCGACGGCACAGGCCGCCACGAGCACGCAGAGCGCGAGGGTGAGGGCCCGCCGGGTGGACCGGGAGCGGCCCGGGCCCGCGGCGTCGCGGACCTCCAGGACGGCGGTGAGCAGCAGCGCGGCGGCGAACAGGCAGGCACCGAGCCAGCCGGCGAGCGCGGCGGTCATCGGCCGGCCGTCCCGGTGAGCTCCAGGGCGGTGGCGTCCGGCCCGGTGTAGAGCACCTGGTAGGTGCCCGACCGCACGAGGTCGTCGGCCAGCTGGGTCCAGCCGGTCGGCTCGCCGCCCTGCAGTCGGACCTGCGCCTCCTGACTCCGGCCGAGCAGCACGAACCGCGGCTGCTCCTGCTCCGCGCACCGCAGCGCCGACGACCCGCACTCGGGGTCGGCCAGGTCCACCGCGCTCCAGCGGCCGACGCCGATCCCGAATACCGCACCGGTGGGCGTGAGCATGCCGATCGCGTCCCCGTCGGTGAGGCGGCCGGCGAGGGCGTCGGCCGCGGCGACGTCGGAGGACGTGACCCGCTCGAAGGCGACGTTGACCCCGCGGGTCGCGGTGATCCCGACACCGAGCAGCAGCAGGACCGCGGCCAGCACGGCCGTGCCGGCGCGGGTGCGCAGCCGGGTGAGCCGGCGCAGCGCGAGCGCGGTCAGCGGGGCGAGCAGCGGGGCCGCGAAGACGAAGACCCGCAGCACGACCTCCCCGCCGTAGCTGCCGAAGAGCACCAGCGACCCGGCCACGGCGACCAGGGCCGCGACCACCGGGGCCTCGCGGCGCCGGCGGATCGACCACCAGCCGACGACACCGGCCAGCAGGTAGACCAGCGACCAGCCCATCCGGACGTTCTGCATGCGCAGGTAGAGCGGGTCCCCGGCGACCCGGGCGGAGACCGCGGTGTCGAAGTTGGCGCCGGGCCGGCCCAGGTCGCCCAGGACGTTGCCCAGGTGGCCGATCCAGTAGTCGGTGGCGCCGTAGCTGAAGTGGACGGCGAACAGCAGGCCCACGGCCAGCCACAGCCGGCGGGCGCAGGTCCGCCCGGTGAGCACGAAGGCCAGGCAGGCCAGGGCGAGGGTGATCGGGGTGAGCTGGTGGCTGACCACGATCGCCGCGGCCAGCAGCAGCAGGGCGCCCTCCCAGGCCAGCACGCGGCGCGCAGAGACCCCGGCGGGCAGCTCGGGTGACCGGCGCCAGGCGCCCAGCACCCGCTGCCGGCGGCTGCCGGTCACCGGCCGGTGCGGCGCGGCCGTCGCCGACCACAGCAGCACCGCGATCGTGACCAGGTACAGCAGGAATGCGGTGGCCTGCGGGGAGAAGTAGTCCTGCTGGTACCAGTTGAAGGCCAGGTAGACGAAGACCGACAGCCAGGCCAGCCGCCGCGAGCGGGTGACGCACCGGGCGACGACCAGCAGCGGCGCGATCGCCGCCAGGTCGTAGAACACCGGGGCCAGCATCAGCAGCGAGCGCGCGTCGGGCATGCCGGCCAGCGCGACCAACTGGGCGCCGGCGGCGAAGAAGCCGGGCCAGTACGCGCGGGCGTCCAGGCCGGTGAAGGAGGCGGAGTTGCCGGTGATGAAGTCGATGAAGCCCACGTGCAGCCAGCCGGTGGAGAAGCCGGCCGCACCGTCGGCGACGTTGCCGAAGGCGAAGACCACGACGGTGAGCACCGCGGCGCTGAGCGCGAGCAGCGGCCCGTCCAGCACCGGGCGCAGCAGCTCGCGGGCGGCCACCCCGGCGACCAGCGCCAGGGACAGCAGGTACGGCCAGCCGACCACACCGACCACGCCGAGGCCGCCGGCCGCGTCGAGGTCGACGGTCGTGGTCGCCAGGGCCCACAGCGCCAGCGCGGCGGCGAGCGCGGTCAGCGGCAGGGCCCGGCGGCGGAGCGTCGCCGTCCCGCGGCCGGCCCGGGGTGGCAGGGCGGTGCGCGGCAGCCTGCGGAGCGCGGGGACGGTGAGAGCGAGCCCGGCGGCGCCCGTGAGGGCGGCGACCCCGACCGGGTGCCACCAGCCGGCGACCAGGGCGGCGTCGGTGGTCAGCAGGGCGACGGCGATGCTCACCGCGCCGGCCAGGGAGGCGGCCAGCAGCACATTGGGGACCCGGAGCAGGGAGACCGCCGGCACACCGGGCACGGCCAGGACGAACAGCAGCGCCAGCAGCGTGCGGCCGGGCAGCGGCACGTCCAGCGCCGCGACGAGCGGGGCCGCCACGGCCAGCACGGCGGCGGCCTGCACGACCAGCCGCTCGGTGCGCGCCCGGACGACGGCCGGCGTCCGGTCGGCGGCGGTGGCCGGCTGCGCGGAGCGGGCGTCGGGGGGAACGGCGACGGTCACGACCCCACCTCCCCACTGCGGGCCACGGTGGCCCGACAAGAGGTCATCGGCACCTCGGCGGTGGTCCTTGAGGACCGGCGGTCAGGCCGGTGCACGGTGTCCGGGCCGGCGCCGGTGGGCGTCGCGTGCGGTGGCGAGCACGCCCTCGAGCAGGTCCAGGTGCGCCGGGAACGACCAGTGCCGCTCGACCCACGCCACGCACTCCGCGCCCAGGCCCGGCTCGTCGCGCCGCCAGTCCAGCAGCCCGGCCAGCGTGACGGCCAGCCGGTCGGCGTCCCCGGGGGGCACGAGGAAGCGCGCCATCGGCCCGGACAGCAGCTCGGGCACCGCGCCGACCCGCGAGGCCACCACCGGCCGGCCGGTGGCCAGGCCCTCGAGCACCACCCGCCCGAAGGTCTCCGGCAGCAGGGTCGGGAAGGCCACGACGTCGGCGGCGTGCAGGAAGGGGACGACGTCGGTGGCCATCGGGAACAGCCGGTAGGACCGCGGGTCCAGCTGGGCCAGCTGTGCGGCGACCACCGGGTCGGGCTCGGCGGACAGCGAGTCGACCAGCACCAGCAGTGCGTCGGGCCGCCTGCTGGCCAGCTGCGTCCAGGCGCGCAGCAGCTCGGGCACGCCCTTGGCCCGGCTCAGGTGCCCGTAGCAGAGCACGACCGGGGCGTCGGGCGGGAGGCCGAGCTGGGCGCGGGCCGCCGCGCGCTCGGCGACGTCCCCGCGCGGGTAGGCCCTCGGCGGCAGCGCGTTGGGCACGAGGGTGACCCGCGCGGGGTCGACGCCCCGGTCGAGGTAGGCGTCGCGGACGGAGCCGGAGATCGCCACGAGGTGGTCCACGCCGGCGGCCAGCGGTCGCAGCCAGCGGAACGGCGGCGGTGCGTGCAGGTGGCAGACCAGCGCGGCCCCGGACCAGCGGGCGACGGCCTGCCCCCAGGGCAGGTGCTCCACCCGGTTCAGCCAGACGACCTCGGTGGCCCGCTGCCGGGCCCAGCGGGCCGGGCGGGAGAAGGCGCGGACGTCGCGCAGCGCCGTCCGCGGGTCGAACCCGAACCGGTGTGGGCCGTCCAGGTCGATGCCGGCTGCCTCGTACGCCGCGCGCAGCGGGCCGTCGGCGCCGTGGGCGACGCCCAGGGAGTGCCCGCGTCCGGCCAGCCCGATCGCGTCCTGCAGGGTGCAGATCTCCACCCCGCCCAGCGGCGCGAGCGCGACCGAGTGGGCGAGCAGCCGCATCGGCTCAGCGTCCGGCATCGATGCGCACCACCCGGGCCGGGTTGCCGACCGCGACGCCGCGCGCGGGGACGCTCTCCAGCACCAGGGCGAGCGCCCCGATCCGCGCGTGGTCGCCCACGTGCACGTCGCCGACCACCACGCAGCCGGCGCCCAGCTCCACGCCGTCCCCGAGGGAGGCGACGCCCTTCTCCGTGCCGTCGCGCCGGGTCACGTTGCCGATCGTGACGTTCTGGCGCAGCACGCAGTCCGCCCCCATCCGGACGGCGGGGTTGACCACGATGGCGTGCGGGTGGAACAGCCGCAGCCGGGGGCCGATGACCGCCTCGGGCGGCAGCTCCACGCCGATGAACAGCGAGCAGAGCAGCCGGTAGACCGCGCCGTACACGCGACCGGGGAACCCCCCGTGCGCGATGGCCCACTGGGCCGAGCGGTACCAGAGCAGGACGAGGCGGGAGTCGGTGTAGCCCGCGTTGACCGCCCAGTCCTGGGTGGTCCAGGCCCACAACGAGGACTCCTGCACCGACGGGCCGTGGGCTCGTCCGGGTGCGTCGTCACCCGTCACCTGGGCACTGCGCATGACCGGCCTCCGTCTCGGCTGGCACGGGCGGCCAACCAGGGAGGACATCGGCACGCAGCCGGACGATCTTGAGCGCAGCCCTTCCCGTGGTCGACCCCGGACACGGGACCGGCCCGCTCCCCCGGGTCGAGCGGGGAACGGGCCGGTGCCGGTGGCTCAGCGGACGACGGAGCGCGCCTCGTCCTCGGCGACGGCCTCGCCGGCCTTGCGGGCTGCCATCCGCTCCTTCTGCGGGATGACGATGTACTTCGGGTCCTTCGTGCTGGCGATCCCGGCCTCGAAGACGCCCATGCGGGTCATCACCGAGCCCGCGGCCAGCAACGTGCCCCCGATGACGGCACCGGCCCGGGTACGGCCCAGCAGCGCGGTGAACGCCGCACCGGTGATCGTGGCCTTCTTGGCCGCGCGCATCAGCGTGCCGGCCTTGCCCTCGTGGTACGGCTCGCTCAGCAGGCCGTGCCCGTGCTCGACCTTGTTGATCATGAACAGCTCGAGGGCCACGCCGGTCAGCGCGGTCTTGCGCGAGGGCCCGGCCTCGGCGACCGGGGTGAGCGCCATCGTGATCCCGCCGCCGGCCGCCATCGCCGACCCGGCGAAGACGTAGGGCAGCTCGGTGTGCACCTCGTGCCAGCTCGGCGCGGCGGTGTTGGACAGCAGCACCGCGGTGTAGGTGGCCATCGGGCCACCGAACGCCGCCGCCGCGATCGCCGACGCCTTGCGGGCACCGGGGAAGAACCGGGCCAGCGCGGGCAGGAACGGCAGCACCTTCGTGCCCAACTTCAGCAGCGGCGCCAGCTCCAGCAGCCGGAAGCCGGCCGCCGCGGAGGTGAAGGCGCTGAACGGCGACAGGATGTAGGAGCCCACCGACAGCGGCGAGGTCGGCTTGAACACGCGGAGCATGTGCAGGAAGCGCTCGGGCCGGCCGAGGTCGTCGATCAGCAGCACCACCGAGCCGAGCGCCGCGGCACCCGCGACGTACTCGGCGTTGCGGGCCAGCGTGGGCCGGTCGGTGAACTCGGCCAGCGCACCCAGCACCGACGACGTGCCCGCGGCGCCACCGAGGAACAGGTACAGCGGGACCTCGGGGTTCTTCCACGTCGGCGTCTTGACTATCTGCCGGCCGTAGTAAGAGCTGAACTCCGCGTCGGGGACCATGGCCGCCTCGCGGTTGCCGCTCCCCCACCCGCCGCCGCCCTTGCGCCGCTTGCGCCGCTTGGGCTGGGTCAGGTCGGTGCCACCGGCGCGGTGCCAGCCACCGGCCGCCGCGACCAGCGGGGCCTCGCCGGCCGGCTCGTTGCCGGTCGGGCCGGCGTCGAGGGAGCGCCCGTTGAGGTGCGCGTCGTCCGCGGCCGGGTGGCCGTTGCTGCTCGGGGTGGTCATCAGCGCCGCCGTCCCAGGAAGGAGGAGGCGACCACGCCGACGATCATCGCCGCACCGGTCGCCGCGGCCTTCCACATGGCGGGGAGGTCGCGGGTGGTGACGATCGGGTCCGGCGGCAGGCCGTAGACCTCCGGCTCGTCGAGCAGCAGGAAGAACGCGCCGACGCCACCGACGCCGTCGCTCTCGTCCCGCCCGTACAGCCGCGCGGTCTCCACGCCCTGGCTCTTCAGCGTCGCCAGCCGGGCGTCGGCCCGGGCCTGCAGCTCGTCGAGGTCACCGAACTGGATCGACTGGGTCGGGCACGCCGTGGCGCAGGCCGGCTGCAGCCCGTCGGTGAGCCGGTCGTAGCACATCGTGCACTTGAAGGCCCGGCCGTCGTCCTTGCGGACGTCGATGACGCCGTAGGGGCAGGCCGAGACGCAGTAGCCGCAGCCGTTGCAGATGTCGCCCTGGACGACGACGGTGCCGAACTCGGTGCGGAAGAGCGCACCGGTCGGGCAGACGTCCAGACACCCGGCGTGCGTGCAGTGCTTGCAGACGTCGGAGGACATCAGCCAGCGGATCTGCGTGCCGCCGTCGCCACCGGTGACGGAGGTCTGCGGGTCGAACTCGCTCAGCGCCTCGGCGTTGAGCACGCTGGTCTGCGCGGCGAGCACGCTGTCGGCCTGCGGGCTGATCGCGTTGGCGCCGTGGTCGTGGCCGTGGTCGTGCCGGTCGGCGCCGGGCATCCCGATCGTGGGCATCGGCAGGTCGACCGAGCGGCTCTGCTCGATGAAGGACACGTGACGCCAGGAGTTGGCGCCCAGCTGCCCGGTGTTGTCGTAGGACATGCCGGACATGCCCATCTGGCCCAGGACGCCGTTCGCGTCGTCCATGGGGAGCGTGTTCCACTCCTTGCAGGCGACCTCGCAGGCCTTGCAGCCGATGCAGACCGACGTGTCGGTGAAGAAGCCCACCCGGCTCGGGTGGTCCTCCTCGTAGCCGGCGTCGGCCGAGACGTCGGGCAGCGGCCCGAACAGCCGGTTCCTGCTGTCGGCCCCCTCCAGGGAGGGACTGGCCGAGCTGACGGTGGTCATCGCCGTTCCCTGCTCTCGGTGTCCGGTGGAACGGTGCTCATGCGCCTGACGCCTCCATGGCGCTGGGGTCCTCGTCGGGGGCGCGGCCGTTGAGCCCGACCCGGCCCGACTGGACGCCGGCCCGCATCCGGTACGCCTCGACGTAGTCCAGCAGCTCCGGCCCGCGCGGCCGGCGGCCGGGCACGATGTCGGCGGTGCTGACCTTGTCCTCCTGGATGTGCGTGTTCGCGTCCAGGACGATCCCGAGCAGGTCGTTGGCGTTGTCGCCGGTGGACAGACCCGCGTAGGACCAGTGGTAGGGCATGCCGATCTGGTGCACGACCTGCCCGCCCTTGAGCTTGATCGGGCGCATCCGCTCGGTCACCAGCACCTTGGCCTCGATCGCCGTCCGGGCACTGATCAGCGTGGCGAACTCGCCGTTGGTCAGACCGCGCAGCTCGGCGAGCTCGGGTGAGACCTCGACGAAGAACTCCGGCTGGAGCTCGGACAGGTAGGGCAGGGTGCGGCTCATGGCACCGGCCGTGTGGTGCTCGGTGAGCCGGTAGGTGGTCACCTGGAACGGGTACACCTCGCTGCGCGAGGGGTTCTCCCGGTTCCAGGGCCCGGCGATCCGCTCGATCGTCGGGCTCGACTGCTGGGCGTAGAGGTGGTTCTCCGCGACCGACTCCGAGGGCTCGTAGTGCGTCGGCATCGGGCCGTCGACCAGCCCGGCCGGTGCGTACAGCCAGCCCTTGCCGTCGCCCTGCATGACGAACGGGTCGGCACCACCGATGGCGGCCTGCGCCCGTGCGCCCTCCGGCGGGACGTAGTCCGGCCGCTTGGTCGCCTCGAAGTCCGGGACGTCCTCACCGACCCACCGGCCGGCTGCCTCGTCCCAGGACACGTACGCCTTGCGCTCGCTCCACGGCTTGCCGTCGGGGTCGGCCGAGGCGCGGTTGTAGAGCATGCGGCGGTTGAGCGGCCAGGCCCAGCCCCACTCGCCGGCCACCGGGCCCATCTCACGGGCGGGCTTGCGCCGGGCGGCCTGGTTGACCTCGTCGGCGTAGACGCCGGTGTAGATCCAGCAGCCGCCGGTGGTCGACCCGTCGTCCTTCATGTCGATGTAGGTCGACAGCGCCCGCCCGTCGGGACCGGTGCCGTTGATCTCGCGCAGCACGGCCGCGGCGTCGGGGTCCGCGGTCTCCCCGATCAGCGGGTAGTCCCACGTCAGGGTCTGCAGCGGACGGTCCTTGGGGTCGGTCGAGGACGCCAGGCGCTCCCGGAGGATGCGGCCCAGGTGGTAGTAGAACCACAGGTCGCTGCGTGCGTCCATGGGCGGCTCGACGGCCTTCTCCCGCCACTGCAGCAGCCGCTGCGTCTGGGTGAAGGTGCCCTCCTTCTCCACGTGCGTCGCCGCAGGCATGAAGAAGACCTCGGTGCCGATCGTCTCCGGCGCCATCTCGCCGGACTCGATCTCCGGCCCTTCCTTCCAGAAGGTCGCCGACTCGATCATCTGGAGGTCGCGGACGACCAGCCAGTCGAGGTTGGCCAGGCCGAACCGGTTCATCTTGCCGTTCGGGTGCCCGACGGAGGGGTTCTCACCCACCAGGAAGTAGCCGTGCACCTTGCCGGCGATCATGTCCGCGATCGTGCGGTAGGAGCTGTGGTCGCCGTTGATCTTGGGGATGTAGTCGAAGGCGAAGTCGTTCTCCGCGGTCGCCTCGTCGCCCCACCAGGACTTGAGCATGCTGGTGATGTAGGCGGGCTTGTTGCCCCAGAAGCCGCCCTTGCCGGCGGCGTCGGCGACGTAGTCGGACAGCGTCTCGTGCAGCGACGCGTGCGGCATCGGCAGGTAGCCGGGGAGCAGGTTGTACAGCGTCGGGACGTCGGTCGAGCCCTGGATGCTGGCGTGACCGCGCAGCGCCATGATCCCGCCGCCGGGACGGCCGATGTTGCCCAGCAGCAGCTGCAGGATCGAGGCGGTGCGGATGTACTGCGCGCCGACGCTGTGCTGCGTCCAGCCCACCGAGTACACCCACGCCGTCGTCCGGTCGCGGTTGCTGTTCGACGTGACCCACTTGGCGACCTGCTCGAACACCTCCGGCTCGATGCCGCAGACGTCGGAGACCATCTCGGGCGTGTAGCGGGCGAAGTGCCGCTTGAGCACCTGGAAGACGGTGCGCGGGTGCTCCAGCGTCTCGTCGCGCTTGGGCTTGGCCGGGATCGTCGGCCCACCGCTGCCGTGGGTCTGTGCCTGGTCGCTGGCCTCCACGGAGTCCTGCTGGTTGGCGGCCTCCTGCTCGGCGGCCCCGGCGGGGTCGTCGGAACTGGCGTGCGGCGCCTCGGCGGGCTCGTAGGCCCAGGAGGTCTCGTCGTACTGGCCGTTCTCCGGGTCGAAGCCGGAGAACAGGCCGTCGAGGTCCTCGGTGTCGACGAAGTCCTCACCCACCAGCGACGCGGCGTTGGTGTAGGCGACCACGTACTCACGGAAGTACAGGTCGTTGTCCAGGACGTACTTGATCAGCGCACCGAGGAACGCGATGTCGGTGCCGAGCCGGATCGGCACGTGCAGGTCGGCGATGGCCGACGTGCGCGTGAACCGCGGGTCGATGTGGATGATCTTGGCGCCGCGCGCCTTGGCCTCCGTCACCCACTGGAACCCGACCGGATGGCACTCGGCCATGTTCGAGCCCTCGATGACGATGCAGTCGGCATTGGCGAGGTCCTGCAGGGGGTTCGTGGCGCCGCCACGACCGAACGAGGCTCCCAGACCGGGAACCGTCGCGGAGTGCTATATGCGGGCCTGGTTCTCGATCTGTACCGCACCCAGGGCGCTGTACAGCTTCTTCATCAGGTAGTTCTCTTCGTTGTCCAGCGTCGCGCCGCCCAGGCTGGCGAAGCCCATGGTGCGGTTGACCCGCTTGCCGGCGTCCATGGTCTGCCAGCCCTTCTCACGGGCCTCCAGGACGCGGTCGGCGATCATCTCCATCGCCGTGTCGAGGTCGAGGTCCTCCCAGTCCGTGGCGTACGGACGGCGGTACTTGACCGTCGTGACGCGGGAGGGGCTGTTGACCAGGCCCTTGGTCGCGCTGCCCTTCGGGCAGAGCCGGCCGCGGCTGATCGGGGAGTCAGGGTCGCCCTCGATCTGGACGACCTGCTCGTCCTTCACGAAGACCCGCTGCGCACAACCCACGGCGCAGTACGGGCAGACCGACTTCACCACCCGGTCGGCGGTCGCCGTGCGGCTGACCACCTGCTCGGTGGCCTTGCTGCGCGCGGCCACGCCGCGCCCCAGCGGGTCGTTCCCAGTGAGCTGCCGGAACACCGGCCACGCGTCGAGCCACGTCTTCACGTCCGGGAGCTTGCCACCTGGTGACGCACGACGCTCGTCCACCCCACCCCCGGCGGGTCGGGTCTGCGGGTTGCGCGGTGACGGAACCGGCGGCGACCCGAGCTCCTCCCCGGCGCGGGACGGCGGCGACCTCTGGGTGACCGACCGCTCACCGCCCGGCGTCGTGCGCCCGGGTCCGCGGACGGACCGGGACGCAATCGTGTCCGGGGGGCTGGTGCAGGCCAGTACCGTCATCGGAGACACCCAGGAGGCGCACCATCGCGACCAGACCCGCAGGCTGCTCGGACGCACATCTCGGCTGCCCCTGTGCCGGCGACCCGGCGGTCCACGCCACCCGCGCCGAGGCCGTCGCCCAGCCCGACCCCGACGCGACCATCGAGTGCCCCGAGTGCGGCGAGCCCAGCAGCCCGCGACCCGTCGTGACCTGGGGCCACTGCCGCGCCTGCCGCACCGCCGACTCACGGGCCGTCCAGCCGCTGCGCTGGTAGACCCGACCGCGCCGCACCCTCTTCCCCCCTGCGGGTGACGGGGGGCCGCTGCGGCTGCAGTGGAGAGCCCGACCTCCCGACCACTCCCCTGTGACCTCTGGAGTGCTCGCCGCACCGGCGCGGGCCGCGACCGCCCCTCGACGGGGCGGCGCGGCCTCCCCCGTGCTGAACCGGCACCTGCTCCTCGCTGCCCTCGTCAGCCTCACCACGCTCGCGGCCGGCCTGCTGCCTGGTCGGCTGGCGGTCCCGGTGGCCGTCACGCTGAACTTCGCGGTCGTCGCGGTCGTCCTGGTCCACCTGGGCCGCAACGGGCGGCGCAGTGCCCACCCTGCGGGCTGGCGCTGGTACGTCGTCTCCGTGGCGGTCAGCGCCGGCGGCGCTCTCCTGCTGGGCGCGGTGCTGCCCTGGGGGCAGACCGCCCTGGGCAGCGTCCCCGGGCAGCTGCTCGTCGTCGTCGCGGTCCACCGGATGCTCGACCGGGCACAGCTGCGCGCGGCCCGCGCGCAGGTGGCGACGATGCTCGTCCTGTTCGTCCTCGCCGACCTGCTGACCGTGCACTCGCTCTACCAGCTCACGATCGGCCGGTCCGGGCTTCTCACGCTCCCGCAGACCGTCGCCCTGTTCGCCCTCCTGACCAGCATCGCGCTCGGCACCGGGCTCTCCCTGGTCTTCGTCGCCCTCGCCCCCGTGCGGCAGCGTCCGATCGGCTGGTCGCTGTTCGCCGCCCAGGTCGCCACCGCGCTGGCCGGCGCCTCCTCCTCCGTGGCGAGCGGCCCGGGCACCGTGCAGTTCCTCGCCTGCGCCGCCAGCGTCCTCGGGCTCATGCTGCTCGCTGCCGCCTGCCGCGCCGACCGTCCCGACGACCGGCCCGCCCCGGCCGGCACCCGGAACGGCTCCACCCTCGGTGCCCTGCTCCCGCACACCACCGCGATGGCCGGCGGCAGCCTGCTCCTGGTCAGCGTGCTCCTCACCGGTGAGCTGACCCTCGCCGGGACGACGCTCGGCATCCTGGGCCTGGGCGCGCTGCTGGCCCACCAGACCGTCTCCTGGCGCACCGAGCAGCAGCTGACCACCGACCTGCAGCGCAGCGAGGCCTACTTCCGGGCGCTGGTGCGCAGCAGCGCCGACCCGGTGCTGATCCTGGACGACCAGCTCACCGTCCGGTGGGTCTCGCCGTCCATCACCGACCTGCTGGGACTGGACCCCGCGCGCATCGTCGGCGGGCAGCTGACCGACGTCGTCCACCCCGACGACACCCCGGGCCTCATCACCGCGCTCACCTCCGCCAGCACCGAGGCCGGCTCGACCAAGACCCGCACCGCCCGGGTGCGCCACCTCGACGGCCGCTGGCGGCTGATCCAGGCCCAGGTGCGCGACCTGCGCAGCGACCCCGACGTCGGCGGCCTGGTGCTCTACTGCCGCGACGTCACGGCCACCGCGCCGACCGCGGTCGAGCCCGACCTCGCCTTCAGCACCTCCGACCCGGCCACCGGGCTGCCCAACCGCTCCGCGCTCACCACCCGGCTCGGCGCGCTGCTGCGCGACCCGGCCGTGCCCACCACCTCGCTGGTGCTGCTGGGCGTCGAGGGGCTGCCCGACACCGACGACGCGGCGGTGCTGTGCGAGCTGACCACCCGGTTCAGCCGGGTCCTGCGCGGCGACGACTGGCTGGCCCGGTCCGGCGCCGGTGAGTTCGCGGTGCTCGTCGACGGCAGCATCGCCGACGCCGAGGTGGTCGCCACCCGGCTCGTCGCCGCCGTCGAGCCGGTCGCCATCGGCGCGGGCACGCTCCGGCTGACCGCCGTCGCCGGGATCGCCTCCCTGGGCTCGGACGTCGACGCCGGCGAGGGCCTGCGCCGCGGCGACCTGGCGCTGCGCAGCGCCCGGGCCGCCGGTCCGGGCCGGGTGCGCCGGCACTCCGACGCGCTGCGCATCACCCAGGACCGCCAGGAGTCGCTGCGGGTGGACCTGGACCGCGCCCTGGAGCGTGAGCAGCTGCGGCTGGTCTACCAGCCCGTCGTCGACCTGGCCCTGCACCGCACCGTCTCGGTCGAGGCGCTGCTGCGCTGGCGGCACCCCACCTACGGCGACGTCTCCCCCGCAGAGTTCGTCCCGCTGGCCGAGGAGTCGGCGCTGATCAGCGAGATCAGCCGCTGGGTGCTGGTCGAGGCCATGACCACGATCGCCGCCCTGCCGCACCGCGACCTCGGCGTGGCCGTCAACGTCTCCGCACGGCACGTGCGCAGCGGCGAGCTGGTCGCCGACGTCCTCGCGGCGCTGGAGTCCAGCGGCCTGCCCGCCTCGCGGCTGATCCTGGAGATCACCGAGTCGGTGCTGCTGGACGACAGCCACGTCACCGACGACCTGGCCGCCCTGCGGCGGCTCGGCGTCCGGATCGCCGTCGACGACTTCGGCACCGGCTGGTCGTCGCTGGCCTACCTGGTGGGCCTGCCCATCGACGTGCTGAAGATGGACCGGCAGTTCCTCGCCGACGTCGAGACCGACCCCCAGCGCCGGGCGCTGTGCGCCTCGGTGCTGCACCTGGGCAGCAGCCTGGGCCTGGCGGTGGTCGTCGAGGGCGTGGAGACCGAGCCGGAGCTGCAGCTGCTGCGCGACATGGGCCATCGCTACATCCAGGGCTTCCTGCTGGCCCGCCCGATGGACGTCTCGGCGCTGCCCGCCGGCCTGCCCGGGATCGCCGGGCCCGGCGCGGCGGTCCAGATCGGCGCCTCCCCCGACGGGACGGCGTCGTGACCCGCGTCCGCCGCGCCCCGCTGACCGCGGTGCTGCTGGCCGCCCTGCTGGCCCTGGCGGTCACCGTCCCGTTCAGTGCCCACGGCCCGGGGCCGGAGTGGGACAACATGGTCCTGGTGCTGGTCGGCGGCTGGGCCGCCTGGCATGCCCACCGGCTCACCCGGCGGATGCGCCGGCGGGACCGGCTGCCCTGGCAGGTGCTGGGCGCCAGCGCGCTGCTGTTCGCGCTGGCCAGCCTGGTCAGCGGCCTGGGCACCGGCGTCGCCCTCGGCGACCTGGGGCTGGGCGACCTGCTGGTCCTCCTCGCCGCGTTCGGCCCGCCGGTCAGTGCGGCGCTGCTCGGCGGCCGGGTCCGCGGCACCAACTGGCCGCTGCTGGTCGTCGACGGGGTGATGGTCGCCTTCGCCCTCGTCGTCGTCGCCGACGTCCTGGTCCTGTCCCCCGCGCTGTCCCCCGGCGCGGTGCGCGGGGACCTGCTGCCGCTGGTGATCGGCTACGGCGTCTACCCGGCGCTCGCCATCGGTCTCGTGGGCGCGCTGTGCACCGTCTCCACCGCCGCCGTGCGCCGGCCGGCCACCGCGGTCACCGCGACGACCGTCCTCGTGGGCGCGAGCTCGGCGCTGCAGGCGGTCTACATCGTCGTGCCGTCGACACTGTGGGCCGGCGCGGCTGACGCGGCTGTGGTCGCCGCGCTCGTCGTCGCCGTCCGGGCCGTCCGGCTCGCCGTCGCCGCGGCGGGCACCGGCGTGCCCTCGGACACCACCCCGGTCGTCAACGCCGCCGGCGTCGCCGTGCAGGTGGCCGCCCTGGTCGGTGTCCCGGTCACCCTCGTCGCCGCGATCGTGCTCGACATGCCCGTGCACGACGGCGCGATCGCCTGCACCGCGGTGGTCATCACGATGCTGCTGGTGCGCATCGTGCTTCGCATCCGGGAGAGCGGGCGCGTGCAGGCCGACCTGGTGCGCAGCGAGGACGACTTCCGCGGCCTGGTCGAGGCCAGCTCCGACGGCGTGGCGATCGTCGACGCCGAGCTGCGCCTGGAGTTCACCTCCCCGGCGGCCCGCACCCTGCTCGGCGTCCTCGACTCCGACCTGCACCCCTCCCTGCTGGACCTGCTGCACGACGGCGACCGCACCCGGGTGCGCCACGAGCTGACCGTCGGCACCGGCGAGGTCGCCCCCGCGTTGCACCTGCGCGTGCAGGACGCCGGCGGCGAGCCCCGCGAGCTCGAGGTCACCCACCACGAGCGCCCCGGCAGCGGCCGGCGGGTGCTGCACCTGCGCGACGTGACCACCCGCCGCCGCCGCGAGCGGGAGCTGGAGCGGATGGCCTTCACCGACCACCTCACCCGGCTGCCCAACCGCGCGATGCTGTTCCAGGAGATGGCCGCCCCGACGACCCCGGGCGGACAGCGCTGCCTGCTCGTGCTCGACCTCGACGGGTTCAAGGCCGTCAACGAGTCCGCCGGGCACGAGGCCGGCGACCTGCTGCTGGTCGAGGTGGCCCGGCGGCTGCAGAGCCTGCTGCGCACCGACGACCTGGTCGCCCGCCTGGGCGGCGACGAGTTCGCCGTGCTCGTGGCCGGCGCCGAGGAGGACGCGGTCGAGGCGGCCCAGCGGGTCGTCGACGTCCTGGCCCACCCCTACCGGGTCGGCAACCGCAGCTTCAGCGTCGGCGCCAGCGTCGGACTGGCCCGGCTCAACCCCGGCGGCGGGCAGGTCGCCTTCCGCCAGGCCGACGCCGCGCTCGGCGCGGCCAAGCAGGCCGGCAAGGGCTGCTGGCGCGTGCACACCGACGACCTGGTCGGGCAGGCCGCGGCCAGCAGCGACGTCCTGGCCGCCATCGCGGCCGGTGAGGTCCAGCTGCGCTACGACGTGGTCTCCACCAGCGACACCGGCGAGGTCTACGGGCTGCACAGCGCCCCGGTGTGGGCGCACCCGGAGCTCGGGGTGCTGCCGGCACCGGAGCTGTGGGCCGCGGCCGAGCGGCAGGGCTGCAACGGCGTGCTGCAGCAGTGGCTGCTGCGGCGGGCCTGTGCGGAGGTGGCCGCCCTGGACGGCGAGCTGACGCTGGGGTTCGACCTGCCGGCCGGGCAGGTGCACGCCGACGAGCTCGCCGGCGAGGTCGCCGCCGCGCTGGCCGAGGCCGGCATGGTGCCGCGACAGCTGGCGCTGGCCTTCGACGAGGAGGTGCTGCAGACCTCCTCGGCCGGGCTCATCCCCGCGCTGCACACCGTCCGCGCCGCCGGCGTGCACCTGTGCTTGAACGACTTCGGCATGGGCTCCACGCTGTGGTCGCAGCTGGCCCGGGTGCCGCTGGACACCGTGCGCGTCGACGTCCGCGGCCTGGCCGCCCCCGGCGACCACGACCGGACGATGCGGGTGCTGTCGGCCATCGAGAGCAGCGCGGCCGCCTTCGACGTCTACACGTTCGCCAGCGGCGTGGGCAGCCCGGAGCTCTACGAGGCGATCCGTGCGCAGTGCCAGATGGCCGTCACCGGGCCGGTGCTGCCCACCGGGCTGACCGCCGACCAGGTCGCCGCGCTGCTGCGGCACCCCTCGGCCGCCGGCGCCGCGGCGCTGCTGGTGTGACCCGCGGCGGCGTGGGCCAGGGGGACGAGACGGTCCCCGGAGGAACTCGGTCACGAGAGGGCCACCGCGAGCTGACGACGGCGTCCGCCCCCGAGCCGGCCCGGGACCGGGCTCCGGGTTCCAGTGAATTGCGTGCCGTCAAGTGCTCAAGCACCTGGTCGGACCGGCCGAAGTAGGGGTTACGCCGGCACGTCAGCGGCCCCACCCCAGACACAGAGAGCCTCCCGAGACGATGAAGCACCTCGCTCCCTCCCTGCCCAAGCGGCGCGCTGTCCGCCTCGGGCTCGTCCTCACCCCCGTGCTGGCCGTCGCCCTCGGCACCTCGGTCATCTGGCAGACCTCCTACGCCGCGTTCACCGCCACCACGACCAACGGCGTCAACAACTGGAACTCCGGCGGCGTCACGCTGGTCGACGACGACGGCAGCAACGGCGGCACCGGCGTGGCGATGTTCAACGTCACCGGCATGAAGCCCGGTGACACCGGCAGCAAGTGCATCACCGTCACCGGTGGTGGGTCGCTCCCGGGCGACGTCAAGCTCTACGGCACCGGCTACACCACCTCCAAGCCCGGGACCGCGGACGCACTCGCCGCCTCGATCGACCTGACCATCACCAAGGGCACGGGCGGGTCGTTCGGCTCCTGCACCGGCTTCACCCCGAGCGGTGCCAACGGCGACGTGCACAACGGCACCCTCGCGGCCTTCAGCAGCCGCGGCAGCTACGCGACCGCCGGGACCACGCTGTGGACCACGACCGCCAACACCGACACCAGCCGGACCTTCCGGTTCAACTACACACTGAACGCCAATGCGCCGACAGGTAGTCAGAACGGGTCCGCGTCCATCACGTTCGTCTGGGAGTCCCAGAACAACTGACCGCCCCCGCTGCCCGCTGACGACCCATCCGACGGAGGACCCGGTGCTCTCGCCTGCAGCGCTCCTCCGTGGCCGGGTGGTCGACGAGGACGGCGTCCCCCGCCCGTCCCCGCGGGCCCTGCGGGCGGCCGCGTCGGCCGCGCCCGGCCGGGACCGGCGCACCCTGCCGGCCTCCTGGCGGTCCCGCTGGCCGGCGTTCGTGGTCAGCTGCGCCGCTCGGGCCCTGCTCATCGGGCTGCTCTGGCTGGTCGGCTGGTCGCTGGTGCCCGCCGCCGTCGGCTGGGAGTCGACGGTGGTCGTCTCCGGCTCCATGTCCCCGCGGCTGCAGGTCGGGGACGTCGTCGTCGCCCGCCCCGTCGAGACCGACCAGCTGCGCACCGGCATGGTGCTGCTCGTGGACGACCCCGACCGGCCCGGTCGGCTGCGCGTCCACCGGCTGGTGGCCCTCGAGGGCGACCAGCTGCGCCTGCGCGGGGACGCCAACGCCTCCGACGACTCGACCCTGGTCGACCGCGACGCCGTCCACGGCGTGGGTGCGCTCCGGCTCCCCGTCATCGGCTGGCCGCTGGTCTGGCTCTCCGAGCGGCACGTGCTCCCGCTCGCCGGCGCCGCTGCCGGCCTGGTGCTGCTCGTGGGCGCCGCGCTGCTGCACGAGGGACCGGCCGGCCCGTCCCCCACCCGCACCCGCACCCGCACCCGCACCCGCACCGAGGGCGCCCACCGCCCGCCCGGCCGGCTGCGCACGCTGCTCGCCTCGCGGCCCGGCCGGTCCGCCGCCACGCCGCCCCGGCACCGGCACCGGCACCGCCCGCCGCGCCCGCGGACCCGGCTCACCGTGACCGTCACCGGCCTCCTGATGGCGGTCGTCTCCGTCGTCACGACCAGCACCGCCGACGCGCGCTACACCGCCAGGACGACGAACGACGCCGACGCCTGGAGCGCCAACGCCCACTACACGTGCGCGCAGGCCGCCGCCTCCCCCGCGGCGACGCTCTACTACCCGTTGCAGGAGACGACCGGCACGGTGGCCACGAACGCCGGCTCCACCGGCACCGTCGACAACGGCACCTACGAGGGCTCGATGGTGCTCGGCCAGTCCGGCCCGAACTGCCGGGGCGCCGGTCGCGCGGTCTCGCTGGACGGCTCCACCACCTACATCACCTCCCCGCTCACGGTCACCGACCCGAACACCTACTCGCTGGAGATCTGGCTGAACACCACCACGCCGGGTGGGCTGGTCATGGGCTTCCGCCGCGACGGGGGCTCGGGGAACGACAACGACCGCATGGTCTACATGGGCAACTTCGGCCGGATCAGCTTCGGCCTGGAACCGACCGCCGGCACCTACCAGACGGTGCGGAGCCCGGGTGCCTACGACGACGGCGCCTGGCACCACGTGGTGGCCACCCAGGGCAGCAACGGCATCGCGCTGTACGTCGACGCCGTCAAGGTGGCCGGCGACGCCACGGCCACCACCGGGTTCAACGCCAGCGGGACGTGGCGGATCGGCCGCGGCCAGACGGCCGGCTGGCCGAACGAGCCGTCGAACCGCTACTACACCGGCCTGCTCGCGCACGCCGCCGTCTACCCCAGCGTGCTCACCGACGCCCAGATCAGGGCGCACTACAACGCCGGTCGCTGAGCTCCCGCTCCACCGCAGGGCCGAGGTCACACCACCAGGTCCCGCCCACGCCCGATACTGACCGGGTGAGCACGCCGTCGCTGCGCTTCCTCGGCCACTCGACCGTCCGGGCGGAGCTCGCCGGCCGCACCGTCCTCACCGACCCGCTGCTCACCCCCAGGCTCGGCCCGCTGCGCCGGATGGTCGCCCCGCTGGCGCCGGAGAGCTGGGCCGGCGTCGACCTCGTGCTGGTCTCCCACCTGCACAACGACCACCTGCACCTGCCCTCGCTGCGGCTGCTCGGCCGCGGGACGCCGATCGTCGTCCCGCGCGGTGCCGGCCGGTGGCTGACCCGGCAGGGCTTCTCCGCCGTGACCGAGCTCGGCCCGGGCGAGAGCCTGACCGACGGCGGCCTCACCGTCACCGCCACCCACGCCGACCACGCCGCGCACCGGTGGGGCCCGCGGCTCACCCACGGACCGCACGCCCCCGCCGTCGGCCACCTGCTCACCGGCGACGGCGTCACCGTCTACGCCGCCGGTGACACCGACGCCTTCCCCGGCATGACCGACCTCGGCGACGACGGGATCGACGTCGCGCTGGTGCCGGTGTGGGGCTGGGGTCCCTCGCTCGGCCCCGGCCACCTCGACCCGGCCGGTGCCGCCGCTGCCGTGCAGCAGCTGCGCCCCCGGGTCGCCGTCCCGGTGCACTGGGGCACCTTCGCCGTCGCCGGGCTGTGCTCGCTGCCCAGCCCGTGGCGGGCGCGGATGCGCGAGCTGCTGGTCGACCCGCCCCGCCGCTTCGCCGCCGAGGTCGCCGCGCGGGCCGCCGCCGGCGGGGCGCCGACGCAGGTCGCGCTCACCGCCCCCGGCTCGCCCGTCGTGCTGCCCGCGCAGGTCGAGGGCGGCGCGTGACCGTCGACGTGCTGGCCGTCAGCTGGACCGACGGCAGCTCGCTGGGCTACCCGCTGGTGTTCGGCGGGGTGCTGCTGGGCTCCGTCGTCCCGGTCGTGCCCACCGGGGCGGTCGTCGGGGCGGCCGCGGCCGTGGCCGTCAGCGGTGGGCAGCTGTCCCTGCCGGTGGTCGTGCTGCTGTCGGTCCTGGGCGCCTTCCTCGGCGACGTCCTCACCTTCGCCGTCTGCCGCTCCGGCGGCCCGACCGCGGTGCGCTGGGTGGCCCGCCGCCAGCCGGCCGACCGGGTCGCCGAGGTGCGCGAGCAGTTCCGCCGGCACGGCTGGCAGATCGTCGTCATCGGCCGGCTGCTGCCCGCCGGCCGCATCCCGGTGCTGCTCGCCGCCGGCGCGCTGGCCTACCCGTGGCGCCGGTTGCTGCCGGCCTCCCTCGCCGGCGCCACGCTGTGGGCGCTGGCCTACGCGCTGCTCGGTGTGGTCAGCGGCGGCGTCTTCGACTCCCCGCTGGTCGCCACCCTGATCGCGACCGGGCTGGTGCTGCTGGTCGGCGTCGTGCTCAACCTGGTCTCCTCCCGCCGGCGGCGGCACCGCAGCGCCGACCCCGCCCCCGTCGTCCCGACGCCGGCCGCCCACCGGACGCCGTGAGCGGGCCGACCCGCCCGGGCCGGGTGCTGCGCGGCGGCCGGACGCTGGCCCGGCTGCTGCTGGTCTGGGCCACCGTGACCGGCGTGCTCGTCGTCCTGGACTCCTGGCTGTCCGGGTTCGCCGTGCGCGACTGGTGGCAGCCACCCGTCACCGCGCTGGTGCTGGGCGTGCTCGCCGCGGTCGTCTGGCCGCTGGTCATGCGGATCGCGCTGCCGATCGCGGTGTTCACCTTCGGCCTGGGCAGCTTCCTGCTGCTCGGTGGCGGGGTGCTGGCGGTCTCCCTGGCCGTCCCCGGGGTCGAGGTCCGTGGCTTCGACACCGCGCTGGTCGTGGCCGTGGCCATGGCCGCCACGGCCGGAGTGATCAGCAGTGTGCTGGCGGTCAACGAGGACGAGGTCTTCTTCCGCCGCACCCGCCGCCGCGGCCGGGGCGCCCCCGACGCCGGGGAGTGCCCGCCGGGCGTGGTGTTCCTGCAGATCGACGGCCTGGGGTACGGGGTCGCCCGGCGCGCCGTCCGGGACGGGTCGATGCCGACCCTGGCCGCCTGGCTGCGCGCCGGCAGCCACGAGCTGCGCGCCTGGCACACCGACTGGAGCTCGCAGACCGGCGCCAGCCAGTGCGGGATCCTGCAGGGCTCGAACGACGACGTCCTGGGCTTCCGCTGGTACGAGAAGGAGCACGACCGGGTCGTCACCGTCTCCTCCCCCGGCGACGCCGCGGAGATCGAGCGCCGGCACTCCGACGGGCGCGGGCTGCTCGCCGGGGACGGCGCCGGCCGCGGCAACCTGTTCACCGGCGACGCCGCGCACGTGTCGCTGACCATGAGCTCGCTGGCCGTGGTGGGCCGGGGGTCCCGGCGGGAGCGGCGCACCCGCGACGGCCTCGGCGCCGGGTACTACGGGTACTTCGCCAACCCGGTGAACGCGCTGCGCACCCTGTGCGTCTACCTCGTCGACGTGCTCCGGGAGCTGTCGGCGGCCGCGGCCCAGCGCCGGGCCGACGTCCGGCCGCGGATCAGGCGTGGCGGGCTCTACCCGCTGGCCCGGCCGGCGACCACCGTGCTGACCCGCGACGTCGTGGTGAACGCCGTCGTGGAGGACCTGCTGACCGGCCGGCCGGTCGTCTACGCGGACTTCGTCGGCTACGACGAGGTCGCCCACCACTCCGGCATCGAGCGCTTCGACGCCCTGGACGTCCTGCGCGGGATCGACCAGCAGGTCGGCCGGCTGTGGCGGGCCAGCCAACTGGCCCCGCGGCCCTACCACCTGGTCTGCCTCTCCGACCACGGCCAGACCCAGGGCGAGGCGTTCGCCGACCGGTTCGGCGAGACCGTCGAGGACCTCGTCGGCCGGCTGGCCGGCGCCGAGCCGCCGGCACCGCGCCGCAGGCTGCTGGGCCTGCTGCCGCCGGCCCCCGCCCGGACGGCGCCGGGCTGGCAGATGACGGGCGCGCTGGCCGAGGCCGCCGCCGGGGGCGGGATGGTGGCCCGGCGGCTGCGGGCGCGGGTGGAGCGCTCTGCCGCCCCCGAGGTGCCCACCCCGCCCGGTGAGCCCGGCGCGGTCACCCGGGTCGCCCCCGGCGTGGTGGTGACCGTCAGCGGCCACATGGCGATGGTCTCCTTCACCGACCACCCGGGCCGGGTGCCGCTGGAGACCATCGAGCGGCACTGGCCCGACCTGCTGCCCAGCCTGGTCGACCACGCCGGCATCGGCTTCCTGCTCGTGCACTCGGAGGAGTTCGGGCCGGTCGTGCTCGGCCGCGAGGGCCTGCACCGGCTGCGCACCGGCGTGGTCATCGGCACCGACCCGCTCGCGCCCTACGGTCCGCACGCGGCCGGGCTGGTCGCCCGGGCCACGGGGTTCGCGCACTGCCCGGACGTCGTCGTCAACAGCGCCTACGACCCGGTCACCGACGAGGCCTCCCCCTTCGAGCCGCACGTCGGCTCGCACGGTGGTCTCGGCGGCCCGCAGCAGCACGGGTTCCTGCTCGCGCCCCGGGCGTGGGCCGACCCCGGCGAGGTCGTCGGCGCCGAGCACCTGCACCGGGTGCTGCGCGGGTGGCTCACCGACCTGGGCCACCCCGAGCCGGCCGGCGACGCACCGGCGGACGACGCCGTCGCCGGACCCCCGGTGGCCGCGCAGGCCTGAGCGGGGTGCTGCCGGTCAGCCGACGCCGATGCTGATGACCGGGGAGGCACCCGGACGCAGCCAGCGGAGCACGGCCTGCAGGCCGGCCTGGTCGATCGCCACGCACCCGGCCGTCGCCGCGCCCTTGACGATGTGCAGGAAGAACGCCGACCCGGCGCCGCGGGTGACCGGCCGGCGGTTGTAGTCGATGACGACCGCGTTGTCGTAGACGCGGCCGGCGGCGAGCAGGTTCTCCCCCGCGCGCTCGTCGAAGTCGCAGGTGCCCGGCGCGCAGCGGGCGTGGGTGTTGTACCGGCCGCTGTTCACGTCCGACACCCACCAGTCGTCGCGGTCGACGACCCGGTAGGGCGGCGCCGTGCCGGGGTCGCCCGCGCGGCCGAAGGCCTCGGTGAGGGTGAACGTGCCCGCCGAGGTGCGGGTGCTCGACTCGCTCGCCGCGCCCACGCCCCCCGCGCCGACCCGCGCGGTCACCGGGCCGACCACCGGCGTCCAGCCGCGGTCACCCCGCTGCCAGGCGGTCAGCGTCGCGGTGGTCGAACCGGCCGACGGCGCCACCACCGTGGCCACCTGGGTGCCCGGCGGGACGACGCCCAGCGGGAGGCCGGTGTTGATCGCCGTGCCGCCGCCGGTGGAGGTGAGCCGGCCGCCCTGGAAGTCCTGCGCGCTGCCACCGGTGACCGGGAAGGCGTCGGACGTCGGCAGGCCCAGCGGACCGTTCTGCCAGCCGGTCGCGGCCCAGCGGTCCCCCACGGCGCCGGTGACCGCGTGCGCCCCCGGTGCCGGCCGACCAGTAGACCGAGCCGCCCTGGGAGTGCGCGTAGCGGCCGAGCCCGTCGGGCGTCGCGACGGTCCCGGTCAGCGGCGCGCCGAGCGGCCCGGTGGGACCCCCCAGCGCCAGCCAGCGGTCCAGGACCGGCCCCGTGACGTCGCGGGTGCCGCCGGCCGGCGACGGGTAGGGCGTGGCGCCGGCCGCGGTGACCCCCAGCCGCAGCAGGAGCACCACGAGGACGACGGTGACGGTGACGACCCGATCCGCCGTCCGTGCTGCCCGCCGGTGCGTCCGGACCGTCCTGTGACCGCCCATGTGCCTGCCCCCGCGCCCGCTCGAGTCACGTCCCGGCGGGACGCGGCGGGCCGACGCCAGGTGCCGTCCGGACCGGGGGGCAACGCTGACGCACCCACCCTCCCCGCCCGTCCCACCGGTCGCCCTGGGCGCGTCCCGTCGCGCGGCGTCCGGCGCGGGCGGGCCGTTCAGCGGCCGTTCGCCGGGGGTCCGCCCGGTGGTTGCCCGCGTGGGTCCGGATGGTCACACTCGTGCCACCGAACGTGAAGTTCGTGTGAACGACGTCCCGCCGACGTGCGGAGGGAGACGGCCGTGCTCGACAGTGGGCCGATGCGACCTGACGCCCGCGCCTGGTTCGAGCACCGCACCACGTCGGCCACCTCCCTGGCCGAGATCGACGTCGACGCCCTGTTGCTGGCCAAGCGCCGCGGCGGCCACCGGATCAGCGTCGTCCTCCCGGCACGCAACGAGGAGACGACGGTCGGCGTCCTGGTGCGGGACCTGGTGACCCGCTGGGTCCAGGACGTCCCGCTCGTCGACGAGCTGCTGGTCGTCGACTCCAACTCCACCGACGCCACCGCCGAGGCGGCCCGCGCCGCCGGGGCGGAGGTGGTCGCCGCCGGTGAGGTGCTGCCCTGCTACGGCGACCGCCCCGGCAAGGGCGAGGCGTTGTGGAAGTCGCTGGCCGCCACCACCGGCGACCTCGTCGTCTTCATGGACTCCGACCTGCTCGGCGACGTCGGCCACTACGTGCCCGGGCTGCTCACCCCGCTGCTGCTCGACCCGCGCGTCGAGTACGTCAAGGGCTGCTACACCCGGCCGCTGACCGTGGACGGCGTGCACCGCCCGGTCGGTGGTGGCCGGGTCACCGAGCTCACCGCCCGGCCGCTGCTCAACGCGCTGTGGCCCGAGCTGGCCGGCTTCGTGCAGCCGCTGGGCGGGGAGTACGCCGGCCGCCGGTCGGTGCTGGAGCAGGTGCCGTTCGTCTCCGGCTACGGCGTCGAGGTGGGCCTGCTGATCGACCTGCTGCGGATCTGCGGGCTCCAGGGTCTGGCCCAGGTGGACCTCGGCACCCGGACACACTCCCACCAGACCGACGTCGCGCTGGGGAAGATGGCCGGCCAGATCGTGTCCACGGTGCTGTCCCGGGCCGAGCGCGGCCGCCCGGCCCGCGGCCGCCTGGAGCCCGGCGGGCTGCTCACCCAGTTCGCCCACGACGGCAGCGGGTTCGTGCCGACCAGCCACAGCGTGGCCGTCGACGAGCGCCCGCCGATGGCCGCCGTCGAGGAGTACGCCGTCCTGCGGGCCGGGGTCGTCGGCTGAGCAGGGCCGACCCGCCGGCGTGACGCCGGCGGGCCCGCCCCGTCAGGCCAGCGGGGTGTCGTCCAGGGCCGTGGCCAGGTCGGCGGGGGTGTCGTAGATCGCGATCGCGCCGGCGTCGCGGAGCTCGTCGTCGCCGAAGCCGCCCGAACGCACGACGATCGCGGGCATCCCGGCCTTCTTCGCCGCCTCCACGTCCCACACCGAGTCGCCGATCATCACGCTGTCGGCGTCCGGGGACGCGCCCAGCTTCTGCAGCGCCACCTGCAGCAGGTCCGGCGCGGGCTTGGAGGCCTCGGCGTCCTCGGAGGAGGTGATCGCGTCGGCGAGGTCGCGCACGCCCAGCAGGTCCACGAACCGGTCGACGTGCTGGGGCTGGCCCGAGCTGGCCAGCACGAGCCGGTGACCGCGGTCCTTGATCGCCGCGAGCAGGTCGCGGGCGCCGGGGAGCGGGGCGATCTCGCCGATGAGCGTGTCGACCTCCTCGACCCACCTCTCCCGCGCCTGGTCACCGATGCGCGCCTCCACCTCGTCCCCGCCGAGGGCACCGACGAGCTGGTCCCCGCCCATGCCGATGAGGCGGTGGATGCGCCACACGGGGAAGGTCTCCCCGAGCGAGCGCAGCGCCCGGTACCAGGCCAGGGCGTGCTGGTAGTTCGAGTCGACGAGGGTGCCGTCGACGTCCAGGACGGCGATCGTGGGTTCGGCCATGCGGCTTGGCTTCCCCACTGGTGCACCGGCCAACCGGTGTCCCGGTCGGCGACTCCCGGCCGGGTACGGCACCATCGACCGTCGTGACCGCTGCCGACACCTCGTCCGGGCCCACCGAGCTGCGGACGACGGTCTGCCCCGGCTGCGGCGCGGTCCTCGTCGCCACCGCCGACGCCGACGGCCGGCACCCCGGTGCCTCCGCCGGCTGCTGGCACCTGTTCCAGGTGACCGTCGGCGGGCTGCGCGACGAGGCGGCGCAGGACGCGCAGACGGCCGCCCTGCTGCAGCTGGCCCGCGACACCTACGACGCCCAGCACCACCTGCCCGGCGAGCCGGCCGCGGCCGCGCTCCGGCTGTACCTGGAGCGCGACCGCGGGCAGGGCCCGCTCGCCGCTGCGGCCCTGGCCGCCCGGGTGGACGACGCCGCACTGCGGTCGCTGCAACGGCCGGCCCGCTGGACGACGACGGTGGCCGACCTCGCCGCCGACCTCGACGTGGTGGACCTCCCGGCGCTGGTCGGCGCCTGGGCCGACGCCACCTGGGCGGACTGGGCACCGGCCGCCGCCGAGCTCCGCCGGGCCGCCGACAGCGCGCCGACCGGCTGATCCACCGGCGGCGACCGCACGGCCACCTACGCTGGCGGCGTGGAGGACGTCACCGGGGGGCGGCGGGAGCTGCGCAAGGCACGGACGCGGGCGGAGATCCGCAGCGCGGCGCACCGGTTGTTCGCCGAGCGCGGGTTCGAGGCCGTCACGACCGCCGACATCGCCGCCGCCGCGGACGTCGCCGTCCAGACGGTCTTCAACCACTTCGAGAGCAAGGAGGCCCTCTTCCACGACGGGCGCATCCCCGAGATCAGGGGCCCGGCCGCCGCCGTCGCCGGGCGCCCGCCGGGCACCGGACCGCTGAGCGCGCTGCGGCACCAGGTGGAGCGGGACATCAGCACGCTGGTCGCCGAGGCCGGGCTGCCCGAGCGCAGCAGCTACGTCGAGGCGATGGTGCGCTCCCCCGACCTGCAGACCCGCAGCCGCATGCTCGTGGCCGAGGCCGTCGAGCTGACCGTCGACGCGCTGGCCACCGCCCTCGCCGGACCCGCACGGCCCGCGCCGGCCCCCGTGCAGCTGCTCGGCCGGCTCACCGCCGAGCTGTTCTTCAACGCCGGCGCGGTGCTCGTGGCCGAGCACCGCCGTACCGGCCTGGCCGACGGCTGGACGCCGGCAGGGCAGGCGGCAGCGCAGGCCGCGGTGACCGCCACCTTCGGCGTCCTCGAGGACGCCGTCCGGGAGCTGGCCGGGCAGCTGGGCCTGTCGGTGGACTGAGCGCCGGTCAGCCGGCCGTGGCCACGCGCTCGGGCTCGGCCACGTGCTCCGGCTCGACGATGGGCACCAGCACGTCGGTGACCAGGTGTTCGACCTCCGCGGAGCTCCGCGGAGCCGCAGCAGCGGCGGCGTAGCGCTGCCACCACAGCGCCTCCAGCACCGAGCCCAGGAGCGCTACGCGCGCGGCCGGCAGCTCGTGCCCGCGGGCGGCCTCCCGGGCGGCGATCTCGCGCACCGCGGTGCCCAGCGGGCGCAGCAGCGCCTCGTCCAGGCCGGCCCGCAGGTCGTCGTCGTGCCGGGCGGCGCCCACGAGGCTGGCCGCCGCGCGCTCGGACCGGTCCAGCGGCTGGGTCCAGCGCACCAGCAGCCCGCACAGGTCGGCGCTCAGCGAGCCGGCGTCAGCGGGCAGCTCCACCAGCGACGTCGTGGAGAGGGCGTGCCGGGCCAGGGCGGCCATCGTGGGCCACCGGCGGTAGATGCCGGCCTTGCCCGCCTTGGCACGGGCTGCGACGCGGTCGCTGTTCAGCCGCCCCCACCCCTCGTCGGCCAGGATGTCCATCGCCACGGCGACCAGCTGGTCGGAGAGCTCCGAGGACAGCGGGCGGCCCGGAGGACGTGCGCCGGCGGGTCGCGGGGGGAGGTCTGTCATCGCCACCGTGCAATCGTGCCCAAGAACATGGAACGACCACAACCACCGCGCCGTGACACAGCGAGACCACAGGTGACCCGGGCGCGGCGCGCCGTGCCGGTGACCGGGTCGAACCGCTGGTCAGGCGGACGCGGCGGGCTCCACGTGCACCTGCAGACCGGCGCCGTCGTCGGCGGTCCAGCCCTTGTCCGCGGCGAAGATCACCATCGCGTCGAAGCGGTCGCCCCAGTCGGCGGTCGACGCCTGCGGTTCGGCGGCCGCACGCAGCGCGGCGACGGACACCACGCCGGTGTCCCCGTCGGTCAGCCGGCCCATCCCGGCCGAGCGCAGCGCGGCGTCGGCCTCCTCGTCGGTCACCGCGCCCACGGCCAGGTGCAGCCGGGTCAGGTCGTCGACGTCGGCCACCCGCACCTCGGGCACCTCGTCGGCACCGCCGATCACCTCGATGATCATCTTCCTACCTCCATGACGTGGGCTCGTGGTCTGGTCTGGAAGGCCCCGTCGCAGGGGCCCGCCGCGAGCGGAGCGAGTGGTGGGGGGCGACGGGGTCCTTCAGACATGCCAGGGGAAGCGGGTGAAGTCGGCGGGGCGCTTCTCCAGGAAGGAGTCGCGGCCCTCGACGGCCTCCTCGGCCATGTAGGCCAACCGGGTGGTCTCCCCGGCGAAGAGCTGCTGGCCGACCAGTCCGTCGTCGATGGCGTTGAACGAGTACTTGAGCATCCGCTGGGCGGTCGGGCTCTTGGCCACGATCCGGCGTCCCCAGTCCAGCGCGGTGGCCTCCAGCTCCGCGTGCGGGACCACCCGGTTGACCATGCCCATCGCGTGCGCGTCGGCGGCGGAGTACTCCTCGCCGAGGAAGAAGATCTCGCGGGCGAACTTCTGGCCCACCTGCCGGGCGAGGTAGGCCGAGCCGAACCCGCCGTCGAAGCTGCCCACGTCGGCGTCCGTCTGCTTGAAGCGGGCGTGCTCGGCGCTGGCCAGGGTGAGGTCGGCGACCACGTGCAGGCTGTGCCCGCCGCCGGCCGCCCACCCCGGGACGACGCAGACGACGATCTTGGGCATGAAGCGGATCAGCCGCTGCACCTCCAGGATGTGCAGCCGCCCGCTGACGCCGTCGCCGGCCTCGTAGCCGTACCTCCCGCGCACCCGCTGGTCACCGCCGGAGCAGAACGCCCAGCCGCCGTCCTTCTCGCTGGGGCCGTTGCCGGTGAGCAGCACGCAGCCGACGTCGGTAGACAGCCGCGCGTGCTCGAACACGGCGAGCAGCTGGTCGACCGTCTGCGGCCGGAAGGCGTTGCGCACCTCGGGCCGGTCGAGCGCGATCCGCACCACCCCGGCGTCGACCGCGCGGTGGTAGGTGACGTCGGTGAGCCCCTCGAAGCCCGGCACCTGCGCCCAGGCCGAGGCGTCGAAGATCTCCGAGACGTCCGCGCGTGCACTCACGGGTGGGAACCTAGCCGCCGCCCCGGGCACCTGCTCCCCGGACGCTCGTGCTCCGCGCACCACCGTGAGCAGAGCACGACTGCCGTGGGACTGGTCTGATGGGCGGGTGGAACTCCGGGTCGGCACGCTGAACCTCGCCTCTGCCCGCGACTCCGGGGGCCGCTCGCTCGACGCCGCCGGGCTGCGGGCCGCGCTCGCCGGCGTCGACGTCGACGTCCTCGCCGTCCAGGAGGTCGACGTCGCCCAGCCGCGCTCGCACGGCGTCGACCAGCCCGCCGAGGTCGCCGCCGCGCTCGGCACGACCGACTGGCGGTTCGCCGCCGCCGTCGCCGGCACACCCGACCCCTTCCGCAGCTGGACGCCGGTCGACCCGCCCGTGCTGCGCGGGTCGTGGGAGGAGCCCACCGGCCCGCTCTACGGCATCGCGCTGTTCAGCCGGCTGCCCGTGCGCCGCTGGTCGGTGCAGGCGCTGGGCGCCGGCCGGGCCAGGCTGCCGATCCGGGCCCCCGACCCGCGCACCGGGGAGAGCCGGACCTGGTGGTTCCCCGACGAGCCGCGGCTGGCCGTCGCCGCGGAGCTCGACGGGGTCACCGTGATCAGCACCCACCTGTCCTTCGCCCCGCACACCGCGTCCCGCCAGCTGCTCCGGCTGCGCCGCTGGTCCCGCACGCTGCCCGGGCCGGTGCTGCTGGCCGGTGACCTCAACCTGATCGGCCCCCTGCCGGCGACCCTGGCCCGCGCCCAGCGGCTGGCGAGCGCGCCGACCTACCCCGCACCCGCGCCCCGGGTGCAGTTCGACCACGTGCTGGCCCTCGACCCGGTTCAGGCCGGACCGGCGGAGGTGCGGGCGATGGAGTTCGGTGACCACCGGCTGGTCGTCGTCCCGGTCACCGTCCCCGGGAGCGCGTGAGTCAGGCCGCCAGCAGCGGCAGCAGGGTCGGCAGCGAGCCGGCCAGCCCCGGGTGCAGCACGGGGAGTGCGTCGAGGGCGAACCAGCCGACGTCGGTGCTCTCCTCGTTCAGCACCAGGTCGGCCGCCTCCAGCCGCCCGGCGGGGACGGCCAGCACGGTCGTGTAGCTCCAGCCGCCGTGGTCGTCGACGGACGCCGTCCCGAGCACGACGTCCGAGCGGCGCAGGCCCAGCTCCTCCCCTGCCTCGCGCAGCGCGCCGTCGGCCGCGGCCTCGTCGGCCAGCAGCGCGCCACCGGGGGTGCCCCAGGTGCCGCCGTGGTGCGACCAGCCCACCCGCAGGTGCAGCAGGACCTCGGTGCCGGCCGACCCGGGGCGGTGCAGCAGCAGCCCGGCCGCGCCGGCCCGCCCCCAGTGCCGGTGCCCCAGCGCACACGTCGTCCAGCCGTCGGTCGAGGTGCGCACGCCCCCAGTCTGCCGGGGCCGTGCGGTGGTTGCCGGACCGCCCGGCTGGGCACGGGTCGTGCACGACCTACCTGAGGAGAACTGACGTGGCGAGTGGTGTGGCGAGCGTGTGGGTGCCGGTCGACGACATGGACCGGGCCCGGGCCTTCTACCGGGACACCCTGGGGCTGACCGAGAAGAAGGTCACCGAGGACTGGAGCGAGTTCGACTCCAACGGCCTGATGATCGGGCTCAACGCCCGGGAGGGGACCGCGAGGCACGCCGACGGCGGCGCCGTCATCACCTTCCAGCCCGACGGTGACCTCGACGCCGAGGTGGCCGAGCTGCAGGGCAAGGGCGTGGAGTTCACCGGCGGCATCAGCGACCACCCGTGGGGCCGGATCGCGCCGTTCAAGGACTCCGAGGGCAACGACCTGCAGTTCTACGTCCCGCCGTCGTCCTGACCCTGCGCTGATGGAGTCCCAGGGCGCGGTTCCCGCGCCGCTGGGACTCCATCAGACTGGGCGCATGACCGTGCAGCTGCGACGTTACGAGATCGAACCGGGCCGGATGGCCGACTTCCTGGCGTGGTTCCCCACCATCGTCCCGGTGCGGGAGCAGTTCGGCTTCCGGGTGCTGTTCGCCCTGGCCGAGGAGGAGCACTCCACCTTCACCTGGGCGGTCGCCCACGACGGTGACGACGCCGACTTCCTCGAGGTCGAGGAGCGCTACAACGCCTCCCCCGAGCGGGCGGCGGTGTTCGAGACCTTCCCCGCCTGCCTCGCCGGCAAGGAGATCGGCTTCGCCACCCCGGTGGTCTGACCCCGACCCCGGAGGGGCTGCCCCTCCGAGGTCCGGGTCAGTGCGCCACTCCGCCGCAGCACTCGTGCGGGTCGGCGATCTCGAACGGCTGCAGGGCCCCCTCGGCCCCCTGCTCCACCACCAGCCTGAGCCGTCCCGCGGTGAAGACCGGACGCAGGAAGCCCAGGGTGTCGACGACGTGCTCGGGCCCCACCTGGACACCGACACCGACGACCTCCTCGATCGCCGTCGCGGCGACCAGGTCGGCGACCGACAGACGACCCTGGACGACGTCCTGCCCGGGGAACCGGACGCACCGCCCGTCCGCGCCGTCCCGCACCTGCGTGAGGGCCGTGACGGCGGGCGCCGCGTCGTGTCCCTGACCGGCCGTGCCCTCGTCGACCACCGGCCCGCCCAGCGCCCGGGCCAGCGCCACCCGGGTGCCGGCAGGGTCGGCCGGCTCGGCGGACAACCGCAGGGCCACCCCGGTGCGGGGCACCCCGGCGGAGCGGTCCACCGAGGTGCAGACCAGCTCCGCCGAGGTGCCCGACCCGGCGAGTGCGGCGTCGACCGCCGCCAGCAGGTGGGCGTCGGGGAGCACCTCGGCCCCCGGGGACCCGCCGAACCAGCGACCGGCCATCAGAAGACGTCGACGAACACGGGGTTGGCGTAGAACCAGAGGTCCTCCCACGGGTTCGCGTTGCCGACCACGTCGATCAGCGGGTTGCCGCTCGCGTCCAGCTGCCGGCCGTCGCTGCCGCGCACCCGGACGTAGAACGACTGCTGCACGTTCTTGAACGTGTGCTCGAACGTGGCCCGGCGGCCGCGGGCGTGGACCTCGAAGGTCTCGACCACGGTCGTCTGCGGCGCGCGGAAGACGTCCCGGTCGGCGGCGACGCCGGTCACCGGGCCGCTGATCAGGTCCACCTTGGCCAGCTCCGGCACGTCGCCGTTGGCGTTGGGACCACCGGCCAGCTCGACGGTGATCGACACCTGCACGTCGCCGCCGCGGCGGACGAAGGTGCGGCCACCGAGGGTCACGCCCCGGCTGTCACCATCGCCGATGGAGCGGACGCGCAGGTCCAGGCCGTCGATGAGCCGGCCGTGCACCGCCACGACCTTGCCCGACTGCAGCCCGCGCATCACGTCGACGTACTGCCGGGACTGGGCCACGACCAGGGTGCTGCTGTACTGGCCGGGCCAGAAGTCGCCGTAGGTGGTGATCGGGACGCCGGTGTCGACCGGGTCGCCGCGCACGCCGGTCTGGTCGTAGTTCTGCGACCCCGGGACCCGGGTGTCCCGGAAGACCTGGTGGGAGTCGGAGGTGGCGGTGACCCACCACGGCTTGCCCTCGGCGAGCAGGGAGTCCCAGAGGCCGCCGACGGTCGCGGTCATCCAGTCGAAGCCACCGAAGGTGCGGTAGGACTCGGCCGGGTAGGGCGCGAACCGGTCGGCCCGGGTGCCGGCGTTGTCGTAGTAGCCGCGGGCGCGGCCCGGGCCGCCCTGCGAGGTCGGGATGCCGGCGGCCTGGTGCCCGGGGGCACCCTCCATGCCGACCGCGACGGACGGGGCCGCGTCGCGCCAGTTGCGGATCTCGTGCGGGCTGTCGATGCCCTGCCGGCTCGGGTGGTTGGCGAACATCAGCGCGATCTCGGTACGCCGGTTGCGCACCTGGTTGTCCAGGTACCGCAGGCCCTCGAGCGCGTAGGGCTCGACGTTGCCGGTGACGCCGCGGGCGCTCAGGACGGAGCCGTCGTAGCCGGCCTCGAACGCCTTGAGGATGTCCACGGTGTCGCGCCCCGGGGGGAGCATGACCGTGGCGTGCTCGGCGCTGGGGATGTTCCACTCGAGGCCCTGGTAGATCAGCAGATCGCGGAACTGGCCACGGGCCGCCTCGATCTCGGGCGTGATCGCGTCGACCGAGAACTTCTGGTGCGCCGGGCCGCCGTGGTCGGTGATGACGATCCAGTCCA
>NZ_JAAGWH010000063.1 GCF_010682105.1 Modestobacter muralis | reverse complement strand
GGCCGAACTCCCGGGCCTTGGCGGCCTGCGTGGCGACCTCGTACTGGGCGTCGGGAGAGTACTGGGTGTGGATGTGGTGGTCGCCGGCCAGGAACAGCGACCGGCCGTTCCACGGGTTGGTCGAGGTGGGGGCCTTCGGCTTCGCCGCGGCCACACCCTGGCCGACCCCGGCGACCGCGCCACCGACGCCTGCGGCCGCACCGGCGACGACGGCCGCCGTGGCGAGGAAGCCGCGCCGCGAGACCGACAGCGGGTCGTCGGCACGTGGGTCGGCCCAGGTGCCCTCGACGCCGGCGGTGTTCCCGTGGTGATGGGTGTGGCCGTGCTCGCCGTGGTGGTGGTCGTGCTCGTGGTCGTGGCTCATCGACTCGCTCCCGCATCGTCGTCCGTGCATCTGACGCGCCGACTCTCCGGTGCCGGTCCCTCCACCGGGTGACCCGCAGGAGAGCATCAGGCGAACAGCAGGCTGCGCCCTCCCCGCCGTCGCACACGTGCCTCCGGACGTGCCGACGCGGGGTCCCCGGGGCCCACCTAGGGTCGGGCACATGCGCATCGCCGTCTTCACCGGATCGCACGCCGGCCCACCCGCCCACCAGCGGGCGGCCGCGACGTTCGCCGCGGACCTGGCCCGCGCCGGCGTCGGGATCGTCTACGGCGGCGGGGACGTGGGCCTGATGGGCGTGGTCGCCGACGCCGCGCTGGCCGCCGGCGGCGAGGTGGTCGGGGTCATCCCCCAGCACCTGGTCGACGACGAGGTGGCCCACCGCGGGCTGCCCCGGCTGGAGGTGGTGGCGACGATGCACGAGCGCAAGCAGGTCATGGCCGACCTCGCCGACGCCTTCGTCGCGCTGCCGGGTGCCGCCGGGACCCTGGAGGAGCTGTTCGAGGCCTGGACCTGGGGGATGCTCGGGCTGCACGCCAAGCCGGTTGCCCTGCTGGACGTCGAGGGCTTCTGGCAGCCGCAGCTGGCCCAACTGCGGCGGATGGTCGACGACGGCTACCTCGACGCCGCCCGGCTCGACGCCCTCGGCGTGGTGCACGACGCCGCCGGGCTGCTGGCGTTCGTCGCCGGTTACGGTCACCCGGCCCGCAAGTGGACCGCACCCCGGTCGTGACAGCCGGTTGCGCACCGCTGATCGTGGGCACCGCCCCTTCCATGCACATGAAGCGGACCCTCGTGGCGCTCGCCCTCGTCGGCAGCACGGTGCTCACCGGTTGCGGCGGCTCCAACACCGACCTGCAGCGCGGGGAGACCAACTGCGACGCGGGGAACAACAGCAACAGCCAGGACGAGAACTGCAACCCGGGCACCCCGACGCCGGCGAACAACACCTGAGCCCGGCCGGGGTGGAGCACGCCGACGTCGTCGTCGTCGGGGCCGGCCCGGCCGGTGCGGCCTGCGCGGCCGCGGTGCGCCGGGCCCGCCCGGACGCCGACGTGCTGGTGCTCGACCGGTCGGCGTTCCCCCGCGACAAGGTCTGCGGTGACGGCATCGCGCCCGAGGCGCTCGACGTGCTGGCCGGCCTCGACCTCGACGTCGCGGCCCTGACCGCCGGGTACCCGACCGTGCCGCGGCTGCGGCTGCACGCCCCGGGTGGGACGACGGTCGAGCGCACGCTGCACCGGCCCTCGTCCGTGGTGCCCCGCGCGGTGCTCGACGGCCGGCTGCTGGCGCAGGTGATCGACCGCGGCGTCCGCTTCCGGCAGCACACCGTCCGTGCGGTGACCGTGCACGCCGACCACGTGGAGGTCGACGGCCGGTTCCACGCCGGGGTGCTGGTCGGCGCGGACGGTGCGGAGTCCGTCGTCCGGCGGGCGCTGGGCCTGGCCGGCAACCCGCCGGGCCGGCTGGCGGTGGCGATCCGCGGGTACGCGCCGGTGCTGCCGGGCAGCGAGGGCGTGCAGGTGGTCACCACGACCGAGCAGCGCTGGCCGGCCTACGCGTGGTCGTTCCCGCTCGGCGACGGCCGGGCCAACGTCGGCTACGGCGAGCTGGTGTCCGGCGGGGTGACCCGCGCGGAGCTGGTCGCCGGGCTGCACCGGATGCTGCCCGGCGTCGAGCCCGAGGGCCTGCGCGCGCACCGGCTGCCGCTGTCGACCGGGCGGCCGCGGCTGCCCGACGGCCGGGTGCTGCTGGCCGGGGACGCGCAGTCGCTGATCAACCCGCTGACCGGGGAGGGCATCTTCTACGCCGTCCTGTCCGGTGCGCTGGCCGGGGAGGCGGCTCTGCACGGCGCCCGGGCGGGGCAGGTGCACCGCCGGCTCCTGCGCCGGCGACTGGGCGGCCACCTCCGCTCGTCAGGGGTCGCCTCGCAGCTGAGCCGGTGGCCGGTGCTGATGGAGGGAGTGGTGCGCGCGGCGCGCGAGGACCAGCGGGCCTTCGACGACGTCGTCGCCCTGGGGCTGGCCGACGGCCGGCTCACCGCCCGCACCCTCGCCGGCACGGTGCGCCGGCTCCGGTAGTGGTGCGCAGTAGATCAGGTGACCTGATCAAAGGCCGTCCTACCGCACCAGCGTTGCTGCGGGAGGACGGCCTTTGGTGCAGGAGGACAGGCGACGCCCGGGCTCAGCGCACCTCGGCGACGCGGACCTGGTCGCGGCCGGCCCGCTTGGCGGCGTAGAGGGCGGTGTCGGCGGCGGCGTAGAGCTCTTCGAGCTGCTCGGCGTGCGAGGGCGCGTGGGCCACGCCCAGGCTGACCGACACGGCCAGCAGGGTGCCGTCGCGCAGCTGCAGCGGCGCGGCGCGGACGGCGTCGAGCACGTCGGCGGCGCGCCGGGCGGCGACGTCGGCCGGGCAGTCGGGCAGCAGGACGGCGAGCTCGTCGCCGCCCATCCGGCTCAGGACGGCGTCGCTGGGGCGGACCACCGAGCGGAGCACCCCGGCGATGTGCACCAGGGCGTCGTCGCCGACCGGGTGGCCGTACTGGTCGTTGATGGACTTGAACGAGTCGATGTCGACCAGCACCAGGGAGGTGCCCAGCGGCCGGGTCTGGGTGGTCAGGGCCTCGGTGAGCGCCTCGTCGAGCACCCGGCGGTTGACCAGTCCGGTGAGGGAGTCGACGGAAGCCTGCTCCTTCAGCATGGCGACCAGCCGGTCCTGGGTCTCCCCCGAGCGGGTGAGCATGAGCGCCATGACGGCGAGCACCGCGCCGAAGAAGCTGAGGTCGCTGACCGCGTAGCCGACCGGCTCCAGGTGGAAGAGCACCACGGCGTCACCGGCCAGGGCGGCGACCGTGACCACCTGGACGGCGGCCCGGCGCAGGTGCACCCCGGCCCACAGCACGGGGAAGGCGAGGAACGCCTGACCGCCGGCGGAGGGGTCGTTCGTGATCCAGTTCATCCCGCAGCAGAGCACCACCCCGATCAGCGCGATGAACACGTACCCGCCGCGCCGGTCGATCCGCTCCGGCGACGTCAGGTGGTACGTGAGGGCCAGCCCGACCAGCACCGCCGCGGTGAGCCAGGAGGCGATGATCCCGGCCGTGGAGACGGCGTTGGGGCCGAAGAGCGAGAAGACCAGCATGGTCACGGCGCAGACCAGCAGCACCAGGACGGCGGTCCTGGCTGCGGCCCGCGGGTCCCGGGCCCTCATCGACTGCGGCAGCTGCACACCACCTCTTCGGCACCGGCGGCGCGGTCCTGCGGTGTGCCGCGGGGTCGGCCCCCTCCTGCGAGTGAGTGCCGCCGCTCACAGCAGCCGGCGCGGCCTCACCGACCGGACCACGCGTCGATGACCAGCGAGCAGCCCACCGAGCCGACCGGCGCCACCAGGAAGCCCAGCAGCTGGAGGCACTCGGCGACCGCGGCGTTCATCGCCCGCTGGACCGCGACGACCGTCTCGGCACCGCGGACCTGGTCGCGGCTCATCCGGTCGTGCTGGTGCCAGCTGACCAGGACACCGTCGCAGCCCGGCTCGGGGGTGAGGCACACCCCGCCGGCCGCACCGTCGCCGGCGCAGTCGTGCACGGGGATGCCGGACTCGACCAGCGCGGCGGTCACCTCCACCACGAGGGACACCATCGGGTCGTCGTCGTCCATCCGCTCGTCCCAGGCCTGCGGCAGCCGGTCGAGCTGGTCGCCCAGCTCGGTCAGCCAGGCCAGGTCCTCGGGCGTCTGACGCCGCGCCACCCCGCCGTCCGGGCGGCGCAGGCCGTAGAGGGCGTGCACCGGTGCGTCCTCCGGGCCGGTCATCAGCGCCCACCCGGCCTCGACCCGGTCGGCGAAGGGGCCGGCGAGCACCTCGTGGTCGCCCTCGGTGACCAGCCACCAGGCCGGCTCGGAGCCGGCGACACCGGGCAGCCCGGCCGGGCGTGCCTGCGGCAGCGTGGCGACGCTGCCCGACGCCTCCTGCCGGTCGAGCGCGTGCCCCGCGACCGCCTGGTCGGCGGGCTCGGGCACCCGGCCGACCGTCGGGTGCGGCCCGGCCACCGGCGCGGCCCCGCCGGGGACGGGAGCGGCGGGGACGTCGGACGGAGCGGTCGCGGGCGCCGGCTGGACCCGGTTCCGCGTCCGGTCGCGCTCCACCTCGTACCGGGACGTGGAGCCCCGCCCGAGGGCGACGACCAGGCCGACGGAGAGCACGAAGCCGAAGGCCGACACGGTCGGCCAGAGGAGGGTCACAGCGCACCCGTGCGCACAGGTGCGTGCAGCGCGGACGGGGCGACGGCGACGCCGTCCATGGCCGGGCGGGTGCGTGGTGACGCGAGCTGGTGCACGCGGCTCTCCTCGGTGTCCGTCGCGGCAGGAGTGCCGCGGACAGCCGAAAGGTAGGGCGGGCACGCGTCCGCCGACGGGGTCCGGACAGGGCCGCGGACGGCTGCGTCACCGAATCGTTGCGCGACGCCTCCGCGGAGCCGCTGACCGCTCCCTCCCAGGTCCACGAGTCGACAGGACGACCCGGGTGACCTGGGCTTTCACGGTCATCGACCGTCTCGAGCGGGTTCCGCGGTCGATGACCTCCAGCGCCTCGGGCGCACCCGGCGTGGCGGCCGGGTCTGCGGCCGGGAGCGGAGGGCGTGGGAGCCGGAACAGCCACACACGGCGCTCACCGTCCGGTGACCGCGGGGTGCCTCGTGCACGCCCGCCCGCCCTCAGGCCGTCAGGCCGGGTCCACGGACGACGTCGAGCGCGGGACGGTCGGCCCCCGCGCCCTCGGCGGGGAACGAGACGCCCGTCAGCTGCTCGGACAGCGCCCAGATGCGCCGGGCGTCCTCGACGCTGCGCAGTGACCGGTACAGCTGCTGCTCGGCCGGCGCCCCGCTCATGTGCTGGAAGCGGCTGGGGCCGTAGAGGCGCTCACCGGTGACCTCCGGCGACGTCGCGGCGAGCAGCGCCGGGAGCGCGGCGGTCTCCGGGGTCCCCAGGACGCCCATCGCCGACAGCCGCCGGATCACGCGGATCTCCCGCCCCTCCGCGGGGCGGCCGATGGCGGGCTGAGCGGCGAGCAGGTTGGTCGGGGCCACCCCAGGGTGGGACAGGTTGCTTGTGATCCCCCAGCCGTGGGCCGTGCTGCGGCGGTCGAGCTCGAGGGCGAACAGGCCGACGGCGATCTTGGAGGAGCTGTAGGCGCGCCCAGGGTGGTAGGAGCGCTCCCAGTCCAGGTCGTCCCAGTGGACGGCGTTGCTGTTGGCCGCGACGCTGGACTGTGAGGTGACGCGTGCCCGGCCGGCGCGCAGCAGCGGCAGCAGCTGCGCCACGAGCGCGAAGTGCCCCAGGTGGTTGGTGGCGAGCTGCAGCTCGTGGCCGTCGACCGTCGCCTGCCGCTCCGGCGGGGTCATGACGCCGGCGTTGTTGATCAGGACGTCGATCGGCCGGCCGTCGGCGAGGAGGGCCGCGCTGAAGGCGGTGACCGATGCGAGCGAGGACAGGTCCAGCGTGTGCAGGGTGATGTCCGCCCCGGGGACGCGCGCACGGATCTCGGCGACGGCGGTCTCGCCCTTGCCGCGGTTGCGGACCGGGAGGACCAGCTCGGCCCCGGCCGCGGCCAGGCGGCGGGCGATGACCAGGCCGATGCCGTCGCTGCCGCCGGTGAGGACCGCGCGCTTGCCGGTCAGATCGGGGACGGTGATGTCGATCGGGGTGCGGGCCATGGTGGGGTCCCTGTCGTCGGTGACGCGCCGTTCGCGTCGTGACCACACCGTCCCCGCTGCCGACCGCCGGTGGCAGGGCCCACCGATCCCCCTGTGGGCCGTTGGTGAGAGGGGGATCGACGGGACGTGGATGCGCTTGCGCCCTGCCGGTAGACACAGCGGTGCCGCCCTCACGGGCGGCGCACCCCACCCTCAGGAGGACCCGCGTGGCCATCGATCGACCAGGTCTGGCGGAGTTCCTCCGCGAACGCCGGGGCGCACTGCAACCCGAGGACGTCGGTCTCCCCCGCGGTCAGCGCCGCCGGACCGCCGGTCTGCGCCGTGAGGAGGTCGCCGGCCTGTGCCACATGTCCACCGACTACTACACGCGCCTGGAACGCGAGCGCGGCCCGCACCCCTCGGCGCAGATGATCGCCTCGATCGCCCAGGGGCTGCACCTGTCCCTCGACGAGCGGGACCACCTGTTCCGGCTGGCCGGGCACCAGCCCCCGACCCGCGGGTCGAGCAGCGAGCACGTCAGCCCTGGTCTGCTGCGGATCTTCGACCGCCTCGGTGACACCGCCGCCGAGATCGTCACCGAGGTCGGCGAGACGCTGCGGCAGACACCGCTCGGGATCGCCCTCGTCGGTGACGCGACGCGGTACACCGGCCCCGCTCGCAGCCGGGGGTACCGCTGGTTCACCGACCCGGCGGCCCGCGCGCTGTACGTGACCGAGGACCACGCCCACATGTCACGCATGTATGCCGCCGGCCTCCGCGCCCTCCTCGCCGTTGGCGGGCCGGGGTCACGAGCGGCCCACCTGACCGACCTCCTGCTGGCCGAGAGCGCGGAGTTCCGCACCCTGTGGGAGACCCACGAGGTCGGCATCCACCCCAACGAGGTCAAGCGCTACCAGCACCCCGAGGTCGGCCGGCTGGAGCTGAACTGCCAGACCCTGGTCGACCCGCACCAGGCCCACCACCTCATGGTCTACACCGCGGCGCCCGGCAGCGAGAGCCACGAGAAGCTGGAGATGCTCGCGGTGATCGGTGCCCAGTCCCTCTCCTCCACCCCCGCGGACGGGGTCGGCGGCGACCCCGGCAGCCGACCCTGATGGGTCTCCTCCAGCGCCCCGGCCGCGGGACGTTCGCCCAGCTGAGGCGCTGACCAGGACTGCCCGTCAACGGGCGGACCGATGCCCGACCGTCCTCGGGGCCAGTTCCAGATGACCTCAGGGGCTCGCACGCGAGGGACTCGACCCGGGACGACTCGACACCGGCCCCGATGGCGCCGACACTCAGTGGGGTCATCCGACCCGTGCGTGCAAGCAGGGGCAGGTGGTCGTGCAGTCGAGTCACTGGTCCTCCGGCCGGGCGGTCCTCGTCAGCGCGGCGATCGCCGGTGCAACAGGTGCAGCCACGGGGGCGATCAGCCTGGGCAGTGCCTTCGACCTGGCGGCCAGGTCGTTCTTCGGAAGCCGGGGAGGTCTGGTCGTGGGCGCCGCCTTCGGGGCGCTCGCCAGCAGTTCGGCGCTCCTCCTCACGTGGCTGCTCGAACGGTCAGGCGTACGGAGGTCGTCGGTGCTCAGGCTCGCGTTCGTCCTGTGCGGGACAGCGATCGCGGCGTTGAGCGTGGTCCCGCTCCTCAGCGGAGCGTGGGTCGCGCGCCACTCGATCCGCGTTCCGGGATGAGGCTGCCCACCCGGCCGTGATGGCAGCGAATGGCTGGTCGTCGTCTCACTGTTGTTCGCGGAGTCGGGGCTCGGTCTCACGCTCACGGCACCCCGCCGCGAGCAGACGAACCACTTCCTCGGTGTCTCGTCCTCTGTGCCCCGATCGGGGGCGACCGGACCAGGGACCGCTCGTCCCGTCCACGCGGTGCACGAGGTCTACGGTCGCGCCGTGAGTGCCCTCGCCGACCAGGTCATCGTCTCGCTGCGCCAGCACCACGACCAGCTCGTCGAGGTGATCGACGGTCTCGACGACGAGCAACTGGTCGCGCCGAGCGGCGCGTCCGAGTGGCGGATCTGTGACGTGCTCTCCCACCTGGGCAGTGGGTCGGAGATCATGCTGCGGCCGCTCGCGGCGGCAGCGGCCGGCACGGGGGTCCCCGGGGGCGACAACCAGGCGGTCTGGGACCGCTGGAACGCGATGACGCCCCGCGAGCAGGCACAGGGGTACGTCGACCACGGCACGGTCCTCGTCGAGACCCCTCGAGTCCCTGACGCCCGAGCAGCGCGACGCGGTCACCATCCGCCGACCGCGGCTCCCTGAGCCCGTCCCGCTGGAGGTCGCTGCCGGCATGCGCCTCAACGAGGTCGCCCAGCACACGTGGGACGTCACCGTGGGCCTCGACCCGGCCGCGACGGTCGACGCCACCACCGCCGGTCTGATGCTGACCCTGCTGTCCGACCAGCTCAGCTTCATGCTCGCCCTCACTGCCCAGCCCGACGCCCTGAGCGAGCCCACCGAGGTCGCGGCCGGCGACTGGACGCTCGTCGTCGACCAGAGCGCGCGGCTCGTGCCCGCCGGCACCGACCCGCTGGCGACCTTCACCGGTACGACCGAGTCGTTCTACCGGCTGCTCGGCGGCCGCCTCGCTGAGCGCCACACGCCGGCCGGCACCGCGGTCACCGGCAGCGTCACGCTCGACGACCTGCGGCGGGTGTTCCCGGGCTTCTGATCGGGCTCAGCCGGCGAGGAGGGCCTGAGCTCGATGGGCGGGAAGCGCTCCCGCACCCACACTCCGCCCGCGATGACGGCCTGAGGTGCGAAGCAGGTCGAGTGGACGATGCGTCGCCAGCGGGGAGCCGGCGCGACAGGTGGAGCTGCCGCAGCCGAAGGGGTACCCCGCAGCACCCGTCGCGTGGGCGCTGTGACTCTGCACAGGGTCCACCTCCGGTCGCGCCCGTACGACCGTGCTGATCAGAGCGGAGGGCGTGGGATTCGAACCCACGATGGGTTTCACCCCATAGCGGTTTTCAAGACCGGGTGTCGAGGGCTCCCTCGGGCTATGACGAAGGTGCTCGGTTACGACCGCCCTGCTCAGGGCCATGCGAGGACCGCGACGGTCCCTCTCGGGACAGCTCGGTTGGTCTTGGCTTGGCTGCAATACGACTGCAAGGACTCCCTGAAGCTGTGACGCTCGGTAACTGCACAATGCCGGTCACTCCGTCATGCCTGAGCGGCCACCGGCTCTCCGCGCTGCCGAAGTCCGGCGGGGCGCAGGACTATGGCTAGTTATGGACTACATGTCCACGGTGTCGCAGGCCGGAAGAACATCACTGTTATTCACCCGGAAGGACGTACCGGGTCCCGCGGCGCTCGCCCAGCTGCCGCAGGCGCCCCGAGGCGACGAGCTGCTTGAGGAGCACGCGGGTGTCCTGACGGTCCAAGCCCGTGAACTGGCGAACAGACTCGTTGGTCAGCGGAGCCTCCGCCGCTCGCTCGACCAACATGTCACGGAGCTGTGTTGGAGTGAGGCGGTAAGCAGCGGGCGGTGCAATCGAAGCCGACAGGGTGTAGGTGGCTCCACCTCGCTCCCCATGCTGCTCGAGCAGTCCGTTGTCTCGGAGTCGGTGCAGCGCCTTCCTCGCGAGCCCGCTGTCTTCAGTGCTCAAGGCGCTGCGGGCCACAGCATTAGTCAGCTCCGAGCCTCGGGCAGCCTGGACAAGAAGGATCTTGTCGCTCGCTTCCAACGTCCCCCTCCGCTCAAGCTCTTGGACCCACGCGCGCTCGCGAGCCGTGATAGCCCCACGCAACGGGAGAAATACGCTGACGAATCCGTTCTCATCTTGGAACTGAGGAGGATCAAGGAGTGCTTCGGCCATTTGATCCTCCATGACATCGATACCGCGGCCAGCGTCCTCTGCCAAAGAAAATCGGCGTAGAACATCAATCACAGTCGGGTTCCGTGCCGTCTGCGCCTGGCGTAGGTTTTGGATGGTCACTGGCTCAGGGAGGCCGCCCGGCGATGTGACAAGTACACCGTCCGGCCTCATCTCGACCAAGACAGCCGTGCGATGCGCCTCGTAGCTCCTGTGCGCGACGGCATTTGCAACTGCCTCTCGCACGACTACTTCAGGAAGGCGAGGCAGGTCATATCTGTAGAGTCCAGTTACGACCAAGTCACTGCCCAACTCGCCCATGATAAAGGACAGGGCGTCGACGACCTGCTGCTGAAGAGGTCCGTCGAATACGACTCTGCGATCGTACTCGCCACCGACTTCGGGGTAGCGGCGCACTTCTACGAAGGCCTTGCTGACTCCGAGCGATTGCGCCGGGTCCGTAAGGAAAAGTGCGCCAGCGATGGTCATGTTCCCGTTTGAAAGGACCAGTCCACGCTCGGTCAGGCGCTGGCGTAGACCCTCCGGATTCAGTTCGCTCCAACCGTGCACGAGGGCAAGTTCGTCTAGGTAGCCCTGCTCGGCTTCGGTAACTGGGGTGTTCGAGTCGGCGCTTTCGAAGCGCCTGAGAGACCGTCCGCTGACGAAGTCCCACATCTCAGAGCCAAAAAGCGCGTCATTCCGGGCTCCATGCCGAACCAGGACCCGCCCGTTGCTGGTCTGAGCGAACCCTTCTTCTCTACGGTGAACTGTGATCGCCACTACGGGCGTACCCGCCACACTGATCTGCATGATCTCATAGCGCCCACAGTCACGAGCGTCGTGAATTGCTTGATGGATCTTGTCATGCACGCCTTGAGTGAGCGACTGCCCGGTCACTCGACGGTCGTCGGTGACCCCGACGAAGATGACGCCTCCTTCGGTGTTACTGAATGCGACGACAGCCTCGGACACCTTGTCGCGGCTCACGCCCGTCTTGAGTTCGACGCGGTCCGTCTCGCGCTTGATCAGCTCTTCGAAGGCCTCGAGGGTGTAGGACTGGGCGAGGTTCACGGAGCTACTTTGACCCGCTATGGGGAGTTTGTCAACGTGTCGCGGCGCACGAACAAGGTGTCCATAACCTTTCAATGGAGGCCACCAACTACAAGCCCCGCGCCGGCGACGGCGAGCTCCAGGCCGGGCCACGGCATCCGTTGCACACTCGTCAAGTGGGACAGGACACCCGCCTCGCCCGGCCTGTGGCCAGCCGTCGCTGGAGCTCAAGGCGACGTCCCTCAAAGCTACGCATAAGAGGTAGACGCCCTGCTCCAGCCACGGCAGACCACGGGTACGCATACGAGGTTGACGCCCCCGGCAAAGATGCAGGTCAACGCACGCATAGCAGGTAGACGCATCGACCCCAGCAAGTGCCGGCCGCCAGAGACCGCCCGCTGGCCCCTGGCCACGCATAGGAGGTTGACGCCCCTCCCCTTGCGCGCGGCGCCGGCCAGCGCTGACAGCCCGAGCCACTCGCAGGGCCTTCCAGTCCAGCACTGAAGACCGATGTCGCAGTCACACCAAGGGTTGACAGCCCGCGCTTCCGAGCGTGACCCCTAGCCGCCCTTGACCCGTCCTGAGCGGTGCTGCTGGATCTGGCTGGCGATCGCCTCGGAAGCGCGACGCGCGACCTCGTCGGCGATGTGGGTGTAGTCAAGCGACGTAGTGACGCGCGAGTGCCCCGCGCGAGCCATGATGACTGCAAGTGGCAGACCTGCATCGATGGCGCCGAGGGTGATCGACGTGTGCCGGAGGTCGTGGAGGCGGACGTCGGGAGCGCCGACCCGTGTCACGAGCGACTTCCAGTTGCGGGACAGGCGGTCAGGCCGGACAGGGTCGCCGAACTCATCGACGAACACGTACTCCCCTCCCCCACCCCAGGCTGGTCCCGCCTTGAGGCGTGCCCCTGCCTGGCGCCGACGATGCGCCACCAGGACTTCGATCGTCTCGGAGTCCAGGAACACCTTCCGCTCGCTGGACCGGTTCTTCGTTCGCTTCTCGACCACCCGGCTGCTGCGCTGGACGCGCGCTCGGCTGAGCCGCCACAGTCCGATGTCGAGGTCTACGTCGGACCATCGGAGTCCGCACAGTTCGCTTCGTCGGGCGCCCGTGGTTAGGGCGAGATGCCAGGCCGCATAGAGAGGGTGCTCGACCACCAGCGGGTGGTCGAGGAACGCTGCGGCCTGCTCGGCCGCCCAAAAGGCACCCTGCTTGTTCTCCTCGTGCGGCTTCTCAACCGCTCGCATGGGGTTTCGCCGAATGTGATCTCGCTTCTCCGCGCTACCGAGCGCCGACTGAAGGCAATCGAGGATGCGATTAACAGTGGCGGACGAGAGCCCCTTCGCCCCCTTGAACCGGTTACCGGTGCGACCCGCCGGGGCATAGGCCGGAGACTGCAGGAGGACGATCATCGAGTCGATGTGCTCCGCCATCAGGTCCACCAGTCGGATGTCCCCGATGAGCGGCTTCAGATGCAGGCGCACGATGCTTTCGTAACCTTCGCGCGTGGTGATGGCATGGTCGTGCAAAGACCCGATCCACAGGTCGAGCCAGGCGGCGACCGTCATCCCCTCGCTGCGGCCCATGGTGACGCTCGCGCGGTCGATGAACGCCGCGAGATCCCGTTCCGCATCGATCTTGCGCGCGAAGCCGCCCTTGCTGGGGCGCTTCTGCTCACGAGTCACGGGGTGCGGTGGCAGCCTCACGTGCCAACCCCAGGGGCAGGTGCACTTTCGGTCCGTCCCGGGGACCGCCCTGAATCGCTCGTTGCAGGCGCTGGTGTGTCGCCGACGCACCGACCCTCGGATGATCGTCACGCCGCACCCTCCTGCTGTGGCACGCCGTCAACAGCGGCCTGGGCGGGCATAGTGCCCGCTGGGTCTGACAAGTCGTCCACCCTCAGCCCCAGGAAGGCGAGCAGCGGAGCGGTCAGGACGCGGTGGTGACGGCCGATGCTCACCCACGGCACGGGGTACGCCCCCTCGGCGCGCAGGCGCTTGCCGGTGCTGATCGACATGCCAATGATGGAGTCGGCCTGGCGGGCGGGGACGGTGGGTGGCAGGGACCGCAGGTCGGCCAGCGTCCATTCGGGCTTACTGGCAGCGGCACTTTGAGGCACGTGAACTCTCCGAGGTTGAGGGCGACTTGGTTCGGACCGGCATGCAATCGGCACCTCGATCGCTCGAACGGCCATATCATGAAAATTCTTCGCGAGTCTTTTTGGGAGCTTGTCGATCGACTATCGCCATAGACGTTAACGACTCTTCGAGTCAGATCGGGGGCGCTCGGCCAATCGACGAGTGAATCGCAGCGGGGTCCGCGCAGCCCGCCAGTCAGAATCGCGGCAGATGCGCATGCCGCGGCAGTCGCAGTCGCTCTTGACCGCGGCACATGCTCAGCGCCTGACCGGATGGTCAGCATGCGACGAACTGGTCACAGACGAGGACGCTAACGTCGGCGCGCATTGCGCCCGACTTCTCAGCCCTCTCCCCCGCTGGTATGAAGATGGGATCCAAGCAGGAACCAAAGCATGCCTTAGATTTCGCCAAGCCACCGGAATTAGCAGAAGCTAAAGGGCCAGCCCTGGCATAACCCAGCCTGCAGGGACTTGTCTTATCAAGGTCGCCGGACCTTGTGAACGTCAGGTACGGACTCAACCCCGAATTGCCGACGCAACGATCAGGCGACCCGACGTCACCCACCATGGGTGGGGCGCACCCAACACCGCTTTGCGCATGCTGGGCATTCACTCGTCCCATGGCGAGGACGACTCGCCGCCCACGGGCGTGGCGCCGGGGAGGTTCCCTCTGCGCGAGTCTGCTGATGTCGCCGCCACATTGGCTGCCGCACGCTGACCAATCGCATCGAGGGCGGCGGCATGCTCCGCTCCACCTCCGAGGTAGGCACCCGGGATAACCTTGACGCCCCGGACCTCCGCCGTATCGATGTCCCCCATCGCCTCGGCCTCTTGGACGGCACGACACTGGGCCAGGTACTTGCGGACGTCGTCTCGCGCAGCGCAGTCATCCCAGGGCGCCCTTGGATCCGACTGGACCGCCCGTTCCCGCCGGGCCTCGACGATCGCGTCCTCGGCGTCCTTCCACCCCCGCGCCACCGACCACCCGTCCTTCTTGGCCGCCGGGGCTGACGCGGGAACGCGAACCAGCGCCGCCTCCCGCACCAGCGGGATGCGCCACACTTCGCGCCGATTGAGGATCTGACCCGTGAAGTCGTCCCGGTACCGACCTCCCTGCACGGTCCACAGCAGAGGAGGGAAGTAGGCCTGACCCCCTGGGTTGGGAAGCCCGCGGAGGCGACGGACGCGAGCCCCTGCGTTCCACTCGGCGGCGCTCAATCGTGAGTCGCACCAAATTCGGGCCCCGAGATCGCGCATCGAGAGGTATCCGCCACCCGTGCGCCGATGAACGTTCTGATGCTGGTAGGACGGACCGATCGCGTCCCCCGAGGGGACGCTCTGCTCCACTGTCGTATCCGGGATGTTCAGTTCGTCGGATACGTGTAGCAGTACGAGTTGGTCCAGACCGATCGCGGGGCTGCACGCCTTGATCCAGGCATCCAAGACGAGGGACAAGGTGACTCCAGAGTGAGCGAGAGAGTGAATGGGTCCTGTCGTCATCTGGCCAGCGGATGACGAACTGGGTCATCGGCCGGTGGACCGGCGATTTTCACACGAGCGGTCGCGCTACTTGAGCGATCGTCTGCAACAGACGAGGACGACGCGGTGAGTGCGCCGCCGCCGGACTCCCACGCGGGCACACGGCATCGCCGTTGGTCCAGAATTGTCAGAGCCCAGCCGTACATTCCCCGGCATGGAGCCACACGAGGAGTCGAAGTACCTGGGCGCAATGGCTCCGGTCTACGCCGCGGCCGCAACCGAGTGCGTTCGCCACCTCAAGTCATGCACCGCGCAGGCGAACGGGCTCCACGACACGTTGGACGCTTCCATCGCGATCCGGAGCGTCGGCGACCTGCTGCAAGACCTTCCCACTGCGGTTCGCCAGATCCGCGTCTGGCTCGAAGGAGAGGCAACGCAGGGGCGTGTCAGCGTAGAAGGAGGTCCTTACGCTGGACACCCGGACGAGGCGATCGGAGTCCTGAACGCTTATCTGAGCACGGTCTGCGGAGTCTTGGATCAAGCGGCTACGGGCCTTCGTGCCGCCGAGGTGATCGCGGAGACATTGGCGGCTACCGACGTAGGGGGCGCGGAGCAGGTCGACGGGGACACGTCTACAGATGTGGATCCGCCAGTCGCTGCCCCTGGTGGGTCCGTCCTGCCGTTCCCACAGGGAGCCAGTCGCTCAAGGGCGCTCCCAGCAGGCCACTGTTAGGCGCGGTCGTCGAGACTGGTCTCAGCGATCCGAATTCTGCCGTGACGATTTTGTCCGCGGGTAGGACCGGAGCCTGACCGGCGCGACCGGTGGCCAATCGTTTGATTCTCCGGCAGAGCAGACAGGCCCGCTGTGGTCACTCAGGCGCCGAGGTCGAGGCTCCGACACCGATGCTGCCGGGCAGCGCGATCACCTCAGGCCAGTCGCTACGACGAGGGCGCCAGCCCCCACTCCCATCGAGCATTCCCGGGATCCTGGCCGTAGCAATGTCGCGCTGACACCAGCGTCCGCCTCCCGCTGCGGGCATTGCCGTCATCGATCTGCACGTCGCGGAGATCAAGCGGGACCCGGGAGGACCGCGGGAGGCGGTCCCCGACCGTCGTTCAGTCTGCGATGGGCTGACGCCGGCGTGAGCGCGCTTTTGTCGTGCGTTCGCGGTAGAGAGCCGGTGTTTAGCGGCCTGCGCCGAGGCGCTCGGCCACCGTCGCTCGCCACTCTCGCTCGCGGCGGGCGTATCGCGCTCCCATACCGGGCGTGGATTGCCGCAGATACCGCTCGATCTGGCGCAGGTCGACACCGTCGAGATCCAGTTGGGTGGCGCAGCCGGCACGCAGGCTGTGGCCGGTCCATACGTGCGGGCACGGCTCGATGGCTGGGTGATGGCACAGCCCGGCCGTTGCGGCGTACCGGCCCACCAGGTCGCCGACCGCACGAGCGGACAGTCGAGTCGTGCGGGGACAGCCCCAGCGGTCGATGGCCCGAAAGACCGGCCCCTGCTGGATGCCCGCCGCGGCGATCCAGGCGTCAAGGGCGTGCGCTGCGTCCCCGGCGATGGGATTGCTCCGCGGCAGTACCAGCCACTCCCCTCGCCCGTTCTGGTCGGCCTTGCTCCAGCGGATGTGCAGGCTGGTCCGGTCTGGCTCCCGCCGAAGGTCCTCGACGTCAAGGCCGGCGATCTCGCTGCGCCGAAGAGCGGCGACCCAGCCGACGAGGAGCACCGCCTGATCGCGCAAGCCGGCCAGGGACGAACGATCGCAGGCAGCGGCCAACCGCCGGATGCCATCGAGCAAAACTGGAGTGGCCTGCCGCTGCAGGTGATCGCGAGTAGCGCGGCGGTGACCGCGCAGCAAGCGTCGAACGGCCTCGTGGGCCGTCGGCGGAGTCTCAATGCCGGCCTCTCGGTGGGCCGAGGCGATCGCTGCAGCGGTCTGCGCGACGGTGGAGCGGGCCCGCCCCTGACGGTGCAGCCAGGTCAGGTGCAGCACCACGGTCGCGGGCTCGGCGGGGAGTGCGATCAAGCCCCGGTCGGCGGCCCAGGTCTCGAAGGCACGCCAGCGGCTGGCGTAAGCGCGGTGGGTGGCCTCAGCGCGTCCAGCGGCGACCAGGTCGGCGGCTTCCGCAGCCAGGGACTCGAGCTCGGCGGCCAGTGCGACCAGGTCCTCCCCCGCCGCTGGCCCCGCTCCCGCGATGCCGTCTGACGCGCCTCCCACCCGTACCGCCACGCCCGTCATCCGACCCCCCTTCCCGACCAACATCAACAACCGCTAATTCCCTTTTCTCAGCGGGATCGTTAGCGTGTCTACCCGCGAACCCTGACAGTTCAGGGGCTGCTCTCTGGGAGGTCGGCCAAGCGTCAACGTCCCTGCGTGGTCCCTGCTCGCCCTAAGCGCAAGGCTGACAACGCCCCACTGCTCTCGCATCAGGCTTTCGAGACACGCGACGCCTCCGCAAATGTCCTGCGCCCGATCCTTCAGACGCGCCTGTGTCGTGCCGACCGGACAACTGTCCGGTCGGCACGACACAGGCGCGTCTGAGGTTCTCGGCAAGGCTTTCCTTCCCTTGCGCCGTCTTCCGCCCCTCCTACTCCCCAACCCCTCATGCCCATCAGGGGTTGCGCCGTCTCTGCTGTTTCTGCCTTCTCGGTCACGGTCGCGGGTCCTCGCTGCGCTGCAAGCACTCCGCCTTGGCCCGCGAGGCCAACTACGCCCGCTGACTTCCTGTTGGCCGGGAGGGACGGGGGTGGTTGGCCGCCTGGGGCTGCGGTGGTCCGACTGATGCACAAATCCGGCGGATCGGCGGCTGCGCCGGGCGACCGGCGCAGGGGGCACCTGGCCGACCGCCTTGGCACACAGCAACGATTGGTCGACCGCGTCGTTATAGGAAAACTGCGCCGGGCGCAGACGATCCAGCGCCTCCACGGCGCGCTCGACGAACCTGACCGTGGCGGTCACGTTCTTGAGCAAGTTTCACTGCTGTGGGTCCTTGACCAGCTGCTCTAGGAAACCGATCTGGTTACCCAGGTAGTGACGCTTGGCCTGCACGACGTACGTTGCCTGCTGGGTCTTGGAACGCTCGGTGTCCACGGTCTCTGCCCTCGACGTCCGCCGTCCTGTGCGGCGGGTCGGGAGTCATGGGGTGCGGAGTTGAGGGTGGGCGATCCGGGCTCGGCGCAGCCGGCGCACAGCGGCCCGAGCGGTGGTTCAGTTCTCCGGGATCGTCAGCTCGAAGCGCGCCGGGTCGGTGACGTCCGGGTCGGGACCGCCACGCACCCCTCTGTTCAGCGAGTCGAGCCTTCGGACGTCCTCGGCGCTGAGCTCGAAGTCGAAGACGTCGAGGTTCTCGGTGATGCGGGCGGGGGTCACCGACTTGGGGACGACGGAGCGGCCGGCCTGAAGGTGCCAGCGCAGCATCACCTGGGCCGGTGACTTGCCGTGCGCCTCAGCGATCGCAGCGACGGTGGTGTCCTGCAAAGTGCTGACCCGGCCCGGTCGCTCACCGAAGCCGGCGTAGAAAGTGACGCCGCCGATCGGTGACCAGGCCTGGGTGTGCACGCCGTGCTCGGCATCGGCCCGCTGGACATCGGGCTGGGTAAAGTAGGGGTGCAGCTCGACCTGGTTCACCGCAGGCACCACCTCGGCGCGGGCCAGCAGGTCCGCCAGGCGGTGGGGCATGAAGTTGCAGACGCCGATCGCCCGCACCCGCCCGTCGGCGAGCAGCGTCTCCAGCGCTCGGTAGGCGGCCACGGTGTCATCGAAGCGCTCGGGAACGGGCTGGTGGAGCATCAGCAGGTCGATCTGCTCGACGCCGAGCTTGCCGGCGCTCTTGTCGAAGGCGTGCAGCGTCTGGTCGTAGCCATGGTCGGTCAGCCAGACCTTCGTCTGGATGAACACCTCCGACCGGTCCACCCCGGAGCGGGCGATGCCCTCCCCGACCTGCCGCTCGTTGCCGTAGGCGGCGGCGGTGTCGATGTAGCGGTACCCGGCCTTCAACGCAGCCTCAATGGCCGCCGCGGTGTCCTCCGGGCTGCTCTGGCCGGTGCCAATGCCGACCGCTGGGAGCTGGACCCCGTTGTTCAGGGTGAAGGTGTGGTCCATCCCCTGAACGTAGGTCGACCTCGACGACCCAGGGAGTGCCTGGGAGAACACCCCTCCTGGCGCAGCCGGGTGGTCAGCCACGGCGGGCGCGGACGGCATCCAGCTCGGCGCGCACCCGGTTGGGCTCGGCGGCCAGCGGCATGTTGTCGGTGTCCAGGACCGCGTCGAGGGCGTCGGCGGGGTCGGCCTGCAGCGTGGCGAACAGCGGGTTCAGATCCGCCGGCGGGGCGCCGTGCTCGGCGACGAGCTCAAGGGTCTTTCGGTCCGCGGCCGCCGACGTGAGGCTCATGATGAGGACCTGCGCGATCTGCCGGCGAGAGACGACGCCGTCGGCCGGGCTGCCGGCCCAGCGGCGGTCGCCCTGCAGGAAGACGAGGCCGAGCTGGTCGGGGTCGTTGGCGTCGAACCAGCCGGGCCGCACGATCGTGTAGGGCCGGCCGCTGGCGCGCACCAGCCGCTCTCCGCGGCGCTTCCAGTCATGCCCGGGGGTGTGCTTGGTGACCCCGATGGTGGTCATCAGGGCGATCCGCGTAGGGGCGTCGCCGAGCGCGGCCAGCACATTGCGCACGGCGCCGTAGTCGACGGCCTCGGCGTCGGCGGCCCCACCGTGCGAGCCGTGGGTGAACACGATCGCGTCCACCCCGGCAACGGCCTCAGTCAGGGTGTCGGCGCGGGCGAGGTCCCCGATCACGGCCCGGGCCTCGGCCGGCAGCGTTGCGGCCCGGCGGGGGTCGCGGACCAGGGCGCGGGTGCGGTGGCCCTGCCGGATCGATTCGGCGACGGCGAGTGCGCCGATGCTGCCGCTGGCACCGACGACCAGCACGTCGCGGACGGGTGATGAGGTCATGGACTTCTCCGTGTCCGGACGACCCGGTGAGGGTCAGCCGTGGGTGTGGGAGCCGCTCGGCGGCCCGGGGATGTGCCGTGCAGGTCAGTCGATGGACGTCGGGCTCGGTGGTGTCGCCGCGGAGGCGGTCGGCGTTGCCGCGCTCGGTGTGAACGGCGTCTCTACGGCGGTTTCATCTTCAGCGTGTGGCTGTTGATGCCGATGGGATCAGGGCCAGGAGATCGGACTCCGGGCAGAACAGGAGCAGCTCATGACCATCGGCTCAGTCAGCTGCGGCGCCCGCCCCACGTTCCCGGTGGTGGCCCCCACGCCGCCCTCGGCACCGGCACCGGTCGTCCAGTCCGCGCCGGCCGCCTCCATCAGCTCCGGCGGGAACGGGCGCGGCGGGAGCTTCGACGTCCGCGCCTGATCCACGCTGACAGCACCGCCCCCGATGTCTCGACGACGACGGGGGCGGTGCTGCAGCCTGTTCACGAGGGCCGTGTGGCCCCTCCGCCGCCGCGCCCGGGCGGCGGCGTGGATGGCTGCCTAGCGCTCGATCATGGTCATCTGCTCGTCGGTGTGGTGTCCACCGACCGCGGGCGGGAGGTCGGTGAGTCGCTGCACCTGCTCAGCAGTCAGCACGACGTCGTCGGCGGCGGCGTTCTCCTCCACGCGGTGCACCTTGCGGGTGCCGGGGATGGGAACGATGCCATCCCCCTGGGCCAGCAACCAGGCAAGTGCGACCTGGGCCGGGGTGGCGCCGACCTCGGCGGCCACGGCCTTGGTCTCCTCGGCGATGCGCATGTTCTGCTCGAAGGCCTCGGGGGTGAACCGGGGGTGGTCCTTGCGGGAGTCGTCCTCACCCAGGTCGGCCGGTGAGGTGATCGAGCCGGTGAGGAAACCCCGGCCAAGCGGGGAGTAGGCGACGAAGCCGATGCCCAGCTCGCGCAGCACCGCGAGGAGATCGCCCTCGGGGTCGCGGGTCCACAGCGAGAACTCCGACTGCAGCGCGGTGATCGGGTGGACGGCGTGGGCGCGGCGGATGGTGTCGATCCACACCTCCGACAGCCCGATGTGCCTGATCTTGCCCTCGGTCACCAGCTCGGCCAGCGCCCCGACGGTGTCCTCGATGGAGGTCTTGGGGTCCAGGCGGTGCTGGTAGTACAGGTCGATGTGGTCGGTGCCCAGCCGGCGCAGCGAACCCTCGACCGCGGTGCGGATGTTGGCCGGGCTGCTGTCGAGGTTCCACGGGCCCTCACCGGCGTGGGAGACCAGCCCGAACTTCGTGGCCAGGACGACATCGTCGCGGCGGCCGGCGATGGCCCGGCCGATGAGCTCCTCGTTGATGTAGGGCCCGTAGATCTCGGCGGTGTCGAGAAGGGTGACGCCCAGGTCCAGCGCGCGGTGCACGGTGCGGATGGACCCTGCGTCATCGAGTGCGCCGCCGCCCTCGTAGGCCATGGACATGCCCATCGCGCCCAGGCCGATCCGGGAGACGTCGAGGGTGCCGAGAGTGGTGTGCTGCATGGAGTGCTCCTCGCGTAGGTGTTCGTGAAGATCTGGTCGTGCGGGTGCTGGTCGTGCGGGTGCTCGGCGGTTCAGTCAGCCGTCGCCGCGTCGACGTCGCGCAGGGTGAGGCCGGCGACGATCGTCACGACCACCAGCGCAGCCAGCGCAATCAGGCCGATCCGCAGGCCGGTCATGAAGCTGGCCTGCACGGCCAGCACCGACCCGACGGCCGCGACACCGAGGGACCCGCCCATCTGGCGGGACATGTTCAGCACGCCGCTGGCGGTGCCGGCCCGGCGGGCCGGGACGCTGTCGATCACCAGCGTGGTCAGCGGCGGCACCGTGAAGGAGCCACCCAGCCCGACCGGGACCATGAGGACGGCCACGACCCAGGTGGGGGTGCTGGCCGGCACGCAGGCCAGCGCGATCAGGCCGGCCACCAGCACGATCTGCCCGCCGATGATCGGCACGCGCAGGCCGTAGCGGGCCGCGACCCGGGGAACCACCGGGCTGACCGCGGCCACCAGCGCGGTCATGGGCAGGAACAGCAGCCCGGTGGAAAAGGCGGACTCCCCGCGCACCTGCTGGAAGTACAGGCTCTGGACGAAGACGACGCCGTAGAACGCCGACATCCCGATGAACGCCGCCGCCAGGGCCACGATCACGCGCCGGGAGCGGAAGAGCTCGAGGGGCACCATCGGGTGCCGGCCGCGGGACTGGGCGAGCAGGAACACCACCAGCGCCAGCACCGCCACGGCGAACGCGGTGAGGATCGTCGGGCGGCCGTAGCCGCCCTCGCCGCCTTCGATGATCGCGTAGGTCAGCGCGGCCAGGCCGAGGACGGCGGTCACCTGTCCGGTCCAGTCGAACGGCGCCGCTTCCCGCGGGGAGGTGCCGACCCGGGTGAGCACCAGCAGTGCGATGGCCCCGACGGGGAGGTTGAGGAAGAAGATGATCCGCCAGTCGACCTGGGTCAGTGCACCGCCGACGATGGGGCCGGCCGCGGCGGCGATGGAGCCGCCCATGGCCCAGTAGGCGATGGCCCGGGCACGCGCGCCGGCGTCGGTGTAGGCCTCGCGGATGAGCGCGAGAGCCGTGGGGGTGACCAGCGCAGCGCCCAGGCCTTGCGCGAAGCGGGCGGCGATCAGCGTGCCCAGGTCGGGGGCCAGACCGCAGGCGGCGGAGGCCAGGACGAAGAGCACCATGCCCGCGCCGTAGGCCCGCTTGGCACCGATCCGCTCGGAGAAGGTGCCGGCGAACAGGATCAGCGCGGAGAACATCAGCGTGTAGGCGGTAACGACCCACTGCAGGCCGGCCAGCCCTCCACCGAGGTCCTCCCGGATGCTGGGCAGGGCCACGTTGACGACCTGGGAGTCCAGGGCGACGACGAAGAAGCCGAGCATCGCCACCCCGAGGGCGGCTCCGGGGTGAGCCGGCCGGGCGGTGTCAGCGGTGGGCCCGCTGGGGAGCCTCACCTGGGTGGTGCGGGTGTTCGACATGTCGGGCGCCGATCTGCTCGGGGCACAGGCGTGCCCTGCACGAGCTGGGTGGTCGTGTGTGGGTCTCAGCTGGGCAGGAGTCCGGCGGCTCGCAGCCACTGCTCCACGTCGGCCTGGGCGTCGCCGGCTTCCTCGCCCTGCACGGCGAGCCCGTCGCCGAGGGTCGAGTTGGGTAGGAGCTGCGCGTAGTCCCGGGGGGCGTTGCCGAGCCGGCTCACGGCGTAGGTGACGAACGGCAGCACCGTCTTGCCGGCCAGGTCCAGGCCCTCGACGAACGTGGACATGATCATCGGGGCGCGCACGTTCCAGATCGGGCTGCCGAGCAGGACGGTGTCGTACTGCTCGACCGGGGGCAGCGGTGCTGCGATGGCCGGGCGGGCGTCGGCGTCCTGCTCGGCGACGTTGCGGGCGACGGTGTCCTCGTAGACATCGGAGTAGGGGTCGGCGGCCTCGATGCGGTAGACGTCGCAGTCGATGAGCCCGCTGATCATCTCGGCCGCCACCTGGGTGTTGCCGACCTCCAGGTTCCTGCGCCCGCCGTAGTAGTAGTTCTCCCCCGCCCGGGAGAAGTAGGCGAGCAGGACGTTGTTCCTGGCCACAGTCGAGCCCGTCTCCGTTGGTTGTGTCGAGGGAGCTGTGCTGGTGGGCTGCGGCGTTGGCGTGCTGCAGGCGGCCAGCCCTGCCCCGGCCACCGCGCTGGCGGTGACCGTGAGCGCTACCCGCAGGAACGACCGCCTGTCCACCGCAGTGGCCGGGGCGGGCATCACAGCTGCCCCGCCGGCCGGATGAGCACCTCGTTGATCGCGAGGTGGCGGGGCCGGGCGAGCACGAAGGCGATGATCTCGGCGATGTCGTCGGCGCTGACCTCGGCCTTGTCGTAGAGCGCCTGGACGCCCTCGCGGGTCTCGGCGTGGGTGATGTGGCCGGGCAGCTCGGTGGCCACGACACCGGGCTCGATGAGGGTGACCCGCACGTCGGGCAGCAGTTCCTGGCGCAGGGACTCCGACCAGCCGTTGAGCCCCCACTTGGTCGCGGCGTACACGCCGTTGCCGGCCCGCGCGGTCCGCCCGGCGACGGAGGAGATGTTGATGATGTCCCCGCCGCCGTCCTTGAGCTGGTCGAGGAAGACCTCGGTCGCGGTGAGCGCGCCGAGCAGGTTGACCTCGATCATCTGGCGGTGGTCCTCGCGCTGGTCGCTGCTGAAGGGGCCCAGCAGCATGACGCCGGCGTTGTTGACCAGCACGTCGGTGCCGCCGAGCTCCGCAGCGACGCGGTCTGCTGCGGCCACGAGGCTGTCGCGGTCGGTGACGTCGGCGGTGATGGCGATCGAGCCGTTGGCCAGCTCATCGGCCAGTGCGGTGATGCGGTCTCCGCGGCGAGCCAGCAGCGCGACCCGGTAGCCGCCCGCGGCCAATGCGCGGGCGGTCGCCTCGCCGATGCCGGAGGAGGCCCCGGTGACGACGGCGACGCGGCCCTGGGCGTTGTCGGTGGGAGTGGTCATGGCGGTCAGGCCTCGGGGATGTCCCGGCCGAAGGCCTCCAGGGTGATGGCCTCGGGCTCGGGGCCACCGCGCTTGCCGGTGTCCAGGCCGTCGATGGCGGCCAGCTGGTCGCCGGTGAGCTCGAAGTCGAAGACGTCGATGTTCTCCGCGATCCGGTGCGCCTTGGTCGACTTCGGGATGACCGAGCGGCCCTGCTGGATCGCCCAGCGCAGCATGACCTGGGCCGGGCTCTTGCCGTGGGCCTCGGCGATTCCGACGATGGTCGGGTCTTCGAGGGTGCTGGTGTGCTCGCCGTCGCGGTAGAAGGTGATGCCGCCGATCGGGGACCACGCCTGGGTCACGATGCCGTGCTCGGCACCGAAGGCCTGCACCTCGCGCTGCTGGAAGTAGGGGTGCACCTCGATCTGGTTGACCGCCGGCACCACGTCGGTGCGCTCGAGCAGCTGGGTGAGGTGGTCGACCATGAAGTTGCTGACGCCGATGGCGCGGACGCGGCCGTCGGCCAGCAGCTTCTCCAGGGCCTTGTAGGCGCCGATGGTCTTCTCGAACTCCGAGGGCAGGGCCTGGTGCAGGATCAGCAGGTCGATCTGGTCGACCCCCAGCTTGGCCGCGGACTTCTCGAAACCGTGCAGCGTCTGGTCGTAGCCGTAGTCGCTGATCCAGATCTTGGTCTCCAGGAACACCTCCGACCGGTCCAGGCTCGAGGCCTTCACGGCCTCGCCGACCTCGCGCTCGTTGCCGTAGGCGGCGGCGGTGTCGATGTGCCGGTAGCCGGTCTCCAGGGCCGCGGTGACCGCGGAGCGGGTCTCATCCGGCGGGGTCTGGAATACCCCGAGCCCCAGGGCGGGGATCTCGACGCCGTTGTTCAGTGTGATGGTCTGCATGACCTGCCCCTTGCCGGTTGAGAGGTTCATTCGTTGCTGTCCGCGGCGACTTCTTCGCCGCTGGACACCAGCGAACTCCCTTCACCGCACGTGTGGGAGTGAAGGCCTATACCGGTAAAGCCAGACCCTCCCTGGCCGCGGGCACCCGCCCTACGGTTGGGACATGGACAACCGGACCGAGGTACGCGACTTCCTCACCAGCCGTCGCGAGCGCCTCACCCCGGAGCAGGCCGGGATCCCTTCCTACGGCGGGCGGCGCCGGGTCAAGGGGCTGCGCCGCGAAGAGGTCGCGATGCTCGCCGGGATGAGCACCGACTACTACACCCGCCTGGAGCGCGGGAACCTGACCGGCGTCTCCGAGGCGGTCCTGGACTCACTGGCCCGCGCGCTGCGCTTCGACGAAGCCGAGCGGGCCCACCTGTTCGACCTGGCCGGCACAGCCAGCCCTTCTGGGCAGGCGCGCCGTCAGACCGCCGACACCACCCGACGGGTCTCCGCCCCGACAGGTGTGCGCGAAGGCGTCCACCGCATCCTCGACAGCCTGGGCGCCCCGGCCTACGTGGCCAACGGGCGGATGGACGTCCTGGCCACCAACCGGCTCGGCCGCGCCCTGTTCACCGACGCCTACGCCGACGCGACCAGTGGCTTCAACCTGGCCCGCTACCTGTTCCTCGACCCCCGCTCCCGGGACTTCTACCTCGGTTGGGACACCGTGGCCCGCGACTCGGTCGCATCCCTGCGCACCTACGCCGGCCGCAACCCCTACGACCGCGGCCTCACCGACCTGGTCGGTGAGCTGTCCACCCGCAGCACGGAATTCGCCGGCTGGTGGGCCACCCACACGGTGAAGTTCCACCGCACCTCCACCAAGAAGCTCCACCACTCCATTGTCGGCGACCTCGAAGTCACCGGCGAGGCCCTCGAACTGCCCGGCGACCCAGGTCTGCGCATCGTCACCTACACCGTGGAGCCGGCCAGCCCCTCCGAGCAGGCTCTGGCGTTCCTCGCGAGCTGGAGCAGCGACGAGCAGTCGTCGGCGCCGGCCAGCGCGTCCCCGACGTCAGAGCGGTCTCGCGAGAGCTAGGCGACGACCGTCCGGTCGGGGCAACATCACCGCTCACGTCTGCCTCGGGCCAGGACGCCCAGACGATGGCACCGCGGTGGAGGACGGTCCACCGTCCACCGAGCGCGGGCAGTGCAGCTCCTGTGCACCATGCGGCGTCCTAGCCCAAGGTCAGCACGACCTTGCCCTCGGCTTCTCCACTCCGCAGGCGGTCGAACGCACTCTGGGCGTCCTCGAATGCGTGCTGGGAATCGATGACAGCGCGCACCCGGCCGTCGGCGATCGCGTCCATGGCGTCGGTATGTACCCCCGCGAGGAGGTCACCGATCACGCCCACCGGGTCGAACCCGAACGACACCGACATCAGCGTCACCTGCCGTGCCGCGAGCCGGAACAGGTCGAACTCCGCGACCGGGCCGCTCAGCCGGCCGACGCTGACCACCGAGCCACCCGTCCGCGCCGCGTCGAGGGCTGTGGCGAGCATGCCGCCGGCCACATGGTCGAGCACGACGTCGGCACCGACACCGGCGGTCAGTTGTCGCACCCGGTCGGGGAGGTCCTCCTCGTCGGTGATGACGACGTGATCGACGCCGGTGCGGCGGAGCAGGTCCACCCGATCCCGGGTCCGGGTGGTGGCGATGACGGTTCGGGCGCCGAGGACCCGGGCCAGCTGCGTGCCGACCAGCGCGACCCCTGAGGTGCCGGCGGTGATGAGCACCGTGTCGCCTGCGCGGACACCGGCGCGGCGCAGCGCGCCGTACTCCGTCAGCAGCGCGGTCGGGAGCGGTGCGGCGTCCGGGAACCCCAGCTGCTCGGGCAGCTGCAGGACGTGCCGTGAGTGGGCGGCGACGTACTCCGCGAACGACGCCGGAGCAACGCCGAGGACGCTGCGCCCCACCAGCGCAGGATCGACGTTCTCGCCGACCTCGTCGATGACGCCGCTGAAGTCATAGCCGGCGATCTCCCCCTCGGGTGCAGCCGAGAGGTCGCTGTTGTTGAGTGCCAGCGCCCGGGTGCGGACGAGCACGTCGTCCGGGCCGGGGACCGGTCGCGGACGGTCCGCCAGGTGGACCGTGCCGGGTGCTGTGCCGTTGACCAGTGCCTTCATGAGTGGATCGCCTGCTTCCGGGTGACGGGCAGAGGAGCGAGACCGGCGCGCAGCGGCCGGGGTCAGATGACTCGACCCCGGCCGCCGCGCGTCAGGTCAGGCGGCGAAGGTCTGCTTCGCTGCCCCGATCGCGGACATCGCCTTCGGCCAGCCGGTGTAGAAGGCCAGGTGCGTGATCGCCTCGACGATCTCTGCCTCCGTCAGGCCGTTGTCCCGGCCGAGCGCGAGGTGGAAGGGGAGCTGCTCGACGTTGCCACCGACCACCAGCGCGGTGATCGTGACCAAGCTGCGGTCGCGGGGTGCGAGCTCCGGCCGCTTCCAGACGTCGCCGAAGAGGACGTCGTCGGTGAGGTCGACCAGCTTGGGCGCGAAGTCGCCCAGCATCTTCCGCGCCGCGGACGGCTCCTGCCCGCTCACGCGTCGGCCCCGGAGGTGGTGGTGCCGCGGTACTCGTCGTCGGTGATGTGCTCCAGCCAGATGGTGCTGGCGCTGGGGTCATCGGCGCTCTCGAGCATGGCGATGTGCTCCATGAAGCAGCCCTCGGCGGCGGCGTGCCAGTGCTCCTCGCCGGGCGGGGTGTAGATCGTCTGGCCGGGGTGGACCTCGATGATCTGTCCGTCCCGGGTGCCGAAGCGGCCGACGCCGGCGGTGACGCGCAAGTACTGGCCGCGGGCGTGGGAGTGCCAGGCGGTGCGGGCGCCGGGGGCGAAGCGGACGGTGGCGACCACCATGCGCTGGTCTCCCTCGTGGGGCAGGGCGATGGGGTCCAGCCAGACGTCGCCGGCGAACTGATCCGGCGGGTTCTTGGTCGTGGGGAAGGTCGGTTCGATGTTCATCTGGTGCTCCTACGGAGGTGGGGTGGGTGGCGCCGTCCCGGCCCGGGATGTCCCCCGGGCCGGGGCGGTGCCGATCAGGTGCCGGGTCAGGGCTGGACGAGGACCTTGAGTGCGGTGCGCTCGTCCATGGCCGTGTAGCCGGCCGGGGTGTCGTCGAGGGTCACGGTGCGGTCGAAGACCCGGCCGGGCTCAATGCGGCCGTCGAGGACCTCGGGCAGCAGCTCCTCGATGTAGGGCCGCTGGGCGCCGGGGCCGCCGGCGAGCCGGACGTTGCGGCCGAACAGGCTGCCGAAGCCGATCGGGGCCTCCTCGTACTGCGGCACGCCGACCCGGCTGATCACGCCCCCGTTGCGGACGGCGCCGACGGCCATCTCGTAGGCGTTCATGTAGCCGACGCACTCCAGTACGGCGTGGGTGCCGTGGCCCCCGGTGAGCTCGCGGACCTTGGCGATGCCCTCCTCGCCGCGCTCGGCGACGACGTCGGTGGCGCCGAACGCACGGCCCAGGTCGGTGCGCACCTGGTGGCGGCCCATGAGCACGATCTGCTCGGCACCTAGCCGCTTGGCCGACAGCACCGCGAGCAGGCCGACCGCGCCGTCGCCGATCACGGTGACCGAGGAGCCGGGCCGCACCTGGCCCATGACGGCGGCGTGGTGACCGGTGATGAGCACGTCGGAGAGCGTCAGCAGCGAGGGCAGCAGGGCCGAGTCCTCCCCCACCGGCGCCTTGACCAGCGTGCCGTCGGCCAGCGGCACCCGCACGGCCTCGGCCTGGGCGGTGGTGAAGAAGCCACCGTGCTCGCAGGAGGTGGTGAGGCCCTCGCGGCAGAAGACGCAGGTGTTGTCGAAGTAGGCGAACGGGGCGATGACGAAGTCACCGCGCGCGATCAGGGAGACCTCCGACCCGACCTCCTCGACGACGCCGATGAACTCGTGGCCCATCTGCTGGCCCTGCTCGCCGGCCGGCATCGCATGGAAGGGGTGCAGGTCGCTGCCGCACACGCAGGCGCGGACGACGCGCACCACGGCGTCGGTGGGCTGCTCGATCGCTGCGTCGGGGACGTTCTCCACGCGGACGTCGCCGGCGCCGTACATGAGGGTTGCTCGCACGATCTCGTGCCCTTCTGCTGAGGTTCGATGGTCAGAGACGACGGGCCGCAGGCAGCCGTCGTCCTCGCTGAGTCCAGCCAACGCCTGTTCTCCTCGACCAGGGAGTGCCTGCTCAACGGGGTACTGGCAGGGCCTCTTTCGGCCTCGCGCAGCTGCTTACCTTGGGGTTGTGAGCAACATCGACCTGAGCGCGCAGATCCGCGATTTCCTCAGCACGCGCCGGGCCCGGATCACCCCCGGGCAGGCCGGCCTGCCCGCCTACGGCGGCAACCGCCGGGTCAAGGGCCTGCGCCGCGAAGAGGTGGCGATGCTCGCCGGCGTCTCCGTCGACTACTACGTGCGAATGGAACGCGGCAGCCTCGCCGGAGCATCGGAGGGCGTGCTCAGCTCCCTCGCCGATGCCCTCCGCCTCGACGAGGCCGAGCGCACCCACCTGTACGCCCTGGCCCGGGAGAGCGGTCACCACACCTCTCCCCGCAAGCGGGCCGCCTCCAGCGTCAAGCCCGCCGTGCAGCACGTCCTCGACGCCATGACCGACGCCCCGGCCTGGGTCCGCAACGGCCGCCACGACATCGTGGCCATGAACTCCCTCGCCCGGGCGCTGTACTCCCCCGTGCTCGCCGACGGCCGCCGCCCGGCCAACACCACTCGGTTCCTCTACCTCGACCCCGCGGCGCGGGACTTCTTCGTCGACTACGACCGCATCGCCAACGACGCCGCCGCCATGCTCCGGCTCGAGGCCGGCAAGAACCCGCACGACAAGGCCCTCATCGAGCTGGTCGGTGAGCTGTCCACCCGCTCGGAGCTGTTCCGCCAACGGTGGGCTTCCCACGATGTGAAGTTCCACCGCAGCGGCCAGAAGCGGCTCCGCCACCCCGAGGTCGGCCAGCTCGACCTGGACTTCGAGGGCATGGAGCTCACCTCCTCCCCCGGGCTGCAGCTCAACGTCTACTCAGCTCCGCCCGGGACGCCGACCGCCGACGGGCTCAAGCTCCTCGCCTCCTGGGCGGCCTCGCAGGACCAGCTGCCCACCGAGGTCGACGCGACCCCCGCAGGCTGACGCTGGAGGTGGGGCGCCCCAGCATGGGCGCGTCGGGGAACGACGGGGAGAGACCCTTGATCTCGCCGTCGCCTCGTTGGCGCACACGGTTGCGGCACCGTCAACCGCGGGCCGGCTGGTGAAGGGTTGGCCTGCCGGGCACCACTGGCTGTGCGGTGACGGTCATCAAGCCGACGACCACCCCACCGGAGGACACCGCGGCCGGAGTCCGCCGACCCCGGGCCGGCCGCCGCGACCAGGCTGGGGGGTAACGACAGCCACTCCCTGCGGCGCCTTAGCGGACCTAGCGTCGAGGCATGCCCACGACCAGCACCCTGAACAACGGTGTGGAGATGCCGGCCCTCGGTCTCGGCGTCTTCCAGACCCCGCCCGATGTCACCACCGACGCGGTCGCAGAGGCCCTCCGGCTCGGTTACCGCCACGTCGACACCGCCGCCGCCTACGGCAACGAGCGCGAGGTCGGCGAAGGCATCGCCCGCTCCGGTGTGCCCCGTGACGAGGTCTTCGTCGAGACGAAGCTGTGGATCAGCGACTACGGCTATGACGCCGCGCTGCACGGGTTCGACAAGAGCGCCGCGAAGCTCGGCGTCGACCAGATCGACCTCCTGCTGCTCCACCAGCCGCTCACCAGCCGCTTCGACCTCACCCTCGACGCCTACCGGGCGCTGGAGGAGCTGCTCGCCGACGGCCGCGTCCGCGCGATCGGCGTCAGCAACTTCATGCCCGAGGTCCTCGCCCGACTGCTGGCCGAGTCCACGGTCGTCCCGGCCGTCAACCAGATCGAGCTGCACCCCTACTTCCAGCAGACCGAACTGCAGGTCCTGCACACCCAGCACGGCATCCTCACGCAGTGCTGGTCCCCGATCGGTGGCATCACCTCCTACGGCGGCGGCGCCAAGAGCGCCTTCGAGGACCCGACGCTGCTGGCCATCGGCGCTGAGCACGGCAAGTCGACCGCCCAGGTGATGCTCCGCTGGCACCTGCAGGAAGGGCGCTCGACGATCCCGAAGTCGACCAAGCCGGCGCGTATCGCGGAGAACTTCGATGTCTTCGACTTCGAGCTCACCGCCGACCAGGTCGCCCAGATCGACGCCCTGGACACCGGCGTCCGCAGCGGACCGGACCCCGACAGCATCACGCTGGAGAGCTACGGCATGCCGATCCCGGAGGCCTGAGCAAGTCGGCGCCGATGCCGTGTCGACCACGACCTGCACCGGCGCCATCCCGGTTCCCCGCCCACCGACTCCGAGGACAGCCGTGGACCTGAACACCGTGCTCGACCTGTGCGCCGTCACCGCCTTCGCGGTAGTGGCGGTGCTTCTGGTGCTCGAGTCGGGTCTGCTCGTCGGAGTCGTCCTGCCCGCCGGGTCGCTGGTCCTCGGACTGGGTGCCATGGCGGGCACCGGTGCTCTGCCGGCGCCGCTGGCGGCCGCCGGTGTCACAGCGGCCACCGTCCTCGGCGCGGTGTTCGGGCACCGCAGGTCAGGTGGAGGGGCCACCGGCCGCTCCATGCCGGTCGGCGCCGCCTTGAGTCGGTGGCTGCCGGATCGGGCGACCCGACGCATTCAGGAGTCGACCACGACGTGGGGCCGTGCCGTCGGGCGCCGACCGGTGCGGGCGGCGGCGACGGCCCAGTTCATCGTCGGTGCCCGCACCCTCGCCCCGCGCCTCGCCGGGTCAGCCGGCGTCCCGCTCGCCACGATGCTGCGCGGGACGTTCCCCGCCGCCCTCATCTGGTCCAGCGCACTCATCACCACTGGTGCCCTCGCCGGTGCCGCGCTCCCCATGGCCCGCGACCTGCTCGCCATGACGGCACTGCCGGCAGCGCTGGTCGTGGCCACCTGGCTGCTCGTGCGGCGCCGCGCTCGGAGGGGCGGTGCCCACCAGCAGGTCCTCATCCCCACGGCCTCGCCCCTGGCTTCCCAGCGGACCGCCGCATATCCGGACGCAGACGATGCCCCCGCCGAGGACCTGCTCCCGGTTCCCCAGCTCACCCGTCCCTGAGTCGCCACGGCAGCCGACCATCCGGGCCCAGCCGCCAGCTGGGTCGGGCTCGACGAACACCTCGCCAACCCGACGACTACCGACCGATGAGGACGTGACCATGCCCGACGACCAGCACTCCTCCAACGGCTCACCGAAAGACTCCGGACGTCGCCGATTCCTGATTGGGGCCGCGGTGCTCTCCGCCGCTCCCCTGCTCACCGCCGCCGCGTGCTCCGCCGACGCAGACAGCCCGGCGGCCAGTCCCACGAACCCAGCCGCCACCGGCTCAGGCGGCGCGGCGGTGGCCACCGCCACGACCCTCACCGCGTCCCGCTCGCTGGCGTCCCTGCAGGTCTCCAGCCTCGGCCTTGGCTGCCAGACCATGCCGGGCAACCTCTACGGCCCGGTCACCAGCCGCGAGGACATGGTCGCCCTGGTCCGGACAGCCGCCGACCAGGGCGTGCGGCTGTTCGACACCGCAGAGGCCTACGGGCCCTTCGAGTCCGAGCGGATCGTCGGCGAGGGCCTGGCCGGCGTCCGGGACGACGTGGTCATCGCCAGCAAGTTCGGGTGGGCCATCGACCCCGACACCGGACAGCGGACCGGAGGCCTCAACAGTCGGCCCGACAGCGTGCGGCGGGCGGTCGAGGGCATGCTGCAGCGGCTGCAGACCGACCGCATCGACCTGCTGTACCAACACCGCGTCGACCCCGCCGTCCCCATCGAAGACGTCGCAGGAGTCGTCGGGGAACTGATGGCCGAAGGCAAGGTCCTGCACTGGGGCCTGTCCGAGCCCGGCCTGCAGACGGTGCGCCGGGCGCACTCGGTGCAGCCGCTCACCGCCATCCAGAACGAATACTCGCTGCTCACCCGGGACCCCGAGGCGGAGGTTCTGCCGCTGTGTGCCGAACTGGGCATCGGGTTCGTGCCGTTCAGCCCCCTGGCGGACGGCTTCACCACCGGGACGATGACGCCCTACACGCGATTCGCAGCCGACGACTTCCGCGCAGCGGTGCCCCGCCACAGCCAGGAGAACCTGGCCGCCAACATGCCCGTGGTCCAGCTGCTGCAGGACTGGTCGGTGCGCAAGGGAGCCACTCCCGCTCAGCTCTCGCTGGCCTGGCTGATGGCCCAGCAACCCTGGGTCGTCCCGATCCCGAGCACCACCCGGCTGCCGCACCTGCTGGAGAACCTCGGCGCCGAGGACATCACCTTCACCGACGACGAGCTCCGGGAGTTCACCGCCGCGCTGGACGCCATCCCGATCCAGGGAGACCGGCTGCCCTCCGCAGTGCTCGCGAACTCCGGCGTCGAGGCCCCCGCCACCTGACGTCCGCACGAGAACGACCGGTCCATCGGCGCCGACTTCGTCATCCGGCGAGGCGGCGCCGGCCAGGCGGGCTTGTGAGCACGAGATGCCCACTCGCTGAGGCGAGTGGGCAGCTCCCAGCCTCAGTGCGGTCCGCCGACAGGTACGAGCCTTCCTCGTCGCATCAGTGGCCGCCGAGGACCCGGAGCCGACGGCCGAGGTCGATTACGTCGTGCAGCGGGCGATCCTGGTCATCGCCGAGATTGCCTCTATGGCGCCCCGCCGACGAGGACTCCGCTCGACGTCTCGACGTCGCCCTGCTGATGGCCGCGCAGGCACGTACCGTGCAGAAGCGCTGTTGGACAGCTTTCGGCTGGTCTTTAGCGCCCTTGACGTCACCAACCGTCGCGGATCACTACTCCCCAAGCAGAGCGGGACAAGCGCGACAATGAACGCACCATTGTGGGAAGAACGACCCCTGCCGCAGCAGCTGCACGACTCACTCCCTGCGTGGGACTGGGAACTGCACCGGGCCGCTGATCTGACCACCTCACGAACCGAGCTGCAGGCCAAGGTCTTGGACGCGGGAGTACCTCCCGGCGACATCGCTGACGGTGTCGAGCGCCTGCTCCTGGCTTATGAGGAGTTGGCCTCCAACGGATTCCGCCACGGTCAAGCACCTGTGCAGACGGCGGTGACCGCTGCCGGTGACGGCTGGCTGATCGACGTCACCGACGCCGCGGTGGACCGCACACCCGCCCCCGCGGTGGACCGGGACCCGGCCACCGGCGGCCTGGGCCTCTACCTGATCGCCCGGTTGTGCGCTGCCTACGGCTGGTCGGTGATCGCCGGCCGAAAGCACGTGTGGGGATACGTGGCCCTCACGCCGGCCACCTGACCTTCCACCCCGCCTGACCCACGCTGACGCTCACGGGATTCGACAGCCACCGGGTGCAGCCCGAGGGATCACTGACGGTGCGTCTGCTCAACCACTGCTGGCGCCTGCACGGTGGGGGGGGGTTCGTTGTGCGCAACGAGGCGGGTATCGAGGATGATGCACCGCTGGACCGGCCGCTGGTGATGGTCTGCCCGGACCACCGCTGCAGAGAGGACGACGTGGACGAGGCCGTGGACCCCGTGCTCATCAGTGCGCGGGAAGCCGAGCGGCTCCGTGGCGAGCTGGCCATCGACGCCGCCGGCATCGGCACCTTCGACTGGGACCTCGTGTCGGGCCGGCTGGACTGGGACGACCGGCTGATCGAGATCTTCGGCTTCAACCCCGGGACCTTCGACAGCACTATCTATGGCTTCAACGACCGGCTGCACCCCGACGACCTCGCCCGGGTCACCGCCGACCTGCAGACCGCGATCGACACCGGCAACGACTTCGCCTCCGTCTACCGGATCATCCTGCCCAGCGGAGACACCCGGTGGATCTCCGCCCGCGGCCGCCGACTGTGCAACCCCGACGGGCAGCCAGTCCGCCTGCTGGGCGCCGCCTACGACATCACCGACCAGCGCGACGCCGAGCTCTCCGTCACCCGAGTCCTGGAGGCCATGCCGGCCGGCTTCTACTCCCTGGACCGGCAGTGGCGGTTCACCTACGTCAACGCCGCCGCCGAGAAGATCCTGCTGCGCGGCCGCGACAAACTCCTCGGGCAGGTGATCTGGACCGAGTTCCCTGCCGCGGCCGGCTCGATCTTCGAAGACAGCTACCGGCGGGCGGTCGACACCGGTCAGCCGGTCAGCTTCCCTGCCTACTACCCACCGCCCCTGGACGGCTGGTACGAACTCCACGCCTGGCCCAGCCCGGACGGGCTGTCGGTGTACTTCCTCGACGTCACCGACCGCCACCACGACCAGCAGCAGGCCGAGGCCGCCGCCGCCCGGCAGGCCCTTCAGGTGGCGGTGACCGAACAGCTGACCGGCACCATGCAGACCGACCGCGCCGTCGCCCTGCTGGCCCGCCTGGTCGTGCCCGCCCTCGCCGACTTCAGCATCGTCACCCTCGTCGATGACACCTTCACCCCCGGCTCCCGCCGGGGGGTGCGCGACGTCGGCTTGTGGCACCGGGACGAGGCCGCCCGCTCAGTGCTCGATGCCTACGGCCAGGTACGAATCCCCTCGCTCCAGGATCAGGCGTTCGCCTTGCGCGCACTGAGCTCCGGCCAGCCGGTGGTCATCAACCACGACGCCACCTCCGCGATCCGCGGAGTCCTGGTGGAAGGCCCGGCACAGGACCTGATCGCCGAACTCGCTCCGGAGTCCTTCATAACCCTGCCCCTGCGCGGGCGGGGTCACACGGTGGGCCTGCTGACCCTGTTCAACGGCCCCGCCCGCGGCACCGTGAGCCCGCTGGACCTGGCTTCGGCCACCGAGGTCGCCGCGCGGGCCGGGCTGGCGCTGGACAACGCCCGCCTGTACGGGCAACAGCGCGCCCTGGCCGAGCAGCTGCAGCACAGCTTCCTCAGCGCACCACCCGAGCCCGACCATGGCCAGATCGTCGTCCGCTACCTGCCCGCCACAGCAGCCGCCGCCGTCGGTGGGGACTGGTACGACGCCTTCATGCAGCCCGACGGGGCCACCATGCTGGTCATCGGTGACGTCGCCGGCCACGACACCGCCGCCGCGGCCACCATGGGCCAGCTGCGCAGCATGCTGCGCGGCATCGCCGCTTCCGACGACCACGCCGGCCCCGCCCAGGTGCTCCACCGCGTCGATAAGGCCATGGCCCAGCTGGAAATGGGCACCCTGGCCACCGCCGTCGTCGCCCGCCTCGAGCAGAACCTCGACGAGCGCGAACGCGGGGTGACCCGCCTGCGCTGGTCCAACGCCGGACACCTACCCCCGCTGGTCATCCACCCCGACGGCAACGTCGCCCCCATCCCCGACTGGCGCGCCGAGATGCTGCTGGGCGTCGACCAAGGCAGCCCCCGCACCGACACCGTGACCGTCCTGGAACGCGGCGCCACCGTGCTGCTCTACACCGACGGGCTGGTCGAACGCCGCGACTCCGACCTCGACACCGGCATCGAACGCCTCCGCGCAGCTGTGGCCGAGCTGGCGCACCTGCCACTGCAGGAACTCTGCGACGCCATCCTCCAGCGGCTGGTTAACGGACGCCCCGACGACGACGTCGCCCTGGTCGCCATCCGCCTGCACCGCCAGGACCAGCCCCGCCCCGCCGAAGCAGGGCCCCGGCGGCTCCCCGATCCTGTGCCCGACGAGCCGTCACCCTGACTTTGCCAACAGACGAACGATAAGCCGCGGTAGGCAGCCTGATGACCGCCAGGGACTGGTCAGGTAGGAAGTGTCAGATCCTCGACACTGCGGGTGAGGTCGTTGATGGCGCGACACCGATTGCACACCAACAGCGGTGCCGGCGGGTCCGACGGACAGTGACCCCAAGCCAACACCATCGAGCATCCCCCACACGCCAGACGGTGACCTTCATGGCGGCCGCGGGGCAGCGACGTCATGATCCGTCGATCACCCACCGGCGCAGCAGCCATCGCCAGACGGTGATCGAACCGCTGTTCCCTGAGGGACTGCACCGAGGAAATCCACGTCCTCGATCAGCCACACGCCGTCATCATCACCACCGGCCGACCGGCAGATAAAGGACGTTCTCGACCACCTTCGAACGCTCACTAACGGACGGCCCATTACCCAACCGTTTCGGGCCTGCGATGGCTGGTAGTGCTCCTGCCTCAGCGAGCGGCGACCCGACCGTTCAGTGCAGGGCGGGCGTTGCGGTGCCGCCGATCCCTAGCCGACTCGCCTACTGGCTGTCGGGCTCCCGCCCCGTTCAGCGCAGGGACGTTGCGCCGACCGGATCCTCGGTGATCCCACCTGCAGTTATCTTTGAGTTGTTGCGGAGCAGCAGCTCCGTCGGCCTTGGTGCATCAGACAGCGGCGCACCCCAGCTGGACCTCCCGCAGGTGGTCGACGCCGGGGGTGCTTCACCCTCGGTACTGCCGAGCTGGAAGACGTCTGCCATGCCCACCCCCAACGAGCCGCTGCCCGCGAAGACCGACCGTGCCCTCCAGGACCTCAGCGCCTTGACGCTGCGCCGGCACTCCATGGACACCCTCCTGCAGGCCGTGGTCGACGCCACCGCGTCGACGCTGCCGGGACACGTCGATTCCTCCATCTCCGTGCTGATCGGCTCCCGCCCCGCCACCGCCGTCTACACCGGCCAGCTCGCCCTGGACCTGGACGAGTCGCAGTACGAACGGGGCCACGGACCCTGCCTGCACGCGGCCACCACCGGCGAGCTGGTCGAGATCACCGACGCCAGGACCGAGACCCGCTGGCCCGACTACACGCCCCGGGCAGTGGAACGCCACGCCCTCAGCTCTCTCTCGGTGCCGCTGCCGATGGAGGGCCTGCACGCCGGGCTCAACATCTACGCCACCGAAGCGGATGCATTCGACGACGCCACCCAGTCAGCGGCCCGCGAGTTCGCGCGGTCCGCGGCCGCTGCGATCGCCAACATGTACGACTACCAGACCGCCCGCGACATCGCCGCCAACCTGGAGCTCGCGCTGCAGTCCCGGGCCGTGATCGACCAGGCCAAGGGCATCTTGATGGAGCGGCAGAAGCTGACCGCCGACCAGGCGTTCCAGACCCTCGCGTACGCCTCCCAGGCGGCCAACGTCAAGCTCCGGGACATCGCCGACCACCTGGTCAGGACCGGGGAGATGCCTCAGCCACCGCGCCGGAGCTGAGCATGCGAGCTCGGCTCCGGGCGCGTGACTCCGGGGGGCCCTGCGGCGGTCGGGTCAGGCGACCGCGACGCTCGCGGACAGGTCCTCCGGAGTGCCGTCCTGGCCGGTCGTGCACCGTGTACCGAGCACGACCGCTGACGGACCGGCCACCACCCGACCGCTCCCAGGTCGAGGGACACCGTTCGGGTCCCATCGGGGACGGATCGCTGTCGGGCGCAGTCGTAACCTCTTCCCGTGGCTGCTGAGGGCTCCGCCGACGAGCTGGCGGAGGCCCGCACCGAGTTGGCCGCCGCGACCGACCGTGCCGTGCATCTCGAGCGGGCAGTGGTCAGTCACCGGAAGATCGGCATGGCCATGGGAATCCTCATGGAGCGGCACCGCATCACGGAGGAACAGGCGTTCGACCGTCTTCGCGTGCTGAGTCAGCGGCGCAACGTGAAGCTTCGGGATGTCGCCGAGCGGGTCATCTACACCGGCGACGCCGAACAGCTCAGCGACTGAGCAGGCCACCTGTACCTGCACCCGTACTCGGAGGGAAACGTGCACGACCCGGCAGCAGAGAGCCAACCGCCCACAGACCCGGCGGAGCCTGACAACCCGTGGGCGCAGGAGGGTCACGCCAGGTCCTGGTGGGTCAGCGCGGAGGAGCGTGACGTACGCGCCGACGCCGCCGACCAACGGGCAGAGGACCGGGACACCGCTGCCCGTGCTCGTGACGCCGCCGCCGACCTGGTGCTCGAGGATGCGCGCGCCCGTGAGCACCTGGCCTACCAGCGGATCCGAGAGGTCACTCGTCGGCTGAACGCCCTGGACGCTGGCGAGGCCGACCAGCATGTGCACCTGCAGCAGGCGAGCGAGGCGATCCAGGAGGCGATCGATTCCGGTGCCGACGAGCCGCTGCTCCACTTGCTGCGGGAGGTGCTCAAGCTGCTCGACGTGCAGTTCGCCGACGTGATCGCCACCAGCATTCAGCGCTCCCGCCTCCGGGTCGATCTCCAGCACGCAGGCCAGCTACTGGCCGGCGCAGCCGATGACCGCACCGCCGCAGCCTCCGACCGGTCCGCCGCCGCGGCCGACCGGACGGCCGCGGCCGGGGACCGCGACAGCGCACGGACTGCCCGTAGGGACGCCACGGCCTACCGAGGCCTCGATGAGCCAGACCTACCGACACTCTGATCATCCGATGTGAGCCACAAGGATCATCCGATGTGAGCCACAAGAAATCCGAAACGGCGGCCCACAATCGCCCGTTAACGGACTGACCAATACTCATACGTTTCTGGGCCGCCCAATGCTTATGAGTTTCAGGTCAAAGCACACTTCGCGGAGCCCCTACGCGGTCAAGGGGAGGGACGCTTCTGGCCGTAGGTCTGGCATGTCCGCTCCGGTCACGGTCATCCGGGGAGCTGCACCCCGGTGATCTCGGCGCATCGGGCCAGCAGGTCCGCCTGCACCTGAGCCGATGAAGCGAGCGGGTGCGTTGCGCGTGCTCGCTGGTGGAAGAAGTAGCCCCCGCTCACCTGAGCCGCTGGGTCGTCGCTGACGGCCAGCCAGGCCTGGGTGACCGGTGCCAGGGACATGTCATCCGGGGCGCCGGGCCCGCCCATCTTGGTCGGCACCCACCCGGGTTCGAGTGCGTTGGAGCGGACGTCGGGCCACCGGCGGGCGACCGCGAAGGCGAGGACGACGTCGAGCAGCTTGCTGTCGGCATAGGCCTGGGAGCCGTTCCAGCGGCGGTTCTCCCACTGCAGGTCCTCCAAGTCCACGTCGCCACCGCGGTGCATCCCCGAGCTCAGGTACACGAGTCGGTCCGGTCGCGGGATCAGGGCCGTGAGCAGGTAGGGCGCGAGCACGTTGATCGCGAAGACGTGGCTGAGCCCGTCCACGGTCGGGATGCGGCGCGGCTCGCGGTAGCCGACCCCGGCGTTGTGGATGACGCCGTCGAAGCGGGCGTGCTGGTTGGCCTGTGCGGCGACCTGGTGCATCCCGGCGATGCTGGACAGGTCGCCGATGAGGACGTCCTCGGCGGCGGGGAGGGCGTCCCGCGCGTCGGCGGCTCGGGCCTCGTTGCGGGCGTGCAACGTGACCTGGTGCCCTTGGTCGGTGAGCAGCTGGGCGGCCATGAGGCCCAGCCCGTCGGTGGAGCCGGTGATCAGGACGCGGGACACGAGACCTCCTTGAGGATCGAACGGGGAGAACGGCGGGCGGTTGCGGTCCACAGGACGACGGCGAGTGCGCTGATGACGAGCCCGGTCACGCAGACCCCGGTCCATCCCGCCCGCTCCCAGGCGAGGGACCCGGCTGCTGAGCCCAGGGACCCGCCGAGGAAGTAGAAGGTCATGTAGACGCTGTTGACCCGGGTGCGGGCGGCCGGCTCGAGCTCGTAGATCGTCCGCTGGTTGAGCACGTGGAGCCCTTGCACGCCGATGTCCAACACGACGATGCCCACGACCATGCAGGCGAGGACGTGCGGAGCAGCCAGCAGCACCCCGAACGCGCCAGCGATGACCAGCACCGCGACCAGGGTGGGCAGCGGGTGGACGTGGTCGCGCAGCCGACCCACGGCGTTGGCCGCGACCGCCCCGGCGATGCCCAGCAGGGCGAAACCGCCGATCGCCGCGGGACCGAAGGAGTACCGACCGCCGCCCAGGAGCAGCGCGGCAGTCGACCAGAACAGGCTGAAGGCGGCGAAGCCCAGCGCCCCGAACGCGGCCCGGACCCGCAGCAGCGGGAGTTGCCGGTAGAGCCGGGCTGTCGACCGCAGCGTGTCCAGGTAGGTGGGCCGGTCAGCGACCGGACCGGTCGCAGGCAAGACGCGTCGGACCACGAGGGTCAGCAGCAGCATCAGCACGGCCGCACCGAGGAACAGCGGCCGCCAGCCGACGAGCTGGCTGACCACGCCGGCCACCGTGCGGGCGGCGAGCATGCCGATCAGGAGTCCGGTGATGACGGTGCCGACGACCCTCCCCCGCTGTGCGTCCCCGGCCAGTGAGGCCGCGGCCGGGACCAGGACCTGGGCGGCGATGTTGCCCACCCCCATCAGGGCGCAGGAGATCAGCAGGACGGGAAGGCTGGGTGCGACAGCGAACCCGACCAGGCCGACCGCGTCCAGCACGAGCAGCCCGGTCAACAGGCGTCGGCGTTCGACGATGTCCCCCAGGGGGAGCACCAGGACCAACCCGGCCGCGAAGGCCAGCTGCGTGGCCGTGACGACGGTGGCCACGGTCCCGGTGGAGATGTCCAGGGTGGCTGCGATGGTGGCCAGCAGGGGCTGGGCGTAGTACAGGTTCGCCGCGATGGCGCCGGTCGTCGCGGCCAGGATCAACGTGGTGGCCCGTGTGAGCACGGGCTGGACCCGGGCCTCCGCCGACCGCGCCGGCGCGCGGTCAGCGAGGTCCACCGGGGCCGGTCCTGTGGGCGTCGGGTCGGGCTGGGTCTGTGCCGTGGAGGTCATGCCAGCACCGAGGCGCCGTCGACGGTGACCACCGACCCTGAGGCGAAGGACTGGGTCATGCAGAACAGGAACGCCGCGGCGATGTCCTCCACCTCACCGACGCGTCCCAGGGGCACCGTGGCCGCGGTCTGCCGGTACAGCTCGGCCCGGTCGTCGTCGCTGAGGGACTGCCACAAGGGGCTGCGCGTGACGCCGGGACGGACGACGTTAACCCGGACCGGGGCCAGTTCCAGCGCAAGCGCGCGGGTCAGGGACTCCATGGCGCCACAGATGGCCGCAGGCACCGCCCAACCCGGGCCAGGCCGGTCCCCAAAGGTGCCCGTCACCAGGGTGATCGAGCCCGCCGCCGACAGATGCGGCAGGACGGCGTGCACGGCGGAGAGAGCGCCGAAGAAGCGGAGCTGGAAGAAGCTGCGGGCCCGGTCGCCGTCCAGCTCGGCCAGCGGCATAGGGGTCAGCGGCTCACCGGCGGTGTAGACGAGGTGGTCGATCCGCCCCACCGATCCGGCGACGTCGTCGACCATCTCGGTGACGGCGGCACCGTCGGTGAGGTCGACCGCCCGGCCGGTGCTGCCGGCCGGGAGGGACTCCAGCGCCCGCCGGACGCTCTCGGCGCGGCTGGAGACGACGGTGACCGTGGCCCCTTCGGCCGCCGCGGCGAGGGCGGTGGCCAGTCCGATGCCCGACGTGCCGCCGAGGACGAGGACGTGCTGGCCGGTGAGAGCGCCGGTGGGGCTGGTGTGCGGGTGGGTCATGGTGGGCCCTTCGGTTGGACGATGTGTTCGCCGTCCACCTTCGACGTGGGGTGAGGTGCCCGTCCAAGACCTGTTACCGCTCCTGTGATGCCCTTAAGGTATTGCCGTGCGTGCCGATGTGGACCTGCGCAAGCTCCGCTACTTCCTCGCTGTCGCCGAGCACCTGCACTTCGGCCGGGCAGCCGAGGAACTGCACATCGCCCAGCCGGTCCTCTCCCGCCAGATACGCGCACTGGAGGAAGAGCTGGGCGTCCAGCTCTTCGTACGCAACCAGCGCAGCACCGCCCTCACCGCGGCCGGCCGGCAATTGCAGGTGGACTCGGCTCCTCTGCTGTCGGAGGCTGCGGCGCTGCTGCGGCGGGTGACAGCAGCAGCTGCGGGGCCGGCGTCCTTCCGGGTGGGGTTCATGCCCGGGCTGATCGTCACTGCCGAGGTCCGCGCGCTGCGCGCGGCCCATCCCGAACTCGACATCGAGGTCCTGCGCACCGGGTGGGGCGACCAGACCACCGTGGTCCTCGACGGACGAGCCGACGTCAGCTACGTGCGTCTGCCCGTCGACCAGCGCGGTCTGGCCCTGGAGCCACTGCTTGAGGAGCCTCGGGTGCTGGTGATGGCCGCCGACCACCGGCTGGCGGGAAAGGAGTCGGTGAGCATCACCGACCTCGCCGACGAGCACCTGCTCCAAGACCCCGACGCGGTCCCGGAGTGGCGCGACATCGCCAGCGAGCTCCGGACCGGCCGCCGGACCGCAGCGCCACCGGCCTCGACCGTGGAGGAGAAGCTGGAACACGTCGCAACTGGCCGAGGGATCGCTGTGCTCCCACTGTCGACGGCGACCTTCTACACCCGTCCCGACGTGGCACACAGCCCCATCAGCGACATCGCACCCAACCGGGTCTCCCTGGCCTGGGCAGTCGCCAGCCGCAGCCCGCTCGTCCGCGAGTACGTCGCGCTCGCCCATCAGCTGCACGCCTCGCTCCACAGAGGATGACGTCGACACCACCCCCGGTGTCCCGCACGTGCTCGTCAGCACCAACGGGCTTGAACCGCCCATACGTCGCAGCACTGGGGCATCGCCTGACGGTTTGGCACGCTGAGCCCATGCCAGCTCAGCTCCTGCCCTTCCTCGCCGTGGTCGCAGTCCTCACGCTGACCCCGGGACCGGACATGGCCCTCGTCCTGCGGAACGGCGTTCGAGGCGGAGTTACGAGCGCATGGTGGACAGGGCTGGGCTGCTGCGCCGGCATCGCCGTGTACGCCACCGCGGCCGCGGTCGGCCTGGCGGCAGTCCTCGCCGCATCGGCGACCGCCTTCATGGTCCTCAAGCTCGTCGGCGCGGGATACCTGATCTACCTCGGCGTGATGGCCCTATGGCACTCACGCAAGGGCCCCGCCGCCACGCCCACCGAAACGCCCGTGCCGACGGCGCTGGGGCGGAGGGCGGCCTTCCAGCAGGGCCTGGTCAGCAACCTGCTCAACCCGAAGATCGCGCTGATCTTCCTGACCTTACCCCACAGTTCGTCTCGCCCGGTGAGCCCGTCACGACCACCGCCGTCCTGGCAGCCGTCTTCTTCGGCGTGGCCGTCGTGTGGTGGCGGCTGTTCTCCCTCGCTGTGGGTGCGCTCGGCCAAGTGCTGTCCCGCAAGCGGGTCGCCACCACGATCGAACGGGTCACCGGCACAGTGCTCATCGCGTTGGGCCTACGCGTAGCACTCACTTCGACCGGTAGATAGACGTTCGCGCATCTCTTCGACCGCTCACTAACGCCCGTTTTTGGGCCGCTCCGATGGCCAGTTGACTCGTCGGACGTTCGGCCAGGTCAGTCGACGAGTCAACCGGCCCAGAACCCGTGCCCGAAATCAACGGCCCGAATGGACGGCCACTGACCGTTTCTGGGTTACTGCGGCTCGAGCCTGGCGACCTTGCGGCTCAGCGGCACCAAGGTCTCAGTGGTCAGGGAGCTGGCCGGTGCTGGTGAGCTCGTCGGCGATGTTGTTGAGCTTGCGGTTGGTCAGCGAGGACGTGCGCGCCAGGACGCCGAACGCCTGGTCGGCGGTGAGCTTGTGGCGCTCCATCAAAATGCCCTTGGCCTGGCCGATGAGGTCCCGGTTGCGCATGCCGCTGTGCAGGTTCTGCTCGTGCTCAGCGCCGGCCAAGGCGATGGCGGCATGAGCGGCGTACATCAAGCCGACCTCCTGGCTGACCTCGTTGAAGGCACCGACCTCGGTGGCGTAGAGGTTCATCGCTCCGAGGTTGTCGCCTTCGACGAACAGCTGGAAGCACATCAGGCTGCCCGCGCCCAGGTCCGCGGCCCGCACGGCGAACCGCGGCCAACGCTGCTCGGTGCGGACGTCATCGACCCGGACCACCTGCTCCTCCCAGATCGCGTCCAGACAAGGTCCTTCGCCGATCTCGTCCTGCAGGCCGTCGACGGCCTTGGGCAGCTCGCTGGTCCAGGCCCGCGGCTCCACCTTCCGCCGGCCGATCACGTAGCTGATCCCGCACTCGACCGCACCGGGCACCGCGGCCACCGCCGAGGCGGTGATCGCCTGCAACGTGCCCTCCACGTCCCCGTGCTCCTCCTGCAGCTGACGGGCCACCCGGCTCATCACCTCACCGAGGTGCTCCGTCGGATCAGCCGGCATCTCAGGCACGTCGGTCACTAACGAAACGTACTGGTCCCCAAATGGTGAGGACGTGGACGAGCCCGCGGGAGCACCACATCGCCTGATCAGCGCCGGGCAAGTGCTTGCCGACTATCACTTCTATGACTACTATTCTGGTCATGGTCACGCAGAGCTTGGCATCGGTGAAGGCCTCATTCAGCGAGGTCGTCTCCAACGTCACGGGCACCCATGAGCGCGTCACCATCACCAAGAACGGAACCCCGGTCGCCGTCCTCCTCGCCGCCGAGGACTACGAGTCCCTCGTCGAGACCCTCGCGATCCAGTCAGACCCCCAGGCGATGGCTGACATCCGCCAGGCCGAGCGCGATATCGCTGCCGGCACGGTGCACGACGAGGCGGAGATCCGAGCCGCGCTGGCCGCGCGCCGAGCGTGACCCCCGAGTCGTACACGGTCGTCCTGTCCCCTCAAGCCAAGCGCGCCATCGAGCGCGACCTGCCCGAGGCGGTGGCCGCAGCCGTCGTGGACTTCCTGTTCGGCGCACTGGCCCAGGCTCCCTACCGGGTCGGGAAGCCCCTGCGTTTCAACCTGGAGGGTTACTACTCCGCCCGGCGTGGCCAGTACCGGGTCATCTACTCCATCCATGACGAGCAGGTCCGGGTCCAGGTCGTTCGCATCTCCCACCGAGCGGACGCCTACGGCTGAGCGACCGTCCGCTCGGTCACTCGGTCGCTCGGTCGCTCGGTCGCTCGGTCGCTCGGTCGCTCGGTCGCTCGGTCAATCAGGCTGCGGCGGCGGCACCGCATGGTGGCATCGATTGTTGTACGCAACGAGACGCGCGCAGTGAATGATCACCCACTGGCCGGTGACCAGCCGCGGGCAGACTTGCTTCAGGCCACCGCCGCAGAGAGGACGACGTGGACGACGCAGAGGACCGGACGCTCCTCGATGCTCGGGAGGCTGATCGGCTCCGCGGCGAGCTGGCCATCGACGCGGCCGGCATTGGCACCTTCGACTGGGACCTCGTCTCCGGCCGGCTGGACTGGGACGACCGGCTCATCGAGATGTTCGGCTTCGACCTCGGCACCTTCGACAGCTCGATCGACGGGTTCAACAACCGGCTGCACCCCGACGACCTGGACCGGGTCACCGCCGATTTGGCGACCGCGATCAGCACGGGCAACGACTTCGCCTCGATCTACAGGGTGTGTCTGCCCAGCGGGGACACCCGGTGGATCTCGGCTCGGGGACGCCGGCTGTGCGACCCCGACGGGCGACCGGTGCGCCTGCTGGGTGCGGCCTACGACGTCACCGACCAGCGGGACACCGAGCTCGCGGTCGTCCGGGTGCTGGAGGCGATGCCGGCCGGCTTCTACTCCCTGGACCGGGAGTGGCGGTTCACCCACGTCAACGCCGCTGCGGAGAAGATCCTGCTCCGCAGCCGCGAGGAGCTGTTGGGGCGGGTGATCTGGGCGGAGTTCCCCGCCGCCGTCGGATCGGTCTTCGAGGACAGCTATCGGCGGGCGGTCAGCACCGGTGAGCCGGTCAACTTCCCCGCCTACTACCCACCGCCGCTGGATGGCTGGTACGAGCTGCGGGCCTGGCCCACTCCCGATGGGTTGTCGGTGTACTTCTCCGACGTCACCGCCCGGGTTGAAGGAGACCAGCGGGCAGCGCGCACCGCCGCACGACTCGCCCTGGTCGCCGAGATCTCCCACGCCCTCAACTCCGGTGACGTTCACGTCCTGCTGCACCGCCTGCCGCAGATGGTGGTGCCGGCGCTCGCCGACAGTTGCATCGTGACCGAGATCGGTCCCGACGGCCGCGCCCGCGACCTCAGCTCTTGGCACCACGATGAGCACCTGCGCTCGGCGCTGCAGGAGTACGCCCAGATGCGCCTGGTCGACCTGCCACCGCACGCACCCTTCGCCCGCGCCCTGCGCACCGGCGTCACTGAGCTGCTGACCGCGGAGACCATCGCCACGGTGCCGGTCAACGCCCCCGCCCGGGTCCACCTGGACCGGCTGGGCCCCCCGCGCGGGTCGGTCCACCCGCTGCGTGCCCACGGTGCGGTGCTGGGCGCGCTCACCCTGCTGAGCTCCCCGGACCGGCCCGTCGATCACGACAGCGAAGCCAGCGCCCAGGACATCGCCGACCGCCTGGGCGCCGCCCTACAGGCCAGCCGGGTGAGCCAGACCCGCGCCCAACTGGCCGAGGACCTGCAGCGCAGCCTGCTCACCGACCCACCCCAGCCCGACAACGCTCAGATCGTGGTCCGCTACTTGCCCGCCAGCCAGGCCGCCCGGGTCGGTGGCGATTGGTATGACGCCTTCCTCCAGCCCGGGGACGCCACCACGATCGTGATCGGTGACGTCGTCGGTCACGACACCGCCGCGGCCGCAGCCATGGGCCAGCTCCGCAGCCTGCTGCGCGGGATCGCCGGCTACAGCGATGCCGGGCCCGCCGAGGTGCTGCGCGGGGTGGACACCACCATGCAGCTGCTGCAGATCAGCACCCTCGCCACCGCCGCCATCGCCCGGTTCGAGCAGACTCCCGATGAAGCCGACCGGGGGGTCACCCGCATGCGCTGGGCCAACGCCGGGCATCCCCCGCCCCTGGTCCTGCACGCCGACGGCAGTCACGTCCTGCTGGGTGCTGCGAAGGGCGACCTGCTCCTGGGAGTCGATCCGGCCACCACCCGCAGCGAGCAGGTCATCGCCCTTGATCAGGGTTCCACTGTGCTGCTCTACACCGACGGGCTCGTCGAACGCCCCGACTCCGATCTCGACGCCGGGCTCGACCGGCTCACCACGGTCGCGACCGAACTGGCCGGTGCGAGCCTCGACGAGCTGTGCGACGGGCTCCTGACCCGCCTCGTCGACAGGCGCCCCACCGACGACGTCGCACTCGTCGCCATCCGGCTGCATCGCCGGGACCGCTCAGGCCAGGAGGACCCCACCGCATGAGCGACCCCACCCGGACACCGACGCACTACGCCGAGGCCTTCGCCTCCTGGCACACCGACCGCCCCCTCCCCGAGGCCGTCAATCCACGACTGGTCCTGGAACTGCAGTCCCTGCGCGGGCTGAGCCTGGTCCGCCGGCAGGTTCGGGACTTCCTGCTCTCCTCACTCGACGTGGCCAGAGAGGAAGAACCCACACCAGCCGTCGAGGACACCGTCGACCAGGCCATCCTGGTCATCGACGAACTGACCTCCAACGCCATCCGGCACGCAGTCCCTCCCTCCAGCCTGCACATCGGGGACGAGGAGCACCATTGGCTCGTCGTCGTCATCGACAGCGCCCCTCAACTCCCACCCACCCCCGCACGGGAGCGACCCGCCGGCCAGGGCGGCTACGGCCTCTACGTCATCGCCGACCTCACCACCGCCCACGGCGTGCACTACCAACCCGACCACAAGCTGGTCTGGGCCCGCATCAAGAAGAGAACCTGAAAACGGTCGGGGAGGCCGTCACCCGGACTGCTAACCGGTGGTGAGGTCATCCGGCAGGACCGATGGGCCTGCCTCCGGCGGTCGCGGGCGGTCCTCCGGATGGGCGCGGATCGCGAGGATCGCGATGTCGTCGTCGGCCTCACCGCCCAGCTGTGCCAGCAGCTCATCACACAACTGCTCGAGCGGAAGGTCACGCGCGGCCAGGGCCTGCGCCGCTGAGCGCAGCCACTCGAAACCCTCCTCCAGCGGGACGCCGCGGCGCTCCACGAGCCCGTCGGTGTAGAGGAGCACGGTCGACCCGGGGGCCAGGCTGGCGGTGTGATCACGGCGGGGGCTGTCCGGGTCGACCCCCAGCAGCCGGTCGACCGGCCGCTCCAGCAGCTCCGCGGTCGCGTCGGGATGGATGAGGACCGGCGGTGGGTGGCCGGCGTTGGACCAGCGCAGCGTCCGCATCCCGGCCGCGGCCTCGGCCTCGGTCTGCTCGACCTTGGCCAGCACGGCAGTGACCAGGGTGTCCACCGCCAGGTGTTCCATGGCCAGGTCCAGCTGGCTGAGCACCGCCGCGGGGGGCTCGACCATGGTGTGGGCGATGCCGCGCAGCACGTTGCGCACCTGCCCCATCGCCGCTGCCGCCTCCTGCCCGTGCCCGGACACGTCCCCGACCACCAGCTGCATGCTGCCGTCGGAGACCAGGAACGCGTCGTACCAGTCACCGCCGACCTGGACGTCGTGCACGGCCGGGACGTAGCGCACGGCGATCTGCAGGTGATCTGGCTGTACCGGTGGGGTGAGCAGGCTGCGCTGCAGCGCTTCCGACATTGCCCGGCTGACCGTGGCCGCCGATCGTTCGGCCTGCCGTTGCAGCAGCCGGTCCAGGGCCTGGGCGCACTGGGCGGCGAACGCGGTCAGCAACTCCACGTCCCCGACCGCGAAGTCCTGCGGTGCGTCCCAGCCAACCGTCATCGAGCCCAGCAGCCGGTCCTCCACCTGCAGCGGGAACGCCGCCCACGCCTCCCTCCCGGCGGTGGCATAGACCTCGGCCATGTCGGGTGAGAACGCCGAACCGATGACACGATCGCCCAGCAAGAGCGGCTCCCCGGTCCGGGCAGCGACCGTCGCCGGCAGCTCCACGCCCATCGGGATCATCGAGAAGACCCGCCGCGCGTCCATCCCCAGGGAGTCGGTCATGCTCAGCCGCAGGTGAGTGCCGGTCTCGTCCAGCACCCCCACGGCCCCACCGTCCGCGCCCAGGGCACCCAGCCCGGCGATCACCACGTCGGTGAGTGCCTCGACCGTCTCAGCACCGGCCAATGCCAGCGACACCTCCGCCAGCGCCGCCAGCCGCCGGGCGGTGCGCGCCTCGGCCCGCCGGACCTGCTGCAGGTCCTGGTGCCGGGCGAGCAGGTCACTGGACAGCCGTTCCGACTGACGCCGCAGGTCCTCAGCCACCGCCCGGGCGAGCCGGCTGCTCTCCTGCTCGGCCATCATCTCGGTGAGGTCCTCGACCGCGTTCAACAGCCCGACCGGTCGGCCGTCGACACCCGGGAGCGGGATGTTCACCACGCTCCACCACCGCTGGACCGACGTGCCGGCCTCCTCCACCGGGTAGCTCAGCAGCGGCAGGCGGTCCGGGAGCCCGGTCTCCAGTGCCGTGCGCATCGAGACCTCCAGCGGGCTCGCCTCACCATGTCCCGCCCTGTCGGGGAAGACGTCGAACACGTAGTGGCCCACCAGGTCGTCTCGGGCCCGGCCCACAGCCCGCAGGTAGCTGGCGGTGGCGTCGACGATGACCAGCTGCGTGTCCAGCAGCAGCCCCGGCGCCGGCCACGAGTCGAACGCAGGCCCGTACAGGGCACCTTCCTTGATCTGCACGATCTCCCTCACCGCTACGGCACGTCAGCCGCCGTGGTGCGGGGCCGTGACCTTGAACTGACTATCTACCGACCTGCGGCAGGCTCGGGGACTCGACGGCCCCGGTCGCTGCGGACACCTCTCCTGTTGCGGCCCGCTGCTGACTGGCCTACGCCGCTCGCCGGGGGATGCGGGAACTGACCCGCTGGAGGACCTCGTCCAGCTCCTGCTGGAGCTCGGTGATGCGATCGGCGTCGAACGCGAGGGCCTCGAGCAGCGCAGCGGAGACCCCGCAGGCGGACCTCTTGAGGGCGTAGCCGGCCTCGGTGAGCCGGATCCGCACCTGCCGCTCATCAGCGGCACTGCGCTCCCGGGTGACCAGCTCGAGGGCGGCCATCCGCTTGAGCATCGGCGACATCGTGCCCGCGTCCAGGTCGACGCGGTCGCTGAGCTCGCGGACGGTCTGGTCGTCCTGCTCCCACAGCGCCATCAGCACCAGGTACTGCGGATAGGTGATGCCCAGCTGGTCCAGCAGCGGCCGGTACAGCGCAGTCAGCGCCCTCGAGGTCCGGTAGAGGGAGAAGCAGAGCTGCTCATCCAACACGACGCTGGGCCGGGGGATGGTCACACCCATCACCCTAGGTGCCCCAAAAGTTGGTGCACAAGTCAACTGCCAGCCCAAGCCTTGGCGCCGGCCGCCAGTGAACGGTCAGGTAGGCAGCGTGAGAGCTCCGACGCTGCGGGTGAGGTCGTTGATGGCGTGACACCGGTTGCACATCAACAGCGGTGCCGGTGGCTCCCACGGGCAGTGATCCCACGCCAGCACCATCGAGCATTCGCCACACACCAGCCGGTGACCTCGATGGCGACCGCGAGGCAGCGCGGTCATCCGCCGTCGATCACCCGCCGAGACGACCGTCGCCAGACGGTGATCGAACCACTGCTCACCGAGGCTGCCCACCGAGCGAATCTACGTCCCCAACCAGCCGGTCTCGCATGCTCTTAGGAATCTGCCGGCTCCAGACCGCCGCCGCCCTGGCTCAGGGCATCGACCCACGATTTCGCACCGTCATGCAACGCTCCAGCTCTGGCCTGCGCGCCGAGACCTTCAGACGGGCAGGCTCATCGCCCCGATGGGTACTCGGTTGACCCTCAGGTGCCGTCGCCCCTGATGCCCATAAGGGGCTGCGCGATGACCGTCGAAGGTCGAATCGGGGTCACGTGTCACTCCTAACGGCCTCATCGCTGAACACGGCGGGTGGGTATGACCGCGTGCCGAATACGAGCCCGCGCTGCTCATAAGGCGTCCGCTTCGGCGACCGATGCCGACGACCCAGTCGATAACCCTCGTCGCCAGTGACAAGTGCACCTCCTCACAGACGACAGGAAATCTCGATGTCCAAGTCCCAGTCTCTCGACGCTCCCAAGCAGTGTGCTGTCTCCAACGCAGGGCACGGCGCAATCGGCTCCACCTCAGCCCCGCTCCCCTCGCATCACCGCAGCGCTGCTCACCACGGGCGCGCCGGGCGCCACCCCGCAGCGGCAACGAGGCAGCGTCCGCCCGCCCGAACTGACCGACGGAGCTCGGCAGACCGCGCCCGCTTCGCCACGGCTGATCGCTTGCTGCAGGGCGTCCCGATGGGGGGCGAGTCCGGCGGACCGACCTCCACGCCGCAGCTGACGGTCTCCGAGGTCGTCAACGCCTTCCTTCACGTCCGTGTGGAGCACCTCGACCTCAAGGAGAAGACCCGACTGAACCACCGCGCCCACCACACCTACCGGATCCGGTCCACCGGCCTCGGGGCGCGGCCCATGCTGACGATCTCCCAAGCGGAGGTCGACGACTGGCTTCAGCATCTGACTGCCCGCGGCTGGTCGGCGGGCACGATCGACCGCACCCACGCGCTCCTCGCAGCTGCCCACGCGTGGCACCGCTCTCGCTGCCCTCGCCCGGCCAGGACGTGAGGCCTGAGTGGCTCGGACCAGCCGCTTGGCTGCGCGGCGGGCCCCATCCAAGCCCGCGAGTCCGGTTCGCCTGATCTTCCAGTCACAGCGCGCGCGAGGAGCCTGGCCGCATGCTGCAGCCAGGCTCCTCACCGCTGTCGCAGGCGGGACCGTCGCAGGCCCCGCGACTCATCGTGGCGGTACGGCCGATGGGACAGGTTGAGACCAGAGTTGTGACCGTGCAGGTGTTTTCAACGCCAGAGCAACATCCGCCCGCCCGGACCGTAGACGACCAGATAGCGCCCCGACGCCACGACCTCGACTCCCCCGGGCAGCGGCCAGGCCCCATTGGACCCAACGTGGATAAGCAGGTTCTGCCACGCGACCTCGTCCCCTCCACAGATGTGGACAGCCCACGGGGAGGGCGGCGTGCAGACGGTCAGAGTGACCGGTCCCCACGGCAAGATTTGGGAAGGGATGCTGGGGTTGCCCAGGATGACTCTCGGCTGCCGAACGTCGGGACCAGCGATCCTCACCACATGCCACTTCCCGCCCGAAGCGTCCTCCACGTGCCACTCCATCGGAAGCCCCTCATAGGGATGCGGCTCTCGGAGCGCAACCGCAAGACGGCTCCAGAGGGCGGCTACCGGACGCTCCGGATCGCAAGCGCCTGACAGGTCGGGTACGTCGTTCTTCGTCACCGTGCATGTGTCGGGTGACGCCACCGCCCACCTGAGCGGGTTCCAAGTGACATCAATAGCCGGGACTGGACCGCCTTTGTCGTGAGCCAGCCACCGGCATTCCGCGAACTCCACAGGGCCGTACCAACAGACCGCTGGATCGACGCGTCGGCCCGAGCCGATGGCAGAGTGCCCCGAGCCGAGTTAGACCGGGACGGGCGCCGGCCAGCGAGGCAGCAGACATCAACGATGGTGACGGGCCGAAGGCCCGCCACCTCAGCGACTTTGCCGCTGCTGAGACCGGGACGGACGCCACCTGTCTGAAGTACGGACGTAGCAACGCCGCACGTTCCGGCCGGAACTGCAGCACACCCGCAACGGGCGTCGCTCTGCGTCATCGACGACGGAGCCGCGCAGCGGCGTGAGAGGCGCTGCACCCGCTGCAATGGCTGCAAATTGACTGCGCCAACGTCCGAGTAACGTCCACGCTGTCCAAACCACGTGCCGACGTGCAGGTCAGCGGAGGGCGTGGGATTCGAACCCACGAAGAGCTGTGAACTCTTAGCGGTTTTCAAGACCGCCGCCATCGGCCACTAGGCGAGCCCTCCTGGCAGCACGGACGCGTCGCCGCTCCGTGCCACTGCCGGCTGATCCTACGGACCGGGAGACCGGCGACCACTTCCACCGGGATCGGCCGGCCACCGTCCCGGCGGGATGTGACCGGCCGGTCGGCCGGACCAGCCGTACAACGGGCTCCGGCCCCGCCCCGTGGGTGCGGGACGGAGCCGGAGCGACGAGCAGGTGGTGCGGGGAGGTCAGGCGGCCTGACGACGACGGGAGACGACCAGGAGGCCGCCACCGGCGATCAGGGCCAGCGCACCGGCGCCGGCGATGGGCAGGGCCGAGAAGCCGGTGAAGGCCAGCACGGCGGTGCCACCGGAGACGGTGACCTCGACGACCAGGACGCGCGGGTTGCCGTTGACGTCGACACCGGAGGCGACCAGGTGGTGGGTGCCGTTGGTGAGGTCCTTGGGCAGGGTGACCGTGGCGCTGAAGGTGCCGTCGGCGAGGACGGTGGCGGTGCCGAGCTTGACCGGGGTCGAGTAGACGACCAGGTCGACGGTGGAGCCGGGCAGGAAGTCCTTGCCGCTGATGGTGATCTGCTCACCGGCGACGACCTTGCCGTCGGCGTCGTTGCTGGTCAGCGTGCCGTCGGCCGTGGGGAGCGAGGTGGCGACGGAGGAGGCGAGGACCGGCCCGACGGTGACCCAGTCGGAGCTGCCGAGCGGCTCACCGTCGGCGTCGAGGGAGTGCACGGCGAGGACGTAGGTCGTGCCGGGGACGGCGGGCACGGCACAGGAGGTGCCCAGGGCGGAGGCGGGCTGGCACTCGATCGCGCCGTCGCTGCTCTGCGCACCCTCGGGGGCACCGGTGACGAGGTAGCCGGCGACGTCCTCGAGGCTGGCCGGGGCGGACCAGTTCACCTTGATCGAGGCGGGGCCGGCGACGGCCTTGACGTCCAGCGGGCCGGGCACCGCGGTGCGGCCGGTGAGGGTCTCCGAGGCCTCGGTGACGCCGTTCTTGGTGGTGAAGCGGAAGGAGACCGAGTAGGTCGCGCCCGACTCGAGGCCGGTGATCGTGCCGGAGTACTGGAAGTCCTCGAGGTTCTCGGTGGCGACGCCCTTCCAGGTCTTCCCGCCGTCGAGGGTGTACTCGACACCGGTCACCGGGTTCTCGGAGTCCAGGCTGCTGATCCAGAGCTGGAACTCCAGCCCGCCCTCGACGCCGGAGACCCAGTTGGCGGTCGGGGCGCCGGTGACCTCGTCGTACTCGCCGTCGGGGTCGCTGGTGCCGGGGTCGCTGGGGTTGCCGGTGCCCGGGTCGGTGACGACCGGGGTCTCGGGCTCGATGACCACCGGGACGTCACACGGGAAGACCGTGCCGCTGACCCGCGAGCCGTCGGCGATCGCGGCGCCCGGCACGAAGGACGCCGGCGCGACGTCCGCACCGCCACCGGCGCCACCAGTCGGGGGCAGCGCCTCGGTGGCGCCGCCCATGTCACCCTTGACGGAGACGACGACCGTGCCGCCCAGGCTGACCTTGGTGACACCGCCACCGCCGCCGCCCCAGCCGTTGTCCTCGTCGCCGGTACCCGGCTGGCCGCCGACGGCGCCGCCGGTGCCACCGGCACCCGCAACAGCGGGCGAGAGCACGACGGCCGGGTCGGTGTCCGAGAGGACCGCAGCCTTGGGCAACGTGGCGTCGCCGCCGTCCTCACCGAGCGCGAAGACGTACTGCTGCTCGGCCGTGACGACGGTGGTCCCCGACGTGCTGCGGCCCACACCCCGGTCAGCCGTGCTGGAGTAGCCACCCATCGCGGCGTTGACGTCCCACTCCACGCTGCAGTACCCGGCCGGGACGGTCAGGCCGGTCGCACCGAAGACGTCATAGGAGGTGTCCTCGGCGTCCCACGGGGCGCTGCTGGTGAACGAGTACGACTCACCGGGCGTGGGGACGAAGTCGGCGGCCGAGGCGACGCCGGAGACGCTGAGGACAGCGGTGGACAGGCCGATGGTCGTGACGGCCAGGAGGCCGGCCGCACGACGGGTCGGGGAGGAGAAGCGCACGTCGAACCCCAGTTGGGATGGTGCCCGGAACGCCGGGCTCGTCACCCGGAGGTCCGGGCGCTGGGGGCACCAGACCACCGCCGGACCCCCCGCTTACGACCCGCCGAGCCGATGGTGCGTCGCGTTACCAAACCGTGACATGGGCACATTCGTGCAGATAGTGGGCAGGATCTGACTGTGGAATGGATCCTGATCGGATCCTAGGCCCTTGATCGCTGGTCACTTCCTGCCTAACATCCCGCTGGGAGCCGTCTGTCCTCTCGTTAGGGCATGATGTACGCGATGGCGGCGTTCCACTCCGTGTAGGTCCGCGCTCACGCGCGTCGATCTCCCGCCTGCCCCAGCTCCGAAATGGACCTCCCTGCCTGTGACCGTGTCCCCGAACGCCCCCGCTCGCCGTCGCGAGCGCTCCGCCGCCCGCGAGACCGTGGCCCGTGACGCCGACCGCACCGCGGCGCGTGACGAGAAGCGCGCCCAGCAGATCTGGGTCGACGGCGCTGCCCCCGAGCTGCCCACCCGCACCACCCGGCCGGAGAAGGTCGTCTTCCACCTCGGCCCGACGAACTCCGGGAAGACCTACGAGTCGCTGCAGGCGCTGGCCGCCATCGGCCGGGGCGTGTACGCCGCACCGCTGCGTCAGCTGGCCCACGAGGCCTACGCCAAGCTCTCCGCCCAGCTGCCCGCCGGGACCGTGGGCCTGTCCACCGGCGAGGAGGAGATCGACCCGCACGCGCCGATCGTCTGCTGCACCGTGGAGAAGGCCCCCGACCGCGGCGAGATGCTCGTCCTCGACGAGTCGCACTGGGTCACCGACCCCGACCGCGGCCACCACTGGGCCCGGCTGCTGCTGACCGGCGAGTACCGCGAGATGCACCTCATCTCCGCCGCCGAGGCCTACCTGGTGCTCAAGCCCCTGGTGACCGACGCCCAGCAGGTGCAGGTCGTCAACCACAAGCGGCTGTCCCGCCTCGACGTCCTCCGCTCCCCCGTGCGCGTCGACGGGGTGAAGCCCCAGACGCTCGTCGTCGCCTTCTCCCGCAAGACGGTCTACGCCGTGGCCGCAGAGCTCGACCAGCACCGCCCGGGCAAGGTCGGCGTCCTCTACGGCGCGCTGCCCCCGGCCACCCGCCGCGACGTGATCGACCGGTTCACCAAGGGCGAGCTCGACGTCCTGGTCACCACCGACGTCATCGGCCACGGCATCAACGTCCCGGCCACGACGGTGCTCTTCGCCGACACGACCAAGTTCGACGGCCAGGAGCTGCGGCCGCTGCGCACCTGGGAGGTCGCCCAGATCGCCGGGCGCGCGGGCCGCTACGGCCTCACCGGGCACGGCCAGGTCGGCATCCTGATCGGCGTCGCCGGGCTGAAGCCGGTGGGCGCCCTGGTCGGTGCCGGTGCCGCCGTCGCCCGCGGCGACGAGATGAGCGACCTGCCCAAGCGCATGCCGCGGCTGCGCCCGGAGCTGGAGGACCTCGGCGCCCACGAGGCCGTCGACCTGCCCGAGGCGCTGACCCGCTGGTCGGCCTGGGCCCGCGCTGCGACCCGCGACGAGGGCATGACCGCCGACGACGTCACCAGCCTGGTGCTGCGCGTGCACGCCCTGCTGCCCATGCTCAAGGGGCCGCTCGGCGAGGCCGGTGACCTGCAGACCGTCTGGCGCCTTGTCAACCTGGCGATCGACTACAACCCGCCGCGGCGCACCCGCTGGCTGGTGTTGGCCCGCGCCGCGCTGCAGCACGCCATCGGCCTGCCCGTGCCGGTGGAGACGATCCTGCCGGAGTACCCGGTCAAGGGCACCGTCGAGGACTACGAGCAGGCCGCGGCCGCTGCCCGGGACGCCCAGACCCTGCTGCGCCAGTTCCCCGGCGTCGCCGGCCTGGACAGCGACGACGCCGCCGACCTCGAGGACGCCTGCGCCGAGACGATCACCGAGCTGCTGCCCGACGCGATCTCCATCGGCCGGTCCGGCAAGTGCGTCGAGTGCGGTACGTCCATCGCGCCGTGGTTCACCACCTGCCGCCCGTGCAGCGCCGGCCCGGCCAAGGGCCGCGGCCCCGGCCGCGAGGGCGCACCCCGCGAGGGCGCCGGCCGGTCCTCGCGTCCGGGCTCACGCTCCGGCTCCCGCCAGGGCCGCCGCCCGAGCCGCAGCGGCCGCTGACCCCTCAGCCCACAGGCCCCGCTGTTCCTCCGGCCCCGCTGTAGAGGCTCACGCCGAGCTTGCGAGGCGGGAGGGGCAGCGGGTCACATTCATCGGTCGACGGTGACGTCGTTGAAGGGCAGCCGGGGCTCGACGTAGGGGAAGACGACGAACAACAGCAGGGCGACCACCGCGAGCACCAGCACCAGGGCCAGCACCGCCTTGCTCGCCGTCGGGCCGGGCAGGTGCCGCCAGATCCAGCCGTACACGGGTCAGCCCTCCTGGAGTGCCGGAGGACCGTCGGGCGCCTCGGCCTTGCTGATGGGACCGCCGTCGAGGACCGCGTGCACGATGAGCCGCTGCCGCGCGGAGTACTTCGGGTGGCAGGTGGTCAGGGTCAAGTAGGCCCCGGCCGGCGCGCCGTCGGCGGTGCCGCCGGGCACCGGGTTGATGACGTCCACCCGGTCCGGGGTGACGATCTGCTGGCCCGGCACGCCGTTGGCGTCCACGCCGTAGTCGGTCGTCCCGGGCGTGCCGAGCACCCGGTAGACGTACCAGCTGGAGGCGGTCTCGACCACGATCGGGTCACCGGGGAGCAGTGTGTCGACGTCGAGGAAGGGCGAGCCCTTGCCCACGCGGTGGCCGGCCAGGGCGAAGTTGCCCTGCTGCCCGGGCATGGCGCTGCCCACGTAGTGGCCCGGCCCCTGGGACAGCTCGTCCTCGTCGGTGCCCTCCAGCACGACCTTCTCGTAGTCCTCGCCCAGCCGCGGGACGCGCACGACGGCGACCGGCGCCCCCACCGGCGGGGCCACCTGGTCGGCGGCAGGGTCGGTGGACGGCGCGGCGTCCCACTGCTCGCGGATCTGGTCGCTGAGCTGGTTCTGCGTGCGGTCGTTGAGGAAGTCGGTCACGTAGACCTCGTAGAACACGAACAGCATCACCACGAGCCCGGCGGTCACCAACAGCTGGCCGACGCCGCGCACCGCGATCTGCCACAGCGGGTCGCGAGGACGCCGATCACCGGCACCGTCGTCCTCGTACCGGTCGTCGGCGTACCGGTCGTCCTCGTGACCGTCGTGCTCGTAGCGGTCGTCGTCGTAGCGGTCGTCGTCGTAGCGGTCGTCCTGGTGCCGGACGTCGGTCGCCGTCTCGTCCCAGCGCAGGCCGTGCAGGCCCGACTGCTGGTCGGTCCCGGTCTCCCAGCGGGGCGTCGTCGGCGGCACGGGCGGGCGGCCCGGCACCGGCGGCAGGTCGCCTCGGACACTGCGCCCACCCGGCTGGGACACGAGGCCCATCCGCTGGGTGCGGTCCCGCTCGTCACGCTGACCACGGCTCGGGTCCACAGCGCCCTCCCCGGTTGTCCTCGTGACGCACGACAGGTGCACGCCACGGAAAAGCGTAAGCGAGCCGACGCCTTGAAGCGGGCTCCACCACGCAGTCGGGCCCCGCTCCGTGAGGAGCGGGGCCCGACCGTGTGTCTCACCGCCTACCGGCGGCACAGGTCACGCGTTCTTGCGGCGACGCGAGGCGACGATCAGGCCACCGCCGGCACCAACGGCCGCAAGGCCACCGATCAGGGGCAGGGCGATCGAGGCGCCGGTGTACGCCAGGCCACCAGTCGAGGCAGCCGTGGCGACGCCACCGGTGACGGTGAAGTCAGCGCGCATGACGTAGGGGTTGCCGTTCATGTCCACGCCGCTGGCGACCAGGCTGTGCTCGCCGTTGGCCAGGTCGGCCGGGATGGTGACCTCGATGGTGAAGTTGCCGTCCTCGTCGGCCTGGACCGTGCCCAGGACGCGCGGCTCGGAGTAGACGACCAGGGTGACGGTGGAGAGGGGCAGGTAGCCGCTGCCGACGAAGGTCATCTTCTGACCTGCGGTGATCTTGTCGACGGAGCCATCGGCCGACTTCAGCTCGGCGTTGCCGACCGGGACCGATGTGGCGACCTCGACCGCCGGGACGACGGTCGTGGTCACGAACTCGCCCTGCTCACCGAGGTTGCCCTCGTCGTCGAAGGCGTAGACACCGACCGAGTAGGCCTGGCCGGCCGGGACACCCAGCAGGCAAGCACGGGCCTCGGCGTCGTCGATGCACGCCACCAGGTCAGCGTCGCTCTGTGCGCCGTCCGGCAGGGCGAATGCCTCATAGCCGGCGATGCCGCTGGCGTCGGCCGGAGCGTCCCAGGTGATGAGGATGGACGAGATGCCCACGGTGGCCTTGACATTGCGGGGAGCGTCGACGAGGTCAGCCTCGGGCGCCTCGGAGGAGGGAGTGTCGGTGGTCGGGTCGCCCGGCTCGCTGGGGGTCTCCGGGGTGTTCGGGGTCTCCGTGCCGGCGTCCGGGACGCAGGTGCCCTCTGCGACGGCAACGCGGGCCTCGGCGACCTGGGCCTGAGTGACGTACTGAACCGGCTGCGCCTCGGTGCCGGTGTCCGTGCCGGTGCCGGTGTCCGTGCCGGTGCCGGTGTCCGTGCCGGTGCCGGTGTC